>NZ_KZ672963.1 GCF_002964845.1 Thermus tenuipuniceus
TCCCGCCTGGCCCCAGGGGAGGTCTACCGGGGCTACATCCCCAGCAGGCGGGTCTTCTTCCACGGCTACAAGCTTCACCTCTTGGTGGACGACGGCCGGTTCATCTGCGAGGCCAACCTGACCCCGGGGAGCTTTCACGACCTGACCTCCCTTCTGCTTTTGCCCTTGGACATCCCCGAGGGCAAGGAGCTGTACCTGGACCGGGGGTATGAGAGCTATTTCTACGAGGACCTACTTAGGGAGGCCCAGGGTCTGGTGCCCATGCCCATCCGCAAGGTCCGGAGCAAGCGGTATGTGCCTCACCTGCAGTACCTGGCCCTCCTGGGCAGGAGGGTGGTGGAGACGGTGGGGGGCATGCTCCATCAGCCCTTCCCACGGCGTATTCATGCGGTGACCGCAGAGGGGTTCGTCTTAAAGGTCTTCACCTTCATCCTGGCCCACAATCTGCGACTCATCGCCGATAAAATCGCTTAGGTAGCAACTTGGATTATTCATAGCGCTTATAATCTACCTCGAGGTCATTCCCCCGTCAATCGGGTTGGCCAGGACCCCCTTTGACAGCCAAGGGGCACTGGCGTAAACTTTGACTCAGTATAAGGAGGTGGCCATGATTAAGAAGGTAGGCGTGGTGGGTGCGGGAACCATGGGCAGTGGCATCGCCGCCCTGGTGGCCAGCGCCGGGATCCCCGTGATCCTCCTGGACATTCCCGGCAAGGAGGACCGGGACGAGGTGGCCAAGCGGGGCCTGGAGAGGGCCTTGAAGGCGAAGCCTGCGGCCTTCATGGACCCTGACCTGGCCCGCTACGTGGAGATCGGCAACACCGAGGACCACCTGGGGAGGCTGGCTGAGTGCGACTGGGTGGTGGAGGCCATTATCGAGAAGCCGGAGCCTAAGCGGGCCCTCTATGAGCGCCTCGAGGCCATTCTCAAGCCCACGGCCATCGTGAGCTCCAACACCAGCGGCATCCCCATGCAGGTGCTCCTGCAGGGGCGCTCGGAGAGCTTCCGACGGCGCTTCCTCGGCACCCACTTCTTCAACCCTCCCCGCTACCTGCACCTCTTGGAGCTGATCCCCACCCCTGAAACCGACCCGGAGGTACTAGGGGAAATCCGCCGCTTCGGCGAGCGCATCCTGGGCAAGGGTACGGTCCTGGCCAAGGATTCGCCGGGCTTTATCGCCAACCGGCTTGGGGTCTACGGTATGGTGCAGGCGGTGCGCCTTATGGAAAAGCACGGCCTCAGCATCGACGAGGTGGATGCCCTCACGGGGCCCCTTCTGGGCCGCCCCAACTCCGCCACCTTCCGTACCGCCGACCTCACGGGCCTGGACGTGCTGAAGCTGGTTACGGAGGAGCTGGCCCAGGCCACCGGGGAGGACTTCGCCCTGCCGGACTGGGTTCTGCGCCTGGTGGCGGAAGGCCGGCTTGGGGAGAAGACGGGTGCGGGGTTTTACAAACGGGTAAACGGGGAGATCTACACCCTGGATTACCGCACCCTGGAGTACGTGCCCCGGGCCAAGGTGGACTTCCCGGAGCTTAAGGCCCTTCGGGACCTGCCCCTGGCGGAAAGGCTTCCCAAGGTGGTGGAGCTTCCCGGCAAGTACGGGGCTTTCCTCAGGGAGCTTTTCGCCCGCACCGCCCACTACACCTTGGAGAAGGCTTCCGCGATCGCCTACGACCTGGTCTCCGTGGACCAGGCCCTGGAGTGGGGCTTCGGCTGGGAGGAAGGGCCCTTCAAGAACATGGATGCCCTGGGCCACGGGCGCCTCGAGGCCCTTTTCGCAGAGCACGGCCTTCCCAAGCCCGAGCTTTTGGGCAAGGCCCAGGGGGCCTTCTACCGGAACGGCACCTACCTGGGCTTTGACGGGGCCTACCACCCCTTGCCCAAGCGGGAGGGGGTGGTTTCCCTGAGAGCCCTCAAGTCCGAGGGGAAGACCCTCCTGGAGGGCAAGGAGGCGGCCCTCATCGACCTCGGGGACGGGGTGGCCCTTTTGGAGTTCCGCACCAAGATGAACGCCATCGGGGAGGGCGTGATCCGCATGCTCCAGAAGAGCCTGGAATACGCGGAGGAAAAGGGCTACCTGGGCCTCATCATCGGCAACGAGGACCCGCGGGCTTTCTCCGCTGGGGCCAACCTGGCCCTCATCCTCTCCCTGGCCCAGGAAGGGGACTGGGACGAGCTTGCCTTGGCGGTGCGGCAGTTCCAGAAGGCTTCCATGTCCTTGCGCTATACCCCCTTCCCCGTGGTGGTGGCCCCCTTTGGCCTTACCCTGGGAGGTGGGGCGGAGTTTACCTTGCATGCGGACGCGGTTCAGGCCCACGCTGAGCTCTACATGGGCTTGGTGGAGGCCGGGGTGGGGCTTTTGCCAGCTGGGGGTGGCACCAAGGAGATGCTCCTCCGCTTCACGCAGGAGCTTGCCCCCTACGAGGAGGCCGACCCCTTTGAGGGGGTGAAGCGCGCCTTCAACCTCATCGCCCTGGCCAAGACCTCCACCAGCGCCCTCGAGGCCAAGAAGCTGGGCTTCCTCCGCGACCGGGACCGGATCAGCATGAACCGGGACTTCCTCATCGCCGACGCCAAGCGGCGGGTTTTGGAGCTCGCCCCCGATTACCGCCCGCCCCTCCCTCCAAGGATCCGCGTGTTGGGCAGCGAGGCCCTGGGCAACCTGCGCTACGCGGTTTGGGCCTTCCGCGAGGCGGGGGAGATCACGGACCACGACATGCGGATCGGTCTGGAGATCGCCTATGTCCTCTCGGGTGGGGAAGGGGCGCCTAGGGAGGTTTCCGAGTGGGACCTTTTGGACCTGGAACGGGAGGCCTTCTTGAGGCTCCTCGGCACCCGTAAGACCCAGGAGCGGATTGCCTACACCTTGAAGACGGGCAAGCCCCTTAGGAACTAAAGAGGTGGAACCATGCGGGAAGCGGTAATCGTCAGCGCAGTGCGGAGCCCCGTGGCCCGGGGCAAGAAGGATGGAGCCTTGGCCACCTTGCATCCCGTGGACCTCTCGGCCCAGGTGATGCGGCAGGCGGTGGAGCGCATCGGCCTGGACCCCAAGGAGCTGGAGGACGTCCTCTGGGGTTGCGCCATGCCCGAGGCAGCCCAGGGGCTCAACATCGCCCGGCTGGCCCTTTTAAGGGCGGGCTTTCCCGTGGAGGTGGCGGGGGCCACCATCAACCGCTTTTGCTCCAGCGGCCTTCAGACCATTGCCATGGCCGCCCAGGCGGTGATGACCGGGATGGCGGACGCGGTTTTGGCCGGGGGCGTGGAGATGATGAGCCAGGTGCCCATGTCGGGCTTCCACACCCGCCTCCACCCCGACCTCACCCCCACGGAGTGGAGCCCGGAGGGCTACTCCACCTACATCGGCATGGGCTTCACCGCGGAAAGGGTGGCGGAGCGCTTTGGCATCAGCCGGGAGGACCAGGACCGCTGGGCCCTTAGGAGCCACCAAAGGGCGGCCAAGGCCTGGGCGGAGGGGCGCTTTAGCGAGGTGGTGCCCATAAGGGTACCCAAGGTGCGCTACCAGGGCACCAAGAAGGTGGTGGAGGAGAGCCTTTTTGAGCGGGACGAGACCGTGCGGCCCGAGACCTCCCTGGAGGCTTTGGCCAAGCTCCGGCCCGCCTTCAAGAAGGGGGGCACGGTGACCGCGGGGAACGCCAGCCCCTATTCCGACGGGGCGGCGGCGGTGGTGGTCATGAGCCGGGAGAAGGCGGAGGCCCTGGGCCTGAAACCCTTGGCCCGCTTCATCAGCTTCGCCGTGGCCGGGGTGGAGCCGGACGTGATGGGCATAGGCCCCATCAAGGCGGTGCCCAAGGCCTTGGAGCGGGCAGGCCTGAGCCTGGACCAGATCAGCCTCATCGAGTTCAACGAGGCCTTCGCCGCCCAGGTGCTGGCGGTGATGCGGGCCTTGGAGATGCCTGAGGAGAAGACCAACGTGAACGGCGGGGCCATCGCCCTGGGCCACCCCTTGGGGGCCACGGGGGCCAAGCTCACCGCCCAGCTCATCGCCGAGCTGGGGAAGCGGGGCGGGGGCTACGGCCTGGTCACCATGTGCATCGGCGGCGGCATGGGGGCCGCGGGCGTGTTTGAGGTGTATCCGGCGTAAGGAGGCCAAGATGACCGAGGAGAAAAAGCTTTGGCAAAAGGGCGGCGGCTGGCTTTTGGAGGCACCGGAGCGGGTCTACACCCCCGAGGACTTTGACGAGAGCGTCAAGGAGATCGCCCGCACCACCCGCACCTTCGTGGAGAAGGAGGTACTTCCCCTTCTGGAGCGCATGGAGCACGGGGAGCTGGAGCTCAACGTGCCCCTCATGAAAAAGGCGGGGGAGCTTGGGCTTCTGGGCATAGACGTTCCCGAGGAGTACGGGGGTCTGGACCTGCCCAAGGTGATCTCCACGGTGGTGGCGGAGGAGCTTTCCGGCTCGGGGGGCTTTTCCGTGACCTACGGGGCCCACACCTCCATTGGCACCCTGCCCCTGGTCTACTTCGGCACCGAGGAGCAGAAGCGGAAGTACCTCCCCAAGCTGGCCAGCGGGGAGTGGATCGCCGCTTACTGCCTCACGGAGCCGGGTTCGGGCTCGGATGCCCTTTCGGCCAAGACCCGGGCCACCCTTTCGGCGGACGGCAGGCACTACGTCCTGAACGGGGTCAAGCAGTGGATCAGTAACGCCGGCTTTGCCCAGCTCTTCACCGTCTTCGCCAAGGTGGACGGGGAGCACTTCACCGCCTTCTTGGTGGAGCGGGATACCCCGGGGCTCTCCTTCGGCCCCGAGGAGAAGAAGATGGGCATCAAGGCCTCCAGCACCCGCCAGGTGATCCTCGAGGACGTGAAGGTCCCCGTGGAGAACGTCCTGGGGGAGATCGGCAAGGGGCACAAGATCGCCTTCAACGTCCTCAACGTGGGCCGGTACAAGCTGGGGGCGGGGGCGGTGGGCGGGGCCAAAAGGGCCCTGGAGCTTTCCGCCAAGTACGCCAAGGAGCGGCACCAGTTTGGCCGGCCCATCGGGAGCTTCGGGCTGATCCAGGCAAAGCTTGGGGAGATGGCAAGCCGCATCTACGCCGCCGAAAGCGCCGTCTACCGCACCGTGGGCCTGATCGATGAGGCCCTTCAGGGCAAGAAGGGGCCTGAGGCGGTGATGGCGGGGATCGAGGAGTATGCGGTGGAGGCCAGCATCATCAAGGTGCTGGGGTCCGAGGTGTTGGACTACGTCGTGGACGAGGGGGTGCAGATCCACGGGGGTTACGGCTACTCCCAGGAGTACCCCATCGAGCGGGCCTACCGGGATGCCCGCATCAACCGCATCTTTGAGGGCACCAACGAGATCAACCGCCTCCTCATCCCCGGGATGCTCCTGAGAAGGGCCCTGAAGGGGCAGCTACCCCTCTTCCAGGCGGCCATGCGGCTTCAAAAGGAGCTTCTGGAGCCCTCCTTTGAGGAGCCCGAGGACCTCGAGGCCCACCAGGTGGCGGGGCTCAAGAAGCTGGCCCTGATGGTGGCGGGCCTTGCGGCCCAGAAGTACGGGCAGAAGGTGGAGGAGGAGCAGGAGGTCCTGGGGGCGGTGGCGGATATCCTGATCGACGCTTACGCCGCGGAAAGCGCCCTCCTGAGGGCCAGGAGGCTTGGCGGGGTTGCCCTTCCCATGGCCCGGCTCTACCTCCTCCAGGCCCTGGACCGGGCCCAGGCGGGGGCGCTTTCCGTGCTTCCCCGGCTGGTGGAAGGGGACGAGGCCCGGGTGGTCTACTCCGCGGCCCGCAGGCTCACCAAGCACGAGCCCGCCGACCTGGTGGCCCTGAGGCGGGAGGTGGCGGGGGTGGTCCTCGAGGCGGAAGGCTACCCCATCCCCCGTTAGGCGCAAAGGGCCTTTCCCTGCCGGGGCGTAGCCCCGGCAGGGTTCCTTGTGGGGCTTGACTTGACCAACTAACTTAGCTAAGTTAAGGGCATGCCGATCAAGGTGAACGTCCACGAGGCCAAGACCCGCCTTTCCCGCCTTTTAGCCCTGGTGGAGGCGGGGGAAGAGGTGGTGCTCATGCGGGGGGGTAAGCCCGTGGCCCGCTTGGTCCCTTTGCCCAAGGAGCGCCAGCCGGGCACCGCCAAGGGCAGGGTCTGGCTAGCAGACGACTTTGATGCCCCTTTGCCGGAAGAGATCCTGTCGGCCTTTGAAAGGTGAGGCTTCTGCTGGATACGCATGTGTTTCTCTACTGGGTTTTGGGAGACCCTAGGCTTTCGCCGTTGGCCGAAGCCTCCATCAAAGACACCGGGGCCCAGGTATATCTGAGCGCGGCCAGCGTCTGGGAGATGGCCATCAAGCTTTCCCTTGGGAGGTTTCGGTTGGAGGGCGATCTCTTGGGATTCGTGGAGGGGGAGCTGAGGCAAAACGGGTTCCAGGCCCTTCCGGTAACCTACCGTCATGCGTCTCGGGTAGCCACCTTACCCCCTTTGCACCGGGATCCCTTTGACCGGATCCTGGTCGCCCAGGCCTTGGAAGAAGACCTCATCCTGGTTTCTGGCGACAGGGAGATCGCCCGCTATCCCGTAGACCTTCTTTGGTGAGCTAAGTGCCCATGCACGAAGGTTGCCCCATCGGCAGGGGCGAAGGCGGCTTGCCCATGGTCCTTTTGGGGTCCCCCCCGTGGCGCAAGCCACGGCGGGGTACTTAGACCAAAAGCCGCCACTTGGGGCCTTCCTTGGTATCCTCCACGACAACCCCTAACGCTTTAAGCCTTTCCCTGATCAGGTCGCTTTTGGCGTAGTCCTTGGCCCGCCGGGCCTCCTCGCGGAGCTCTAGAAGCAGGGCGATGAGGCCTTCCAAGAGGGGGCCCGATACCCTCTCCTCCAGGACCCGCTCCGGGAAAAGGCCCAGAATGCCTTCCCCGAGGGTGTGGAAGGCGTTTTGGACGTGCTCCAGGGTGTCCGCCTTGGCCTCGGGCAGAAGCCGGTGGAGCTCCGGGAGGAAAGAGAAGAAGGCGGCCAAGGCCTCGGGCGTGCCCAGGTCATCCTCCAGGGCCTGGAAGAAGGCCCGCTCCAAGGCGTCCAAGGCCCGCTCCAACTCGGGGGTGGTTCCGGGGGCCGCGGCGCGCCGCCTTTCCCGCACCTCCCGGTAGGCCTGGAGGAGGCGGGTGTAGCCCCGCTTGGCCGCCTCGAGGCCCTCAAAGGTGAAGTCCATGGGGCTCCGGTAGTGGGTTTGCAGGAGGTAGAAGCGGAGGGCCATGGGCTCGTGGGCCTTAAGGAGGTCGTGGAGGGGGACCAGGTTCCCCGTGCTCTTGGCCATTTTCTCCCCTTCCAGGAGCACGTGGTTGTGGTGCATCCAGTGGCGGGCGAAGCGGTAGCCCGCGGCCTCTGCCTGGGCGATCTCGCACTCGTGGTGGGGAAACTGGAGGTCTATGCCCCCGGCGTGGATGTCAAACCCTTCCCCCAGGTACTTGAGGCTCATGGCGGTGCACTCGATGTGCCAGCCGGGGTAGCCTTCCCCCCAGGGGCTCTTCCAACGCATGAGGTGGCCAGGCTCGGCGGCCTTCCAGAGGGCGAAGTCCAAAGGGTCCTCCTTCTCCTCCCGCACCTCCACCCTGGCCCCGGCTCTTAGCTCCTCCAGGCGCTTTCCCGAAAGCCTCCCGTACTCGGGAAAGGCCCGTACGCGGAAGTAGACGCTACCCTTGCGCTCGTAGGCGAAGCCCAGCTTTAAGAGCCTTTCCGTGAGCTCTATTTGCTCCGGGATGTGGCCGCTGGCCCTGGGGGCGATGGAGGGGCGGAGGACGTTCAAGGCGGCCATGGCGTCAAAGTAGCTCCAGGTGTACTTCTCCGCCACCTCCATGGGCTCGAGCTGTTCCAGTTTGGCCCGCTTGAGGATCTTGTCCTCCCCCTGATCGGCGTCGTCGGTCAGGTGGCCCACGTCGGTGATGTTGGAGACGAAGCGCACCTTGTAGCCCATGTGCAGGAAGTAGCGGCGCAGGACGTCGTAAACGACGGGCCCACGGGCGTGGCCCAAGTGGGGATCGGAGTAGACGGTAGGACCGCACACGTAGATCCCCACGTGCCCCGGGGTGGCGGGGGTGAAATCCACTTTGCTCCTTTGCAAGGTGTCGTAGATGCGCAGGCCCATATGGGGGATTATAGGCCCATGGCATAATGGCGGGGTATGGGAAGGATCCTTAGGGGCTTGGCAGGGGAGGGCCACCTGCGGGTGGTGGCGGCGGATACCTCGGATGTGGTGGAGGAGGCCCGCAGGAGGCACGGGCTTTCCCCCACGGCCACCGCCGCCCTGGGCCGGGCCATGACCGGGGCGCTCCTCCTGGCCCAGCTTCTCCTGAAAACCCCCAAGGAGCGGATAACCCTGCGCATCGAGGGCACGGGGCCCTTGGGCGGGCTCGTGGCCGAGGCGGATGCGGCTGGAAACGTCCGGGGGTATGTGCGAAACCCGAGGGCGGAGGCGCCCTTGCGGGAGGATGGGAAGCTCAACGTGGGGGAACTTGTCGGGGTCGGGGTGTTGCGGGTGGACCGGAGCCTCCCGAACGGGGAGGTCTACACCAGCACCGTGCCCCTGGTTTCCGGAGAGATCGCCGAGGACCTGGCCCACTACCTCTGGCAATCAGAGCAGATCCCCTCCGCGGTCCTCCTGGGGGTGCGGGTCAAGGGGGAAGGGGAGGTGGAGGTGGCGGGGGGTGTGGCCATCCAGGTGATGCCGGACACCCCGGAGGAGGTTCTTTCCCGCCTCGAGGCCAACCTTTCGGGTTTAAGCGGCATCACCCCCCTCTTGCGGGAGGGCCTGGAAGCCGCTTTGGAGAGGCTTCTTGCTGGCCTGGGTTTTGAAAGGACGGATCTCAAGGCCCTGGGTTACCCTTTAAACGAGATCCCCGCCCGCTTCCGCTGCCGTTGCAACCGGGATAAGGCCCTCGAGGCCCTGGTCTTCTTCACCCCGGAGGAACGGGAGGACATGATCGTGGAGGACGGGGGTGCGGAGGTGGTCTGCCACTGGTGCGGGGAAGTGTACCGCTTCTCCCCGGAGGAGATCCGTTCCCTGGTGGCGGAGGTGCGTTGCCCTGACTGCGGCACCCTTTGGCTGTATCCCAAGGCGGACGGCACCCTTTTCCGGATCGAGGGGGATACCTGCCGTTGCGGACGTAAGGTGGAAATTCCTTCGGAAAAACGGGCCCAGGCCTGATAAGCTGAGGCCATGTTCAAGACCATCCTCCTGGCTTATGACGGTTCGGACCATGCCAAGCGGGCGGCAAGGATAGCCAAGATGGAAGCCGAGGCCCATGGGGCCAGGCTGGTGGTGGTTCATGTCTATGAGCCTGTCCCCGACTACCTGGGGGAGCCCTTCTTCCAGGAGGCCTTGAAAAGGCGGCTGGAGCGGGCGGAAAAAGTCCTGGTGGAGGCCGTGGGCCTCACGGGAGTGCCCCGGGAAGATGCCCTTCTCCTCGAGGGACGCCCAGCGGAGGCCATTCTGGAAGCCGCCATAGGGGAGCAGGCTGACCTCATCGTCATGGGTACCCGGGGCCTGGGGGCGATCGGCAGCCTCTTCATGGGAAGCCAAAGCCAGAAGGTGTTGGCGGAGGCCCCTTGCCCCGTGCTCCTGGTGCGTTAGCCAAGGGGCTAAAGGCGGCCAAAAGACCCAGGATTCCCCAGAGAAGGATGCCGGCCCCCAGGCCCAACAGGGCTGCCGTGAAGGTGGCCTGGAGGTGGGGCCAGACCTTCCCTTAGCACAAAAGGCCCATGAAGGTCAGGAGGACCTCGTGGGGTGGGGGAGCCTATAGGGGGTGGAGGAAGCCGAGGGCCAAGAGGGCTTCCTAGAGCAGGAAAAGGGCGATTGCGCTTAGGTTGCGGCGCATAGCGAAGCTGGTTTCCACGAGGGGTCTCCTTATCTTACACTATACTGGGGAAACAAAGGGGGTTTCTGCCCCTTCTTTCCGTACAAGGAGGTTTTTGATCCCCGGTGTGTTGCTGCTGACCTACCTTTCCGGCGTGCTATTGGTGCGCCTGGGGTTGCCGGTGTTCCTGGGTTACCTCGGTGTCGGGATGGCGTTGAGGCTCCTGGGCTTTTCCGGGGATCCCCTTTTGGACTTCTTCAAAGATCTCGGCGTCTACCTCTTGCTTTTTACTGTGGGTCTGGGCCTGCGTACAGAACGCCTAATTCGTAGGGAGATTTGGGCTACCGGGATTTTCCAGCTCCTTTTGCTTCCGGTTTTCATGGCAGCCCTTTACGCCCTGGGCCTCGGGCAGAACCTTCTGGCCCTTTTGGTATTGGCCGTGGCCCTTATTAACCCCAGCACCGTGATTCTGGCTCGGGTGCTTCAGGGTAAAGGAGAGCTTTCCGCTTTGTACGGGCAGCTGGCTCTGGGGATCTCGGTTCTTTTGGATGTGGTGTCCCTGGCTCTCCTCATCCTTGCGGGGTTCCAAGGGGTAGGGCCCTCGGGGTTCTTGGTTCTAGCCTTCCCCTTGTTGCGGCCCCTGTTGGCCCGCCTTTTCCATCTGGCCCTGAGCCCAGAACTGAAGCTGCTTTTTGGAGTAACCCTGGCCTTGTTGGGGGCGGAGCTGGCCCACTTTCTTCAGGCCCCGGAACCCCTGGGGGCCCTTTTCATGGGCTTAGGGCTATCCCGCTACCCGGGGGTAGGGGAGGTGGCGGAAAGGCTTTGGGCCTTGAGGGAAACACTTCTTCTGGCCTTCTTCCTGCGGGCTGGCTTAGCCGTGGGGCCCGACGGGGTTTTTGTGGGACTGATCCTCTTGCTCCTTTTGCTTTTGAAGCCAGTTTTTCTCTTCTTTCCCCTGGTCCGCCAGGGTTTTAGGGCCCGGACCGCCTTTTTGGTGGGCGTGGGCTTGGGTACGTATTCGGAGTTTGGTTTGGTGGCGGCGGGAATACTCCAGGGGTTAGGGCATATGACCCCCGAGGGTGTGGGAGCGGTGGCCTTGGCGGTGGGGGGCTCTCTTCTTTTGGGGGCCCCGGTGCTGCAAAAGGCGCACTTGCTTTACGAAAGGGTGAGGCCTTGGCTTGGGAAGTGGGAGCGGCCGGGGCTGCACCCCGACGAGGAGCCGCAAGGGGCTCTTGGGGCGAGGTGGCTGGTGGTGGGAATGGGGTGAATGGGGGCGGCAGCCTATCGCTTCCTGGCGGAGAAGGGGGAAGGGGTCCTTGGTTTGGACAGCGACCCTGCCAAGGTGGAATACCATACGGCCAAGGGTCGGCGGGTGCTCTATGGGGATGCAGAGGACCCGGCCCTTTGGGAGGGGCTGGACCTGAGCGGGATACGGGGTGTCCTCCTTTGTCTTCCGGACCTCGAGGCCCGGCTTTCCGCCGCCAGGGCCTTGCGGGCCAAGGGCTTTGCAGGCGTGGTGGGGCGGTGAGTTACAGTCCGGAGGAGGATGCCCCCCTGAAGGGGGCGGGGGTGGACGTGGTATTCCACCCCCTCTTGGAGGCGGGCGAACGCCTAGCCGAGCGGGTCTTGGAAAAAAGTGAGGCCTAGAGGGGAGGTAGACTAAAGGGCATGGAGTACGAGACCCTGGCGGTGCTTTCCGGTCTGCCCCAGGATCCCCATGGGGCGGTGGGGCTTCCCATCTACGCGGTGGCCGCCTACGGCTTTCGGACCCTGGAGGAAGGGGCGGAGCGGTTTGCTACCGGGGAGGGCTACGTTTACGCCCGGCAGAAGGACCCCACCGGCAAGGCCCTGGAGGAACGGTTAAAGGCCCTGGAAGGGGGCATGGAGGCCTTGGTCTTCGCCTCGGGCCAGGCGGCCACCTTTGCCGCCCTCTTTTCCCTCCTCCGCCCGGGGGATGAGGTGGTGGCGGCCAAGGGGCTTTTTGGGCAGACCATCGGCCTTTTCCAGCAGGTCCTGGCCCCCGTGGGCATAAGGGTGCGCTACGTGGAGCCCGAGCCCGACCGGGTACAGGAGGCGCTCACGGAGAGGACCCGGGCCATCTTCGTGGAGACCATGGCCAACCCAGCCCTGGTGGTGCCGGACCTCGAGGGCCTGGCCTCCTTGGCGGAGGAGAAGGGGATTGCCCTGGTGGTGGACAACACCTTTGGCGCCGCCGGTGCCCTGGCCAAGCCCCTCCAGTGGGGGGCCCACGTGGTGGTGGAAAGCCTCACCAAATGGGCAAGCGGCCACGGCTCCGTGCTGGGAGGGGCGGTGGTGGTAAGGGAAAGCCGCATCTGGTCCAACTTTCCCCAGTTCCTGGAGAAGGATGCCCGGGGCCAGGTACCCTGGGAGGCTTTGGGGCCCCGGTGTTATCCGGAGCGGGTGCGTACCCTAGGGCTATCCCTTATGGGCATCGCCCTTTCCCCCTTCAACGCCTACCTTCTCTTCCAGGGCCTGGAGACTGTGGCCCTGAGGGTGAGGCGGATGAGCGAAACCGCCCTGAGCTTGGCCGAGGCCCTCCAAGGTCACCCGAAGGTCAAGGCCCTTCGTTATCCCGGCCTGCCCCAGGACCCCGCCTACCCTATGGCCCGGAAGTACCTGGCCTCGGGGGGGCCCATGCTCACCCTGGACCTGGGAAGCCAGGAGGCGGCAAGCCGCTTCCTCAAGGCCATCCCCTTACCCAAGGCCGCCAACCTGGGGGATGCCCGCACCCTTTTGGTGCATCCGTGGACCACCACCCATAGCCGCCTTTCGGAGGAGGGGAGGCTTCAGGCGGGGGTTACCCCGGGACTGGTGCGGGTTTCCGTGGGGCTGGAGGATCCTGAGGATCTGGTGGCCTGGTTCCGGGAGGCCCTGGAAGAGGCCTAGAGGGGAAGGAAGGCACACCTGCCAGGCAAAGCCTATGGCCTTTTGGGGGTCCCCCCCCGNAGATCACCCAAAGCCCCTCGCGCATGAGGGGCACGCGGGTACCATCCTCCAAAATCCCATCCACCTGCATCTCCCCCGAGCCGATCATCCAGTCGATGTGCACCAGGCTTTCGTTGGCCCCGCGCTTCCGGAACTCCTCCCCGGTGGGGCGGCCCTCCAGGTTCTCCGCATAGGCCTGGCCGAAGGCGATGTGACTGGCGGCGTTTTCGTCAAAAAGGGTGTCGAAGAAGACCAAACCCGTTTGGGCGATGGGGTTGTCGGCGGGTACCAGGGCCACCTCTCCAAGCCTGCGGGCTCCCTCGTCGGTGGAGAGGACCTTGAGGAGGACCTCCTGGCCTTTTTCCGCCCCTACCTCCACCGCATACCCCCCTTCAAACCGGGCCCAGAGGCCCTCCACCAACTGGCCTCCCAGGGCCAGGGGCCGGGTTGAGCGCACCACGCCCTCCACCCGCTCCCGGTGGGGGGCGGTGAAGACCTCCTCCGTGGGCAGATTGGGGTTGCAGATGCGTCCCTTTTGGGTGGGGGTGGCCCCGCCTTGCCAGAGGTGGCCCTCTGCCAGGCCCACCACCAGGTCCGTGCCCGGGCCCCGGAAGTGGAGGGCGGCAAAGCGCTTGGCGTTTAGAAAGGCCACCTTTTCGCGGAGGCTTCGGTTGTGGGCCTCCCAGGCGGCCACGGGGTCCGGCCCGTCCACCCGGGTAGCCTGAAAGATGGCCTGCCAGAGCCTGGCCACACCTTCCTGCTCGGGAAGATCCGGGAAGACCGCCCTGGCCCAGCCGGGGTGGGCGAAGGGGACGATGGTCCAGTTGGTGACGAACTCCGTGATGGCCTCGAGGGCTGGCTTGTAGGCCCCGCTCTGCGCCTGTTGGGCCCGTCCTATGCGATCCGGGGGAAGGCCCTCGAGGGCCTTGGGATCGTTGCCGGAAACCGCCAGCCGGGCGGCCCCCTCCCGGAAGGCCTTGGCCATACCCTCGTAGAGCCAGCCTGGAGCCTTGTCCAAGCCTTCCTCCGGCGCCAGGGAAAGGCGCTTACGGGAGAGCACGTTGTCCCCGTAGATGACCGTGAAGAGGCTCCCTCCGTGCTGGTATGTTTTTTCCGCTAGGAGGCGGACAAAGTCCACGGCCTCAATGGGGGCGGTAGCGATGACTTCTTGCCCCCTTTCCAGGTTAAGCCCCACGCGAATGGCCAGATCGGCAAGCTTTTCGAGGTTTTCCTGAAAGGTGCTCACGCCCTAAAGTTTCCCCTCCGGAATGACTTCCGTCAAGCCCGGGGACAGGTTTTTGGCCGGCCTAGCAGGAGGACAAGCCCCGCAAGCAGCAAGAAAAAGGGCCTATAGCCTTCCAAAAGGAGGGCAGCCAGCAGGGAAACCGCAGCCAGGATGTACCGGATGGGCATGCTCCCAGGGTACACCACGGGGGACATTCTTCACCCCGAGGGGCGTTATGGTGGGAAAGAGGTGAGCCGTATGCGTCCCATCGCGGTGGACGGCAACGAGGCGGTGGCCCGGGTGGCCTACCGCTTAAGCGAGGTGATCGCCATTTATCCCATCACCCCTTCCAGCCCCATGGCGGAGCTTTCCGATGAGTGGGCAGCCAAGGGGGAGCCCAATCTGTTTGGACTGGTACCCCGGGTGGTGGAGATGCAGTCCGAGGGGGGAGCGGCGGGGGCCTTGCACGGGGCCTTGCAGGAAGGCGTCTTGGCCACCACCTTCACCGCCAGCCAAGGCCTCCTCCTCATGATCCCCGACATGTACAAGATCGCTGGCCAGGCCCTTCCAGGCGTGATTCACGTGGCCGCCCGGGCCTTGGCCACCCATGCCTTGTCTATCTTTGGGGATCACCAGGACCTTTATGCGGTACGGCCCACGGGCTGGGCCATCCTGGTGTCGGACTCCGTCCAGGCGGCCCAGGACTTAGCGGCCGTCGCCCACATCACCGCCCTGAAGGCAAGCCTGCCCGTGCTTCACGCCATGGATGGCTTCCGCACCTCCCACGAGGTGCAGAAGATCGTGCCCCTTTCCGACCGGGAGCTTAAAGCCCTCTTTCCCTTCGGGGCCCTCGAGGCCTACCGGCGGCGTGCCCTGACCCCCGAGGCCCCGGTGATCCGCGGCACCGCGCAGAACCCCGACCACTACTTCCAGAACCGGGAGGCCATCAACCCCTACTACCTGCGCTTACCCCAGGTGGTGGCCGAAACCATGGAGCACTTTGCCCAGGTGACGGGGCGCCGCTACGCCCCCTACGAGTACTTCGGCCACCCGGAGGCGGAGCGGGTGGTGGTGGTTATGGGCTCGGCTTCCTTGGCGGTGGAGGAGGCGGTGGAGTACCTGCTAAAGCGGGGCGAAAGGATAGGCATGGTCCGGGTTCGCCTCTACCGCCCCTTCCAAGGGGAGGCCTTTCTCGCCTCCTTTCCCCCGACCGTGAAGAGGGTGGCGGTCCTGGACCGGGGCAAGGAGCCCGGGGCCGTGGGGGAGCCCCTCTTCCAGGAGGTGGCGGCGGCCTTTGCCCTACGGGGTGGGGAGGTTCCGCTCCTGGTGGGAGGGAGGTACGGGCTTTCCTCCAAGGAGTTCACCCCGGCCATGGCCCTGGGGGTCTTTGAGGAGCTCAAGAAGGAGAGGCCTCGGCACGGCTTCACCGTGGGGATCCTGGACGATGTGACCGGCACGAGCCTTTCCTACCCCCAGGTGGACTTTGAGGACCCGGCCTCGGTGCGGGCGGTCTTCTTCGCCCTGGGGGCCGACGGGACCGTGAGCGCCAACAAGAACACCATCAAGATCATCGGGGAGGAGACCCCCCTTTACGCCCAGGGCTACTTCGTTTACGACTCCAAGAAGTCGGGCTCCCGCACGGTAAGCCACCTGCGCTTCGGGCCCAATCCTTTGAACAAGCCCTACCTGGTGCAGAAGGCCAGCTTCGTGGGCATCCACCAGTGGAGCTTTTTGGAACGCCTTCCCATGCTGGAGGTGGCGGAGGAAGGGGCCACGGTCCTTATCAACAGCCCCTACCCCAAGGAGGAGGTTTGGGACCGTTTGCCCAGGCCTGTCCAGGAGGAGATCCTCAGGAAGAACCTCAAGGTCTATGTGGTCAACGCCTACGAGCTGGCCAGGCGGGTGGGCCTGCCTGGCCGTATCAACACCATCATGCAGGCGGCCTTCTTCAAGCTTTCCGGGGTCTTGCCCGAGGAGGAGGCCAAGGCCCGCATCAAGAAGGGCATCGAAAAAAGCTACGGCAAACGGGGCCGATCGGTGCTGGAAAGGAACTTCCAGGCGGTGGAGCTGGGTTTTGAGGCAGTGGAGCCCCTGCCCATACCCGGAAGGATCACCTCGGAAAAGGAACTGGTGCCCCCTATGGTGGACCACCCACCTGCCTTCGTGCGGGAGGTGCTGGGGCCCATTGCCCTGGGGCTCGGCGACGCCTTGCCGGTTTCCGCCTTTCCCCCGGATGGAACCTACCCCACGGGGACGGCCAGGTACGAGAAGCGGGGCATCGCGGAGTTTATCCCCACCTGGGATCCCCAGGTGTGCGTGCAGTGCGGCAAGTGCGTCCTGGTCTGCCCCCATGCGGTGATCCGGGCCAAGGTGGTGCCGGAGGAGGCCTTGGCCCAGGCCCCTGAAGGTTTCCCCCACCGCAAGGCCATGTGGAAGGAACTCAACGGGGAGTTTACCCTGGCCATCAGCCCCGACGACTGCACAGGTTGCTCCCTTTGCGTGGAGGTATGCCCTGCCAAGGACAAGCAAAACCCAAGCCGGAAGGCCTTGAACCTGGTACCCCGCCTCGAGGTTCGGGAGGCCATGAGCCGGCACTGGGACTTCTTCCTCTCCTTGCCGGAAACCCCCAGGGCTGGCCTTAAGCTCCACACCGTGAAGGATGTGCAGCTTTTGGAGCCTTTGTTCGACTTCCCTGGGGCCTGCGCGGGGTGCGGGGAAACCCCTTACCTGAGGCTCCTAACCCAGCTCTTCGGCGACCACCTCATTGTGGCCAACGCCACCGGGTGTAGCTCCATCTACGGGGGAAACCTTCCCACCACCCCCTGGAGCAAGAACAAGGAGGGGCGGGGTCCCGCCTGGGCCAACTCCCTTTTCGAGGACAACGCCGAGTTCGGCCTCGGCATGCGCCTAGCCTTGGACAAGAAGGCGGAGTACGCCCGGGAGTTGCTTAAGGATTTCCGGCAGGTTCTGGGGGAGGAGCTGGTGGAGAGGCTCCTTGCGGAAACGGGGCCGGAGGAGGTGGGGAAGAGGCGGCGGGATGTGGCGTTCCTAAGGGAAAAGCTCAAGGACCTGGCGGATCCCAGGGCCAAGGACCTCCCGGCGGTGGCGGATGCCCTCATCCCCCATTCCGTGTGGATCGTGGGTGGGGATGGCTGGGCCTACGATATCGGCTACGGGGGCCTGGACCACGTGCTCGCCAGCGGGGCCAACGTGAAGGTTTTGGTCCTGGACACCGAGGTCTACTCCAACACAGGGGGACAGGCCTCCAAGGCCACGGGTCTGGGGGCGGTGGCCAAGTTCGCCGCGGCAGGCAAGCCCACCCCTAAGAAGGACCTGGCCTTCATGGCCATGAGCTACGGGCACGTCTACGTGGCCCAGGTGGCCATGGGGGCCAGCGACGCCCATACCCTGAAGGCCTTCCTCGAGGCGGAGGCCCATAGGGGCCCTGCCCTCCTCATCGCTTACAGCCACTGCATCGCCCACGGCATCGACATGGCCAAGGGCCTGGACCACCAGAGGCTGGCGGAGCGCAGCGGGTACTGGCCGCTTTTCCGCTACCTCCCGGGCCAGGGCCTTTTCCTGGACTCCAAACCCCCCACCCTCCCCTTGAGGGAGTACCTTTATGCCGAAAACCGTTACCGCCTCCTCCTCCAGACCCACCCCGAGGAGGCCGAGGCTTTCCTCAAGGCGGCGGAGGAGGCGGTGCGGGCCAGGTGGGAGCGGCTTTCCCGTATGGCGGCCTCCAAGGAGGCCGTGGCGAGCTGAGGAGGGCGGTATGGACCTGAGGACCACGTACCTGGGCTTGGCCTTGGAGCACCCTCTGGTGGCTTCGGCCTCGCCCCTCACGGAGCGGCTGGATGGATTTTTGCGTCTGGAGGACGGGGGGGCGGCGGCCATCGTGATGCACTCCCTCTTTGAGGAGCAGGTGACCCTCGAGGAGGAGATGCTGGACCATTACCTGCACTACGGCCACGAAAGCTACGCCGAGGCCCTTTCCTACTTTCCCCGGGCCCACGAGTACCGCCTGACCCCTGAGCGCCACCTAAACCTTCTTGCCCGGGCCAAGGAACGGGTTTCCATCCCCATCATCGCCAGCTTGAACGGCATCAGCCGGGGGGGCTGGGTGGAGTACGCCCAGCTTCTGGAAGAGGCAGGGGCCGACGCTATAGAGCTTAACCTCTACTACATTCCCACCGACCCTGCCCTTTCCGGGGCGGAAGTGGAGGCCATGTACCTGGATACCATCCGGGCGGTGGTGGAAAGCGTGCGGATACCGGTGGCGGTCAAGGTGGGGCACGCCTTCACCGCCTTCGCCCACTTCGCCAAGGGGGTGGAGGCCACAGGGGCCCGGGCCCTGGTCCTCTTCAACCGTTTCTACCAGCCCGACTTGGACCTGGAGACCCTTTCCGTGGTGCCTACCTTAAGCCTTTCGCGTCCCTACGAGGCCCTTTTGCGCATCCACTGGATCGCCCTCCTCTACGGCCGGGTCGGCCTGGAGCTGGCCCTGACGGGGGGTGTGCATTCGGGGAAGGAGGCGGCCAAGGGGTTTCTGGCCGGGGCCCAGGTGGTGATGATGACCTCGGCCGTCCTGGAAAAGGGGCCCGGGCACTTCCGCACCGTACTGGAGGAACTCAAGGCCTTTATGGAGGAAAAGGAGTACGCAAGCGTGGGGGAGATGCGGGGGGTGATGAGCTACCGGAAGGTGGCGGAACCTGCCGCCCTGGAAAGGGCCAACTACCTCAGGGTTCTGGGCTCGTATCGCCTTCTTCCCTGAGGGCGTAAAACCCCTTTCCCAGAGCCACCACCGGGCTTCTGGACCAGCGGGCTAAGGCGGAAAGCCGGATCTTGGCGATCTTTTCCGGCTCCTTCACCTCGGCCCAGAGCCCTGCTTCCTTCAGGCGGCGGCCCACCTCGGTATAGTGGAGGGGCCGGCCCTCCTGCTTCAGCATCTCCAACACCGCCTTGCGGAACCGGTCCGGTGGGGGCATGGGCAGGCCCAGTATACCCGTATAGTGAGGGCATGAGGAACCAGGAGCTGGCCCGCCTCTTTGAGGAGATTGGGCTTATGAGCGAGTTTCTGGGGGATAACCCCTTTCGGGTGCGGGCCTATTACCAGGCAGCCCGAACCCTCTATGACCTGGATACCCCCATTGAGGAGGTGGCCAAAGGAGGAAAGGAGGCCCTTCTTGCCCTTCCCGGGATCGGGCCCGATCTGGCGGAAAAGATCTTGGAGTTTCTCGCCACCGGGGAGATGAGAAAGCACCGGGAGCTTGCGGAGCGGGTGCCAAAGGGGGTTCTGGCGGTGATGGAGGTGCCCGGGGTGGGGCCCAAGACCGCCCGGCAGCTTTATGACGAGCTAGGCATCGATTCCCTGGAAAAACTAAAGGAAGCTCTGGATCGGGGAGACCCGCTTCGCCTTAAGGGTTTCGGCCCCAAAAGGGCGGAAAGGATCCGGGAGGGGCTGGGCTTGGTACAGGTGGCGGGTAAGCGCAGGCCCTTAGGGGCGGTGCTTTCCTTGGCGCGGAACCTCCTCGCTGCTATCCGGGATCTGCCCGGGGTGGAGAAGGCGGAGCTTTGCGGGTCCGCCAGGCGGTATAAGGACACGGTGGGGGACCTGGACTACCTGGTGGCCAGCGAAAGAAGCGAGGAGGTGGTGAAGGCGTTCGTGAGGCTTCCCCAGGTGAAGGAGGTGTACGCCCAGGGCAAGGAGCGGGCCACGGTGTTTTTGAAAAACGGCCTCCAGGTGGACCTGAGGGTGGTGCCGCCCGAGAGTTGGGGCTCCGGGCTCCAGTACCTCACCGGGAGCAAGGAACACTCCATCCGGCTTCGGAGCCTGGCCCAGGAAAAGGGTTTGAAGCTTTCCGAGTATGGGGTTTATAGAGGCGAAGAGCGCCTGGCAGGGGAGACGGAGGAAGGGGTTTACGAGACCCTGGGGCTACCCTTCATTCCCCCTGCCTTGCGGGAGGACCACGGGGAGATCGAGGCAGCCTTGGAGGGAAGGCTTCCCAGGCTTCTCGAGCTTTCCCAGGTGAAGGGGGACTTGCAGGTCCACTCCACGTACTCCGACGGGCAGAATAGCCTCGAGGAGCTCTGGCAGGCGGCCAAGTCCCTGGGCTACCAGTACCTGGGGGTCACCGACCACTCCCCGGCGGTGCGGGTGGCGGGAGGTCCATCCCCCGAGGAGGCCCTGAAGCGCATAGAGGCCATCCGCCGCTTCAACGAAACCCATGGTCCTCCCCACCTGCTGGCGGGGGCCGAGGTGGACATCCGGCCCGATGGCTCCTTGGACTATCCGGACTGGGTTCTGCGGGAGCTGGATCTGGTGCTCGTTTCCATCCACTCAAACTTTAAACTTTCCAAGGCCGAGCAGACCAAAAGGATCCTGCGCGCCCTGGAAAACCCCTTCGTGCACGTGCTGGCCCACCCCACGGCCCGGCTCATCGGGAGGCGGGCGTCCGTTGAGGCGGATTGGGAGGCGGTGTTTAAAAAGGCCAAGGAACGGGGCGTGGCGGTGGAGATCGATGGGTATTACGACCGCATGGACCTTCCCGACGACTTGGCCCGGATGGCCTATGGGATGGGCCTATGGATCAGCCTCTCCACCGATGCCCACCAGGCGGAGCACCTGCGCTTCATGGAGCTAGCGGTGGGTACGGCGCAGAGGGCCTGGATAGGGCCCGAGCGCGTGCTCAACGTGCTCCCCTACCCGCAGCTTACCGCCTGGCTTAAAGGCCGGCGAGGCCTTTAGCCTTTAGCAGGATTTCCAGGAACATCTCCCCGGTGAGCCTGCCCGTCTGGGTGTTCTGTCGGGAAACGTGGTAGCTGGCCAGGAGGTGGCGGCCATCCGGCAGGAGGTAGTGGGCCCCGTGGAAAAAGGGATGGGCGGACTTCTTCATGCCGAAGTGGCCCAGGAGGGCCTCGAGGGCGATCCGGCCCAAGGCCAGGTAGACCCTGGCCTCCCGAAGGAGCCCGAGCTCCACCCGGGTCCAGGCGCTACAGGCCAGGAGTTCTTCCCGGGTGGGCTTGTTCTCCGGGGGGGCACACCGCACAGCGGCGGTGAGGTAGGTTCCGTAGAGCCTTAGGTCGTCGTGGGGCTCGCTTTCTGGCTTGCTGGAGAGGCCCGCTTGGTAGAGGAGGGGGTAGAGGAAGGCCCCGGAAGCATCCCCGGTGAAGGGTCGGCCCGTGCGGTTGGAGCCATGGGCCCCAGGGGCCAGGCCGAAGAGAACCAGGCGTGCCTGGGGGTCCCCGAAACCGGGGACGGGCCTGGCCCAGTAGGTCCAATCCCGGAAGGCCCGGCGCTTTTTCCGCCCCACCTCCTCCCGGTGGGCCACCAGCCTGGGGCAGCGGGTGCAGCTGGTGAGTTCCTGTTTAAAGGCACCCCACGAGGAGAGATCCATCGGCTTATAAGCATAACCTCCGCCCTGGGGCGGGGGTTATGGGGAGGGTTTGAGGCTTACTCGCCACAGTGCCCGGGGCCGATGGCCCGCGTGGCCTGCTCGCGGTTTCGCAAGAGCACCACCGCCGGGACCGGTGGGGGAGGAGTTCCCACCTGGAATCCCCGGGCCTGAAGCGCCTCGGCCAGGGCTTCCTTCTCGCTGGTCAAGGCAAGGTTGAGCCAGACTGGGGTCATGGCTTAGCCCCATTGTAGCCGCTACGCCTTAAAGAGGGATATTGTCGTGCTTTTTGAAGGGGCGCTCCTCTTTCTTGTCCCAGAGCATCCTCAGGTGCTGGTAGAGGATGCGGCGGGTGTGGGCGGGGTCTATCACGTCGTCGATGTACCCCCTCCCTGCGGCCACCCAGGGGTTGTCAAAAGCGCGGCGGTACTCCTCGATCTTGCGGCGGCGGGTTTCCTCGGGGTTGGGGGAGGACTGGATCTCCCGCCGGTAGATGATGTTGGCGGCTCCCTCGGCCCCCATCACCGCCACCGCCGCCGTGGGCCAGGCCAGGACCACGTCCGCCCCCATGTCCTTGGAGTTCATGGCCAGGTAGGCTCCGCCGTAGGCCTTGCGGGCGATGAGGGTGATCTTGGGCACCGTGGCCTCGGCGTAGGCAAAGAGCATCTTGGCCCCGTGGCGGATGATCCCCCCGTGCTCCTGGGCCACCCCGGGCAGGAACCCGGTGACATCCACCAGGGTGAGGATGGGGATGTTGAAGGCATCCATGGTGCGAATGAAGCGGGCGGCCTTGTCGGAGGCGTTGATGTCCAAAGCCCCGGCCATGAAGCGGGGGTTGTTGGCCACCACCCCCACGGGGTAACCGCCCAGCCGGCCCAGGCCCACGATAATGTTCCTGGCGAAGCCGGGCTGGATTTCCAAAAACTCCCCATCGTCCAGCAACGTGCGGATCACTTGGTGCATGTTGTAGGGCCTTTTGGCGTCGGGATGGACGATGTCCAGGATCTCCGGGGTGGGGCGGAGGGGATCGTCCTTGGGTTCCACCACCGGGGGCTTTTCCCGGCTGTTTTGGGGCAGGTAAGAGAGAAGCTTTTTGATGAGGTCCAGGACCTCCTGGTCGTTTCGGCCCTCGAGGTGGGCCACCCCGCTTTTCTCCATGTGCACGTCCGCCCCGCCCAGCTCCTCAAAGCTCACTTCCTCCCGGGTCACGCTCTTGATCACCTCGGGGCCGGTGATGAACATGTAGCTGGTCCCCCGGCTCATGAGGATGAAGTCGGTCATGGCGGGGCTGTAGACGGCTCCCCCGGCGCAGGGCCCCAGGATGGCGGAGATCTGGGGCACCACCCCGGAGTAGATGGCGTTGCGGTAGAAGACCTCCCCGTACCCGGAGAGGCTATCCACTCCCTCCTGGATGCGGGCCCCAGCGGAGTCGTTGAGGCCCACAATGGGAGCCCCCACCTTGGCCGCCAGGTCCATGAGGCTGGCGATCTTGCGCCCATGCATCTTGCCTAAGGAGCCGCCCAAGACGGTGAAGTCCTGGCTGAAGACGAAGACCAAACGGCCCCCGATGGTGCCGTAGCCGGTCACCACCCCATCCGCCGGAGCCTCAACCCCCTCCATGAGACCGGTTTCCAGGTGCTCGGCAAAGGGCATGAGTTCCACAAAGCTTCCCGGGTCCAAAAGGTATTCTATTCGCTCCCGGGCGGTAAGCTTCCCCTGCTGGTGCTGCTTGCGGATGCGTTCCTCTCCCCCTCCCAGGAGGATCCTTTTCCGCCTTTCCTCCAGCTCAGCCAGTAGCTCATCCAGGATAAGCTTGGCGTTGTCGGCCATACTGGCCGCATGATATACTAAGAAGCCGGGTTTGCTTCCACGGTAAGGGGGCCCGGCAGAGGAGGTGAGAGGAGTGAAGCGCTGGTTAAGCCTGGTCCTTTTGCTGGTGGTGGCGCTTCTTGTGGTTTGGGCTAGCTACCAGGGCTATGCCCGCCTCCGGGCCCTCGAGGGCCAGGTGGCCGCCTTGGAGAGTCGGGTGCAGGCCCAGGAGCAAGTCCTGAAGGCCTTGGGCGATCGGGTGGGCAAGCTGGAACAGGAGGTCTTCAAGGCTCCGTCCCCACCTCTTTCCCTCCCCGAGGTGCCAAAGGCCCCAAGCGCCCCCGCCTGGCCCTATGCGGTGGGCGTGGTGGTGGCGGCGGTGCTCCTTTTCTTCCTGTTGCAGCTTCTTCGCGGCAACCGGGGAAAGGAAGGGGCCGAGGGGCAGGGATCACCAGGACAGGAGAACCACGAGGTCTCGCGTATGGAAAGCGAAGGAGCTCCGCCCAGGAAGGAGTAGGGATGGACTGAAGCTCCGGGCGGGCAGGGATTTCCCTGCCCGCCCTTTGCCCCTGGCCGTAGCTAGTCCTTAAGTTTCTTGACCGCCTGGATCAAGGCGGGGAGCACCTGGTGCACATCCCCCACGATGCCGTAGTCGGCGTGCTTGAAGATGGGGGCCTCGGGGTCCTTGTTCACCGCCACGATGTACTTGCTCTTGTTCATCCCCGCTAGGTGCTGGACCGCTCCGGAAACTCCCAGGGCAATGTACAGGGAAGGTTGCACGGTCTTCCCCGTCTGGCCCACCTGTTCGCTATAGGGACGCCAGCCGGCATCCACCACCGCCCGGGTGGCTCCCACAGCCCCGCCCAGGAGGGCAGCAAGCTCCTCCGCTTCCTTGAAGGCCTCGGGGCCACCCATGCCCCGGCCTCCCGTGACCACCACGTTTGCCTCGGTGAGGGAGACACCCTTTTTCTCCTCCTGCACCCTCTCCAGCACCTCCACGGTGGGGACCGGAGGGATGGGAAGCGCCACCACCTGGCCTGCCTGGCCCAGGGGTTCCGCCAGGGGAGTGGTGTTGGGTTTCACCGTGAGGACCACTGGGGGAGCGGTTTTCACCTTCTGGGTCACCCGGTTCAGGTAGGCGTAACGGGTGGCGTAGACCTCGCCTCCTTCCGCCCAGGACTCCAGGGTGTCCTCCAGAAGCCCTGCCTTCAGGGCATAGGCCACCCGGCCCATGTAGGTGCGGCTTTGCCGGGAAGAAGGGGCGACGATGGCCTTTACCCCGGCCTTGGCGGCTTCCAGGATCCCCGCCGCCCACTTCTCAGCGGTGTAGGGACCGAGCTCCGCCACGTAAAGGGTTTCCACGTAGGCTCGGGCCTCTTCCACGGGGGCTTGGCCCTCCGCCAAAAGCACCCCGGCCACCCCTTCTCCAAAGGCCTCAGAGAGCTTCCGGGCCCGGGTCAGGGCCTCGAGGCTCGCCTTCCTCAACTTGTTTCCATCGTGGTCCAGAACCACCAGGATCATGGATGCCTCCTCAGATCACCTTGGCTTCCTCGTGGAGAAGCCGCACCAGCTCCTCGGCCGCCGCCACGGGATCCTTGCCGTCCAGAATCTTCTGAAGCCGGGTCTTCTCCTGGATGCTCTCCTGGAGGATTTCCACCCGGCTTGCGCCCTGAAAGGCCACCTTTTTGATCTCCTTCTTCTTGGCCTTCATGATGCCGGGCAGGGTGGGGTAGCGGGGCTCGTTCAGGCCTTGTTGCGTGGTGAAGACCGCAGGAAGCCGCACCCGTACCCACTCCGCTCCCTCGTCCAGGTCATGCTTGGCCCTGGCGGTTTCCCCTTCCAGCTCGAGGGCCGTGGTCCAGGCCACCACCGGCATGCCCAGGGCTTCCGCCAAAGCCCCGCCCAGGGCCTGGCTATCCCAGTCGGCCTGCTGCCCGCCCGTAAGGATGAGGGTAGGGGATTCCTCCCGCAGGATGGGGGCCAGGGCCTCGGCCACGGTCACGGGATCGGCGTAGCCCTCGTAAACCACGTGGATGCCCCGGTCCATCCCCATGGCCAAGGCGGTGCGGATGGCCTCCTCGGCGCGCTCGGGGCCGAAGCCCACCACGATGGCCTCGCCCCCGTGCTTCTCCTTTAGGCGAAGGGCTTCCTCCACCCCATACTCGTCCATCTGGTCCAGGATCAGGGTGGCTCCGGAAAGGTCCACCCGGTCCCCCTGGATCCTCAGCCTGCTTTCCCCGTCCGGTACCTGTCTGATGACCGCCACGAACTTCATCCCTTACCTCCTATTCCGCCAGGAGATGCCTGGCGATGATGAGTCTTTGGATCTCGTTGGTGCCCTCGTAGATCTGGTTGAGCTTCACGTCCCTTAGGAGTTTCTCCACGGGGAACTCCCGCACGTACCCGTAGCCGCCGTGGATCTGGATGGCCTGGTTGGCGGCTTCAAAGGCGATCTCCGAGGCGTAGGCCTTGGCGATGGCGCTGGCGTGGGCGTGGGGCAGGCCCTGATCGGCGAGCCAGGCGGCATAGTAGGTGTACATGCGGGCAGTTTCGATGCCGATCATCATGTCCGCCAGCTTGAACTGGATGGCCTGGAAGCCCGCGATGGGCTGGCCGAAGGCTTCTCGTTCCTTGGCGTACTTTTTGGCCTCGTCCAGGGCTCTTCGCGCCACCCCCACGCTTCCCGCCGCCACGGGGATGCGGGTTTTGTTGAGGGTGTTCATGGCGATCTTGAACCCCTCGCCCTCCTCCCCCAGGCGGTTTTGCACGGGCACCTTGACCTCCTCAAACACCAGCTCGTAGGTTCCCGAGGCCCTTTGCCCCATCTTCCCGTGGATCTTCACGGCGCTGAAGCCCGGGGTGCCTTTTTCCACCACCAGGGCCACCACCCCCTTGTGGCGCAGCTCGGGGTTCAAGGTGGCGAAGACCACCACCCACTCGGCCTCGCCCCCGTTGGAGATCCACATCTTGGTGCCGTTAAGGATGTAGTAATCCCCCTGGCGTACCGCCCTGGTTTTAAGGGCGGCGGCATCCGAGCCATTTCCCGGCTCGCTGAGGGCGAAGGCGGCCAGGGCGGGTTTCTCGGTAAGGGGCTTGAGGAAGCGGCGCTTTTGCTCCTCATTGCCGGCTAGAAGCACGGGAGTGATCCCCAAATCGCTGGCCATGGGGATGGTGTAGATGCCCATGCAGGCGTAGGCCAGCTCTTCCCCCACGATGACCTCGTCCAGCATCTTGAGGCCCATCCCCCCATACTCCTCGGGGATGATGGCGTTCAGGAGACCCACCTCGTGGAGCTTTTCTATGACCGGCCAGGGCACCTCTTCCTTCTCGTCGTACTCCTGGGCCACGGGGAGGATGACCTCCTTGGCGAAGCGCCGGGCCAGGGCCTGGAGCTGCCGTTGTTCCTCGGTGAGGCTGAAGTCTATGGGCATAACCTCCTCCTTGGCGGCCTGCCAGGGGTGGGGCCTAAGGCCCGCTCTTTGACCCAGTCTAAGATTTTGCCCTTCCCCTTGCAACCCCGCCCCCATGCTACCATTGGAGGCAGATGCGACTCGCAGGGCAAATAGAGGTTCTAGGCCGCTTTCAGCGGGCGTTGTTGAAGGATTTGGAACCCACGCAAATTCTGCGCAACCTCCTCGAGGTGGCCACGGAGGAAGGAGTGGAGCGGGCAGCCCTCTTCCTCTACCACCGGGAAACCCGGGAGCTGGTGGGAGAGGTGGCCTCGGGCCGGGGCCGCCACTACACGGTTTCCGCCATCGCCCTGCCCCTATACGCAAAAGGGCCCGTGCAGGAGGCTTTTTTCGCCGAGGGGCCCGTGAAGCGAGGACAGGAGTGGCTTCTGCCGGTGGTGGGGGAGGAGACGGTGTTTTGCTGGTCGGATCCGGAGAGCCGGTGCAGCGCGCGCCCCAAGGCCTCCCGGGAGACCCGGGCCCTGGTCTGTCCCTCCTGCAGCCGGTTTACCCCCAAGGGGGTGTTGAGCCTGGAAGGGGTGCCCCAGTCCCTTCTTTCCTTGATGCCCCTTCTGGCCCAGCTTACGGCCTTGGCCTTGAAAAACGGCGAACTCCTCTCGGAGCGAAACCGGGCTTTGGCCGAGCTTTCCCGCCACGCGGAGGCCCTATCCCACGTGAGCGCCTTGGCCCGGGAGGTGGCCAAGGTCCTCGAGCCCAGCGCGGTGCTGGAGACCCTGGCCCGCGTCCTTTCCGAGCGGTTCGGTTTCTATCGGGTGACCGTGGCCCTGGTGAAGGGGGAGGAGGGTAAGGACTACCTGGAGGGCTACCTCACGGTGCGGGGAAAAGACCTTTACTGGACGAAGGGCATCAGCCGCATCCGCCTGTCCCTGGCTTCTTCCCCGGATCCCCTGGCCAAGGCGGTGCGGGAGCGGAGGACCCTGGTTCTGGCAAGGGAGAGCCTGCCCCCGCATGTGGCCCAGGAGATGGGTCCCAGCGTGGCCTTTGTTCCCATCCTGGCCGAGGAGGAGGCCTTGGGGGCGGTGGCCGTGGACCACGGGCCTGGGGGACCAGGGGTGAATGAGGCGGAGGTGCGCTACGTGGAGCTCCTCACCGGCGTGGCGGGGGTAGTCCTCAGGAATGCCCAGCTTTACCGGGAAAAAAAGGAGCTTTCCTTGGCCCTGGCGGCGGAGCGCAGGCGGCTTTCCCAGGTGCTGGAGGAGCTTCCCGACGGGGTGGTGGTGCTTTTCGGTTCCGAGGGTTTTGCCAACGGGAAGGCCCGCCAGGCGCTTTCCGTGGGGTCCACGGTGTCCCTCGAGGACCTTCCCGCGGCCCTGGAGCCCGCCTTGGAAGGAGGAAGGTTGGAGTTTAGCCTGGGAGGGGCCACGTATAGCGTCCGGGGAAAGCAGGTGGGGGAGATGCGGGTCTTGGTCCTCCACGACATCACCGAGCGCACCCGCATGGAGCGGGCCCTGAGGGAGCAGGTGGCCTTCACCCAGACCTTGGTGGACCTGGCCAAGGAAGCCTTGCGCCAACCGGGCCTCGCTCCCTTGACCGAGGCCATCGTCAAGCGCCTACAGGCTCTTTTCAACGCGGATGAGGGGTTGCTCTTGGCGGAGGAGGGGGGTAGCCAAAGGGTGCTTTACAGCACTTGCGCCCTTCCCGGGCCCCTTCCCCGGCCCAACCTCCTGGAAAAAGCCCTGATGGGGGGAGAGCCCCTGGGGGCGGAGGTCCTGGAGGCCCAGGACTGCGGGGTGGCGCAGAGGCTGGGCCTTAAGAGCGCCCTGGTGGTTCCCTTCCGGGCGGGGGGGTTCCGGGGGGGACTCCTTTTGGGCTTTCGGCGGGAGAGGCGTTTTTCCGAGAAGCTCCTCTCCCGGCTGGTTCAGGTGGGGACCCTGCTGGCTTTGGTGCTGGAAAAGGCTCGCTTTTTGGAACTGGTGGAGGCCGAGGAGGAGCGCCTCAAGGCGCTTTTGGAGCACTCCCAGGACGTGGTCTACGTGCTGGATGGGGAAGGGCTTATCCGTTATGTGAGCGCCAGCGTGCGCCCGGTGCTGGGCTATGACCCCGAGGGGTACAAAAAGGCTCCCTTGAGGGCTCTGGACTTCGTTCACCCCGAGGACCGGGGGTTGGCGGAGGCCTTGTTCCGCGAGCTTTTGAGCCACCCGGGGGAAGTGCGTACCGGGGAGTTCCGGGTCCTTCGCGCGGACGGCACCCCGATTTCCGTGGAGGCCTGGGGGCGGAACCTCCTGGCTGACCCCCGGGTGCAGGGGGTAGTGGTGGACCTGCACGACCTGCGTCCCAGGCTGGAGGCAGAGCGCCTTAAGGGGGAGTTTATCGCCGCCGTAAGCCACGAGCTCCGCACTCCTTTGGCGGTGATCATGGGCCTGGCCGAGCTTCTTCGGGAGGAGGGGCTTTCCCCCTCGGCCCAGGAGTCGGTGGACCTCATCCTGGAAAGCGCCTTCCGGCTCAAGACCATGGTGGATAACCTCCTGGACACGAGCCGCCTCGAGGCCGGCCGCTTTGAGGTGAGCCGAAGACCCGTGAACCTGAGGCCCCTTCTTCAGGACTTGGCCAGGAGCTTCCAAGGCGTGGCGCGGCTTTCCGGGGTGGAGTTCCAGGTGGCTTTGGAGGAGCTTCCCCTTTTGGAGGCGGACCCCGACCGGGTGGTTCAGGTGGTGGGCAACCTGCTTTCCAACGCCTTCAAGTTCACCCCGCCGGGCGGGCGGGTCTACCTTCGGGCCCGGCAGGAAGGGGACAGGGTGGTCCTGGAGGTGGAGGATACGGGCCCTGGCATCCCCAAGGAGGAGCTTCCCAGGCTTTTCCAGCGCTACGCCCGGGCCAAGAATGCCCAGACCCGGGGGGTTTCGGGCACGGGGCTTGGCCTTTTCATTTCCAAGCACATCGTGGAGGCCCACGGGGGCCGGATTGAGGTGGAAAGCGAGGAGGGCAAAGGAAGCCTCTTTCGGGTTATCCTACCCTTGTATGGCCCGCATCCTTCTGGTTGAGGACGAACCCTTGGTGGCCCACATGGTGCGCCGCATTCTCGAGCGGGCCGGGCACCAGGTGGACTGGGCCTCTTCCGGCCAGGCGGCCTTGGACAAGCTTTCCGAACCCTACGATCTCGTGGTGTGCGATCTGGTGATGCCCGGGGTATCTGGCCTTGAGGTGATCCAGAGGATGCGGGCCTTGGGTCTTTCCACTCCTATTCTGGCCCTTTCCGCCAGCGTTTCCGAGAAAAGCCGGCGGGAGGCCCTCGAGGCAGGGGCGCAAGCCTTCCTGGGCAAACCCTTTGAAACCCAGACCCTGTTGGCCCAGGTGGACCGGCTGTTGGTCCGGGAAGAAGGGTAATGGGCCTTCGGACGGCCTGAATAGCCTGGGGCGGGCTGGTGTATACTTATATACGCGAAAAGGAGGAAGGCATGAGGCGGAGGCAGTTTCTCAAAGGGGTGGGGGTGGGTCTAGCGGCAAGCCTTTCCTACAGGGCCTTTGCCCAGGCCGCCCCGCAGGTGCGCTGGCGGCTGGTGTCCAGCTATCCCAGGAGCCTGGATACCCTCTATGGCGGTGCCGAGGATTTGGCCAAGCGGGTAGCGGAACTCACCGGCGACCGCTTCCAGATCCGGGTTTACCAGGCGGGGGAGATCGTTCCCGGGGGCCAGGTGCTGGATGCGGTCCAGCAGGGAACCGTGGAGGCAGGCCACACCTATGGCCCCTTCTACGTGGGCAAGAACCCCACCCTGGCCTTTGACGGGGGCGTGCCCTTTGGCATGACCTACCGGCAGCACAACGCCTGGATGCGGTATGGCGGCGGTTTGGACCTCCTGCGCGCGGTCTATGCCGACTTCGGGGTGATCCAGTTCCCTGGGGGAAACACCGGGGCCCAGATGGGAGGATGGTTCCGCAAGGAGATCAAGAGTGTGGCGGACCTTAAGGGCCTGCGGATGCGCATCCCTGGCCTTGGGGGACTGGTGATGGGGCGGCTTGGGGTGGTGCCCCAGACCCTGGCCGCTGGGGATATCTACCCGGCCCTGGAGCGGGGTACCATCGACGCCACTGAGTTCTCCGGCCCCTACGACGACGAGAAGCTGGGCTTTTACAAGGTGGCCCGCTACTACTACTACCCCTCCTTCTGGGAACCCAGCGCCCAGCTTTCCTTCCTGGTTTCGCAAAGGGAGTGGCAGAGGCTTCCCAAGGAATTCCAGGAGGCCTTCCAGGTGGCGGCGGCGGAGGTCAACCTCACCATGATGGCCAAGTACGATGCCCAGAACCCTCCGGCCCTGAACCGCCTTCTCAAGGCGGGGGTGCGCCTGCGCCGCTGGCCGGGGGAGATCATGAAGAAGGCCCTCGAGGAAGCCCGGGCCCTGTACGAGGAACAGGCGGCCAAGGACGCCACCTACCGCAAGGTGTATTCCGCTTACTGGGCCTTCCGCAACGAACAGTACCGCTGGTTCTCCGTGGCCGAGCTGGGCTATGAAAGCTTCGCCTTCCCCACCGCTTGAGGAAACGTGGGGAAGGTTCTCAATCCAGCTTTTCCAGGCGCACCGCCGCCACCTTGTACTCGGGGATGCGGCTGAAGGGATCCAGAGCGTCCAGGGTGAGGCGGTTGGCGGGGGCTTCGGCGAAGTGGAAGGGAGCGTAGACCACTCCTTCGGGGGTGCGGTCCGTGACCCAGGCCCGGGCCCGGATCCGGCCTCGGCGGCTTACCACCTGGATGACCTCCCCATCCCCTATACCCAGTTTCTGGGCGTCCTTGGGGTTCACCTCCACCTTGAGTTCGGGGTAGGCTTCCTTGAGCTGGCTGTTCCTGCTTAGGGTGCCCCCGTGCCAGTGGAAGAGGACCCGGCCGGTGGAAAGGGTAAAGGGGTACTCCTCCGAAGGGGTTTCCGCCGGAGGGGTGAAGTGCACGGGGAAGAAGCGGGCCTTCCCCGAGGGGGTGTTGAAGCGCTCTCGGAAAAGCACCGCCTCGCCGGGATGGTCCTCCTGGGGGCAGGGCCAGCGAACGCCCTCGCTTTCCAGCCGGCGGTAAGTGACCCCGCCCATTATCTCCGGAATGGCCCTGCGGACCTCCTCCCAGATGGCCTCGGGGCCGGGGTAGAGGGTCCATGGACGGCCCAAGGCCTGGGCCAGGCGCTTGCCCAGCTCCTGGACGATCCACCAATCGGGCCGGGCCTCCCCTGGGGGGTCCAGCAACTTCCGGATCCTCTGGACCCTGCGGTCGGTGTTGGTGAAGGTGCCGTCTTTTTCCAGGAAGCTGGCCGCCGGCAGGACCACGTGGGCAAAGGGAGTGGTCTCGTTTTCCAGGATGTCCTGCACCACAAGGAAGGGGAGGGCCTCCAGCTTGGCCTTCAGGTGGTCTTGATGGGGCTCGCTGGTCACAGGGTCCTCCCCGATGAGGTAGATGGCCTCCACCTCGGGGATTCTCTCGAAGACCTCGGTCATGCGTAGGCCCGGCTCGGGGTTCAACTCCACCCCCCAGAGGGCCTCAAAGCGTTTCCTTGCTGCTTGGTCCGACACCTTCAGGTACCCGGGGAGGACATCGGGCAGCGCTCCCATGTCCCCTGCCCCCTGCACGTTGTTCTGTCCCCTTAAGGGGTTCAGGCCCGCCCCCTCCTTCCCCACATTGCCCGTGAGAAGGGCCAGGTTCACCAGGGCCTGGGCGGTGGCAGTCCCTTTGGTGTGCTGGGTGACTCCCATGGCCCAGTAGGCCCCGGCCCGTTCCGTGGTGGCGTAGAGCCGGGCGGCTAGGGCGATTTTCTCCTTTTCCACAGAGGTGATGCGCTCGGCTTCCTCCAGGGTGTAGGGTAGCAAGGAGGCTTGCCACTCGGCGAAGCCCTCGGTGCGCTCCTCCACGTACCCTTGGTCCCAGAGCCCCTCCTCGAGGATATAGCGGGCCATGGCGTTCAGGAGGAAAAGATCGGTGCCCGGGCGTATCCGTAGCCACAGGGTGGCGGCCTCGGCCATGCCGGTGTAACGGGGGTCTACCACGATCATTTGGGCCCCTTGGCGGACCCTTTTTTTGATCATGGCGGCGATGACCGGGTGGGTTTCCGTGGTGTTGGAGCCCACCACCAGGAAGAGATCGGTTTTCCAGATGTCCTCTATGGGATTGGTCATGCTGGCCCCGCCCAGGGAACGGGAAAGGGCCACGGTGGAGGAGGAGTGGCAAAGCCTGGAGCAGTGGTCCACGTGGTTGGTAAAGAGGAGGGCGCGGGCCAGTTTCTGCGTAAGATAGACCTCCTCGTTGGTGGTCTTGGCGGAGGGGAAGACGGCGAGGGCCTCGGGGCCTCGCCTTTTCAGCACGGCGAGAAGCTTGCTTGCCGTATAGTCCAGGGCCTCGTCCCAGCTAACCCGGCGGAAGGCCTGGCGGCGGTCTTCCCGCACCATGGGGTAGAGGAGGCGCTTTCCCGAGAAGGGAAAGTCCAGGCCAAAGCGGCCTTTCACGCAAAGAGCCCCGTGGTTAGGGGGGATGTCGGGGGCGAGCACCCGGAGGATGCGGCCCCCTTGGATCTCGGGCTCCACCTGGCAACCCACGCCGCAGTAAGGGCACGTGGTGCGCATCCTACACCTCCATGCTCAAGGGCCTGAGGGCCCCTGTGGGGCAAACCTGGACGCAGTTGCCGCAGAAGACGCAGGGGGTTTCGGGAAGGGGCCGGTCCAGGGGGGTGGTGGGGTGGGCCATGAGGCCCTTTCCCTCCAGGGTGAGGGCGTACACCCCCATGATCCCGTCCCCGCAGGCATCCACGCAACGGCGGCAGTTCACGCACTTGGCGTAGTCCCTGAGGAAGAAGGGATTGTCCCGGATGGGCTCCCGCTCCCTTCGGCTCAGGGATACGCTGCCCCAACGTTGGGGTCGGCCCTGATGGGCCTTCAGGAGCTCTAAAAGGGAGGGGGCCTGGCTCAGGTCCGTGGTCAGGGCTAGCCATTCCAGGAGGGTTCGGCGGAGGATTCGGAGGTCCTCCGTGTCCGTTCTCACCTCCATGCCCTCCTGAGCCTGGGTGGTGCAGGCGGGAAGGAGGCGGCCATCCACCTCCACCAGGCAGAGGCGGCAAAGCCCCCGGGTTTCCGCGTGGGGATGGTAGCACAGGTGGGGAGGATCCGTGATCTCCAGGAGGAGGGTTCCCTCCTGGACCTCCGCCTCATGCCCGTTCACCTTAAGCCGCACCTTCCACCTCCAACAGGCTTTGGTAGGCCCAGTAGGCGGACTGGCCCAAGCCGCACAGGCTTCCCTTGAGGGCCTGTCCCAGGTGGTGAACCAGGTCCCGGTTCCTTTCCCGCCGCCTCACCATCTCCACCTGTACCGCCGTGCCCAAAGGACAGGGGAAGCACTTCCCACAGGACTCCTCCCGGAAAAACTCGGCCAGGCCCAAAAGGACTTCCCATAGGTCCACCTCCTTTCCGAAGGCCACGATGGCGCCGGCTCCCAAGGGGAGCCTACCCTTGTAGCGCAAAGGGAAGGCGAAATCGCGGGTAAACACCCCTGCGGCTCCGCCCAGGAGCACGGCCTTCAGCGCCTCTGGCTCGCCTTCAGCTTTCCGTAAGGCGTCTTCCAAGGATGTTCCCAGGGGAAGCTCGTAAAGCCCCGGTCTGGCCACGTCCCCAGTGATGGAGAAAAGCTTGGGCTCCTTTTCGCGCCAGGTTCCCGGGCCCTCCCTCAGGATCAGGGGCAGGTTGGCCAGGGTTTCCACGTTTTGCACCAGGGTGGGCCTTCCCCACAGGCCTTTTTCCACGGGAAAAGGGGGCTTTAGGCGGGGCTCGGCCCTTTTGCCCTCCATGGACTCCAGAAGGGCGGTTTCCTCGCCGCAGATATAAAGGCCTCCACTGCGGAAGACCTCGGTGGGGACGGGGAGGAGACCGGCTTCCTGCAGTTCGGCGATGGCCTTTTCCAGGCCCAGCATGGCAGCCTCTAACTCATCCCGCACGTAGAGGAAGACCCGGCTGGCCCCTATGGCCAAGGCGGCCAGAAGGGTCCCCTCCAGAACCAGGAAGGGATGGTGCTCCAGGAGAAAGCGGTCCTTGAAGTTGCCCGGTTCCGATTCGTCGGCGTTCACCACCAGATACCTGGGGGGTTCCCCCCGGGCCACGGCCCGCATCTTGATGTGGGCGGGAAAGGCGGCTCCTCCCCGGCCCAGGAGCCCAGCCTCCTCCACAGCCCGGAGGATGGCCTCCGGGGCCAGGAGGTTTTTCAGGGCCCTCCGCAAGAACACCAACCCCCCCAACGCCTCATACTGGGCAAGTTCCAGGATGGGTTCGGGAGGAAGGAGCCGGTTCCCATGCCCTAGGGCGAAGGGAAGGCGAAACTCCTTAAAGGGGATGAGCCGGCCTTCCCATTCCACATAGCGTTTCTCCCCTTCCACCCGCACGTGGATGGGGGAGAGGGCCTCGAGGCCCAAGGGAGGATGGGTTCCGTCGGCTTCCTCTAGGAGGCGGGCGAATCCCCGGGCCCGGGCCACGGGATCGTCCACCAGGAGCCTCCCCTGGGGCAGGCCCCGGTACCTGGGGTAGTAGCGCACCACCCCCCAGGCCTGGGCCAGGGGTACCCCGGCCAGCCGGGTCGCCTCGGCCACCTTCTCCTCGCTTAGGGGAAGGCGGGCATCCAGGAGGGGGAGGAGGCTTGGCTTTTCCATGCCCTTAGCTTACCTGGCCGAGGGGGCTGGGCCGGTCAAAGGATGCGGAGATGGGGAAAACGGGAGAGGAGGTGGTTTTGAAAACCTTCCATGCGGTCTTCGGGCACCAGGGCCACCACCGCCCCGCCGAACCCTGCCCCCGTGAGCTTGGCCCCATAGGCCCCGGCCCTCAGGGCTTCCTCCACCAGGGTGTCCAGTTCCGGGAGGCTCACCTCGTAGTCTTGGGAGAGGGAGCGATGGCTTTGCACCATCAGTTCGCCGAAGGCCCGGGCGTCCCCTCTTCGTAGGGCCTCTACCCCCCTTAGCACCCGGAGGTTCTCTCCCACGATGTGCCGCGCCCTTTTGTCCAAGGGGGAGGGAAGGCTCTCCACCAGGCAAAGGTCCCCGATGTCCCTAAGGCTTCGCACCCCAAGCCGCCTGGCTGCCTCCTCCGCTTCCTTGCGCCTTTCGTTGTACCCGGCGCTGGCCAGGCGCCGCTTTAAGCCCAGGTCTAGGACCGCCACCCGGCTTCTTGGAGGAAGGGGTAGGTTCTCGTGTTCCAAGGTCCGGGTGTCCAGGAAGAGGGCCTTGCCCACCTCGCCCAGGCTGGCGGCCATCTGGTCCATGATGCCGCAGCGCACCCCCACGTACTCCACCTCCGCCTTCTGGCCCAGAAGGGCGATTTCCTTGTCGGAAAGGGGTAGGCGGTAGAGGAGGCGCAGGGCCTTTAGCGCCGCCACCTCGAGGGCCGCGGAGCTGGAAAGCCCCGCCCCTATGGGTACCCTGCTCCGCACGTAAAAGCGAGCCCCGGGAACCTCGTACCCCGCCTCCCTCAGGGCCCAGACCACCCCCAGGAGGTAGTCCAGAAAGTCCCCCTGGGCCGGGCTTTCCAAAGGCCGGGCCCTGAGCTCCTTGAGCTCCTCGCTGTAGGCCTCTACCCGGCCCTCCCCTTTGGCGGCCTCCACTTGGGTGAAGTAGGGGAGGGGGGTGGGAAGGACGTAGCCCTCCTGATAGTCGGTGTGTTCCCCCAAGAGATTCACCCGCCCCGGGGCCTGGGCGCTGGCCTCGGGCAGGGTACCGAAGACTTCTTTAAACCCCATGCCTCCATTATGGGCATAGGGCTTTGAGGTTATGGTCCAGTAGATCCAGATAGGTGGGCACCCTTCGGTCCAGGGTGTCGGTATAGAGGACGACGATGCGGGCTCCCAGGGCCTCAGCCAGGGCCTTGAGGGCGGTTCCCTGGAACTGGGGTTCAGCCAGGACCAGCTTTACCCCCTCCCGGCGCGCTCGCTCCAGGAGCGTGAGGAAGGTGCGGCTTCCCGCCTCCTGCACCCCCGAGGCGGTGAGGCTTCCCACCACCTGGATGCCATAGCGATGGGCAAAGTAGGCGAAGGCATCGTGCTGGGTGACCACCTTGAGGCCCTTTAGGTTGCAGGCTTGGAAGGCCTTATCCCGCCTTTCCACCTCCGCCTTAAGGCGCTTTAGGTTGGTCTGGTAGAGGGCCTTTCCTTTGGGGTCCAGCTGGGAGAGTTCCTGGGCGATGCGCTCGGCATAGCGCAGGGCATAGGTGGGGTCGAGCCACAGGTGGGGGTTGCAGGGGCCGTGGGCGTGCCCCTGTTCCTCCGGGCTTTCCTCTTGGTGTTCCTCCTGGCAGATGAGGCCGGGTTGCCCTTCCGCCAGCTTCACCACCCGGGCGCCTTGGGGGAGAAGGCTTTGCAGCTTGGGCAAGAAGGCCTCGAGGCCCAGGCCATTGGCGAAGAGAAGGCGGCTTCGGGCTAGGTTTTTGGCGGTACTGGGAGTAGGTTCAAAGGTGTGGGGGTCGGCCCCTGGGGGGACCACGCTTTCCACCTTGACCCGGTTCCCCCCCACCTGGGACACCAGGTCGGCCAGAAGGGGGGTGGTGGCCACCACCTGCACCTGGGCCCAGGCAGGGGAAAAGAGGAGGAACAGCAGGGCTAACCGTGACATAAGGTAATGATAAACTATTATCGTTATAGCCGCAAGCCCCCTTGGGCCGCCCACTGGCTTATGAAGGGGCACGGTATACTCAGGGGGAAATGAGCCTAAAAGCCCTCCACAAGAAGCACGTCCTTACCCCCTGGGTGGCCCAGGCTCCCCTTGACCCCCCCTTGGTGGTGCGGGGTGAGGGAGTCTGGCTGTACGACGAGGAGGGGCGGCGCTACCTGGACCTTTCCAGCGGCCTGGTGGCCTTGAACCTGGGCCATGGCCACCCTAGGCTGGTGCGGGCCATTGCCGAGCAGGCGGCCACCCTGGCCTATGCGGCCCCTAGCTTTTTCCACGATAAGCGGGCCCTTCTTGCCAAGGCCTTGTCCGACCTCTCCCCCTGGCCCGAAGGGGCCAGGGTTTTCTTCGCCCCCTCGGGCACCGAGGCCAATGAGGACGCCCTGAAGTTCGTGCGCCACCTCACGGGCCGCTTCAAGGTCCTTGCCGCCTACCGGTCCTTCCACGGGGCCACCCACGCCTCCGCCAGCCTTACCGGGGAAAACCGCCGCTGGCCCTCTGAGCCAGGCAACGCCCCCGGGGTGGTCCACTTCTTCGCCCCCTATCCCTACCGGAGCCCCTTTTACACGGAAGACCCCAAGGAGGAAACCGCCCGGGCCCTGGACCACCTGGAGAGGGTTCTCCTCCACGAGGATCCCAAGCGGGTGGCGGCCATCTTCTTAGAGCCCGTGGTGGGCTCCAATGGCGTCATCGTCTACCCGGAAGGGTACCTCGAGGGGGTGCGGACCCTTTGCGATCGGCATGGCATTCTTCTGGTCTTTGACGAGGTGATGACCGGCTTTGGGCGCCTGGGGGCAGCCTTTGCCGCCCTGCGGTTTGGCGTGGTCCCCGACCTCATCACCTTCGCCAAGGGGGTCACCTCCGCCTATGTGCCCTTAGGAGGGGTGCTCGTGCGGGAGACCCTGGCCCGCTACTTTGACGAGAATCCCTTGCCCACAGGGCACACCTACTCTGGTCATCCCTTGGCGGTGGCGGCGGGGTTGGCCGCCCTCGAGGCCTACCGGGAGGAAGGCCTCTTTGAGCGGGTTTTGGCCATGGAGGGTTTCTTCCAGGAAAGCCTGAAGGCCCTAAAGGACCGGCATCCCGTGGTGGGGGATGTCCGGGGGCTTGGGGCCTTTTACGCCTTGGAGCTGGTTCGGGACCGGGGCACCAAGGAACCCCTTTCCCCCTGGCACGCGCCCTTTAGCCCGGCCATGCAGGCCCTGCAAAAGGCCTTGCGGCAGGAGGGGGTTTACCTCCTGGCCAAGCACAACATCCTGGTGGTGGCCCCACCCCTCACGATAAAGGAGGAGGAGTTCTTGGAAGGTGTGGAGCGCCTTTCCCGCGCCCTCAGGCAGGTGGAGGTGGAGGCTTTGGGCTAACCTGGAAGGGTGCGGCGGCTGGAGGAGCTCTTCCCTTTCCTGGCCTCCCTCGAGGGGAGGCCTTACCCTTTTTACAAGGATCTGAAGGGAACCTGGAGGGGTGAGGGGTTTAATCTGCGCTTTGTCCACGTGCAGGGAGATCCCTTCGCCGCCCCAAGCGTTTTGGAGGTGCGCTACCCGGCCAAGGCGGTGGGGAAACTTCGGGTTTACCGCCACCCTATGGGCCGCGTGGCGGTGGAGGACTTCCTCCTCAGGGCCCTCAAGGCCCGTTTCCGTCACCTGCCCCATGTGGGGGGTAGCGGCCACTCGGGGAGGGTCTTGGTGGAGGTGGAAAGCCCCAAGGTGTTGCGGCGGGCCGGGGCCCATCTTGGCCAGGAAGCGCTTTACTTGCGCTTCCGGGTGGGGCTTCCCGCCTCGGGCCGGAGGATTCTGGGCAAGGAGGCGGCGAGGCTTTTCCGGGCGCTCGTAGAACACCTCTCGGCCTTCTTGGTGGAGCTGGACGGGAGGGGGCTTCTTGCCCACATCCACCAGGCCGAGGACTTCGCCCACATCCAGGAAAACCTTTCCCAAAGGGGCCTGGTGGCCTTTGTGGGGGATGGGGCCATCCTCCCCCGGGAAAGCGGGGTAAGCCAGAGGCCCTTAAGGGGTGCGGTCCCCTTCCAAAGCCCTCCTTCCTTGCGGGTCTCCTTTCGGGTACCTCACAAGGGCGAGGTCGTTGGGATGGGCCTTCCCGAGGGCCTCACCCTCATCACCGGCGGGGGGTTCCATGGGAAGACCACCCTCCTCGAGGCCCTGATTCACGGGGTTTATCCCCACGTGCCTGGGGACGGGCGGGAGTGGGTGGTGACCCATGCCCTGGCGCATAGGGTCCAGTCCGAAGACGGCCGAAGCGTGAAGGGCGTGGACTTAAGGCCCTTCGTGCACGACCTTCCCCTGGGCCAGGACACCTCCTTCTTCTCCACGGAGGATGCCTCGGGGTCCACCAGTTTGGCGGCCGCCATCTTGGAGACCCTGGAGCTAGGCGCCCGGGTGCTTCTCCTGGACGAGGATACCTCCGCCACCAACCTCCTGGTGCGGGATGCCCGCATGCAGGCCCTGGTGCGGCGGGAAACCCTCACCCCCCTTTTGGACCGGGTTCAGGACTTTAAGGCCAGGGGGGTGAGCCTGGTCCTGGTGGTGGGCGGGGTGGGGGACTACCTGGACCTGGCGGACACGGTCTTGCTTCTGGAGGAGTACCGGCCGAGGGAGGCCACCCTGGAGGCTAAGGCCATCGCCCAAGCCCATCTCACGGGGCGGGCTTTTGGCGAGCCTGGGTATCCCCTTGCCGTGGCTTCCCGGGCCCCCTTGCCCGAAAGCTTTGATCCCGGGCGGGGCAGGAAGGCCCGGGTGAAGGGTCGGGGCTTCAGGGAGCTGGTATACGGGGAGGAGGTGGTGGACCTATCCGCCTTGGACCTTTTTGAAAACGCCCAGGTGCGGGCCTTGGGGGCGTGGTTCCAGCGGCTTTGGCGGCAGGCGGACGGCAAGACGCCCTTGCGTAAGCTGGTGGAGGCGGTGCTGGAAGGGGCAGAGGATCTTTTTTCCCTGGAAGAGGCCCCCGAGGTGGCGGAGGTACGCCCTTTGGAGCTGGGGGCGGCGGTGAACCGGCTTCGGGGCCTGGAGGTAAGGCGGGTGGAGGAGTAAGCTCTCCATATGTGGCGGTCTTTAAAGGTTGACCTTAGGGATAAACGGGTTTACTGGCAGGCTGCTTCCCCGGAGGAGGTGGCCTATGGGGGCCGGTACCGCACGGGAAGGATCCTCATGGAGCGGGAGGCTTACCGGCTGGACCCCTTTTCCCCGGAAAACCCCTTGGTCTTCGCCATCGGCCCCCTGGCGGGTACGGGGTTTTCCAACGCCAACCGCACCAGCGTGGGCACGCGAAGTCCCCTGACCTTGGGCATCAAGGAGGCCAATGGGGGCGGCACCTTTGGTTACGCCCTAGGCCAGATGAAGCTTTCCCACCTGGTCCTCGAGGGGGCAAGCCCCGACTGGGTGGTCCTCCGCATCACCCGGGGGGGCCAGGTCTTCTTCGACCCGGCGGAGGACCTCCTGGGCCTCGGGAACTTTGAGGCGGCGGCCAAGCTCTTTGCCGCCTACGGCAGAAAGATTGCCTTCGCCCTTTTGGGGCCGGTGGGGGAGTACCTGGGCCTCCTTTCGGGCATCGCCTTTTCCGACATCGACGGCAGGCCTTCCCGCTTGGCGGCCCGGGGGGGCGTGGGAGCGGTGATGGGAAGCAAGCGGGTCAAGGCCATCGTGGTGGAGGTGCCGGGGAAGGTGGAGGTCTGGGACAAGCCCAAGGTTACCGGGGCCATCCGCCGCTATGCGGAGCTTTTGCGCCAGGACCCCTTGGTGATGAAGTTCTACAACGCCATCGGCACCATGGGAATGGCGGACTTCCAGAATGCCTTCGGGGGACTGCCGGTGAGGAACTTTCGCCAGGGCCAGCTGGCCTCCCCGGAGGAGTTCCGCATGGGCGGCCAGTACATCGCTCCCCTCAACAAGGCCCGGGGAGGGAAACACACCCACGCCTGCATGCCCGGATGCGTGATCCAGTGCTCCAACGTCATCGTGGACGAAAAAGGGGAGGAGGTGGTTTCCCCCCTGGAGTACGAGACCATCGGCCTTTTGGGCACCAACTGCGGCCTCACCGACCCGGATGCCCTCGCCCGCCTGAACCGCCTGGCCAACGACCTGGGCATCGACACCATCGAAACCGGGGCCACCTTGGCCCTTTTCATGGAAAAGGGAGAGGCGGACTTTGGGGACTTTGCCTTCATGGAGGCCAGGCTCAAAGCCCTCTACACCCCAAGCGAGGAGGCCCGCTTCCTGGCCCAAGGCACCGCCCGGGTGGGGGAGGCGCTTGGGCTTAAGCGGGTTCCCGTCATCAAGCGCCAGGCCATCAGCGCCTACGATCCCAGGGTGGTGGAGGCCACGGGGATCACCATGATGATCACCGCCCAGGGGGCGGACCACACCGCGGGGAATGCCCCGCGCCTGGAAACCCGGGCCATGCCCGTGGAGGAGGTCCTCGAGGCCAGTTACCAGGCCCAGGTAAACGCCGCCGCCAACGACGCCCTGGGCCTTTGCGTCTTCGGGGGAAGCGTCACCAACAAGCAGGTGGAGTTCGCGGTGGAAAGCCTAAACGCCGCCCTGGGCACGAACCTGACCCCTGCCTTCTGGCGTGAGCTGGGGGAAGGGGTTTTGCGCCTGGAACATCGCTTTAACCACCTGGCGGGCTTCACCCACCAGGATGACCGCCTCCCGGGCTTCTTCTATGAGGAACCCCTTCCGCCCAAGGGCTACACCGCCCGCTTCCGCCCCGAGGACCTGGCGCCCCTTTACGAGAGGCTGGACCAAGGGTCGTAAAGCTCAGGCCTCTGGGCGGAGGGGGGAAGGGTTTCCCCTTTAAGGAAGCGGCGGGCGTAGAGCTCCGCAAGCTCGGGGAAGGGTTCGGCGGCCACCTTCTCCAAGGCGTAGACCGTCACCGCGTCTGCCAAAGCCCTAAGGGCCTCCTTGGCGTACCAGGGTCCTTCCTCTTGCAGCTTCTTGAGGATCTTGTGCGCCTCGGCCTGGGCCCTGGGGCTTCCCCCTAGCATGGCCAAGAGGGGCTCGTGGGCGCGCTTCTTGAGGATGGCCTCCAGCATGTCCAGGGCCTGGATGTTGGCGGGGCCCTCCCAGATGGGGGTGATAAGGGCTTCCCGGTGCCAGCGGGCCACCCCGTACTCCTCTAAGAAGCCCAGGCCCCCGAAGAGTTCCATGGCGAGGGCGGTGATGGCGCTGGCGTGCTCGGCGGTGCGCCCCTTGGCCAGGTGGGAGAGGAGGCGGGCCAGGTGGTAGCCCTCGCTGTAGGGGGGCCTTTCCTCCCAGGCTTGGTCAAAGGCCTGGATGGCCAGAAAGGCCAGGGCGGTGCCTCCCACCTGCCTCAGGCGCATCTCCAGGAGGTCGTGCTGAATGAGGTCGTGCTGGAGGAGGGTCTTCCCGAAGGCTGTCCGCCTCCTTACCCGGAAGAGGGCCTCGAGGTGGGCCTTCTTGGCGATGCCCATGGCGGCGGCCGCGTTGGCCAGCCGGCTCACCGTGAGGTTTTCCAGGGTGTAGTAAATGCCTTCCTCCAGCCTGCCGATGGGGTAGGCCAGGCTTCCCTCCAGCTCCACCTCCCCCGAGGGCACAGCCCGGGTGGCCAGCTTTTCCTTAAACCGGCGCACGGTGAAGTTCAGCCTCCCCTCCACCTCCCGGGGCAGGAGGAAGAGGCCAAGGCCCTTGGGGCCGGCCGGGGCTCCCTCCGGCCTGGCGGTGACGATGGCGTAGTCGGCCAGGCCCGCCCCCGAGGCAAAGTACTTATCCCCCCGGTAAAGGCGGTAGGCGTTTCCCTCCCGCCGGGCCGCGGTGCGGTTGGCCCCCAGGTCGCTTCCTCCCTGGATCTCTGTCATCCAGGTGGCGCCGAAGGCCGGGCCGTAAAGGAGCTCCCGCTTCACCCCTTCGTGCTCAGGGGCGTACTTGTGGAGGGCGTAGGCCACCTGGTGGGTGATGGTGAGGATGCAGTAAAGCCCTCCATCCGCCAGGAGGTACCCAAAAGCGTAGTGGAGGGACCAGCCCCGGCCCTCATAGGCGGGGCGGATCATGGGGCGAAGCTTCTCCAAAAGAGCCTTTTGCGCAGGGGAGAGGAGGGCCCGGTCTATACGGTTCCCATCCAGGTCGTGCATCTGGAGGCGGGGCGGGGCATCCTGGTCCACGTGGTGGGCCACCTCCAACACCTCTTCCCCTACCAGCTTCCCGAAGGTGGAGAGCTCCTCTTGGGGGAGGCCGGGAGCAAAAGTGCCTAATATCGCTTTTAGGTCCGGGTCAAGCTGATAATGATCCTCGCCCTGGCTGTAAAAGAGCGCCCTCATGGTTTCCTCCGGGTCCCAGGCTAATCCCGGGAGGAAGGCGCGTCAAGGTGAGGCAATTCACACTCAAATAGTTTTTGTTGAAATAATATGACCGCATGATTTGGGAGGTGATGGGCCGGATCTGGCGTTTGCAGCGAGCCTTGCGCGAGGAGATGGAGGAGGGCCTCGAGGCCCTGGACCTTTCCGGCCTGGAGGCCTGGTTGCTCCGGGTGGTGGATACTCACCCATATCCCTCGGATGCCGCCCGGCACATGGGCCTGCCCCCGCCCACCGTAAGCCATATGCTGAGGAGGCTTGAGGAAAAGAACTTCTTGGAGCGCTTCTTGGACAACAAGGACCTTCGCCGCTTCAGCTTTCGCCTTACGGAGAAGGGAAGGAGCGCCTTGCGGCAAGCGGAAGGGCTTATGGAAGCGGCGCTCAGGCGGCGCCTCGCCCGGCTTAAGCCGGAGGAAATAGCGCACTTGTTGGAGTTACTGGGCAGGTTGGAGGAAGCATGAATCCCACACCACAAGAGGTTCGCTTCACCATGATCGGGGTCCTGCTGGGGGTTTTGCTGGCAGCCCTGGACCAGACCATCGTGTCCACCGCCATGCCCCGCATTGTGGGAGAGCTTAGGGGAGCCGAGTACTACGCCTGGGTCACCACCAGCTACCTCCTCACCTCCACGGTTTCTGCTCCCATCTTCGGTAGGCTCACGGAGCTCTTCTCTCGCAAGGCGGTTTTGCTTTGGGCGGTAAGCCTTTTCCTTCTGGGATCGGCCCTTTCCGGGCTGTCCCAGAACATGACCCAGCTTATCCTCTTCCGGGGGCTACAGGGAGTGGGGGGTGGGGCTCTTTTCGCCCTGGCCCTAACCACCATCGCTGTGCTCTTTCCCCCTCGTCAGCGGGGCAAGCTGGCGGGGGCTTTCGGAGCTATTTTCGGCCTTTCCTCCGCGGTGGGGCCCTGGCTGGGAGGTCTCCTCACCGACCACCTTTCCTGGAGGTGGGTGTTTTACATCAACATGCCCGTGGGGGCGGTGGCGCTGGGGTTCATCCTGCGCTACATGCCCAGGCTTCGGCCTGAAGGCCGGGAACCCTTCGACTTCCTGGGGGCCATGCTCCTCGTCCTCTGGACAGTCCCCCTTATGCTGGCCTTTTCCTGGGGAGGAAGCACGTACCCTTGGGGGAGTTCAGCGATCCTGGGGCTTTTCACCTTGGCTTTCCTAGGGCTTCTCCTTTGGATTTGGGCGGAGATCCGGCTTCCCTACCCGCTGTTTGACCTCTCGGTTTTCCGGGGAAGGGTGTTCAGCCTCTCGGCGGTGGCGACCTTCTTCTATGGCCCGGCCTTTCTGGGGGCGGTAGCCTTCCTGCCCCTATACCTGCAGGTGGTGAAGGGGGTTTCCGCCAGCCAAAGCGGGATCACCGTCCTGCCCTTGACCCTGGGCGTGGTGGTGGGAAGTTTTGGCGGCGGGCAGCTCCTGGCCCGTTTCGGGCGGTACAAGGCCCTCCTCCTCACCAGCGCCGGGTTTCTGTTGGCCCTTTTCCTGGTTCTCCACTTCACCCTCACGGTGGGGACCCCTCTGGCGGAGGTGGTGGGTCTATTCTTCCTGCTGGGCCTTGGCTTGGGTCCAGCCCAGAGCGTCCTCAACATCGTGGCGCAAAGCGGCCTGCCCAGGGAACGCATGGGGAGTGGGACCAGCATGGTCCAGTTCATGCGCCAGATCGGGTCCACCATGGGGATCGCTTTGCTGGGGACCATCCTGGCTCAAAGCCTCACGGACCACCTCCAGGGTGCTTTTCCCTCGGGAACTTCCACCCCTGCCCTGAGCCGTGCGGGGGAGGGGATGGCCCTGGACCTGGACCGGGAGTTTACCCGCCTCGAGGACTTGCTGGTAAAGGCCCTCAAGGGGGAGGAAGAAGCCTACCAGGCCTTAATGGCGGATCCCTTCCTGCCCGGGGATTTCAAGCGGTCCCTGAGGCCCGGGGGCATTCCCACCCAGTTCGCCGAGGTGAGGGAACAGGTGGCCAAGGCCTTACGGGGGGACGAAGGGGCGCGGAAGGCGCTTTTGGCGGATCCCACCTTGTCGCCCGAGATAAAGGTTTTTCTCCTCCCCGGCGGGGTTGCCCAGGGGACTCTGGCCTTGCTGGAGCGGGTTTGGTCCGGGGATGTGAGGGCCAGGGAAGCCCTTTTCCAGCTGCCCTGGGGGAAAAGCCTCGAGGGATTCCTTGCCGCACCTCCCTCCCCAGCCCTTAGGGCCCGGGTGATGTCCCAGCTTAAAACCCTGGAGGACGGGGTGGTGGTCCAGGCGCAGGCTTCCTTGAAAAGGGCGGAGGCTCAGGCCCTATCCCAGGTGCCTGCCCAGGTGGTGTCCCGCCTCGAGGCGGTTCGGCTCAAGCTCAAGGAAGCCTTGCAGGAGGGCATCGTAGAGGCTCTCCGGAGCATCTTTCTCCTTAGCGCCCTCTTTATTGCCCTTTCCCTCGCGACCCTGGTGTTTCTGCCGGACCTGGAGCTTTCGGGAGGCCTTGGGCCCCAGCCTTCGCTAGAGTGAAGGGGTGGACGGGTTCTACCTGGCCTTTGGCGAGGGGCTTTCCGAGGAGGCCAACCGCATGGCCCAGGCCCTGGCTGGCCTTCTTCTAAAGGCTCCCCCCGAAGGGCTTTGGGAGGCCGTTCCCGCCTACGGCACCCTGTACCTGGAGTACGATGCCAAGCGGCTTTCCCGGAAACGGCTCCTTGGGCTTGTTTCCCGCCTCGCCACCACCTTGGCCGAAAGTGGGGAGGAAAGCAGGCTGGTGGAGATCCCCGTGCGCTACGATGGGGAAGATCTCTTTGAGGTGGCTAGGCGCACGGGGCTTCCCCTGGAGGAGGTGAAACGCCTGCACCAGGCACCCCTTTACCGGGTCTATGCCCTGGGGTTTACCCCGGGGTTTCCCTTCCTGGCTCCCGTGGAGCCGGCCTTGCGCCTACCTCGCCGCCCCCACCCCAGGCCCCGGGTGCCGGCCCATGCGGTGGCCATGGCCGGGCCCCAGACGGGCATCTACCCCCTGCCCTCCCCTGGGGGATGGCATCTTTTGGGCACCGCCTTGGTGGCGGTCTACGATCCCCATCGGGAGGAACCCTTTCTCCTCAGGCCCGGGGACCGGGTGCGTTTCCGGGAGGCCGAGGGTTCCACTCCCCCGGAGCCCAGCCCCTTGGCCCTACTTCCCCAGGAGCCCAGGATCCCGGCCCTTCGGGTGGAGGAGCCGGGTCTTCTGGACCTGTTGGTGGATGGGGGCAGGTTCCTGGCGGGCCACCTGGGCCTGGCCCGTTCCGGGCCCTTGGATCCCTACTCCGCCTCCCTGGCCAACCGCCTGGTAGGGAATCCCTCGGGCGCACCCCTTGTGGAGGTGGCCTACCGGGGCCCGGTCCTCAGCGCTCTTAGGGATTTGGTGGCGGCGGTGGCGGGGTATGGGCTTACCGCCCTCCTGGAGGGGGAAGAGATCCCGCCGGGCCGGAGCTTTTTCTGGCCTAGGGGCAAAACCCTCTCCTTCCGGCCCAAGGGCCGGGGGGTCAGGGTTTACTTGGCGGTGGCGGGAGCCCTCGAGGGCCGTTCCTTTATGGGTTCGGTATCCCCAGACCTCCGGGGCAGGATCGGTCGCCCGTTGGCGGCGGGGGATATCTTGGGCCTGGGGGAGGAAAGGGCGGTGCGGCCGGGACTCGCCTTCCGGCAAAGGCCCTTGCCGGAAACCTTTCGCCTCCGCTTCCTTCCCGGGCCCCAGTTTTCCTGGGAGGCCTTTGGGGCCTTGGTTTCCGCCTCCTTCCGGGTGGTGCGGGCGGACCGGATGGGTGTGGAGCTCCTGGGGCCAGAGGTACCCGGGGGGGAAGGGCTTTCCGAGGCCACACCCTTAGGAGGTATCCAGGTGCCGCCTTCCGGGCGCCCCCTGGTGCTTTTGGTGGACAAGGGAAGCCTTGGGGGCTATGCCAAGCCGGCTAGGGTTCATCCCGGAGACCTCTGGCTTTTCGGCCAGGTGTGGCCGGGGGCGGAGCTAAAGTTCACGAGCGAGCTTAATCGTGAAAAGAAGCGCATACTCCCAGCCTTGGCCTGGGAAGGTTAGGGGAGGCCTCACACCGCCTCCACCACCATGGCGATTCCCTGACCCACACCGATGCACATGGTAGCCAGACCGAACTGGACTTTTCTTCGCCGCATTTCGTGGAGCAAGGTGGTCAGGATGCGGGCTCCGGAGGCTCCCAGGGGGTGGCCGATGGCAATGGCCCCGCCGTTGGGATTCAGGCGGGGGTCCTCCATGTCCAGACCCCACTCCCTGAGCACGGCCAGGCTCTGGGCGGCGAAGGCCTCGTTGAGCTCAATCAGCCCGATGTCCTTCAGGGTAAGCCCTGCCCGTTCCAAGGCCTTCTTGGTGGCGGGCACCGGCCCGATGCCCATGATCCTGGGGGGAACCCCGGCCACGGCGATGCTCCGCACCTGGGCCAGGGGGGTGAGGCCGTGGGCCTTGGCGTAGGCATCGGAGACCAGGAGGACCGCGGCGGCCCCATCGTTTAGGGGGCTGGCGTTTCCCGCGGTCACCGTGCCCCCTTCCCGGAACACGGGCCTGAGCTGGGCCAGCTTCTCCAGGGAGGTGTCCCTCCTTGGGCCCTCGTCCACCTCTACCCGGACTTCCTCTTTCCCCCGCTTCACGGGGACGGGGACCACCTCCTCTTGGAAGCGTCCCTCGTCCCAGGCCCGGATGGCCTTCTGGTGGGAGAGGAGGGCGAAGCGGTCCTGTTCCTCCCGGGGGATCTTGTACATCTCCGCCAGGTTCTCCGCGGTTTCCCCCATGCTTTCCGTGCCGTAGAGGGCCTGCATCCTGGGGTTTACCAGGCGCCAGCCCAGGGTGGTGTCGTACATCACCTGGTTGCCGGTGGGGAAGGGCCTTTCCGCCTTGGGCACCACAAAGGGAGCCCGGGACATGGACTCCACCCCGCTCCCGATGTAGACCTGGCCTTCCCCTGCCCAGATGGCCCGCACCGCCTGGGCCACGGCCTCCAGACCCGATCCGCAGAGGCGGTTGACCGTGCACCCCGCCACTTCCACGGGGAAACCGGCCAGGAGGAGGGCCATGCGGGCCACGTTGCGGTTGTCTTCTCCGGCTTGGTTGGCGCAGCCGGCGTAGACGTCTTCCACTTCCTCCTTGGGCAACCCGCTTCGCTCCATAAGGGCGGAAAGGACATGGGCCAGGAGATCGTCGGGGCGCACACTGGCCAGGGCTCCCCCGTGCTTGCCGATGGGGGTTCTGAGGGCTTCCACGATCCAGGCTTCGGGCATGGGACCCCCTTACCGACCGTTCGGTAACAGTGTAGGGGAGTTGGGAGGGGAAGTCAATCCCGCTAGAGAGAGGAAAAGCACAAGCTTTTGTAATCGTGAATAATTACACAAGCAAGGAGGATTACCCACCATAGACCGCCTGCACTTCCTCCACCAGGCTACCCACCTCCTCAACCGGGAGCCGGCAGGCTCCCTCCCGGCACAGGTAAGCCTTTCCAGGCTCCCTCCCGAGAAGGCCCGGAAGGGCGTCCGCTGGCCCCGCCACCAGCTGGGTAAGGGGTAGGTAGAGTTCCCGTACCGACTCCAGAATCAGGGAGGGCGTGGGGAGGGCAAGCTCCGTTCCCTCCTTAAGGAGGCGGTGAACCAGGAGCAAGCCAGGGAGGGCGTGGGGGTGGCGCTCAAGCCACAGGGCCCCTTCCTCCAAAAGCAACTGCGCCCGTCTTCGGTAATCCCCGCCAAAGGCGGCCTGCAGGCGCCAGAAGGCCTCGGCCAGGGCGCTTTTGCCAGAGGGAAGGGTGGTTTCCTCCACCTCCTTGGCGGGAAGGGGAAGGGGGTTCAGGGCCGGATGGGCGCTTGGTCCTTCAAGCCCCTCCCCCCGAAAGACCTCCCAGGCCACCTCCGCCAAGGACCGTGCCTTTTCCAGATAGGGCCACTCGCCGGTGGCGGTGTAAAGCTCCAGTAAGGCCAAGGCGGTAAAGCTTTGGTCTTGGAGGAAAGCCTCTTCCCCCAGGGCCCCAGCCCGCCATACGTGGCGTATAAGGCCGTTCTTGCGCATGGTTTCCACCAGGAAGTGGGCCCCTCGCCGGGCCGCCATCAAGTAGCGGTCGTCCCTTAAAAGCCTGCCTGCCTCGGCCAGGGCCCGCACCGCCAAGGCAGACCAGTCGGCTAAGACCTTGTCGTCCAAGTTGGGAGGCATGCGACATCGCCTCGAGGCAAGAAGCCTAGCCCGGAGGCCCTCCCGCCAGACCGCAAAGCCCTCCCCCAGCTTCCTCTTTACCTCTTCCTCACCCCAGGCGGTAAGCACGTACCCGGGAGGGTTTCCTACCTCCAGGGGCGGGGCCTTCCCCAGGGCAAAATAACGGTGGGCCAGGGGATAATCCTCCCCTAAGGCTGCCTGGAGCTCGTCCTGGGTCCAGGTGTAGTAGCGTCCCTCCTCCCCCTCGCTTTCCGCATCCAAAGCCGTGTAGAACCCTCCTTGGCCAGCGCTCTGCATGGAAAGAAGCCAGTCCAGGGTTTCCCGGGCCACCCTGAGAAAAAGGGGGTCGGCGAAAACCCGGTAAGCCCCTAGGTAAACCCTGGCCAGGAGGGCGTTGTCGTAAAGCATCTTCTCAAAGTGGGGGAGGTACCAGAAGCGGTCCACGGCGTAACGGTGAAACCCCCCACCCACCTGGTCGTAGACCCCACCCAGGGCCATGGCCCTTAGGGTCTTGTGGAGCATCCTGCGAGCCTCCTTCTCGCCCCGCCAGGCTAAGGAAAGGAGATAAAGGAGCAGGTTACCCTGGGGGAACTTGGGTGCGGGGAGAAACCCACCCCACTCCGGGTCAAAGGAGCGGGCAAGAAACGACAAGGCTTTTTGCTCCCCATCCTGGGGCACGGGTCCGGGAGGAGGAGTAAGGCTTCGCCAAAGGGCTTGGGAAAGGCGTTCCGCCTCTTTGGTGATGGCCTCCCGTTCCTCCCGCCAGGCCTGGGCTACCGCCAGGAGGACCCGTCTAAGAGGCTGTCGTAAAAGTCTTGTATCCTTGAAGGGTGCAGAGGACACGCACATCTTACCC
>NZ_KZ672964.1 GCF_002964845.1 Thermus tenuipuniceus
GCCCTTTTCCAGTGGTCCCCTGGCGCATGGGTATGCGGGGGGTGGATAAGTGCAAGTTTTGAGCTGAGGCTCCCCACCCGGTCAGCCTTGGGGCCAGAGCTCGCGGATCTCCTTGGGAAGCAGGTTCAGCACATCCCGGATCTCCCCTTGGGAAACCTTTTGGGAAAGCACCTTGAAGACCGCCCGGGTGGCAGCCTCGGGGTCCAGGGCAGGTCCCGAAGGCGTTTTGAGCTCCCGGGCCACATGGGCCAGGAAGGCTTCCTTGTGCCGCTCCTTGAGGGGCTTGCCCGTGGGGTCCCAGCCCTCGTAGAAGAGGCCCCGGATCAGCATGGGAAGCTCGGCGGCCAGCTGGGCGGTTTCCTCCACGGTGAGGCGATCCCTTAAGGCATGGAGCACGGCCCGCAGGGCCATGTACGCCCGGTGGCGGTCCTCTATGCCCAAGGTTTCCATGATCTCCTTCAACCAGCTGTGGCTCTTGTGGATGGTGGTGTCAAAGACCTCGAGGCCCGTGGCGCTCATACCTACCCCTCCTTTCCTTCACTTACCACCCTATATCTTGAGCATGCCCTTGTGAAGGGGCAGGATGTCCCCGGTCCGGGTTGGACGCGGAGGGCTTTCCTTGGCCTGCTTCCCTGGGGCTAGCGCTTGGCCGCTATCTCCTTGGTCAGCTCGCGCTTGAGGATCTTCCCCACGCTGGTTTTGGGCAGGCTGTCCCGGAACTGGATGATGCGGGGAACCTTGTAGGCGGCGAGGTTTTGCCGGCAGAAGGCTTCGATGTCCTTTTCCGTGACCCTGCCCCTGTAGGCTTCCTTGAGGACGATGAAGGCGGCCACGGTTTCCCCGCGGTAGGGGTCGGGTACGCCCACCACGGCGGCTTCCTGGACGGCTTCGTGCTGGTAGAGGACCTCTTCCACCTCGCGGGGGTAGATGTTGTAGCCGCCGGCGATGATCATGTCCTTTTTGCGGTCCACGATGTAGAAGTAGCCGTCCTGGTCCATTCGGGCTATGTCGCCGGTATAGAGCCAGCCGTCCTTGAGGGCCTTTTGGGTTTCCTCGGGGCGGTTCCAGTAGCCCTTCATGATGTTGGGGCCTTTGACGACGAGTTCGCCCACCTCTCCCAGGGGGACCTCCTGGCCCCCCTCGTCCACCACCTTGGCCTCCACCCCGGGGAAGGGTAGGCCCACGCTCCCCAGCTTGCGGACGCCATGGAGGGGGTTGCAGTGGGTCACGGGGCTTGCCTCGGTGAGGCCGTAGCCCTCCACCAGCTTGGCCCCCGTGAGCTGTTCAAAGCGGTCGGCCACCTCCAGGGGCAAGGGAGCGGAGCCCGAGATGCAAGCCCGTATGCTCCTTAGGTTCCGTTTCTCGATTCCCGGGAAGTGGTTAAAGGCCACGTAGAGGGTGGGCACCCCGGGGAAGAGGGTCACCCGGTGTTGTTCAATGGCCTCCACGATGGGTTTGATCTCCGGCCGGGGCAGAAGGACCAGCTTGGCCGCTCCCAAAAGGGCCAGGTTCATGGCCACGGTCATGCCGTAGACGTGGAAGAAGGGAATGGCCCCCAGCACCACCTCCTCCCCCTCCCGGAAATCGGGGATCCAGGAGCGGACCTGGAGGGCGTTGCTGGAGAGGTTCCGGTGGGTGAGCATGGCCCCCTTGGCCACACCCGTGGTTCCTCCCGTGTACTGCAGAAGGGCGAGATCGTCTAGGTCTAAAGGGACAGGCTGGGGCTTACCCGGCTTGAGGAAGACACGCCAGGGGGTGCCCTCGAGGCTCCTCGGGGTTTGGCCTTTCCGCTTGAGCATCAAGGGGTAGAGGAGATTCTTGGGGAAGGGCAGGTAGTCCTGAATACCTGTGCGCACCAGGACCCCCACCGGGGCCTCCGCCTTCACCTCCTGGTAGCGGGGAAGAAGAAGGTCCAGGATGACCAGGACCCTGGCCCCCGAGTCCCTGAGCTGGTGCCGCAGTTCTCGGGGGGTGTACATGGGGTTGGTGTTCACCGCCACGCCCCCCGCCAGAAGGGTGCCGTAGAAGGCGATGACGAACTGGGGGGAGTTGGGGAGCATGATGGCCACCCGGTCCCCGGGTTTCAGGCCGGCCTCCTGGAGGCCTCTGGCGAAGGCCTCCACCTCTTGCCAAAGGCCTCGGTAGCTAAGACTTCGCCCCAGGAACTCCAGGGCCACCTTATGGGGGTAGCGGCGGGTGTTTTCCCTCAGGAGATCGGTGAGCAGCCAGGGCCTGGGGGCCTCTTTGGGGACCCCGGGATCGTAGTGGGCGTACCAGGGATGCATGGCACCTCCTTGAACCGGGTCAAAGTTTACCCCCACCTGCGGCTTAGGGCAAGGGCTTTAGGCCCGGAAGTACCGGTAGGGGGGGCCTTCCCGCTTTACGTGCCCCTCGAGGCGCAGGTACTCCAGGTGGGCCAGGGTTTCCGCAAAGGCGAAGCGCCTGCCGGGGGCGTCCAGCTCCTGGGGGAAAAGCCTCAAGGAGAGTTCCCAGGCGGTCATGGGGGCTTGAAGGTGGGCGAGCAGGATTTCCAGGCGCTCCTGGTGATGGGCGACGAGCTCTTGGGCCCGCTTCCTCACCTCGAGGATGGGGCCGAAGTGCCCCGCATACGCCACCTTGGCTGGAAGCTCCATAAGGCGCTCTAAGGACGCCAGAAAGTCCTTTAGGGGGTTCTCCCGGGTGTAGGCCCAAAGGCCCACGTTGGGGGATACCCGTTCCAAGAGGGCGTCCCCTACCAGGAGGATTCCTTCCTCCTCCAGATAGAAGGCCACGTGCCCGTCCGCATGGCCAGGGGTCCAGATGACCCGGAGCTTCTTGCCGGCCACCTCCAGCACCTCCCCGTCCTTCAGGGGCGTGGGGTTTTGGGGAGGATGGACCCGCTCCCGGGTTTTGGCCATGGTTTCCCGAATGCCTAAAAGGGCTTCCTCCGGGGTGCCGTGGTCCAGGAAAAGCCGCCAGCTGGCCTCCTCAAAGGCTTCTGGCCGAAGCCAGAAGCGGTGGCCCCGTTCCACCTCCTCCTCGTGCAACCATACCCGGGCCCCAAGCCCTTCAAAAAAGCCCGCCAGGCCGTAGTGGTCCGGGTGGTGGTGGGTGAGGAGGACGGTCTTGACGTCGGTAAAGCAAAGGCCGAGCTCCGCCAGGCTGAGCTCCAGGGTGCCCCGGGCCGTCTTGGTGCCCAGGGCGGTGTCCAGGAGGGCCACCTCCCCGTTGCCCCTAAAAAGGTAGAGGTTTACCGTCTTCAAGGGGTAGGGGATGGGCACGGGAAGGAGGTAAAGACCGGGAAGAAGCTCCTTCATAGGAGGACCTGCAGGAGGAGAAGAGCGGCCAGGAAAGGATCCTTTTCCGGGAGGTGCCAGGGGAAGAGGTAGCCTCCCTCGCCGTCCGCCCGGACCTCCTTTCCTCCTAGGGCATGTCTAAGTTTTTCCAGGACTTCCTCCTGGGAAACCAGCTCCCCGCCGGGCAGGACCACGGCAAGGCGGTCCGCATCCCCATCCAGGGCGAAGCCCACCGCCGGGGGTTCCACCGCCTTCATGAGGACGAGGAGGGTGGGAAGGTTTTCCGGCTTGGGGTCGGGGTCCANTTGAAGACCCCGGGCAGCACCCCTCCTCCTGCTCCCCCCAGGGTGTCCAGGTAAACCACTCCCTTTTTTCCCTGGGCCCCCTGGCCGGCGCTTTGGGCCAGGTGCTCCAGGTAGGCCTTCTTCCGGTCCAGGACCTGGAAGCTTCCCCGCTTCTGCGGGGCCTCCTGGGGAAGGGCCATCCCTTCCGGGGAAAGGGGTTTCCCGGGGCCCAGGCGGAGCTTCACCCCCTGGAGGCGGGCGGGCTTGCGGCTGGCGGTGAGGTAAAACCCGGCTGCTTCCAGTTCCTTTAGGGCAAGGCCGAAAAGGGGCAAAGGGGAAGGGCCTTTCAGGAGGAAGGTTTCCAGGCCCATTCCCCCCAGGATCCCCGCTGCTTCCTCCGCCATCTCCTGGGCCAGGAAGCGGATGTCGTGGGCCACCACCACCCGGCGGATCCCGTCCGCCTCGAGCCTGGCTCCAAACCCCGCCGCCACCCGGGCCAGGTGGGCAAAGGTGAACCCCTTGGCGATCTCTCCTAGGAAGCCGTCTTGGGTGGAGTAGAGCTCCATGCCTTAAAGTCTACCCCGTGGTACACTCTCCCCCGTGGAGCTAGAGGGTCAGCGCGGTTCTTCGGGGATGCAGGGGCCCCAAAGCAGCCATCCTGGAGACGAGCTCCTTCGCTCCCTGAACGAAGCCCAGCGCCAGGCGGTCTTGCACTTTGAGGGACCGGCCCTGGTGGTGGCGGGAGCGGGAAGCGGCAAGACCCGCACCGTGGTCCACCGGGTGGCCTACCTCATCGCCAAGAGGGGCGTTTTCCCCTCGGAGATCCTGGCGGTCACCTTCACCAACAAGGCCGCTGAGGAGATGAAGGAGCGCCTCAGGCGCATGGTGAAAGGAGCGGGAGAGCTTTGGGTTTCCACCTTTCACTCCGCCGCCTTGCGCATCCTGAGGGTCTATGGGGAAAGGGTGGGGTTGAAGCCGGGGTTCGTGGTCTACGACGAGGACGACCAGACCGCCCTCATCAAGGAGGTGTTGAAGGAACTCGGCCTGGCCGCCAGACCCGGGCCCCTCAAGGCCCTTCTGGACCGCGCCAAGAACCGGGGGGAGGCTCCCGAGTCCCTGCTTTCGGAGCTCCCCGACTACTACGCCGGGCTCAGCCGGGGGAGGCTTCTGGACGTGCTGAAGCGCTACGAGGAGGCCCTCAAGGCCCAGGGGGCCTTGGACTTCGGGGACATCCTCCTCTATGCCCTGCGCCTCCTGGAGGGGGACCCTGAGGTCTTGAAGCGGGTCAGGAGGCGGGCCCGCTTCATCCACGTGGACGAGTACCAGGACACCAACCCCGTGCAGTACCGGTTCACCAAACTTTTGGCGGGGGAGGAGGCCAACCTCATGGCCGTGGGGGATCCGGACCAGGGCATCTACTCCTTCCGCGCCGCGGACATCAAGAACATCCTGGAGTTCACCCGGGACTTCCCTGGGGCCAAGGTGTACCGCCTCGAGGAGAACTACCGCTCCACCGAGGCCATCCTGCGCTTTGCCAACGCCCTCATCGTGAACAATGCCCTGCGCTTGGAGAAGACCTTGAGGCCCGTGAAGCCCGGGGGGGAGCCCGTTCGCCTCTACCGGGCCCGAGATGCCCGGGACGAGGCCCGCTTCGTGGCCGAAGAGATCCTGCGTTTGGGGCCTCCCTTCGACCGGGTGGCGGTCCTCTACCGCACCAACGCCCAAAGCCGCCTCCTGGAGCAGGCCCTGGCCTCCCGGGGGGTTCCAGCCCGGGTGGTGGGGGGGGTGGGGTTCTTTGAATGGGCGGAGGTGAAGGACCTTTTGGCCTACGCCCGCCTGAGCCTGAACCCCCTGGATGGGGTCAGCCTGAAGCGGGTGCTGAACACCCCTCCCCGGGGGATCGGCCCTGCCACGGTGGAGAAGGTGGAGGCCCTCGCCAGGGAAAAGGGGCTTCCCCTCTTTGAGGCCCTCGGGGTGGCGGCGGAGGTTCTGCCCCGCCCTGCCCCCTTGCGCCACTTCCTAGCCCTGATGGAGGAGCTCCAGGAACTGGCCTTTGGACCGGCAGAGGGCTTTTTCCGCCACCTCCTCGAGGCCACGGACTATCCCGCTTACCTGCGGGAGGCTTACCCTGAGGATCACGAGGACCGCCTGGAGAACGTGGAGGAGCTTCTCCGGGCGGCCAAGGAGGCGGAAGGGCTCATGGAGTTTCTGGACAAGGTGGCCCTCACCGCCCGGGCGGAGGAGCCGGGGGAGCCCGCGGGCAAGGTGGCCCTCATGACCCTGCACAACGCCAAGGGCCTGGAGTTCCCCGTGGTCTTCGTGGTGGGGGTGGAGGAGGGCTTGTTGCCCCACCGCTCCTCGGTGAGCACCCCGGAGGGCCTCGAGGAGGAGCGCCGCCTCTTCTACGTGGGGGTGACCCGGGCCCAGGAGAGGCTTTACCTTTCCTATGCCGAGGAGCGGGAGGTCTACGGGCGCACGGAGGCTACCCGGCCAAGCCGTTTCCTGGAGGAGGTGGAGGGGAGGCTTTACGAGGAGTACGACCCCTACCGGGCCTCGGCTAAGGTTTCCCCCTCCCCTGCCCCCAGTGAAGCCCGGGCCTCCAAGCCCAAGCCCGGGGCCTATAGGGGTGGGGAGAAGGTGATCCACCCCCGCTTCGGCCAGGGTACGGTGGTGGCGGCCATGGGGGACGAGGTCACGGTGCACTTTGAGGGGGTGGGCCTGAAGCGGCTTTCCCTCAAGTACGCCGACCTAAGGCCCGTGGGGTGAGGCCGTGCGCCCGGAGTATCAGAAAGTCCGCCCCCTGGTTTTCCTCCACCGGAAGCCTTCCCCCCTCTTTGACCGCCTGGTGGCCGAGGTCGCCACGTCCAGGCTTCCCCTTTTCCCCTATCCCGTGGAGGTAAAAGTGGCCCAGGATCCCTTGGCCCTCTTTCCCTGCCTGGCCCCTTTGGGCCTGGCCGGGGCGGTGTTGGCGGAGGCCCTGCCGCCTCCCAAGGACCTGGCCCCAGGCCTTTCCCTGGAGGCGGAGGCCCGGGAGGCGGGGCTTTTGGACCTGGTGGTGCCTCGGGTGGGGGGGCTGATGGGGCAGTACACGGAAGGGGTGGCCCTGGAGCGGTTCCTCTCCGCCCACTTCCCCGGGGCTAGGGGGCTATGGCTTGGGCCCTTACGGCCCTCCCTGGCCCCTTTCCTCAGGCCCCTGGGCCAGGTTTCCGTGGTGGCCTTAAGCTTCGCCGAAGGGGATAGCTTTTTGGCCCGCCTGCCGGAGCGGGCCCGGGGGTATGTGGCCTTGAGGCGGGAGGAGGTGGCGGCTCTGGCCCTCCAGGCCGACCTCCTCCTGTATGCTGGGGGGCGGTTTCCCCTCGAGCACCTCCAGCCCTTCCACGTCCTCCTGGCCCTTGCCCCTGTGGACCGGGGGGTGTACGAGCGGGCGCACGTGGCCTACTCCCCGGAAGACCTTTTGGCCTTCCAGGTGCGGGCGGTCCTCGAGGGCCTCGGCTACCCCCTTTGACGGGCCTCGCGGGCCAGAAGCCCCATGCTGAGGGCGATGAGGAGGAAGGCGATCAGGGCCTGCAAGGGGATGGGGAACTGGGGGATGTACTCCACGGAGCAGGGTACCGGAGGCTTGCAGGCCAGGGTGAAGAGGTCGGGGAAGCGCTGCTCCAGGAGGTGCAGGGTGCTGATGCTTCCTCCGATGAGGGAAAGGGTGAGGGCGTAAGGCCAGACGAAAAGGTCCTGCCGCCAAAGGGCCAGGCCCAAGAGGACCGCCTGCGGGTACATGAAGATGCGCTGGTACCAGCAGAGCTCGCAGGGCAAGAAAAGCCGCACCTCGGAGTAGTAGAGGCTTCCTAGGGTGGCCACCAGGGCCACCACCCAGGCGAAGGTGAGGAGGAGGGGACCGCGCCGCATCGGCTCAAGCATACCCCTAAGCTGGTTCTCGTGGAGGAGCAAGAGCTGAAGGAGGGCAAGGACTTTTACTGGGAAGAGGGGCGGATGGTCTTCACCGAGGCCTACCACCTTAAGCGCGGCTACTGCTGCGGTTCCGGGTGCCGCCACTGCCCGTGGCGAGGGGAGGAGAAGGAAGGCTAACCCTCCAGCAACGCCTCCACGAAGGCCTCGGCGTCAAAGGGCTGGAGGTCTTCCGGGCCCTCCCCCACCCCGATGAAGCGGATGGGCACCTTAAGGGTGCGCACGATGGGGATGAGGACCCCGCCCTTGGCGGTGCCGTCTAGCTTGGTGACGATGACCCCGGTGAGCCCCACCGCCTCGTGGAACTTCTTGGCCTGCTCGAGGCCGTTTTGCCCGGTGACGGCATCCAGCACCAGCCAGACCTCCTTGGGCTCCTCGGGGTCGGCCTTGGCGATGGCCCGCTTCACCTTCTTCAGCTCCTCCATGAGGTTGTGCTTGGTGTGGAGGCGGCCTGCGGTGTCCACCAGGAGGAGGTCGTACCCCCTGGCCTTGCGGGCGCTGGCGGCGTCAAAGGCCAAAGCGGCGGGGTCGGCCCCTTCTGGCCCTTGGATCACGGGGATGTCCAGGCGTTTTCCCCACTCGGAAAGCTGGGCTCCCCCCGCGGCGCGGAAGGTGTCCCCGGCGCAAAACATCACCTTCTTACCCAGGCTCTGGTAGTAGCGGCCCAGCTTGGCGATGGTGGTGGTCTTGCCCACCCCGTTCACCCCCACCACCAGGACCACGTGGCCCTGGGGTTCCACGGGCTTAGGGGTTTGCAGGCGGAAGCCCAGCTTCCTCAGGGTGGCCCGGCGCTCGTCCGGCTCCAGCATCTGGACGAGCTTCTCCTTAACCGCCTCCTTCAGGTCCTTCCGCCCCGAGGCCCTTACCTCGGCCAGGAGTTCCTCGGTGGCCTCGAGGCCCACATCGGCGGCAAGGAGGGCCATTTCCAGCTCCTCCAGGACCTCCTCGGGGCTTCCGCCCCAGGGGATGGCCTTGAGGAGGGTTTCCCGCGTCTTGGCGAGGCCGGCTTTCAATCGGTCAAAGAAGCCCATGGATTTCCATTCCCGTGCCCAGAGGGGCTTTTAGCGGAAGCTGACCCCAAGGGTGAAATGCCAGACCTTGGGGAAACTGGCAAAGCCGTAGACATACGTGGCCTCGGCGAAAAGGCCCGTATAGGGATCCAGAAGGCCCTCCAGCCCCCCGCTGAAGCTCACCCCTGCGGTGAGGCTTGGCCCCACCACGGCGCTGAGCCCCCCGCCGAAGTAGGGGAGAAGGCCCTTCAGGCTGGGGTCGTACTGGCCCAGGTCGGGTTTGAAGAGGAGGGTGCCCTCCAAGGCCACCCCCGGGGCTGCCGGGGCCAGCATGGCGGCAAGCCGGCCCGAGAGGTTCTGCCTCAGACGATGTTCCAGCCCAGCTCCAAAGGTAAGGCCCAAACCTTCCCCATAGCCGAACCGCATCTGAATGGCACTCTGGGCGCTGGCCGTTCCCAAAACAAGAAGGAGAGCAAGGAGAACCCGCCTCATGGCTCCAGTATACCCGGGCTTGTGGGGTGTTTCACGAAGCGCCTCCCTCCAGGGCCCGGGCCAGCCGGGCAAGGACCCGCTTCTTGCCGAGAAGGGCCATGATCTCGAAAAGCCCCGGGGTTTCCAGGCTTCCCGTGAGGGCGGCCCTTAAGGGCTGGGCCACCTGGCCGAGCTTCAGGCCCCGTTCCCGGGCGAAGCTCCGGAGAAGGGCGTCCAAGGCAGCCTCGCTCCAGTCCTCCTGGGCCCGTAGGAGGGGCTCCACCTCGCGAAGCACGGGAAGGCCTTCCCTCATCTTCTCCAGGGCCTTTTCCGTGAAAGGGTAGTCCTCGCTGAAAAGGTAGGGGGCCTTTTCCGGAAGCTCCTTGAGGGTGTCAAACCGGGGGCGCATGAGCTCCACCGCCCGCCTCAGGTAGGCCTCGCTGGGCCAGGAAAGCCCGGCTGCCTGCAAAAAGGGCTTCGCCCGCTCCGCTACCTCCTCCAGGGGGAGGACCTCGCGGATGTACTTGCCATTGAGCCAGCGGAGCTTCTCCAGGTCGAAGACCGGGCCTCCCAGGGAAACCCGCTCCCAGGTGAAGGCCTCGATGAGCTCCTCGAGGGTGAAGATCTCCCGCCCGTCGGGCATGGAAAAGCCCATGAGGGCCAGGTAGTTGCGCAGGGCCTCGGGCAAGAACCCCTCGGCCCGGTACCACTCCAGGGAGGTGTGGCTCTTCCGCTTGCTGATCTTGGTCTTGTCGGGGTTTCTAAGGAGGGGCATGTGGTAGAACTTGGGCACCTCCCAACCGAAGGCCCGGTAGAGGAGAACGTGGATAGGGGTGGAAACCAGCCATTCCTCGGCCCGTATCACATCCGTTACCCCCATGAGGTGGTCGTCCACCACGTTGGCCAGGTGGTAGGTGGGGTACCCATCGGACTTGAGGAGGACCACGTCGGGGATCTCCTGGTTGTCGTAGGCCACCACCCCCCTGAGCTCGTCCCTCACCTCGGTGGTCCCGGGCCTCGGCACCTTCAAGCGGATCACGTGGGGCTCGCCCCTCTTAGCCCGCGCCTCCGCCTCCTCGGGGGGGATGCTGCGGGCGCGGCCGTCGTAGCCACCCTTTTCCTTGCGGATTCTTTCCAGCTCCTCCGGGGTCTCGAAGGCCCGGTAGGCCCACCCCCGCTTGAGGAGTTCCTCGGCGTGCTTTTGGTAGAGGGGTAGCCGTTCCGACTGCCGGTAGGGGGCGTGGGGCCCGCCAATATCCGGCCCCTCGTCGTAGGAGATGCCGAGCCACTTCAAAGCGGCCAGGATGCGCTCCTCCGCCCCCGGCACATAGCGGGTGCGGTCGGTGTCCTCGATGCGCACCAGGAAGCGCCCCCCCTTCTTCCTGGCCCAGACGTAGTTGAAAAGGGCGATATACGCTGTCCCCACATGGGGGTCCCCCGTGGGGCTTGGGGCGATGCGGGTCACCACCATACCTCGCCCATTATCTCACCCGGGACTAAAGGTTGGGGCTTAGGCTTTAGGGTAATGGACGGGGAGCTTCTGGCAGAAGGGTTGCGCAAGCGCTACGGCCCCAGGGAGGTGGTGCGGGGGGTGGACTTAAGCCTCAAGCGGGGGGAGATCGTGGCCCTCTTCGGCCCCAACGGGGCGGGGAAGACCACCACCTTCTACATGATGGTGGGCTTCATAAGGCCCACGGGGGGGCGGATCTTCCTTAAGGGACGGGAAATAAGCCAGCTTCCCATGTACCGCCGGGCCCGCTTGGGCCTGGGTTACCTGCCCCAGGAGCCTTCCGCCTTCCGCCGGATGACGGTGCTGGAGAACCTCCTGGCCGTCTTGGAGTTCCAGCCCCTTTCCCGGGCGGAGCGCCTGGAGAAGGCCAAGGCCCTTTTGGAGGAACTGGCCATCTACCATCTAAAGGACCAGATGGCCTATGCCCTTTCCGGTGGGGAAAGGAGGCGGCTTGAGATGGCGCGGGCCCTGTGCACCGACCCCGATTTCATCCTTCTGGATGAGCCCTTTACCGGGGTGGACCCCAAGAACGTGAAGGAGATCCAAAAGGTCATCGCCGAGCTCCGGGAGAGGCGGGGGGTGGGGGTTTTCATCACCGACCATGCGGTGCGGGAAACCCTGGCCATCACCGACCGGGTCTACGTGATGTATGACGGTCAGATCCTCTTCCACGGGGATCCCGACACCTTTGCCCGGGACCAGGGGGTGAGGCGGCACTATTTGGGCGAGGACTACGAGCTTTAGCCCATGACCTTCTGGGCCCTCCTCATCCTCATCCTTTCCCTCGCTGCCCTGGTGGCCTACCTGGGCGACCGGGTGGCCAAGTGGGCGGGGAAGCGGCACTACCGCCTTTTGGGCCTCAGGCCCCGGCAGACAGCCACCCTGGTGGCGGTGCTCACCGGGGTGGGGATCGCCCTCTTCAGCTACCTGGGATTTCTCCTGGTGTTCCGGGAGGCCCGGGAGGTGATCCTCGAGGCCCAGGCCATCCGGGCCGAGCGGGATCGGCTTCGGCAGGAGCAGCAGCTCCTCCTGGAGGCCAAGGCGGCCATGGAGGCCGAGGCCAGCAGGACCCTGGCGGAGCTGAATGCCTTGCGGGCGGAGAGGAAGGACCTTGTCCTGGCCTTGGAACAGGCGGGGGCGGCGAGAAAGCGGCTGGAGGAGGAGGTCCGAACCCTAGCTTCTCAGGTCAAGGCCTTACAGGGGGAGAGGAGGGCGCTGCTTAAGGAGCGGGCGGACCTCGAGGCGGAGCGCCAGGCTCTTTCCCAGCTTCTTGCGGAAAGGAACCGGGCGTTCTCCGAGAGGACCAGGGAGCTCAAGGCCCTGGAGGGCCGCCTTCGCGCCCTGCAACAGGCGGCGGAGCGGGCGGAAGGGGAAAAGGCCAGGCTTTTGGCGGAGAGGAAGCGCCTTCAGGAGGAGGTGCTGGGGGCTTTTGCTCGCCTGGAGGAGGCCCGAAGGCAGCGCCAGGCCCTGGCGGAGGAGGTGGAGGCCCTTAAGGCCAGCTTGGGCAAGGCCCGGGAGGAGCTCCGCCAGACGGAGGAACGGGTGAGAAGCCTCCTGGTGCAGGCGGAGGCGCTGCAGGGGGAGAGGGGCCAGCTGGCCCAAAGCCTGGTGCGCTTGAGCCAGGGCCTCTACCTGGGGGAGGTGCGCCTGGGGGCGGAGGAAGGGAAGGAGGTTCTGGAACGGGTGGCCGAGCGCCGGGCCCTTCTCCAGGGCTTCCGGGGGGTGGAGCTTTTGGACGCTCCCGTGGGCCCGGGGCTTGCGGTGCTGGAGGGGGCGGGGTACCGGGAGGGGAGGCTTTTGGTACGGGTGCGCTTTTACCCCGAGCGCAAGGCCTTCGCTGCCGGGGAGGTTCTAGCGGCCCGCACCTTCCGCCTTTCCACCCAGGCCCGCAACCAGGAGGTCCTCGAGGGCCTGGGGGAGGCCGTGCGGCAACGGCTTTTGCAGGCAGGGTATGCCCCGGAATACGCCACCTTTCCCTCGCCGGAGGAGCTGGCCCGCGGCCTCGCCCTTCTTCAGGGGAAAAGGGGAGTGGTGCGGGTGGGGGTGGTGGCTGCCAAGGAGCTATGGACCACGGAGAAGCCCCTTCTCTCCTTCCAGCTCCTGGGAGGGCCTCCGGGCCAGGAGGTACCGGTCCCGACCCGCCAAATCCCTTAGCACCTCTACTCCTTCCCAGCCCATGGCCTTTAGTTCCTGGGCCAGAAGCCCCACGTTTTCCGGGGCAAGTTCCAGGAGGAGGAACCCGCCCGGCTTGAGGGCCTTCCTGGCCTCCTGGGCCAGGGGCCGGGCCACATCCAGCCCCTCCCTTCCCGCGTAAAGGGCCTGGGGGTTTTCAAAGGCCAGCTCCCTGGGAGCCGGGGACCGGTAGGCCTCGGGGAGGTAGGGAGGGTTGGAGACGATTAGGTCCAGATCCTTCACCCCGCCGGTGAGGGGAGCCTGGAGAAAGGTTACCTCTAGCCCCAGCCTGCAGGCGTTCTCCCGGGCCAAGGCCAGGGCCTTGGGATCGGTATCCGTGGCCCACACCTGGGCCTCCGGGAGGTGTTTTTTGAGGGCCAGGGTGATGGCCCCGGTGCCCGTGCCCACGTCCAGGATACGGGGAACCTCGGGCAGGGGAAGCCCTAGGGCCAGCTCCACCAGGCCCTCCGTCTCGGGCCTGGGGATGAGGATGCCCTCTTGCACCTTTAGGGGGAGGCCGAAGAACTCCACCTCCCCCAGCAGGTACTGCAAGGGGTAGCCCCCAAGGCGCTTTTCTAGGAGGGCCAAGGCCCTGGCTTCGGTCCCTGGGGGCGGGGTCCGGGATAGGCTGAGGAGAAGGTCCTTACGGGAAAGGCCCGAGGCCAAGGCCAGGAGGTCCCAGGCCTCCTTTTCCGGGAGCCCTTTAGCCTTAAGCCTTCTTTCCAATTCCCGAAGGAGCCTGATCACGGGGATAAACCACCACGTGCCTTTCCTCCCCCTCCCCCTGGCTTTCCGTGGTCACCTGGGGGTGGTTTTTGAGGAGGATGTGGATGATGCGCCTTTCCGAGGGACGCATGGGGGGGAGGTGGAGGGGTTCCTTGGTCATGGCCACGGTGAGGGCGGCCTCCTCAGCAAGCTTGCGGATCTTTTCCTCCTGGCGCTTGCGATAGCCAGCGGCGTCCAAGACCACGCGGTAGGCCCCGCCGAAGTGCTTGGCTAGCACCACCCCGGCCAGGTACTCCACGGCCTTTAGGGTGCGTCCCTCCTTGCCGATGAAGCGCCCCAGGTCCCCGCCCTTGACCTCCGCCTTGAGGAGGTTTCCCTCCTGGTGAATCTCCACGTAGTGGGCGGGGTCCAGGCGCAGCAAAAGGCCCACCAGGAAGCTCTCCAGCACCTCTTTGGGCCCCTTTTGCGTGGGGCCGGCCCTCCCGGCTTCTTTTAACTCCACTCCCAGCGGGGCTTCCTCCAGTATCCCCAGGTCGGAGAGGAGGTCGTCGATGCTCTTTTTCTTCTCGTCCATGCCCTCAGTTTACGCCGCCAGGGGCTTAAGGCTTTTGTTGATCAGCCATTGCTGCACCAGGCCGATGAGGTTGGAGAGCACCCAGTAGAGGGTCACCCCCGAGGGGAACTGCAGGACCAGGAAGACGAAGATCAGGTTCATGAAGAGGCTTTGCCGGATGAGGTCCTTGTTCCCGTGGGCGGAAAGCCAGGTGGAGAGGAAGGTGGAGGCCACGTAGAGGGCGGGGAGGATGTAGAAGGGGTCGGGGAGGGCCAGGTCGGGGATCCAGAGGAGGCCCTGGCCGAATTCGTAGTTGGCGATCACCTTCCAGAGGATGAAGAGGATGGGCATCTGGATGAAAAGGGGCAGACAGCCGGCGGCGGGGTTTACCTTGTGCTCCTGGTAGAGCTTCATGGTGGCCTCCGCCCGCTTGTTGGGATCGTCCTTGTACTTCTCGTTGATCTTCTGGATGAGGGGCTGGAGGCGTTGCATCTCCGCCATGCTCTTGAACTGCTGGTGCATGAGGGGCCAAAGGAGGAGGCGCACCACCAGGGTCAAGAAGAGGATGGCCAGGCCCCAGCTACCCGTGTAGCGGAAGGCGGTCTCCATGAGCCAGAGGAGGCCCAAGGAGAGCTGGCCCCAGACGTTAGGGGTGAAGAGGCCGGGAAGGGAGAGAAGGCCCTCCACGTGGAAGCGAACCAGCTCGTTCTGGCCCCCGTAGACCTTCAGGGTTTCCCCGGGAGCCAGGGTAAGGGTGGCCTCCTTGCCCACCAGCTTGCCCGGTAAGGGCTCCTGGGCGAAGGCCACCAGGGCGTAGCCCGCCTTGGGCTTGGTCTGCCAGGCCAGGTAAACCAGCTGGCCCTCCCCGCTCGGGGTGGGTTCCTTTTGCCCTTGTAGGAGCACCTTGGGGCTTCCTTGGGCGGAAAGCCTCAGGGTGAGGGAGAAGTCGGCGCTGATCTGGACGGTGTACCGCCCCTTTTCGATGCGGTAGGTGAGGGTGCCCTCCTGGCCCTGGAAACGGGCCAGAAGGCGGCCATCCTCCACCCGGTACTCCGCTTTCTTTGGGGTAAAGCCCACCGGGGCCACCACGGGGCCGTTGCCGCTCAGGTTGGGAGCGCGGGTGTAGTCGTTGAAGGCCGTGCCCTTGTAGGTCTTCACGTACCAGCCCACCACCTGGCCCTTCTGGTCAAAGGCCAGGTCCATGAGGTTGGTGACGGCGATCTTCTCCGGCACCCTGTCCCCGTTTACGTCCTGGTCCTTGAAGCCCGCCTCGAGGGCCAGGGCGCTCAGGCCCAGCAGGAAAAGGAGGGGTAAAAGCCTCTTCATCGTGTCTCCTTGTGGGTCTTAACGGTTCTCCTGGGTGGGAAGACCAGGGGCACCGGGTCCAGCCCCCCGGGGTGCAAGGGATGGCATTTCAGGATGCGCCTTGCCGCCAGGTAGGTACCCCATAGGGCCCCGTGGCGCTCCAGGGCCTCGAGGGCGTAAGCGGAACAGGTGGGGTGAAAGCGGCAGGTCTTAGGTTTTAGGGGGGAGATGAACCTGCGGTATGCCTTGACCAGAAGGATCAGTAAGCCGCGCACGCTGCCTATTGTATCAGCCCGCTCTTCTTGAGGGCGCGGATGAGGTCTTGGAAGAGCTCGGCGTAGGTGGCCTCCCGGGCCTCGGGGCTTGCGATCACCAGGAGGTGGGCCTTGGGGAGGTGGAGGCGGCGGAGGATCTCCCTTAGGCGGCGCTTGATGCGGTTGCGCACCACCGCTTTGCCCACCTTCTTGGACACCACGATCCCCACCCTGAGCTCGGGGGCGGGGAGCCACTTAACGTTCAAAAAACGGCCCCGCCCCATGCGTCCTTGGCGGAGCCTTTGGAATGCCCGGTCGCCCTTTAGGGAAAGGAGTTTACCCCCCGCCGCAGGGGGGGGTTGGCTCAGGCGTTCACCCTGGGGGTGAGGCGCCAGCGGCCCTTCTGCCTTCTCCGCTTCAACACCTTCCTGCCGCCTGGGGTCCTCATGCGGGCCCGGAAGCCGTGGGTCTTGGCCCGCTTCCTCCGGTTGGGTTGCCAGGTCCTTTTCATCCATTTCCCTCCCTGGGGCTTTGGCCCCCAATACCTTAAAGAGTGTAGCATAAGAAGGGCTATACAGGGTCTAACGGTTTTTTACACCCTGGCAAGAGAGCGTTGACATCCGTTTTGCCTTCCCCTTATACTTCTCCCCAAACGGCTGTTAGGGAGGAGGTCCGTGGCCCAGCTTTTGGTGGAGAACATCACCCTAACCTTTGGCGGCGTGGCTGCTCTTTCGTCGGTTTCCCTGGCGGTGGAAGAGGGGGAGCTGGTTTCCGTCATCGGTCCCAACGGGGCGGGGAAGACCAGCCTTTTAAACTGCATATCGGGCTTCTACCACCCCCAGCGAGGTCGCATCCTCTTTGAGGGGCACGAGATCACCCGCGCAAGCCCCCATGAGGTGACCCGTCTGGGCATCGCCCGCGCCTTCCAGAACATAGAGCTATTCTCTGGTCTCACGGTGCTGGAAAACCTCATGCTGGCCCGGCACACCCACCTGGGCTACAACCTTGTCCAGGCCGGGGTCTTTTACGGCAAGGCTTTTGCCAAGGAGGTGGAAAACCGCCGGGTGGTGGAGGAGGTCATCGACTTCATGGAGCTGGAACCCTATCGCAAGGCCTTGGTGGGGAACCTCCCCTACGGGGTCAGGAAGCGGGTGGAGGTGGCCCGGGCCCTTTCCCTTTCCCCCAAGCTCCTTCTTCTGGATGAGCCCATGGCGGGGATGACCCTCGAGGAGAAGGAGGACATGGTCCGCTTCATCCTGGAGATCCGGGCCCAGGGCACCACGGTGATCCTCATCGAGCACGACCTGGGAGTAGTTATGGACATCTCTGACCGGGTGTATGTGCTGGACTTCGGCCAGGTGATCGCCGAGGGAGTGCCGGAGGAAGTGGCCAGGAATCCCCGGGTCCAGGAGGCCTACCTAGGGGTGGAGGCATGAAGGTCCTAAGGCCCTCCTACGAGATGAAGCGCTACACCCTGCCCCAGCTTCTGCGCCTCAGGGCGGAGCAGGAGGGGGACAGGGTGGCCTTGAGGGAAAAGGACTACGGGATCTGGAACGAGATCACCTATGCGGAGTACTACGAGAGGGTCCTCCTCTTCGCTCACGGCCTCCTCTCCTTGGGATTCGAACCGGGGGAGAGGCTGGCCATCATCGCCGACAACATCCCGGAGTGGCTCTATGCGGAACTCGGCGCCCAGGCGGTCCGGGGGATCAGCGTGGGGGTTTATCAAAGCAGCCTTCCCGCCGAGATCGCCTACATGCTTCAGTACACGGGGGCCAGCTTCGTGCTCGCCGAGGACCAGGAGCAGGTGGACAAGCTCTACGAGATCCGAAGCGAGATCCCAAAGGTCCGCCACGTGATCTACGAGGATCCCAAGGGCATGCGGGGCTACCGGGACCCCTGGCTCCTTTCCTTTGAGGAGGTGCTGGAGTGGGGCCGGGAGCACCGGAGGAAACACCCCGAGGCCGTGGAAAAACTCCTCCTCGAGGCGAGCCCCGAGGAGGTTTGCCACCTTTCCTCCACCTCCGGCACCACGGGAAGGCCCAAGGCGGCCATGCTCCGCCACCGCAACCTCATCCACATGGGGGTGGCCCTGCAGGAGGTGGACCCCCTCTTGCCCACGGACGATTACCTCTCCTTCCTTCCCCTGGCCTGGATCGGGGAGCAGATGATGTCGGTGGCCATGGCCCTCACCGGAGGCTTCGCCGTGAACTTCCCCGAGGCGGTGGAAACCGCCCTGCAGGACCTAAAGGAGATCGGCCCCCATGTGATGTTCAGCCCTCCCAGGGTCTGGGAGAGCATCCAAAGCAACATCTGGGTGCGCATGTCGGAGTCCTATGCCTTCAACCGCTTCGTGTACGAGAGGCTTTTGAGGATAGGCTACCGTGCGGCGGACTACCGCATGCGGGGGAAGCCCATGCCTCTTGGGCTACGCCTGGCCTACTGGCTGGCGGACCAGGTGCTCTTCAGACCCTTGCGGGACCAGCTGGGCTTTTTGCGCCTGAGGCGGGCTTATACGGGGGGTGCTGCCCTGGGCCCCGATGTCTTCCGCTTCTTCCACGCCATCGGGGTAAACCTGAAGCAGATCTACGGCCAGACCGAGATCATCGGCATCGCCTTCGTCCACCGGGATGGGGATGTGCGTCACGATACCGTGGGCCTGCCCATCCCCGGCACCGAGGTCCGCATCAGCGAGGAGGGGGAGATCCTCTGCCGCTCCGATGCGGTCTGCGCCGGGTACTGGGAGCGCCCCGAGGCCACGGCGGAAACCTTCCGGGATGGCTGGCTTCACACGGGGGACGCCGGCTACCTCACGGAGGAGGGACACCTGGTGGTCATCGACCGGCTTTCCGACGTGATGCGCACGGAGAAGGGCACGGTCTTCAGCCCCCAGTTCGTGGAGAACAAGCTGAAGTTCTCCCCTTACATCAAGGAAGCGGTGGTCTTCGGGGACCGCAAGCCCTATTTGGGGGCCTTCATCAACATAGATCCCCAGACGGTGGGCAAGTGGGCGGAGGACCGGGGGCTGGCCTACACCACCTACCTGGACCTCTCCTTGAAGCCCGAGGTGGCCGAACTCGTCCGCAAAGAGGTGGAGAAGGTGAACCAGGAGCTTCCCGAGGACCTCAAGATCCGGCGCTTTGTCCTGCTCTACAAACTTCTGGATGCCGACGATGAGGAGCTCACCCGCACCGGCAAGGTGCGCCGGGGCCTCATCGCCAAGAAGTACGCTCCCTTGGTGGAGGCCTTGTACTCCCGGGCCGAGGCGGTGGAGGTGGAGGCGGAATACCGCTACCAGGATGGGACCGTCCAGCGGGTGCGGGCCCAGGTGCCGGTCTTGGACCTAAGGGAGGAGGTGGTGGCGTGAGCTTCCTCTTGCAGCTCCTCTTTTCTGGCATTGTCCTGGGCTTGGTCTACGCCCTGGCGGCCCTGGGCTTCGTCCTCATCTACAAGGCCAGCCGGGTGGTGAACTTCGCCCAAGGGCAGTTCATCGCCATAGGGGCCTTTTTGGCCTACTGGGCCATGGTGTCCCTGGGGGCACCCTTCCTCCTGGCGGCCGCCTTAGCCCTGGCCCTGACTGCCCTTTTGGGCTTTGGGGTGGAGCGGGTTTTCCTCAAGCGCCTGGTGGGCCAGCCCATCATCTCGGTCATCATGGCCACCATTGGCTTGGCCTCCCTGCTGGACGGCCTCATCCACCTCACCCCCTATGGGGCGGGGAACTTTAGCTATCCCAGCTTCCTTCCCGCAGGAGGGGTGACGCTTCTTGGGGTGCAGATCTCCTATGCCCAGCTTTTGGCCATGGGCTTCACCCTGCTCTTTCTCCTGGCCTTCACCTGGTTCTTCCAGCGTTCCACCTTGGGCGTGGCCATGCGCAGCGTGGCCGACGACCAGATGGCGGCCATGAGCCTAGGCGTATCCGTGGAGAAGGTGTTCGCCCTGGCCTGGGCGGCGGCGGGGCTTACGGCGGCGGCCGCAGGGATAGTGGTGGGGACCATCTCTGGCCTTAACCTGGATGGCCTGGTGCACATCGGCCTTCGGGTTTTTCCCGTGGTGATCTTGGGGGGACTGGATTCCATCCCGGGGGCGGTGGTGGCGGGGATCCTCATCGGGGTCTTGGAAAACCTGGCCGCAGGCTTCCTGGACCCCTTTATACCCGGCGGGGGTACTCGGGATGTCTTCCCCTTCCTGGTTTTGCTCTTGGTCCTTTGGTTCAAGCCCCATGGTCTTTTTGGTACGGAGGAGATTGAGCGCGTATGAGAAACCCCTGGGCCCAGACTGGAAACTACCGCACCTCGTACCAACAGGACACCAGCATCTTTGCCACCCATCGGGAGCTGGTTTCCCTTCTTCTCTTCCTGGGCTTTCTTCTGGTTCTACCCCTCTTCCTCTCCCGCACGCAGGTCTTCATCCTGGACCTGATCCTGGTGTACAGCATCGCGGTTTTGGGGCTGAACATCACCACCGGCTACGCCGGCCTCATCAACATCGGCCAGGCGGCCTTCATGGGGGTGGGGGCGTATACCGCGGCCCTTTTGGCCCCTCAGGGGCTCCCCTTCTGGCTGGTCATCCCGCTTGGGGGTTTGGTAGCGGCTCTTTTTGGCTACCTGGTGGGCATCCCCAGCCTGCGGGTCAAGCACCTTTACCTGGCCCTGGCTACCTTAGCCTTCCAGGTGGTCTTTGAGTGGATCGTGGGGCACCTGCCCCTCCTGAAGCAGGGCGGGGCCATGGACATGCCCCGGGCCAGCTTTTTGGGATACGAGGCAGGCTTTCGCAACCACTTCCACTTCTGGTACTACGTTTCCCTGGTGGTTTTGGTCCTTCTTGCGGTCTTCTTCCGCAACCTCCTGCGCACCCGCTACGGGAGGGCTTTGGTGGCGGTGAGGGACAACGACCGGGCTGCGGACGCCATGGGCATGGACCCAGGGCGCACCAAGCTCTTCGCCTTTGCCCTGGGGGCCTTTTACGCCGGGGTGGCGGGGGTGCTTTACGCCTACCTTTCCCGGGCCGTGGTCATAGAGGACTACACCTTTGCGGTTTCCATCAAGCTTTTGGCCATGGCCATCGTGGGAGGGTTGGGTACCCTGGTGGGGAGTTTTCTGGGTCCGGTTTTCCTGGAGCTCTTGGATGTGAACATGGAGGCGCTTTCCAACCTCATCAAGGCCCTGGGCTTCAGCGTGGCCGGGGTGGATGTGGCCAGCGCCTTAAGGCCCTTGGCCTTCGGTCTCATCATCGTGCTCTTCCTGATGTTTGAGCCCAGGGGGCTTTACAACTGGTGGCGGATCGTGCGAAGCTACTTCCGCACCTGGCCCTTCAAGTACTAGGCAACCCCCCTTATGGGGTTGGCAATGGGAGGTGAGGCAGATGCGAAAACTCTGGTTCAGTCTACTGGCGACAGCGGGGCTGGCCTTGGGCCAGCAGCAGGTGACCATCCTGTGGTCGGGGGCCATCACCGGCCCCACCTCGGATGCGGGGGCTCCTTACGGGGCCGCGGTGGAGGATTACTGCAAGTACGCCAACGAGAAGAAGCTGATCCCCGGGGTGGTCCTGAACTGTCTGGTGCGGGACGACCAGTACAACAACGCCAACACCCAGCGCTTCTTTGAGGAGGCTTTGGACCGCTTCAAGATCCCCGTGTTCCTTTCCTACGCCACCGGGGCCAACCTGCAACTCAAGTCCCTGATCCAGGAGGTGAAGGTACCCACGATCCCCGCTTCCATGCACGTGGAACTCATCGACCCCCCCAACAACGACTACTTCTTCATTCCCACCTCCACCTACTCCGAGCAGGTGGTGGCCCTTTTGGAGTACATCGCCAAGCAGAAGAAGGGGGCTAAGGTGGCCTTGGTGGTGCATCCCTCTCCCTTCGGCCGGGCCCCGGTGGCCGATGCTCGGAAGGCGGCAGCCCAGCTGGGGCTCCAGATTGTGGATGTTCAAGAGGTGGGGGCGGGCAACCTGGACAACACCGCCCTCCTGAAGCGCTTTGAGGCGGCGGGGGTGGAGTACATTGTTCACCAGAACGTGGCTGGCCCCGTGGCCAACATCCTGAAGGACGCCAAGCGCCTGGGGCTGGACAAGAAGATGAAGCAACTGGGGGCCCACTACACCGGGGGGCCAGACCTCATCAACCTGGCAGGGGACGCGGCGGAGGGCTTCTTGTGGGCCACCAGCTTCTACATGTTCCACGAGGACGCCCCGGGTATCCGCTTGCAGAAGGAGCTTGGGCAGAAGTACGGGCGGCCGCAGGCCATCGTGGAGAGCGTGAACTACACCAACGGCATGCTGGCCACCGCCATTGCGGTGGAGGCCATGCGCCGGGCCCAGGAGCGGTTCAAGCGGATCACGGGGGAGACCGTGTACCAGGCCCTCATCGGCATGAACGGTCCCAACGCCTTTAAGCCCGGCTTTGCCGTTTCTACCAAGCAGGGCATTGAGATCGACTTCACCAAGAGCGAGCACACGGGGGCGGAGGGCTTGCGGATCCTCGAGGCCAAGGGGGGCCGCTTCATCCCCGTGACCGAGCCCTTCACCTCGGCCCTCTTCCGCAAGGTGCACTACGGGAAGTAAGCCTTCTGGCCCGGGGCTTGCCCCCGGGCCTTCTTCTACGCCATGAGCCTGAACCCCACGCGCCCCGAAGACTTAGGCCCCATCCTCCTTTTGGTCAACAACATCGAGGTGGTCTACCACGACATCATCCAGGTCCTGCGCGGGGTTTCCCTGAAGGTCCCCGAGGGGCGCATCACCGCCCTCTTGGGCCCGAACGGGGCCGGGAAGACCACCACCTTAAGGGCCATCTCCGGCCTCTTGATCCCCGAGGACGGGGAGGTGGTGAGGGGGGAGATCCTCTACCAGGGGAAGCCCATCCATAATCGCCCCCCCGAGGAGATCGTGAGGATGGGCATCGTCCAGGTGCTGGAAGGCCGGCGGGTTTTCAAGCACCTCACGGTGGAGGAAAACCTACGGGTGGGCACCTTGACCCGTAAGGACAGCCATCTTAAGGAGGATCTGGAGCGCATCTACCACTACTTCCCCCGCCTGTTCGAGCTCCGGCACCGCCTGGCCGGGTACTGCTCGGGGGGAGAGCAGCAGATGATCGCCATCGGCCGGGCCCTCCTGGCCAAGCCCCGGCTCCTCCTCCTGGACGAGCCCTCCTTGGGCCTGGCTCCCCTTTTGGTGCGGGAGATCTTTGACATCGTGGCCCGGGTGAACGCCGAGGAGGGGGTCACGGTTCTGGTGGTGGAGCAGAACGCCAGGGTGGCCCTTTCCATCGCCCACTACGGCTACATCATGGAGACCGGGCGGATCGTCCTAGAGGGGGACCGGGACTACCTTCTGGAAAACCCCGACGTGCAGGAGTTCTACCTGGGGGTGGCCAAAGGGGGTGGGCGCAAGAGCTTCAAGGAGGTAAAGGCCTACAAACGGCGGAAGCGGTTCATGTAGCCCGCCGCAGAACCCCGGCGTGGCGAGGGCCGCGCCGGGGCTCGTATCATGGAGAGCGTGGTGCGCTTTCGCACGGAGGGGGTGCGCCTGGACCAGGCGGTGGCCGAGGCCTGCGGGGTAAGCCGCAGCCGGGCCCAGGAGTGGATCGCCCAGGGCCGGGTCCAGGTGGGGGAAAAGGTGGTGGAAAAGCCCTCCTATCGCCTTAAGGGGGAAGAGGTGCTGGTGGTTCCCCTGGAAGAAAGGCCCTTCGTCGCCCCTCAGGACCTGGCCATCCCGGTGCTCTACGAGGACGAGGACCTCCTGGTCCTCAACAAGCCTGCGGGGCTTCTTACCCATCCGGCTCCCGGGGTATACACGGGCACCGTGGTTAACGCTCTGTTGGGGCGGTACTTCCCTCTCCAGGAGGCCGAGCGGCCCGAGGAGGTGCGTCCCGGCATCGTGCACCGCCTGGACAAGGACACCAGCGGGGTCCTGGTGGTGGCCAAGCATGGAGGGGCCCTCGAGACCCTGGCCAGGGCCTTCCGCGACAGGCTGGTGATGAAGCGCTACCTGGCCATCACCGAAGGCCACCCTCAGGAGGGTACCCTGATCGCTCCCATCGGCCGGCATCCTGTGGAGCGGCACCGGATGCACATCGGGGGGATTGCGCCCCGCTATGCGGAAACCGAGTTCCGGATCCTGGCCACCGCCGGACCCTACGCCCTGGTGGAGGCCCGGCCCCATACGGGGCGCACCCACCAGATTCGCGTCCACCTGAAGCATTTGAAGGCACCCATCCTGGGGGATGGGGTTTACGGCCGGGAAAGCCCCCACATCCCGCGGCAGGCCCTCCATGCCTATGAGCTTCGCCTTCCCCATCCTCGCACCGGGCGCATCCTGGAGTTTCTGGCCCCGGTGCCTGGGGATATGGTCCAGGCCTGGGAGGCTTTGGGGGGAAGGTGGCCCGAAGGCCTCGAGCGGGAGGAGGCCAGGGGGGCGGCAGGTACCTAAGGGGCATGGCCCCTGCTGGGTCCTTTCCCCTCAGACGGTGGCCAGCAGTCCCTTCACCGCCTTTCCAAGCCGCCTGATTCCTTCTTGGATCCTTTCCCGGTCCATGGTGGCGTAGGAGAGCCTCAAGGTGTTCTCCCCGCCCCCGCCCGCGAAGAAGGGGCCTCCGGGCACGAAGGCCACGTTCTCCTCGAGGGCCTGCCGGAAAAGGGCCTCGGCGGAAAGCCCCTCGGGAAGGGTCATCCAGACGAACATCCCTCCCTTGGGCCGGGTATAGGCCACCTCCTTGGGCATCTCCCGGTCCAGGGCCTCCAGCATGGCCTGGGCCTTGGCCTTGTAGGTGGTACGGATCCTTTCCAGGCGTTCCGGGAAGCCCTCCTTCACCAGCTCGTGCACCAGGATCTGGTTGAGGACCGGGGTGTGCAGGTCCACTCCTTGCTTGGCCTGGGTGAGCTTGAGGATCACCTCGGGCTGGGCCATCACGAAGGCCACCCGGAGACCCGGGGCCAGCACCTTGGAGAAGCTGCTCAGGTAAATGACCCCGGGATAGCCCGCCTCCCGGGCCAGTTCAAAGAGGCTTGGCAGGCGGCTTTCCCCAAAGTAGAGCTCCCGATAGGCGTCGTCCTCCACCACCACCAACCCCCGTTCCATGGCCATTTCCAGAAGGCGCCTGCGGGCTTCCAGGGGCATGAGCCCCCCGGAGGGATTCTGGAAGGAGGGGATGAGGTAGAGGAAGCGGGGGTGCTCCTGGTCTAGGGCTTCCTCCAGGGCCTTGAGGTCTGGCCCCTCTTCCCCGGCCGGCACCGTGAGGAAACGGGGGCCATAGGCCCGGAAGGCCTGGATGGCCCCCATGTAGCTGGGGGCTTCCAGGAGCACCGGGCTTCCCTCGTCCAAAAAGACCTTCCCCAGAAGGTCCAGGGCCTGCTGGCTTCCCGTGGTGATGAGGACCTCCTCCGGGCTCACCCCAAGCCACTCTGCCACCCAGGCTCTTAAGGGGAAGTAGCCCTCCGTGGGCCCGTACTGCAGGGCCACCTCGCCCTTTTGCCTTAGGATCTCGGCCGCCTTGGCCGCCGCCTCCTCCTTGGGGAAGAGCTCGGGGGCGGGAAGCCCTCCCGCGAAGCTCAGGATGCCAGGCCGCTGGGTGAGCTTTAAGAGCTCGCGGATGGTGGAGGCCTGGATGCGCCTGGCCCGTTCGCCAAAAAGGGTATTCCAGTTCAGGGTTTTCACCTACCCATTTTAGCCCCTGGGGCCTTTAGGGAAAGAGCTTCCGGTAGGCCTCGAGGGCGTACCGGTCCGTCATCCCGGCGATGTAGTCGCACACGGCCCGCTCCAGCCCCTCCTCGGGGATGCGGGCCTGGACCTCCTGGGGCAGGATCTCAGGGTACCGAGTGTAGGTGTAGAAAAGATTCTCCAGAACGATTTCCGCCTTGCGCCTCTCCCTCAGGACCTCGGGGTGGCGGTAAAAGCGCTCCATGAGAAAGGCCTTGAGTTCCCGGTGAGCCCGCTCGGCCTCAGGGGTGAGGGCGGCCAGGCGTTCAGGATGCCGGCGCACCTCCTCCGGGCTCCTCACCCCGGCCCCTTCCACCCTTTGGTGGGTGGCCTCTATGGAGGCGGTGATGAAAAAGCCCAGAAGCTGGCGCACCAGGATCCGGCGGGAAAGCTCGGTTAGCTCCATGAGGTCCAGGCCTTCTTCCCGGGCTAGCTCCGCCAGGAAGGGCACCCCGGTGAGCTCTTGGGGGCGAAGGAGGCCGCTGCGGAGCCCGTCGTCCAGGTCGTGGGCCGCATAGGCGATGGCGTCGGAAAGGTCCACCACCTGGGCCTCGAGGGTGCCCCTGCCCTCGTACGCCGGCTTGAAGCCGGGGGCGTAGGCGGCCTCGTGGGTGGCGATTCCCTCCAGGACCTCGTGGGTGAGGTTCAAACCCTTAAAACCGGGGTAGCGTACCTCCAGCTGGGTGAGGATCCTAAGGGCCTGGGCGTTGTGCTCAAACCCCCCGTGGCCTTGCATCAGCTCGTTCAGGACCTTCTCCCCCGTGTGGCCGAAGGGAGGGTGGCCCAAGTCGTGGGAGAGGGCGATGGCCTCGGTGAGGTCCTCGTTGAGGCCCAAGACGCGGGCGATGGACCGGGCCACCTGGACCACCTCGAGGGTATGGGTAAGGCGGGTGCGGTAGTAATCCCCAGCCCAGTTGGGGAAGACCTGGGTCTTGTACTCCAGGCGGCGGAAGGCGGTGGTGTGCAGGATGCGGTCCCGGTCCTTTTGGAAGGGGGTGCGGTAGGGGGACTCGGGTTCCGGGTATTTCCGCCCCCGGGTGTCCCGGGCCTTCTGGGCATAGGGCGCCAGTCTTTCCGCCTCCAGATCTAGAAGCCTTTCCCTGGAGTAGAGCATCCCCTAGATCCGTTTGAAGAGGAGCACGGCGTTCTGGCCGCCGAAGGCGAAGGAGTTGGAGAGGGCGTAGGCCACCCTGGCCTCCCGGGGCTCGGGCACGAAGTCCAGGTCCAGCTCGGGGTCGGGGTCCTCCAGGTTGATGGTGGGGGGGATGACCCCGTGGTAGAGGGCTTGGACCGTGGCGATGGCCTCAATGCCGCCCGCGGCCCCCAGGAGGTGGCCGGTCATGCTCTTGGTGCTGGAGACCATAAGCCTCTTGGCGTGCTCCCCGAAGACCTCCTTGATGGCCAGGACCTCCGCCCGGTCCCCCGCGGGGGTGGAGGTGCCGTGGGCGTTGATGTAGCCCACTTCCTCGGGGTTCACTCTGGCGTCCAAAAGGGCGCGGCGCATGGCTAAGGCGGCACCTTTGCCCTCGGGGTGGGGCTCGGTGATGTGGTGGGCGTCGGCGCTCCGGCCAAAGCCCACCAGCTCGGCGTAGATCCTGGCGCCCCGCCTCCTGGCGTGCTCGTACTCCTCCAGCACCAAGACCCCAGCTCCTTCCCCCATCACGAAGCCATCCCGGCTTAGGGTGAAGGGGCGGCTGGCCTTGGTGGGCTCCTCGTTCCGGGTGGAAAGGGCCCGCATCACCGCGAAGGCCCCGATGGCCATGGGGGTGATGGCGGCCTCCGTGCCCCCGGCGAGGACGACGTCGGCTTCCCCCAGCTGGATCATGCGGAGGGCGTTTCCGATGGCATCCGACCCCGTGGCGCAGGCGGTGACCGCGGTGGAACTGGGTCCCATGAAGCCGTAGCGCATGGCGATGTGGGCCGAGGCCATGTTGGCGATCATCATGGGGATGAAGAAGGGGCTTATCCGGTTCGGGCCCCGCTCCAGGAAGACCTTGCTTTGGGCCTCCCAGGTTTCCATGCCCCCGATGCCCGTGCCCACCAGGGTGCCCACCCGCTCGGGATCCAGGGCGCTGGGCTCCAGCCCCGCATCCTTCAGGGCCAGCTCGGCGGCGATCAGGGCGTACTGGACAAAGCGGTCCAGGCGCCTAAGCTCCTTTTTGTCCATGAACTCCTCGGGATTGACGTCCACCTCGGCGGCGATGCGCACCGGCAGGGCCGAGGCCTCAAAGCGGGTGATGGGGCGTACCCCGCTTTTTCCAGCCAGCTGGGCCTTATGGTAAGCTTCCGCCCCCACGCCGATGGGGGTTAAGGGTCCTAGGCCGGTAACCACCACGCGTCGCATGGGGGTAGTATACCCTGCTCACCTCTGAAAAACGGGAAACGAAGCGCCAAAGGCGCCCCGTTTTTCCAAGCATGGCCTTGGGCTTAGCCCCGCTTGGCCTGGATGTAGGCCACCGCATCCTTCACGGTGCGGATCTTTTCGGCCTCCTCGTCGGAGATCTCCAGGCCGAACTCGTCCTCGAGACCCATGATGAGCTCCACGGTGTCCAGGCTGTCCGCCCCCAGGTCCTCGATGAACCGGGCCTCGAGGGTGATCTTCTCGGGTTCCACCGAGAGCTTGTCCGCAATAACCGCTTTGACCTTTTCAAAGATTTCCTGCTCCGTCATGAAAACCTCCCTTGGGGATTTTACCACGGGGTATAGCCCAGGGCCCGGCTCCTTCAATGGGGGGTAAGCCCCCCGTCCACGCACAGGGTCTGGCCGGTGATGTAGCCCGCGGCCTCGGAGACCAAAAAGGCCACCGCCTCGGCCACGTCCTCCGGCCGGCCGAAGCGGCCTGCGGGGATGCTTTTCAGGTAGGCCTCCCGCACCTCGGGCGGAAGCTTTTCCGTCATCTCCGTTTCGATAAACCCGGGGGCCACGGCGTTCACCGTGATCCCTCGGGCGGCGTACTCCTTGGCCACCGCCCGGGTGAAGCCGATAAGCCCCGCCTTGGAGGCCACGTAGTTGGCCTGGCCAGGGTTGCCCAGAATGCCCACCACGCTGGTGATGTTCACGATGCGCCCGAAGCGGGCCTTCATCATGAGCTTGATGGCCTCGCGGGTGGTGCGGAAGACCGCGGAGAGGTTGGCTTCCAGCACGGCTTCCCAGTCCTCGTCCTTCATGCGGATGAGGAGGGTGTCCCGGGTGATGCCGGCGTTGTTCACCAGGGTGTCCAGGCCCCCCAGGATCTCCGCTGCCCCGTGGACCAGACCCGTGGCGGCTTCCGCCTCCAGGAGGTTGGCCCCCAAAACCCCCACCAGGGGGCTTCCGAGCCTCCTGGCCTCCTCCGCCACCTCTTCCGCCTTCTCCCGGTTCTGGCCGTAGTGGATCACCAGGGCGTAGCCTTCTTTGGCCAGCCTCAGGGCGATGGCCCGGCCGATGCCCCGGCTGGCCCCCGTCACCAGTGCCTTACGCATCCTCCACCTCCAACGCCTTCCTTACCCCTTCCGGGTCCCCCACGGAAAGGGCCTGGGCTTCCTTTAAGGTGCGGGCCACGAGGCCTTTGAGCACCTCCCCGCTTCCGAACTCCAGGAAGCGCCTTAGGCCCCGCCTTTCCATGTCCAAGAGGATCTCCACCCAGCGCACGGGGGCGGTGATCTGCAGGAGAAGGAGCTCGCGGATCCTCTCAGGGTCCTCCTCGGGCCTAGCGGTCACGTTGGCGTAAACGGGGAAGCGGGGCCTTCTGAGCGCCACCCGGGCCAGGTCCTGGGCCAAGCGCTCCCGGGCCGGGGCCATGAGGGAGGAGTGGAAAGGGGCGGAAACGGGTAGGAAGACGATGCGGGCTCGCCTTGCCTTCAGCCTTTCCGCCGCCTGCTCCACCGCCTCCTTCTTGCCGGAGATCACCGTCTGCTCGGGGCTATTCAGGTTGGCGATCTCCACCCCCTCTAACCCCTCCAAGGCTTCTTGGATAGCTTCCAGGGTAAGCTTGAGGACCGCGGCCATGGCCCCTTCCCCGGGGGGCACGGCCTCCTGCATGTACCGGCCCCTCAGGCGCACCAAGCGGAGGGCGTCTTCCAGCTCTAGGGTGCCTGCGGCCACGTGGGCCGTCCATTCCCCCAGGGAGTGTCCGGCGGCCAGGGAGGGTTCGGCTCCCCCTTCCGCCCGAAAGGCCCGGTAGGCGGCATAGCCCACCGCCAGGAGAGCGGGTTGCTGGTTTTCCGTGAGGGTGAGGGTTTCCTCGGGTCCTTCCCACATGAGCTTAAGGAGGCCGGGCAGGGTAGCCTCGGCCCGGTCCAGCGCCTCTTTGGCGGCGGAAAAGGCCTCGTAGAGGGCCTTTCCCATCCCCACTCGCTGGGAGCCCTGTCCCGGGAAAAGGGCGGCGTACATCAAGCTCCCCCCCAGGTGATTACGGCAGCTGCCCAGGTGAGCCCAGCCCCGAAGGACACCAGAAGCATGTGGTCCCCTTCCCGGATGCGGCCCTCGTCCACGGCTTCCTTGAGGGCCAGAGGGATGGAGGCGGTGGAGGTGTTGCCGTAGCGGTCCACGTTCACCACCACCCGCTCCCAGGGAAGGCCCAGGCGCTCCCGGGCGGCGTCGATGATCCGGAGGTTCGCCTGGTGGGGCACAAAGACCTTGATCTCCTCAGGGGTGAGGCCGGCCTTTTCTATGGCCTCGAGGGTGGCGGTGTTCATCACCCGCACGGCGAACTTGAAGACCTCCCGCCCGTTCATGTAGAGGCGGTTGCGCATGGGGGTTCCGTCGGGAAGCCTGGGGGCCACGCAGGCGTGGTAGAGCTCCTTGGCCCCGTTGCCGTCTGCCCCCAGCACGAAGGAGCGGAAGCCGAAGCCTTCCCGCACCCTTCCCACCACCGCCGCTCCCCCGGCGTCCCCGAAGAGGACCGCGGTGGCCCGGTCGTTCCAGTCCACGATCTTGGAAAGGGCCTCGGCTCCCACCACCACGACCTTTCGGGCCAGGCCCGCCTCCACCATGGCGTGGGCCTGGGCCAGGGCGTAAAGCCAGCCCGGGCAACCCGCCAACAGGTCGTAGGCAAAGCCCTGGAGGCCGAAGCGGGCCTGGACCAGGGCGGCGGTGGCGGGGAAGAGGGCATCTGGGGTGTTGGTGGCCACGATGACCCCGTCTACCCCTTCTAAGGCCCCCGGGTGCCGCCTGAGGAGGTCCTCCACCGCCTTGAAAGCCAGGTCCGAGGTGTACTCGTCCTCGGCGGCGATGCGTCGTTCCCGGATGCCCGTACGGGTCACGATCCACTCGTCGGAGGTGTCCAGATAGGCCTCGAATTCCTCGTTCTTCATGACCCTCTCGGGGGCGTAAGCCCCCAGGGCCAGGATGCCGCTCATACCTGACCTCCCGTCATGGGCACCACTATACCCACTGGCAGCGAAAAAAGTTGAGGCCCCAGGTTCCGGGGCCCCTTATGTTGACCCGGTCTAGACTTCTAGAACCTTGCGCCCGTCGTAGTAGCCGCACTCCGGACAGACGGTGTGCGGAGGCTTCATCGCCTTGCACTCGGGGCAGGGAACCAGGGTCGGGGAGGTCAGGGCATGGTGGCTCCTGCGGGCATCGCGCCGCGCCTTAGAGGTCTTCTTCTTGGGTACAGGGTGCTTGGCCATCTCCAGTCCTCCAGGGGGGCTTGGCCCCCGCTAAACCCCTGGTAGTATAGCAGACCCGCTAAAGTTCGGGAAGGAGGTCCTTAAGGCCCAGGAGGGGGTGGTGGACCTCCGGCTCGTGGCCGCAGTCCACCAGGTTGCGGTCCGCCCCGCAGACCGGGCAGAGGCCCTTGCACCCTTCCTCGCAGAGGACGGTGTAGGGCATCTCCGTCACGAAGGCCTCGGTGAGGAAGGGAAGAAGGTCCAGGTCGGGCTCGCCAAAGGCGTAGTACTCCTCCTCTTTCTCCTCGTGGAAGACCACCTCTTCTAGGCCTTGCTGGTAGCGGAGGAGGTGCTGGAAGTGGGCGTGGATGGGGGTGGGGGTGGGCTTGAGGCAGCGGCGGCACTCCATGAGGACCACGCCCTCCACCTCGCCCGAAAGCCAGTACTCGTTGCCGCCCACCGAGGAAACGGCCACCTTCCAGGAAGCCTCCCCCGCCAGGGGGAAGCGTTCCTCGCCCACCCAAAATGCTTCCCGCACCACGCCTGCGGCGCGGGCCGTACCTCCTTCCCGCAAGAGGCGGGCCAGGTTGATGCTTGCCACCTCGCGGTGTTCCATCCTTTTAAGTATAGCGCCAAAGGCCTCTTCCTCCTAGGGGGTCGGCATAAAGTTCCCAAGCGGTGCATGGGGTTTTCTGCTAGCATGCCCCCCATGGAGCGGGTGGCCATCCTGGGTGTGCCCATGGACTTAGGTGCAGGCCGGCGTGGGGTGGACATGGGGCCTTCCGCCCTGCGCTATGCCCGGCTGGCGGAGGAGCTCGAGGCCCTGGGCTTGGCGGTGGAGGACCTGGGGGACGTGCGGGTACCCGTGGCGGAAACCCTCAGGCGAAAGGGCTTGCGCTTGGGCAGGGAAAACTACTTGGAGGAGATCCGCCAGGCGGCCCTCGAGCTCAAGGAGCGGCTCCGCTCCTTGCCGGAGGGAGTATTTCCCATCGTGCTGGGCGGGGACCATTCCCTGAGCATGGGTTCGGTGAGCGGGGTGGCCAAGGAGCCCTTGGGGGTGGTCTGGGTGGATGCCCATGCGGATTTCAACACCCCCGAGACCAGCCCCAGTGGAAACATCCACGGTATGCCCCTGGCGGTGCTCTGCGGGCTTGGGCATCCCCGCCTCACCGAGGTCTTCCAGGCGGTGGACCCCAAGAGGGTGGTCCTGGTGGGGGTGCGGAGCCTGGACCCAGGGGAGAAGCGGCTCCTTCGGGAAATGGGGGTTACCGTTTACACCATGCACGAGGTGGACCGCCTGGGGGTAGCCCGCATCGCCGAGGAGGTTCTGGAAAGGCTTGCCGGCCTGCCCCTCCACGTTTCCTTGGACGCCGACGTCCTGGACCCCGCCCTGGCTCCCGGGGTGGGGACCCCCGTGCCCGGGGGCCTTTCCTACCGGGAGGCGCACCTCCTCATGGAAATCCTGGCCCATTCGGGCCGGGTGCAAAGCCTGGACCTGGTGGAGGTGAATCCCATTTTGGACGAGCGCAACCGCACGGCAGAGATGATGGTGGGGTTGGCCTTAAGCCTCCTGGGTAAAAGGATCCTCTGAAGCCCTAACAGGATGGATGGGCCTCCGGGGCCTGCGCGAGGCGGTGGCTGGGCAGTAGGGCCTCCTTTATGCTACGCCCATGAGGCGCTGGTTCCTCGGGGGGGGTTGTGGTTTTGGGGGTGGGGGGTTATCTCCTGCTTTCCCCCTTTTTTGCGTTAAGAGGTTTGGTGGACGCCGTGGAGCGCCAGGATGTTCAGGCCCTGGAGCAGTATGTGGACTTCCCCCGGGTGCGGGAGGCGCTGAAGGTGGACCTCCAGGCCAGCTTGATGCGAGAGATGCAAAAGCAGAAGGACGCTTTCGCGGCTCTTGGCCTGCTGTTGGCCGGGGGTATGGTGAACGCTTTGGTGGATGCTCTGCTCACCCCGGAGGGCCTAGCCAGCCTCGGCACCGGAAAGGAGCCCGGCCAGGCCCCGCTGGAGGAGGTGCGCCACTGGAAGCTTCGCTTCCTGGGCCTATCCCGCGCCTTTGTTTACCATGAGGCCGACCCCCGTTCGGGCCTGGTCCTGGAGCGGCAGGGCTGGCGTTGGCGGGTGGTGCGGTTCCAGGTGCCCCTGGAGTGAGGGTTAGCCCAGACGTCGCCGCAGGGTGCTTCCCAGGAGATGGCCCCTCAGGTAGGCAGGGAGGAGCTGGGGGTGGGAAGGGGCTGCCTTGCGGTGGCTGAGGGGTTCCAGAGCGTTCCTGGCCCACTCGCTCACCAGCACGGGAAAGTCCCAACCCGTTTCCAGGAAATAGGCTTCGGCTTCACGCCAAGCGCCATCCAGGCGGCGAAAAAAGGCGGCAAAGTCTTTGGGGGGCGGAGCTTCGGGCCAGAGAAAGCCGCTCACCACCCCCAGGAGCCAGGCCCCCTTGAGCTCCTTGGAAAGGGCCTGGGCCCCCTGGGCCACGTAGGCCAGGGGGTCTTTCCGCAGGAGCTCCTGGGGCAGGTGGGCCAGAGGATCCTCCATGGTTTGCTTTCACTTTAGGCCCAGGGAAGCGTGAAGACAAGGGGGGCCTCGAGGCCCCCCTTGGGGGTTCCGCCGGGCCTAACCGCCCTGGGCTAGGGCGGGGAGGACGATGCCGGGGAGGAAGCCCAGGAAAAGGAGAGCCAGGGCCGCCAGCAGGGCGATGCCCCGGGCCAGGGGCCGGGGAGCGGCCACCGCTTCGCCCTTCTGGAACACGGAAAGCCCCAAGGCCAGGTAGTAGTAGGCGCTCACCACGCTGGTGAGGAGGGCCAGGACAAGGAGCCCCCACTGGCCTACCCGGGCGGCCTCGGTGAAGACCAAGTACTTGCCCCAGAAGCCCCCCAAGGGGGGAAGGCCCAGGAGGGAGAGGGCGGCCACGAAGAGGGCGAGGCCCAGGAGGGGGTCGCGGTGGAAGAGGCCCTTGAGGTGGTCCAGGGGCACCCGGTCTGGGGAAACTTCCGAAAGCACCGCAAAGGCCAGGCCCGTGGCCAGCACGTAGGTGAGGAGGTAGAAGCCCAGGGCCTGCAGGTTCCCCGTGTAAAGGGCCAAGGCCATGTACCCCGCGTGGGCGATGGAGGAGTAGGCGAGAAGCCTTTTGGCCTCCTTTTGTGCGAGGGCGGCGAGGTTTCCGATCAGGACCGAGAGGGCGATGAGCAGGGAGAGGGCCTCAGGCGCCCCAGGGGATACCACCCGCAGGAGGGCGGCGAAGGCGGCTGCCTTCACCCCCGTGGCCATGAAGAGCACCACCGGGGTGGGGCTACCTTGGTAGACGTCCGGGGTCCAAAAGTGGAAGGGGGCCAGGGCTACCTTGAAGCCAAGCCCCACCATGAGGAGGCCCAGGGCCAAGGCGTAAAGGGGACCTTCGCCAGGGGTGCCCGCCAGGAGGCTTCCCGTGGCCCCGTAGTGGAGGGCGGTGCCGTAGAGGAAGAAAGCGGCCGCCAGGGCCCCCAGAAGGAAGTACTTCAAGGCGGCTTCCAGGCCTTCTCCCCGTCGCCAGGTAGCCAGGGCATAGAGGGGCAGGGAGAGGGCCTCGAGGGCCACCAGCATCAGGATGAGGTTTTTGGTGGAGGCGAGGAGGTGCATGCCCAAGGCGGCGTAGAGGACCAGGAGGTAGAACTCAAACCGCCGGGTGCGCACCAGCCCCACGGTCCAAAGGGCTCCCAGAAGGGCGAGCAGGGTGAAGACCTGGGAGATGCCGTCCACCTGGTACGGGCCAAAGGCAAAGGGTTTCCCCCAGGTGAAAAGGAGGGAGAGCAGGGCCAGGGAGAGCCCCAGGATGGTGAGGCGCTTGAAGAGGGGCACGGAAACGAAGAAGCCCAAAAGGGTGAGGGCTACGGCAAAGGAGCTCAGCACCAGAAGGATCATGCGCCACCTCCGAGGATCTTGGCAAAGGCCTCCGCCAGGGGCTCAAGGCCCTTTACGAAGAACCCGGGGAAGACCCCCATGAGGACCAAAGCGGCCACCGCCAGGAAGGCGAAAGGCCATTCCGCCCCCTTAAGGTCCTCCGTTCCCCTTTGACCCCCCTCCCAGAAGACCTTCTGGAAGGCGGTGAGGGCATAGGCGGCCCCGGCGATCACCGAGAGGAAGGCGAGGGCGGTGAGCCAGGGGCTGGCCTTGTAGGCCCCAAGGAGGGTCATAAGCTCCCCGGGGAAGCCGGAAAGCCCGGGAAGTCCCACCATGGCCAGGAAGAGGAAGAGGGCCAGGGCGCTCAGGCCGGGGGCGCTTTCGGCCAAGCCCCGGAAACGGCCGATCTCCAGGGTGTGAAGCCGCTCGTAAAGCCGCCCCGCCAGAAGGAAGAGCCCACCCGTGTACACCCCGCTGGCCGCTAGGAGGTAGAGCCCTCCTAGGGCGCCTTCCGGGGTACCGGAGAAAACGCCCAAGGCGGCCACCCCCATGTGGGAAACCCCGGCGTAGGCCAGGAGGGTTTTGAAGTCCTTGGCGGAGAAGGCTACCCAGGCCCCGTAGAGGGCGCTTATGGCCGCCAGGAAGAGGAGAAGCCCCTGAAGCTCCGCAAACCCCTCAGGGGCGAGGGGGATGGCGAAGCGGAAGAAGGCAAAGACCCCCACCTTGTACAGGGTGCCCAGGGCGTCGGCGAGCCCCGAGGGATGGTTTTCCTGGTGGAAGAGGGGAAGCCAGGCGTGCACGGGGAAAAGAGGGGTCTTGACGGCGAAGGCCAGGGCGAAGCCCAGAAACACCCAGAAGGCGGCATTTCCCCCCACCGGGTGGGCCAGGAGGTCCTCGAGGAGGAAGGTGGGGCTACCCCCTAACGCCTTCACCGCCAGAATGGCGGCCAGCATGGGCAAGGAGCCCGCCAGGGTGAAGAGGAGGAGGGTGTAGATGGCCCGGATCCTTCCCTCGCCCCCGTAGAAGAAGAGCATGAGGAGGGCTGGGATTAAGGCCGCTTCGAAGAAGAGGTAGAAGACCAGAAGGTCCCGGGCGGCGAAAAGCCCCAGGAGGAGGCCGGACATGAGAAGGGCAAGCCCCAAGAACCGCCCCTCCACCTTGGCCACCAAGGCCCCCAGGAGGACGCTGAGACCGATGGTGAGGAAGAAGAGGGCGGAAAGGCCATCCAAACCGAAGGCCCAGTAGACCCCGGCCCCGGGAAGGAGGGGAGCCTGGACCCCGTGGGCCACCCCGCCCGGGTGGGTGAGAAAGAGGTAGAGGTTCAAGAGCAAACTCAGGCCCGCTCCCAAGACCCCCAGGGCGCGGGGAAGGCCCAGGAGGAGGAGAAGGCCGAAGAGGATGGGTAGGAGGATCGCCAAGACTACCACCGCATCACCCCCAGCAACACCAGAACGCCCAGCACGAAAAGCAGGGCGTAGACCCTTAGATAGCCGGTCTGCAGGCGGGCGATACCCTGTCCCAGGGTCCGCACCGTCCCGCCCAGGCCAAAGTAGCCGCGAAGGAGGCTGCCGTCCCCATAGAAGAGGGCTTCCGCTAAGGCCTTCAAGGGGTTGACGATGAGGGCGTTGTACACCCGGTCGGCGAAGAAGCTTTCCCGGCTCCAGGCCTCAAAGGTGAGGTACCAGGGGGGGAAGGCCTTTCTCTGGAAGAAGGTGTAGCCCAGCCAGAGCCCAAGGAGGGCCACCGCACCCGAGAGGGCGATGAGGCCCCATTCCGCTCCCAGGGAGAGGTGGTGGGCTTCCAACTCCGCCAGGGTGGGCTTGAGGAAGGGCTCGAGGGGATTGGGCAGGGGATGGGGCAGGGCCAGGTACCCGGCCAGCACCGAGCCCAGGGCCAGGAGGTGGTTGGGCCAAAGCATCACGGGAGGGGCCTCGTGGGGATGGTGGTGGCCCCGTTCCTCCCCTAGAAAGACCAGGACAAACCAGCGCATGGCGTACATGGCGGTGAGAACCGCCACGAAAAGCGCCCCCAGGTAGAAGCCCGTACCGCCGAAGGGGTAGGTGAGGGTGGCGGTGAGGATGGCGTCCTTGGACCAGAAGCCGGAAAGAAGGGGAAGGCCCCCCAGGGCCAGGGCCCCGATGAGCCCGTGCCAGCGGGTTAGGGGCAGGTGCTTCCAGAGGCCGCCCATCTTCCGCACATCCTGCTCCCCGCCCAGGGCGTGGATCACGCTTCCCGAGGCCAGGAAGAGGAGGGCCTTGAAGAAGGCGTGGGTGAAGACGTGGAAAAGCGCCACCCAGTAGGCCCCCACCCCTGCCGCCAGGAACATGTAGCCCAGCTGGCTGATGGTGGAGTAGGCCACGATTTTCTTGATGTCGTTTTGGCCGAAGGCGGAAAGGGCCCCATAAAGGGCGGTGATGAGGCCGATGACGGCGATGGTGTAGGAAACATCGGGCAGGTTAGCGTAGAGGAAGGAGCTACGGGCGATGAGGTAAACCCCGGCGGTCACCATGGTGGCCGCGTGGATCAAGGCGGAAACCGGGGTGGGGCCGGCCATGGCGTCGGGGAGCCAGACCATGAGGGGCACCTGGGCGCTTTTGCCCACGGCCCCCAGGAAGAGGAGAAGGCCCGCCAGGGCCAGGAGGCTCGGGTTCTTCAAGGGGCCTTCCAGGGCCTCCTTCAGCTCGCTGATGGAAAGGGTCCCGTAAAGGGCCCAGAGGATGGCCATGCCCAGCATGAAGCCCAGGTCGCCGATCCGGTTCACGATGAAGGCCTTGCGGGCGGAGTCGGCGTACTGGGCGTTCTTGTACCAGAAGCCGATGAGGAGGAAGCTGGCCAGGCCCACCCCCTCCCAGCCGATGAACATCACCGGATAACTGTCGGCCAGGACCAGGGTGAGCATCATGGCGATAAAGAAGTTGAAATAGGCGAAAAAGCGGCTATAGCCCGCATCCCCGGCCATGTAGCCGATGGCGTAGACGTGGATGAGGAAGCCCACCCCGGTGACGATGAGGAGCATGAAGCCAGAGAGGTTGTCCAATAGGAGACTGAAGGGGATTCCCGGTAGCCACTCCGCCTCAAACCGGGCTCCCCCTGCAAGGAGAAGGCCTGTCCCCAGTAGGAAGGAAGCCAAGACCAACAGGGAGGCGATGACCCCGGGTAGGGGTTCTCGCATCCGCTTTCCGAAAAGCCCTAGAAGGGCGAAGCCCAAAAGGGGCAGGAGAATGGTCAGAAGAAGCCACATGCTTACCCCCTAAGCTCCGAGAGATCGTCCACCGCGGTGCTCTCCCGGTGGCGGAAGATGGCCACGATGAGGCCGAGGCCCACCGCCACCTCGGCGGCGGCGATGGCGATGACCATGAGGGCGGCCACCTGGCCTTCCAGGCCAAAGGCCCGGGCAAAGCCCACCAGGGAGAGGTTGGCGGCGTTCAGCATAAGCTCGATGGAGAGAAAGACCAGGATGGCGGTCCTGCGGGTCAAAACCCCGTAGACCCCCAGGGCGAAGAGGAGGGCGGAGGCGTACAGGTAGCTCACCGCACCACCTCCTTTTCCTCCTTGCGCTCCTCAGGGCTTAGGGCGTCCAGGGGGCGGGTGGGTTGCACCAGAGCCACCGCCACCACCGTGGCCGCCATGAGGAGGAAGCCCACCGCCAACAGCACAAAGAGCCAGTCCCCGTAAAGAAGAGGTCCCAGGGCCTGGGGCAGGCCACCCTTAAGGTCCTTGGCAAAGGCGAGGTTCACTCCCCAAAGCCCCGAGAGGAGGACCAAAGCTGCCCCCAGGGCCAGGAGGGCGGCCAGGGGGCGGCTTCGCACCAGGGGGTCAAAGCCCACCTCGCCCTGGGCGGCGTAGAGGAGCATGATCACGAAGAGGAAGAGGACCACGATGGCCCCGGCGTACACGATGATCTGGATGAAGCCCAGGAAGCGGGCCTCGAGGGCCACGTAGATCCCAGCCAGGATCAGGAAGTTCCCGATGAGGGCCAAGGCGGCGTGGATGGCGTTTTTCAGGGTGACCACCAGGACCCCGGTGAAAAGGAGGAGCAGGAGGGCCAAGGCTTCCCAGGGGGTCATTTTTTGCCTCCTTTTGTGGGGGCTTTAAACCCCTCCAGCTCCGGGCGGACGTAGGGCACCACGTAGCCGGGTTTCACGGGCTTGCCGGTGATCTTGGCCTCGCGGCGCTGGGGCTTCGTGCCCACCACGTCCACCAGCATGTCCTCCTTGCCGTAGATGAGGTCGGAGTACTCGTAGTCGGCCATCTCGAAGTCGTAACCCAGGACGATAGCCCCGGTAGGGCAGGCCTCCTCGCAAAGCCCGCAGAAGATGCACCGGAGCATGTTGATCTCGTAGACCTTGGCGTAGCGCTCTCCCGCTGAAACCGGGTTCTCCGGGTCGTTTTCCGCGGGCTCCACGTAGATGGCGTAGGCGGGGCAGGCGGCTGCGCACAAGGAGCAGCCGATGCACTTTTCCAGGCCGTTGGGGTGGCGGGTGAGCACGTGCCGGCCGTGGAAGCGGGGCTTGAGGGCCACGGGGGCATCGGGGTAGGGGATGGTCACCGGCTTGGAGAAGAGGTACTTGAGGGTGATGCCGAGGCTTTGGGCCAGGGCCTTTAGGGTCATGCGCCACCTCCTTTTCGGGCGGGTTTGGGGCTATACATCATCGCTCCCAGGAGGGCCAAGAAGGCGGCCAAGGAGAGGTAGAGGAGGTAGGAGCGGGGAAGGTCTAAGGCCACCACCAGGGCGGTCACCAGGAACCAGACCAGGGCCACCGGGAAGAGGAAGCCCCAGCCGAAGCGCAAAAGCTGGTCGTAGCGCAACCGGAACCAGGTGGCCCGGATCCAGATGAAGAGGAAGAGGAAGAAGGCGATCTTGAGGAACATCCAGAGGTAGGGAACCTCCAGGAAGGGCATGGTCCAGCCCCCCAGGAAAAGGGTGGGGATGAGGGCGCTGGCGGTGATGAAGTGGATGTACTCGGTCATCTGGAATAGGGCCCACTTGATGGAGCTGTACTCGGTGTGGTACCCCCCGACCAGCTCCTGCTCCGCCTCGGGCAGGTCAAAGGGGGTGCGGGCGGCCTCCGCCAGGGCGGCGATGGCGTAAAGGAGGAAGGCGGGGAAGGCGTAAAGGATGAGCCAGCCGTGTTCCTTCTGCCAGTTCACGAGGTCGTTCAGGTTCAAGCTCCCCACCAGAAGGACGGGGGAGAGGAGGGCCATACCCAGCCCCAGCTCGTAGGAGATGAGGCTTGCCGAGGAGCGCAGGGAGCCCAGGAGGCTGTACTTGCTCCCGGAGGCCCAGCCCGCCAGGAAGATGCCGTAGATGGCCATCTCGCTCACGGCGAAGAGGTAGAGGAGGCCCAGGTCCAGGTTCAAGACCCAGGGCTGGTAGCCGAAGAAGCTCCCCGGGGGGCCGAAGGGGATGGCCCCGAAGGCCAGGAGGGCGAAGACCACGCCGATCAAGGGAGCCAGGACAAAGAGCACCTTGTCCGCCCGCTCCACCACCAGGTCCTCCTTGAAGATGCTCTTGATGGCGTCGGCAATGGGCTGGAAGAGGCCCAAAGGGCCTACCCTATTCGGCCCCAGGCGGATCTGGAAGCGGGCGAGGAGGCGGCGCTCAATCAGGGTCATGAAGGCGAAGGCGGTGAGGAGGCCTACCACCACCAGAAGGGCCTTCAAGGCCACCATCCAGTAGGGATCCAAGGGATAGGGGTTCATGCCTCACCTCCCGTGGGAACCAACACCTTGGCCTCCATCCTTCTGCCCGCAAAGGGACCGAGGGCGGAGAGGTAGAGGAAGCCCTTGGGCAGGTCTTCCCGGTGGACCACCTGGGCCAGGACCGGGCCCAAGGGGCCTTCCACCTCCACCCGGGCTCCCTCCAAGAGAGCCTCGGCCTTGGCGGTTTCCGGGTGGACCCAAAGCTCGGGGCGGACGGTCTGGGCCACCTTGCCCGTAAGCTGCCAGGCCCTCCACATGGTGGGCCTAAGGTAGAGCCTTCCCTCCTGGGCCTTGGGCCGGAGTTCCTTGGTGCGATGGGAAAGGAGGCCCAAAGGAGGGGGTACCTTGCCCTTGAGGGCTTTTTCCGCCTCGAGGCTAAGCCTAAAGGGCGGCCGCACCCCCAGGGCCTCGGCCAGAAGGGCCAGGGCCTGCAAGGCTCCTTCCGCCTCGCCGTTTTCTATGGGGGCGGGGTTTAGGGGAAGGACCCGCCCCTCCAGGTTCACCACCTGTCCCCGCTTCTCGTAGAAGGTGGGGGCGGGGAGGACCACATCCGCATACCGCTCCGCCAGGGGGTGGAGGTGGCTTAGGTGCATGACCAGGAAGCGCTTGCCCTTTAGGGCCCCTTCCGGGGGCACGTAGCCGTAGTAGGCGTAGGGGCTTCCGGGTTCGTCCCAGGCTGCCCCTTTCTCCCCGGGCCAGACCCCCATGGCCTCGAGGCCCCGGGCATTCGCCGCCGGGGTCATGGCCAAGACCTTGGCTCCCTTCCGCTCGGCCAGGAGCCTTGCCCTTTCCGCCGCCACCGCGTCCTGCAGGACCCCGGCCCCCAGGATGAGGATGGGGTTTTGGGCTTTCTCCCAGGCTTCCTTGGCCTTTGCCACCACTTCCCCTCCCTCCTTCTCCCCAAGAAGGGCCAGGAGGATCTCCCGCTCCTCCCCGGGGGCGTGGACTTCTGCGAGGCTGGCCCACCTCATCAAGGGGGCGCGGTAGGGGGCGAAGAGGGCCATCTTGTCGGCGCGCCGCGGCATCCGTTCCTTGATGGAGAGGTCGGCGAAGGGGGTGCCGTGGGCGAACCTGGGGGCGGGCTTGAGGTCCCGCACGAACTCGCTGAGGCGAAGGTGCAGGATGGGGACCTCCTCCGTGGGATCCCCCAGGACCAGGGCGAAGTCGGCCCTAAGGAGGTCCTCAAGGGTGGCGGGTGTGTAGAGGCTCGCTGGGGCGGCGGTGCGGCCCTGGAAGTCCAGGTGGGGGGTGCCTAGCACCCGGGCCAGCTCTGCCGCCATGAGGCCCTCCTCGAGGGTGGCGTCGTGAGCCAGGTAAATCCCCACCTCCTCCTTCCGGGCGCTGGCAAGGCCCTCACGGATGGCGGCGAAAGCCTCCTCCCAGGTGGCCTGCTGGAGCTTCCCGTTCTTGCGCACCAGGGGGGTGGTGAGGCGTTCCTGGTCCGCCCACTCATGCCCGAAGCGGCCCGCGTCGCAAAGCCAGATCTCGTTCACCTCGGGGACTTCCCGGCCCCGGATCCTCAAAAGTTTGCCGCTACGGGTGTCCGCGGTGATGCCGCACCCCACCGGACAGAGGGCGCAGGTGGTGGGGGTTTCCTCCATCTCCCAGTTGCGGGCCCGGAAGCGGGCGGTGAGGTCCAGAAGGGCTCCCACCGGGCAGATGTCGGTGATGTTCCCGGAAAACCCCGAGGGAAGCCCGAAGTCCATGGTGCCGATGAAGGTGTGCCCTCCCCGCTCGATGAAGTCCAGGACCTCGTCCCCGGGGACCTCCTCAAAGTAGCGCACGCAGCGCTTGCAGTGGATGCACCGCTCCCGGTCCAAGACCACGAAGGGGGAAAGGGGATGGTGCTTGTCCACGTGGCGGCGGGTGAACTCAAAGCGGGTGTAGACGGGGGGGGCCAAGGGCTCCTTTTGGTAGTACTTTTCGTAAAGCCCGTACTCCACCGTGCGGTCTTGAAGCTCACAGGCCCCGCCCTTGTCGCAGGTGGGGCAGTCCAGGGGGTGGTTGAGGAGGGTGAACTCCACCATCCCCGCCTGGGCCTCCCGCACCACTTCCGAGAGGGTGTCCACCACCATGCCGTCCGCTACGGCGGTGACGCAACTGGCCGCCAGCTTGGGCTGCCAGGCGATCTCGGGCTCACCCTGTTCGTTCAGCACGGGCTTCCCATCCGGGCCCCGCTTGGGGAGGCCAATGCGCACCAGGCACATGCGGCAGGCCCCGATGGGGGAGAGGTGCTTTTCCGAGCAGAAAAGGGGCACGTCATACCCCGCATGGAAGACCGCGTCCATGACGCTGGTCCCCGGGGGTACTTCCACGATCCGGTCGTTCACCTTGACCCTGACCACCTTCACCTCCAAAGGCTCACCCTGGGCACGGGCTTCTTCTCCCGCACCAGGGCCAGGTACTGGTCCTTGAAGTGCTTCAGCGAGCCTTTCACCGGCCAGACGGCGGCGTCTGCCAAGGGGCAGAAGCTCCGCCCCTCGATGAGGGGCAGAAGGGCCTCCAGGTTCTCCACGTCCTTCTCCTCCCCCTCCCCGGAGCCGATCTTGGCGAAGAGGTTCACCATGAAGCCCGCCACCCCTTCCCGGCAGGGGGTGCACTTGCCGCAGGACTCGTGGGCGTAGAAGCGGGTCACGTTCCACATGGCGTCCACCATGCTGACCCTCTCCGGGATGAGGATCACGCCCCCGGTGCCCAGCATGGAGTCCTTAGCCTGCAGGTGCTCATAGCTCATGGGGGTGTCCAGGACCTCATCGGTAAAGGGCAAGGGCGGGGTGGAGGAGCCACCTGGGATGAGGGCCTGGATGGGCTCCAGGGGCCCTCCCGCCCAGTCGTAGATGAGTTCCCGGAAGGTGGTGCCCATGGGAAGCTCATAAACCCCGGGCCGCCTAACCGGGCCGGAGACCTGGTAAAGCTTCATCCCCTTGGACTGCTCGGTGCCCATGCTGGCAAACCAGTCGGCCCCCCGTTCCAGGATGGGCACCACCGAGGCCAGGGTTTCCACGTTGTTGATGGTGGTGGGCTTGCCCCAGAGGCCGGACTGGGCGGGGAAGGGAGGCTTCAGGCGGGGGTTGGCCCTTAAGCCCTCCAGAGAGTTCATGAGGGCGGTTTCCTCCCCGCAGATGTAGGCCCCAGCCCCCCGGTGCACGTGCACGTTGAAGGAGAAGCCGCTACCGAAGAGGTTCTCCCCCAGGTAACCTCGGGCGCGGGCTTCCCGGATGGCCGCTTCCAGCCGGTCCGCCGCCTTGCGGTACTCCCCCCGCACGTAGATGTACCCCACCGTGGCCCTTATGGCGTACCCCGCCAGGATCATGCCCTCGAGGAGCAGGTGGGGGACGTCCTCCATGATGTACCGGTCCTTGAAGCTACCCGGCTCGGACTCGTCGGCGTTGCAGATCAGGTAGTGCTGCTTCCCATCCTTGGGCATAAAGCTCCACTTCACCCCTGTGGGGAAGCCCGCCCCGCCCCGGCCCCTGAGCCCCGAGCGCTTCACCTCCTCGATGACCTCCTCCGGGGTTTTCTCCTTTAGAACCCGCTTGGCGGTCTCGTATCCCCCGTGTTTCAGGTAGTAGTCCAGGGTCCAGCTTCCTTCCTGGCCCACGTGGGCGTAGAGGGTTTTTTCAAAGCGGGGGTCGCGTCCGGAAACGATGGGCCCGGTCATACCTCCACCTCATGCACGTGGTGCCCGCAGTTGCCGGGAAGCTCGATCTCCTCCAGCCGCTTTCCAGCCCTAAGGCCCTCCAGGAGCGCCTCAAGCCTCGCCCGGGTCACGCATTCCACATAGGGTTCGTCGTTCATCTGCACCACGGGGGCCGTGTGGCAGCTTCCCAGGCACTCCACCTTCTGCACGCTGAAAAGGCCATCCGGGGTCACCTCCCCCGGGCCGATGCCCAGGGTTTCCGTGAGGTAGTCCCAAAGCTCGTCGGCCCCAGCCAGCTTGCAGGAGAGGGTGGAGCAGACCTGGAGGTGGTACTTGCCCGTGGGCACGAACTGGTAGTAGGAGTAGAAGCTCGCTACCCCCATTACCTCCGTGGCCGTGGTGCCCACCAGCTGGGCGATCTCCTCTATCCGCTCCGGGCGGATCCAGCCCTCCTCCTGCTGCACCCGCCTTAAGAGGGGCATGATGGCGGAGCGTCGCCCCTCCGGTGGATACTTGGCGAAGGTTTCCTCCAGGAAGTCTCGCTTGTCGTCAAAAAACCCCATCTTCCCTTCCCTCCTATCGGTCCACGTCGCCCATGACGGGATCCAGGCTGGCGATGATGGCCACCATGTCGGGCACCTGCTCCCCCTTGCAGGCGTAGGGGAGGCTTTGCAGGTTCACGAAGCTGGGGGCTCGGACCTTGACCCGGTAAGGCATGCTGCCCCCGTCAGAAACGATGTAGTACCCCAGTTCCCCCCTGGCGGACTCCGTGGGCACGTACACCTCCCCCTTGGGGGGATGGAAACCCTCGGTGTAGTGCTTGAAGTGGTAGATGACCGCCTCCATGGAGGTTTCCAAAAGGTGCCTGGGAGGCGGGGTGATCTGGGGGTTCGGGTCCCGCACCGGCCCTGGCTCCAGCCTCTCCAGGGCCTGCTGGATGATCTTCACCGACTCCCGCATCTCCCGGATGCGGATGATCATGCGGTCGAACACGTCCCCATGCTCCCCCAAGGGCACGTCAAACTGGTAGGTGTCGTAGCCCGCATAGGGGTAGGCCTTGCGCACGTCGTAGTTTACCCCGCTGGCCCTTAGGGAGCCGCCCGTGAGGCCCAGGTTGATGGCCACCTCGGGGGGGATGACCCCCACGCCCCGGGCCCGCTCGTAGAAGATGGGGCTTTCCGCAAAGAGGGCCTCGTACTCGTCGATGCGGTGGGGCAGGACCTGCAAAAGCTTTTTAAGCTCGGGCACGAACTCCTCGGGGAGGTCCTCCTTGACCCCGCCGATGCGGATGTAGTTGTGGTGGAAACGCTGGCCCGTAACCCACTCAAAGAGGTCCAGGATGGCCTCCCGCTCCCGGAAGGCGTAGAAGAAGGGGGTAAGGGCTCCTAGGTCCAAAAGCCCGGTCCCCAGGAAGACCAGGTGGCTGGCCAGGCGGGAGAGCTCGTTCAGGATGATACGAATGGTCTGGGCTCGAGGCGGCACCACAGCCCCCACCAGCTTCTCCACCGCCAGGGCGTAGGCCAGGTCGTGGGCGAAGGAGTGGAGGTAATCCATCCGGGGCGTATACGTGATGACCTGCGTATACGTCCGGTTTTCCATGTTCTTCTCAAAGCCGGTGTGGAGGTAGCCGATGTGGGGCACGAGGTCCAAGACCTCCTCGCCCGAGAGGGTGACCACCACCCGCAAAACCCCGTGGGTGGAAGGGTGCTGCGGGCCCACGTTGAGGGTCATCACCTCGGTGCGGAGCTCCTTGGGCTCCTCCGCCACCTGCGGGTCTAGATCCAGGTAGTCCTTCATTTGACCTCCCTAGCCAACCTAGCCCCTACTGGGGCCCTTTTCTCCCTTGGCCTTGGTGAGATCGGCCCAAAGGGCCCGGTACCCCTTGCGGCTACCGCCCCGGTATAGGGTGAGGCCGGGGTTCTTCCCGGTCAGGGCGGCCCGGAACTCGCTGGGCACGATGAAGCGCCCCTCGCGGAAGAGGGTGGGGGTTTCCCCCAGGGGGAAGTCCTTGCGCAGGGGGTGGCCCTCGAGGTCCTCCGGGGTCAGGATCTTGCGCAAATCCGGGTGGCCTTCAAAGACGATCCCAAAGAGGTCGTAAACCTCCCTCTCCAAAAAGTTTGCGCTTCCCCAGAGGTCGGTGACGGTGGGAAGCCTGGGGTCCTTTTCCGGCACGTAGACCCGGACGAAGAACCGGCTCCCGTCCCCGTCCTGCCACCCGGGAAGGGAGACCAGCTCGTAGACCACGGCGAAGCGCTCCGGGCGAGGGTCGGGGTATTCCAGGTAGTCCAGGCCCACGATGTCCGCCAGGTAGTTAAAGCCCAGGGCCTTGTAGCGGACCATCTCCTCCTTGAAGGCTTCCCGGGGCATCACCACCCAGAGGTTGCCGAGGCCGTTGTCCTCTAGGGTATAGCCCTTGGCCCGGGCTTCTTCCAGCACCCTATTGAGCCGCATACCTCACCCCCTGGCGCGCTTCCAGGCGGCCACAGGGGGCAGTTTCTCGCCCCTTTCGTTCACCGCCTGGCCCCGCACCTTTTTCTGTAGCTGCATTACCGCATAGATGAGGGCCTCGGGGCGCGGAGGGCAACCGGGCACGTACACGTCCACCGGCACCACCGAGTCCACGTTCTGTACGATGGCATAGTTGTTGAACATCCCCCCCGAGCTGGCGCAGGCCCCCATGGAGATCACCCACTTGGGGTCGGGCATCTGCTCCCAGACCCGCCGCATCACCGGGGCCATCTTCTTGGAAAGCCGGCCCGCCACGATCATCACGTCCGCCTGGCGGGGGCTTGCCCGGAAGACCTCGCTCCCGAAGCGGGCTAGGTCGTTTCGGGCATCGGTGGAGGCCATCATCTCGATGGCGCAGCAGGCCAGACCAAAGGTGGCGGGCCATAGGGAGTTGGACCTTCCCCAGGCCACCAGCTTCTCCAGGGTGGTAAAGAGGATGCCTTCCCGCTCCAGCTCCTGCACGTCCCGCTCAAAGAGGTCCTTCAGTGCCACCGCATCACCCCCTTCCACCACTCGTAGAGGAAGCCCACGAAGAGGAGCAGGGTGAAGCCCGCCACGCCCAGGAAACCGTACAGGCCGAGCGTGCCTGCGCTCACCGCATAGGGCCAGAGGAAGGCCACCTCCACGTCAAAGAGGATGAAGAGCATGGCCACCACGTAGAAGTGCACGGGAAAGCGCTTGACCTCTCCCGCGGGGTCATTCCCCGACTCGTAGGGCATCAGCTTGGCCTTCCCCGGTTTCTTGGGACCCAGGAGGGCCCCCACCACCAGGGCCGCCACCCCGATGAAAAGGGCCACCCCCAGATAGATCAGGATGCTCACGTACTCTGCAATCGGCGCCAAGGTCCCCTCCTTTCGTGCCTCTTGTCACGAGGAGGAAGCCCAAAATCCCCAAGCCCCTCCTCATTTCCCGCCCATCTTATCACCCCAGGTGCGGGACAATAGGGGTGGGTTACACCGAAGGGGAGGCTAATCGGTGTAAGCCATTTGATTATCGGCAGCTAAGACATTACACCCTGGTGTAGAGGAGGTCCTTGAGCCTCTGGAAGTGGGATAGGTCCAAGGCCTCCGCCCGAACATCCGGGGGAAGACCCAGGCTCCTAAGGGCCTCCTCCACCTCCTTCTTGGGGTAGCTAGCGGCGGTGAGGGCGTTTTTCAGGGTCTTGCGCCGCTTAGCGAAGGCGGCCTCCAGAAGCCGGAAAAGCCCGGGGTCGTCGGGTACCTTTTGGGGTGTGAGGCGCACTAGGCTGCTCACCACCTTGGGAGGGGGAAAGAAGGCTCCGGGGGGCAGGTCGAAGAGCTTCTCCGCCTGAGCGTGGTAGGCCACCCGTAGGGAGAGGAGGCCGTAGGAAGGGGTATTGGGCCGGGCCACCATGCGTTCGGCCACCTCCTTCTGCACCAGAAAGACCAGGCGGGCAAACCGCCCGGTCCTGAGGAGGCGGGTGACCAAGGGGGTGGCGATGTTGTAGGGGAGATTGGCCACCAGAAGGCTATTTTCCGGCACCTCCTCCCAGGGGTAGGTGAGGGCATCGGCGAAGACCAAACGGACGGGAAGGCCCCTCAGGGTTTCCTCCAGCACGGGCTTGAGCCGCAGGTCCTTTTCGATGGCCGTAACCTGGGCCCCCGCCTCCGCCAGGGCCCGGGTGAGGACCCCAAGGCCAGGCCCCACCTCGTAGACGGGCCCGGTGAAGGGCTTGGCCGCCTCCACGATGCGCCTTAGGTGAGCCTCTGAAACCAGAAAGTTTTGCCCCAGGCGCTTGTCGGCAAAAAGCCCGTGGCGCTTCAGGAGTTCCCGTATTCCTTTGGGGGAGGTGAGGTTATTGAGCATGGCTCAGGCGCTTGACCACGGGGTGCAAGGGCTCTTCCTCCGGGAAAAGTTCCAGGTACTCCCCTAGGTCCAGGGCGTCGATGAGGGCGAAGTGCTCCTTTAGCAGGATGCCCTCCTTCATGGGCACATGGCCGTACACGCCGTAGCGGTAGCCCATCCGCTCCACGTAGTCGGGGGTGCGGAACCACCAGGTTTTGGGTTCGCTTTGGGCATAGAAGAGCTCGTCGTACTCCTGGAGCCAGGGCACAGGTCCCACGTGGGCGAAGTGCACCCCATGGAAGACCACCTCCCGGGGGAAGCCCGCTATCCAGGCCCTGAGGGCCTCGGGAAGGGGGCGCCCTCCGTGCTCGGGGTGGAACTCCAGGTGCTTAAGGTGCTGGTTTCCCAGGATGGGCTCTCCTTTGAGCACCGCCTCGTCGTGGTTGCCCAGGAGGATGGTCACCCGTCCCTGGGCGGCTTCCTGGAAGGCCTTGATCCGGTAGAGTTCCCGGATCTGGGCCCCTGCCGCCAGGCGCAGGTGGTTTGGGTCCAAGGGGTCGAAGGGGCTAAGCCCCGTCAGGCGTTCGTAGTCCCTGGGGGTCTTGGGGTGAACCAAGTCTCCCAGGAGGACCAGATAGGTCTTCCCCGAAAGGAGCTCCTCGGTGGGCTTAAGCCCGGCGTCCGCCAGGCCCTCTGCCTTCAGGATCCGCCAAAGGGCGGGGAAGTTGGCGTGAAGGTCCCCGACGGCGACGATTCTCATCCCTTAAGCAGGGCCCTGAGCTCCCCGTAAAGGCGCTTGGTCTCCTCCGGGGTTTTGCCGTACCCCCCGTACTTGGTGACGATCTTGGCGGCTTCCTTGCCCAGGCCCTTTTCCCTAAGGCGCTCCAGCAGCTGGTCGATGAGGCGGTAGGCCTCGGGCTTTTCCTCTTCCGGAGGGGCAGCTTCCCCAAGGCCCTCCCCCTCGGGGAGCTTGGGCGGGGTGAAGCGGCCCTTTTCCGGGTCGTAGTCCACCCACTGTTTCTCCAAGCGGTAGAGGTACCGGCCCACCCCGAACTTTACGGCGGCCCTTTTCAGGGCGTCGGAAAAGGCCGCTTTCAGGGAATCCCCTTCCCCCACGTCCTCTTTGCTGACCCCCAGGACCGTGAGGCGGCACTTCACCTCCACCAGCCGCTCCCGCCGCTCGCCCCGCTCGTCCTTCACGGTACGTTCGGCATCGGCCAGCACCTCGTAGGTATCCTGCCAGCCCTTGGGGCCCACCGCGCGGTCCAGGCGGTCCAAGACGGTGCGGGCGTCCACGTAGGGCACCACCAGGGCCTTCCGTTTGTCCCGGCTAAGGGCCTCTATGCGCCACTGCACCTCGCCGGGGGGGAAGGGTTCGGCGAGCTTTTGCCAAACTTCCTCCATACCTCAAGTCTACTTTCTGAGCTCCCCCTTTGAGTTCAGACAAAATGGGGCTGTATGAGGAGCTTGCCGTTTGGACCGG
>NZ_PRDA01000030.1 GCF_002964845.1 Thermus tenuipuniceus
TTTTCAAGTGGTCCCCTGGCGCATGGGTATGCGGGGGGTGGATAAGTGCAAGTTTTGAGTTAAGGTAAAGGGTCATCTTGGCCCTGAGCTCCTCTATCCTTTCCGAGGAGGAGCGCACCTCAAAGACCACGTCCGGGACCAAAGGAGGAAACCCCCTCCCTCTCCTCCTCCAACAAAGCCTCCCACCGCCTTTTTCCCCACCCAAGAAGCATCCGGGGACAGGATGGCCCCGCCCGGCAGCTGGAACCCCGTGGAGGCGTCAAAGACCCCCCCCAGACCCCTTTCCTCGTTCCAGCGGGCCAGCTGATAGGCCAGCTAAAGGCTCCGGCGGCCGCTTTGCCCTCCTGTGGGACTCACCCAAAGCCTCCCTTCTGGCGAAAGCTCTAGTTGATAGCCGGGGTTGCGCTCCGAGAGGAGCCAAAGCTCCCTTTCCCCGATGGGGCGGAGAAGGTCCAGGGACAAGGGCATGCCTTCAGTGTAGCCCCTCCTGGGCTAAAATGGAGGCCAGACGGGACCTGAGTCCCTAAGGAGGCGCATGGAAAAGCTCTACGAGGGCAAGGCCAAGGTCCTCTACCCCGAGGGGGAGGACGCCCTAAGGGTCTACTTCAAGGACGAGGCCACCGCGTTTAACGCCCAGAAGCGGGGCCTCATCCCGGGAAAGGGGGTGGTGAACAACAAGGTTTCCGCCGTCCTCTTTCGCTACCTGGAAGGCCATGGGGTGAAGACCCACTTCCTGGAGGAACTCTCCGAGCGGGAGATGCGGGTCCTGAGGGTGGAGATCCTACCCCTAGAGGTCATCCTCCGCTTCAAAGCAGCGGGGAGCTTCGCCAAGCGCTACGGGGTGAAGGAGGGCAACCCCCTAAGGGCTCCCTTGGTGGAGTACTCCCTCAAAAGCGACCCTCTGGGCGACCCCTTGATCTGCCCCGAGGCCATTTTGGCCCTGGGCCTGGCCACGGAGGAGGAGCTTTCCCGGGTGAAGGCCACCACCCTGAAGGTAGGGGAGCTATTGCGGGATTTCTTCGCCCCAAGGGGGCTGGACCTCATCGACTTCAAGCTGGAGTTCGGCAAAAGGAACGGGGAGATCCTCCTCGCCGACGAGATCTCCCCCGACACCATGCGCCTTTGGGACCAAAAGACGGGAGAGCCCATGGACAAGGACCGCTTCCGCAAGGACCTGGGAGGGGTGGAGGAAGCCTACCAGGAGGTCCTCCGGCGGGTTCTAAGGGGGTAGCCATGCCCAAGTACCAGGCCACCCTGCTCATCGAGCTCAAAGAGGGCATCCTGGACCCCCAGGGCCGGGCGGTGGAAGGGGTTTTGAAGGACCTGGGCCACCCCGTGGATTCGGTGCGGGTGGGGAAGGTCCTCGAGATCGTCTTCCCCGCGGAAACCCTCCTGGAGGCGGAGGAGAAAGCCAGGGCCATGGGGAGGCTTTTGGCCAACCCGGTGATGGAGGTCTTTACCCTGGAGGCCTTAAAGGAACTTCCATGAAGTGGGCCATCATCCGCTTCCCCGGCTCCAACTGCGACGAGGACGCCCGCTTCGCCTTGGAGAAGGCGGGCTTAAAGGCGGAGTACGTCTGGCATACGGAAACGAGCCTGAAGGGCTTTGACGGGGCCTTCTTGCCAGGAGGCTTCAGCTATGGAGATTACCTGAGGGCCGGGGCCCTAGCGGCCAAAAGCCCGGTGATGGAGGAGGTAAGGCGCTTCGCCCATGAAGGGCGGCCCGTGATCGGAGTGTGCAACGGCTTCCAGGTGCTCACCGAGGCAGGGATCCTTCCCGGGGCCCTCCTCGCCAACCTGAACCTGCACTTCACCTGCAAGGAAGTGGGGGTAAGGGTGGAGCGCAACGACCTCCCCTTCACCCGCCTCTACCAGAAGAGGCAGGTCCTCCGCCTGCCCATCGCCCACGCCGAGGGCCGCTACTATGCGGACGCCGAGACCCTGGCCCGGCTGGAGGGAGAAGGCCTGGTGGTCTTCCGCTACGCCCCCTTAAAGGGGGAAACGGACTACAACCCCAACGGGAGCCTCCACGACATTGCCGGTATCACCAACGAGAGGGGCAATGTCCTCGGCATGATGCCCCACCCCGAGCGGGCGGTGGATGAGGTTCTGGGCGGCACGGATGGGCTCCCCTTGTTCCTGGGGCTCTTAGAGGAGGTAACGGGATGAAACCCAAGGCCATCACCTTTGACTTCTGGGGCACCCTCTTCACGGAGGGAAAGGCGTTTTTGGAAAAGGTCATGCCCGCCCGGTACGAGATCCTCCTGGATGCCCTATCCGAGGCCGGGCACCCGGCGGAGGAGCACGAGGTGCGGGAAGCCTACCGCCAGGCGGCCATCGCCTTTGAGGAGGCCTGGAAGGCCGGGGAACATATGTCCGTATACGACCGGGTGTCCCGCATCTTCGCCCTTCTTGGGGCTCCCCACGACCCCGGGCTCATCGCCCTCACCGCCAGGAAGCTGGAGGAAAGCTCCCTTCTGGTGGACCTCGAGGCCCTCCCTGGAGTGGGGGCGTTGAAGGAGCTGGCCAAGAAATACCCCCTGGCCCTGGTTTCCGACACCGGCCTCACCCCGGGCCGTCTCATCCGGGAACACCTGAAGCGGCAGGGGCTGGATGTCTTCCAGGCCTACAGCTTCTCCGACGAAACCGGCCACGTGAAGCCCAAACCCGAGGCCTTCCGGGTGGCCCTCGAGGCCCTGGACGTGGCCCCGGAGGAAGCCCTGCACGTGGGCGACCTGCCCCAAACGGACATCAAGGGAGCCTTCGCCACCGGCTACCCCTGGGCGGTGCAGTACGTGGGCCTGAGGGAGGTGAACGGGGAGATCAAGCCCACGGCCAAGATCAAGGACCACCGGGAGCTTCTTCCCCTTCTCCAGTGATGGAAACCCTAGCCCAAGAAATCGGCATCCCGGAAGAGGAGTACCGGGAGATCACCCAGAGGCTTGGCCGGGAGCCCAACCGGGTGGAGCTTTTCCTCTTCAAGGTGATGTGGAGCGAGCACTGCGCCTACAAGAACTCCCGGCCCCTCCTGAAGCAGCTTCCCAAGGAGGGGGAGGCCGTCTTGCAGGGCCCGGGGGAGAACGCCGGCGTGGTGCGCATCGGCGAGGGCTGGGCGGTAGCCTTTAAGATCGAAAGCCACAACCACCCCTCGGCGGTGGAGCCCTTCCAGGGTGCCGCCACCGGGGTGGGGGGGATCATCCGGGACATCATGAGCATGGGGGCCCGGCCCATCGCCCTGCTGGATTCCTTGCGCTTTGGCCCCCTGGGGGACGCTCGAAGCCGATACCTCCTCAAGGGGGTGGTCTCCGGCATCGCCCACTACGGCAACGCCATCGGGGTCCCCACGGTGGGCGGGGACCTCTACTTCCACGAGGGCTACCGGGAAAACCCCCTGGTGAACGCCATGTGCCTGGGGCTTCTTAGGGAGGAGCACTTAAGGCGTAGCCAGGCTTCCTTAGGCCGGCCCATCTACTACGCCGGGGCCAAGACGGGAAGGGATGGGATTGGGGGTGCCGCCTTCGCCAGCCGGGAGCTTTCCGAGGACAAGGAGGAGGACCGGCCAGCAGTCCAGGTGGGGGACCCCTTTTTGGGGAAGCTCCTCATGGAGGCCACCCTCGAGGCCATCGAAAAGGACCTGGTGGAAGGCGTCCAGGACATGGGGGCAGCAGGGCTCACCAGTAGCCTCTCGGAGCTGGCCTTCAAGTCGGGCCTGGGGGTGGAGCTGGACCTGGACCGCGTCCCCACCCGGGAAAGGAACATGGGGCCCATAGAGCTCCTTCTCTCCGAAAGCCAGGAGCGCATGGTCCTGGTACCCAAGGAGGGCAGGGAAAGGGAGCTGGAGGAGGTCTTCAGGAAGTGGGGCTTGGACTGCGTGCCCGTGGCCAGGACCATCCCCGAGAGGGTCTTCCGCGTCCTCTTCCGGGGCGAGGTGGTGGCCGAGGTCCCCACGGAGGCCCTGGCGGAAGCCCCCACCTACGTGCGCATCGGAAGGGAGGATCCCGAGATTCGAAGGCTCCGGGAGATGCCCCTTCCCCCGCTTGCCGCCAACCCCCAGGAGATTCTTCCCCAGCTCCTCGCCTCCCCCAACCTGGCGAGCCGGGAAGCCATTTACGAACGCTACGACCACCAGGTGGGAACCAGGACCACCCTGGTGCCGGGCAAGGGGGATGCGGCGGTGCTCTGGGTGAAGGGAACCCACCTGGGCATTGCCACCAAGGTGGACCAGAACCCCAGGTATAGCCGCCTCCATCCCCGGCTTGGCGCCATGCACGCCCTGGCCGAGGCCTGCCGCAACGTGAGCGTGGTGGGGGCAAAACCCCTGGCCTACACCGACGGCCTCAACCTGGGAAGCCCGGAAACCCCAGAGGGTTACTTTGAGCTCCAGGAAACCCTCGCCGGCCTCCGAGAGGCCAGCGAGGCCTTGGGGGTGCCGGTGGTTTCGGGAAACGTATCCCTCTACAACGAGAGCGGGGGCCGGCGCATCCCCCCCACGGCCATGGTGGGGGTGGTGGGGGTCTTGGACATCAGGAGGCGGGCGGAGATGGGCTTCCGCCGCCCGGGAGAGGTGATCCTCCTGTTGGGAGAGGAGAAAGGGGAGCTTGGGGGAAGCGAGGTCCTTTACCTCCTTTCGGGCCTCGAGGCGGGCCATCCCCCCAGGCTAGATTTGGAGCAGGAGAAGCGGGTGCAGGAGGCCATCCGGGAACTCATCGCCCTGGGCCTCACCCGCACCGCCCACGACCTGGCGGAAGGAGGGCTTTTGGCGGCCCTGGCGGAGATGACCTTCCCCTATGGCCTGGGGGCCACGGTGGAGGTGCGCACCCGGGGCTCCGAGCCACCGTCGGGACACCTTGCCCTGCTTTTCGGCGAGGCCCCAAGCCGCATCCTCTTCACCGTGGACAAGGAACACCTCAAGGAAACCACCTTCCGCCTCGAGGAGATGGGGCTCCCCTACCGGGTTTTGGGGGAAACCGGGGGGCATACCCTCACGGTCCTCACCCCGGATGGGGTGCTAGAGTGGGAGGTAGAAGAGCTCCTCGCCGCCTGGAAGCGGCCCCTGAGGGAGGTGCTGGATGGACAAGCCTAGGGAAGAGTGCGGGGTCTTGGGGCTTTGGAGCGAGGAACCCCTGGACGCGGCGGGGCTACTCCATCTGGGCCTTCTCGCCCTCCAGCACCGGGGGCAGGAGGCGGCAGGGATTGCCGTATCGGACGGGAAGGAGTTCCTGGTAGAGAAGGATCTCGGCCTGGTGAACCAGGTCTTCACCGAGGAGCGCCTGGCCCGCTTGCGCTTGGCGGGGGTCCGGCTGGGCCTGGCCCACACCCGCTACTCCACCACCGGATCCAACCTGCGCTTCAACGCCCAGCCCCTCACCGCCCGCACCGCCCACGGGGTCCTGGCCATCGTGCACAACGGCAACTTCACCAACGCCAAACCCCTTCGCGACCGGCTCCTTAAGGAAGGGGCCACCTTCCAGAGCACCTCGGACACCGAGGTGATGCTCCTCCTCCTCGCCCGCTTGGGCCACCTCTCCCTCCCTGAGGCGGCCGCCGAGGCCATGAAGGCCCTGGAGGGAGGGTATTCCATCCTCCTCATGGACCGCAGGACCCTGGTGGCCCTCCGGGATCCCCACGGGGTTCGTCCCCTGGCCATCGGCAGGCTTCCCAAAGGCTACGCCTTTGCCTCCGAGCCCCCGGCCCTCGAGCTCATGGGGGCCCACTACCTCCGGGATGTGCGCCCAGGGGAGGTGGTCTGGGTGGAGGAAGGCGAGCTTAAAAGCCTCCAGGCCCTTCCCCCAAACCCCGCCCCCTGCGCCTTTGAATGGATCTACTTCGCTAGGCCCGATAGCCTCCTGGACGGGGTGGAGGCCTACGAGGCCCGGGTGCGCATGGGCATGGAGCTCTTCCGGGAAGCGCCAGCGGAAGCGGACATGGTGGTGCCGGTGCCCGACTCCGGCATCGGGGCGGCGGTGGGCTACGCCAAGGCTAGCGGCCTTCCCCTGGAGTACGGCCTTTACAAGAACCCCTATGCGGGCCGCACCTTCATCCAGCCCACCCAGGCGCTAAGGGACCTCAAGACCCGCTTGAAGCTCTCCCCCACCTCGGCGGTGCGGGGCAAGCGGGTGGTGCTCATCGACGACTCCATCGTACGGGGCACCACCAGCCGCCGCATCGTGGCCATGCTGAAGGAAGCAGGGGCCCGGGAAGTCCACTTCCGGGTTTCCAGCCCCCCCATCCGCTTCCCCTGCTACTACGGCATCGACACCGCCGCCCGCAAAGAGCTCATCGCCGCCGAGAAGGGCGTGGAGGAGATCCGGGCCTTCATCGGGGCGGATACCCTGGCCTTCCTCTCGGAGGAAGGGGTGAAACGGGCCATTGGAGGGCCCGTGTGCCTGGCCTGCTTCAACGGGCGCTATCCGGCCGGGGTGCCCGTGGAAGGGGAAAAACTGGCCTTGGAAATCCTCTAGGCCCTATCCCTAATCCCCACCCTAGCCAAGCTAGGGGGGCACTAGCCCCTCGAGGCCACCCCCCGCCTTAGGAAAAACCCCGTCCCAAGGCCCAGAAGAAACCCTACCAGCAGGAAGATAAAGGCGAAAGCCCCGGTGGAAGCCAGGTGCCAGCCGAAGAACCAGTAGCTGCACACCGCATACCGCTCCACCTGCACCCGGACCAGCTCCGGCAGATCGCGGCTGGAGGTAAAGTTGATGAGAATAATGGCCACAAGCAGGATAGCTAGGGTCAGGGCAAGCCCCCACTTCAAAATCGGGAAAACGCTTCCTTTCATACCCCAAGCTTAGCAAAGGGAAGGCCCTTTCCAGGGTCCTTCCGCCTTCCCCTAAGGCTCCGGTTCCCGGAAAGGATAACCTGGTAGCGCCCCGGTGCAGGGCCTATAATCGGCCTATGGTCAGGACCAGCTTACGGGACGAGGCCCTTTTCCAGTTGATCGCCTCGGAGGAAAAGCGCCAGCGGGAAGGCCTGGAGCTCATCGCCAGCGAGAACTTCGTCTCCGCCCAGGTGCGGGAGGCGGTGGGAAGCGTCCTCACCAACAAGTACGCGGAGGGCTACCCGGGGGCCCGCTACTACGGGGGATGCGAGATCATAGACCAGGTGGAAAGCCTGGCCATCGAGCGGGCCAAGGAGCTCTTCGGGGCCGCCTGGGCCAACGTCCAGCCCCACTCCGGCTCCCAGGCCAACATGGCGGTGTACATGGCCCTCATGGAGCCGGGGGATACCCTTATGGGCATGGACCTGGCCGCCGGGGGCCACCTCACCCACGGCTCCAAGGTGAACTTCTCCGGGAAACTGTACAAGGTGGTTTCCTACGGGGTCCGGCCCGATACCGAGCTCATCGACCTAGAGGAGGTGCGCCGCCTGGCCCTCGAGCACCGGCCCAAGGTGATCGTGGCGGGCGCCAGCGCCTACCCCCGCTTCTGGGACTTTAAGGCCTTCCGGGAGATCGCCGAGGAGGTGGGGGCCTACCTGGTGGTGGACATGGCCCATTTCGCCGGCCTGGTGGCCGCGGGGCTCCACCCCAACCCCCTTCCCTACGCCCATGTGGTCACCAGCACCACCCACAAGACCCTAAGGGGCCCGAGGGGCGGGCTTATTCTTTCCAACGACCCGGATCTGGGCAAAAAGATCGACAAGATCATCTTTCCGGGCATCCAGGGCGGGCCCTTGGAGCACGTGATCGCTGGCAAGGCGGTGGCCTTTTTTGAGGCCCTGCAGCCCGAGTTCCGGGAGTATAGCCGCCTGGTGGTGGAAAACGCCAAGCGCCTTGGCGAGGAGCTGGCCAAAAGGGGCTACCGCCTGGTCACGGGGGGAACCGACAACCACCTCTTCCTCCTGGACCTCCGCCCCAAGGGCCTGACCGGCAAGGAGGCGGAGGAGAAGCTGGATGCCGTGGGCATCACCGTGAACAAGAACGCCATCCCCTTTGACCCCAAGCCCCCCAGGGTCACCTCCGGCATCCGCATCGGCACCCCGGCCATCACCACCCGGGGCTTTACCCCGGAGGAGATGCCCCTGGTGGCAGAGCTCATCGACCGAGCCCTCATGGAGGGGCCCTCGGAGGCCCTGCGGGAGGAGGTTAGGCGGCTCGCCCTGGCCCACCCCATGCCCTAGGGAAGCCTTAGAATGGAAGAAGATGCTCAAGCGCCTCGAGGTGCGTAACCTCGCCGTAATCCGCGAGGCTACCCTGGAGCTTGGGCCTGGGCTCAACGTCCTCACCGGGGAAACCGGGGCGGGGAAAAGCCTCCTGGTGGACGCTTTAGCCCTCCTCCTGGGGGCCAGGTCCGAGGGACTTTTGGGGCCTTTTGGCGATAGCCTCCTGGTGACCGCCTTCTTCCAAGGTGAGGGCGAGGAGCGCATCCTCTCCCGCCGCGTTGGGGGCCGCTCCACCCCTCGGATCGATGGGGAGGTGGTGAGCCTCAAAGAACTCCAAGAGGAGGCGGAAAGGTGGCTTTCCCTCCACGCCCAGCACACGGCCATCGCCCTCCTTTCCCCAAAAAGGCAGCGGGAGCTTCTGGATGCCATGCTGCCCCCAAACCTCCTGGAGGACTACGGGGAAGCGTACAAGAAACACCAGGCCCTCCTCCTGGAAAAACGAGCCCTGGAGGAGGCCTTGAGGGCCAAGACGGAGCGGGAGGACCTCCTCCGCTTCCAGCTTAAGGAGATCCAGGAGGCGAACCCCAGGCCCAAGGAGGATGAGGAGCTGGAGGCCGAGGCGCAAAGGCTTCGCCATCTGGAAACCCTGAGGGAGCGCTCGGGGAAGGCCTACGCCCTCCTGGCAGAAGGAGGTGCCCTGGATCTTCTTCAGGCTGCCCTGCGGGAGCTAAGGGCGGGAAGCCGCTTTGACCCAGCCCTCGAGGCCCTGGCCAGGGACCTGGAGGCAGCTTTGGAGGGTGGCCGGGCCGTGACCCGGGAGCTGGAGGACTACCTGGAAAGCCTGGAAGGAAACCCCAGCCGTCTGGCCCAGCTGGAGGAACGCTTGGGCCTTCTGGAAAGGCTCAAGCGCAAGTACGGGCCCACCCTGGAGGAGGTCCTGCGCTACCGGGAAAGGGCAGAGGAGGAGCTGAAGGCCCTGGAGGGAGGGGAAGAGCGGCTTTTGGAGCTGGAAAGGGCCTTAAAAGTGGCCTCGGAAGCCCTGTATAGGGCGGGGGAACGCCTTTCCGAAGCCCGCCTCGAGGCGGCAAGGAGGCTGGAAAAGGAAATGGAGACGGAGCTTTCCGCCCTGGGTTTCCCCAAAGCCCGCTTCCAGGTGGAGCTCAAGCCCCTTCCCGAACCCGGACCCCAGGGCCTGGAGGAGGTCCTCTTCCGCTTCTCCGCTAACCCCCACCTTCCCCCCGCTCCCCTTTCCGCGGCCAGCGGCGGGGAGCTCTCCCGCATCGCCCTGGCTTTAGCCCTCCTCACCGGGGCCGAGGCCCCCACCGTGGTCTTCGACGAGGTGGACACCGGGGTGGGCGGGGAAACCGCCTGGAAGATGGCGGAAAGGCTTGCCCAGCTGGGCCAGGCCCGGCAGGTCCTGGTGGTCACCCACCTGCCCCAGATCGCCGCCCGCGCGAAGAGGCACCTCAGGGTGGTGAAGGAGGGGGAAGAGGTGCGCATCGAGGTGCTGGAAGGGGAGAAGCGCATACGGGAGCTCGCCCGCCTCCTCTCCGGCCAGTACACCGAGGCCGCTTTGGCCCACGCCCGCCTCCTCCTGGAGGGGAACCAGATTGCCCCAGGTTGGGTGGAGGCTCGGGAATGAATCCCCTCGAGGCTCCCTACCCCGTCTATCTTGTCCGGGAAACGGAGGTGGTGCGCAACTCCCTGGCCGAAGGCCTCCCCCTCCCCCAAGGGGACACCCTGGAGGTGGGGACGAAGACCTACCAGGTGGTGCACCTGCCCGCCCCGGAAGGCACCTACCTGCTTCTCCTCGAGGTCAGCCACCTCGCCGTGCGGGCCAAGGCCTACCAAAGCCTCCTTCGGGTGCTGAAGGGACTCATGCAACACGAGGAACCCGAGGGCCTTCTCAAGGACCTGATCCGCGAAGCGGTGGCGGTGGTGCCGGGGGCCGAGGCGGGCAGCATCCTCTTAAGGGAAGGGGGGTTCTTTTACCTGGTGGCCCAGGAAGGCTTCAGCGAACGCCTGCTCATGGCCCGCACCTCCCTCCAGGAGGAGCTCTTCTGGTACGGCCTGGGGGTGGACAACTGGCAAAGGGGCCGGCCCCGGATCCTCAAAGGGGAGGAGGTGCGGTACCTTTCCAACCTGAGCACCGTGGAGGCCAGGCCCCTCTTCTTCGAGCACGGCCGCCCTTTGGAGATCCAGGCCACCCTGGGCCTGCCCATCGTCCTGGAAGGGGAGGTGCTGGCCACCATGAACCTGGACAGCTTCTCGGACCCCGAGGCCTTCAGCCCCCTTTCCCTGGAGCTGGCCTAGGCCTTTGCCCTCGAGGCCGCCCTCCTCCTCAAGGCCCTGAAGGAGCGCCAGGCCCTGCAGGAGGCCGCCCGCACCGATCCCCTCACCGGCTTGGGCAATCGCCGGGCCCTGGAGGAAGCCTTTCCCCTGCTCCTACAGGAAGCCCGGACCCTGGGGGAGCCTTTGTCCTTGATCTACTGGGACCTGAACGGCCTTAAGGCCTTGAACGACCGGGAGGGCCACGCGGTGGGCGACCAGGCCCTGAAGAGCCTGGCCCAGGCCCTAAGAAACCTCTCCCGCCGCCGTGACGTGGCCTTCCGCATCGGTGGGGATGAGTTCGTAAGCCTCCACCTGGGCCTGAAGGCGGAGGAGATCCCCGCCCTCATCGCCCGGCTTCAGGAGAACCTGCCCTACCAGGTGGCCGCAGGAGGGCTTCTGGTGGAGGGGGAGGACCTGGAGGCCCTCCTTAAGGAGGCCGACAAAGGCATGTACCGGGCCAAGAGGGCTAGAAAAGGGCTTTAACCCCATCCGCCACGTACTGCACCGCCAAGGCGGCCAGGAGGATGCCCAGGACACGGGTGACCACGTTCACTCCCGTCCGCCCCAGGGCCCGGCGCACGGAAGCTGCCGCCCGCAGGAAGAGGTAGGCCAGGCAAAGGACCAAGAAAACGTTCAAGAGGACCACCGCCCAGCCCCAAGGCACCCCCTTAGCCTCCCCGCCCAGGATGAGGACGCTGGCCAAGGCCCCAGGGCCGGCGATCAAGGGGATGGCCAAGGGAAAGACGGAGATATCCGCCCGGAGGCGGGCCTCATCCTTTTCCTCCTCCGTTTCCCGCTCGTGGTGGGCGAAAACCATCTCGGTGGCGATGCGGAAGAGGAGGATGCCCCCGGCGATGCGCAGGGCCTCGAGGCTGATCCCCAGGTAGCCCAAAAGCCCCCGCCCGAAGAAAAAAAAGGAGACCAAGAGCCCCCCCGCCACCAGCACCGCCTTCCCGGCGATCTGGGCCTGTTTCCTTTGAGGACGGTCCCCGGCCAGGGCCAGAAAAACCGGCACCAGCCCCACCGGGTCCATGACCACGAAGAGGGTGAGGAAGGATTTGAGGAAAAGCTCCAGCACGGGGGCCTAAAGGCGCATCTTTCCCGTCACGAGGAGCTCCCCGAACTCCTCCTCCAGGGCCCTCGCCCCTTCCTCGGTCCGGGCCACCACCAGGATGGTATCCTCCCCCGCCAGGGTGCCCACGATCTCGTCCCGCTTGAGGCGGTCCATCAAAAGGGCGATGCCGGAGGCGTGGCCCTCCGCCGTCTTCACCACCAGGATATTCCCCCCCCGGTCCACGTCCTTGACGAAGAGGCCAAACTGCCGCTTGAGTTCCTCGTAAACGTCCTCGGGAAGCTCCATAGAGGGCAGGGCGTACTTGTGCCGCCCCTTGCCCAGGGAAACTCGGGCCAGGCGCAGCTCGGCGATATCCCGGCTCACCGTGGCCTGGGTCACGTCAAAGCCCAGCTGCCGCAGGCGCTCCACCAGCTCCTTCTGCGTGCCGATCTCCTCCCGGCTCACGATCTCCTGAATGGCGCGGTGCCGCTCCGCTTTGCTTCGCATAGACACCCCTCTAACCCTTCCAGAACTCTTTAACCAAGTCCAGTATACGGTCGGCCACCTGCCGCTTTTTCATGCGGGGGAGTTTCAGTACCCGGCCATCCCGGAGGAGGAGGACCACCTCGTTCTCGAGGCTGCCGAAGCCCACCCCTTCCCGGTTCACCCAGTTGAGGACGATGAGGTCCAGGTTCTTGCGGAGAAGCTTCTCCTTGGCCCGCGCCAAGCCCTCCCCGGTCTCCATGGCAAAGCCCACCAGGACCCTCGGTCCCTTGTTCTCCCCCAGCTCCTTGAGGATGTCGGGGTTGGGTACCAGGCGGAGAACCTTCTCCGCCGCCACCTTGGGCTCCTTCTCCCGGCTCACCTCCGCCGGGCGGTAGTCGGCCACCGCCGCCGCCATCACCACCGCCTGGGCCCAGGAATAGCGCCCCAGAATGGCCTCGCGCATCTCCAAGGCGTTTTCCACCCGCACCACCTCCACCCCCCAGGGGTCGGGCAGGGCCGTGGGACCGGAAACGAGCACCACCTCCGCCCCCCGGTCCCGGGCAGCCTCGGCCACAGAGTAGCCCATGCGGCCCGAGGAAGGGTTGGAAAGGTAGCGCACCGGGTCCAGGTACTCCCGGGTGGGACCGGCGGACACCAGAAGCCTCAGGCCCTTAAGGTCCTTGGGGGTAAGGAAGGCCTGAAGCCTCTCCAAAAGCTCCTCGGGCTCCAGCATCCGTCCCCATCCTTCCCCCTCCCCCACCGCCGCCAAGGGCCCGTAGGCGGGGCCAAAGAGGGCGTGGCCCATGGCCTCGAGGCTCCTCGCATGCTCCTGGGTCTTGGGGGCAAGCCACATGGCCTCGTTCATGGCCGGGGCCCAGGCCACCCGCTTAGCCCCCGCCAAGAGGGTGGCGGAAAGGAGGTCATCCGCCAGGCCCAAGGCGGCCTTGGCCATGGCGTGGGCGGTGGCCGGGGCCACCAGGACCACATCGGCCCAGCGGGCGAGCTCTATGTGTAAGGCCCGGCCATCGGGCCTGAACCAGGCCTCCTCCGTGGCCACCTCCCCCCCGGCGGCCACCGCCAGGGAAAGGGGGGTGATGAACTCCAGGGCCCTGGGGGTGGCCAGGACCCGCACCTCGTGGCCTTGGGCCCTGAGGAGGCGGAGAAGGTGGGGGGCCTTGATAGCCGCCACCCCCCCCGTCACCGCCACCAGAACCCGGGCCACCTACGCCTCCTCTTCCACCGGGTAGAGCCGTTCCATCTCCCTCTGCAGGCGATCCTCAGGCACCAGGTTCTCCCCGAAGACCAGCCTCCCCGTGAGCAGCTCCTTCATGGCCCAGGTGACGGGATTGGGGTCGTCCAGGATGCCCTCGAGGGTCCGCATCTTGGGCCTCTCCTCCGGCTCCAGAACCGTGTTCTTAAAGCGGTGGCGAAGAAGCTGCTCCGCCCGCTTGGCCACCACCACGGTGAGCCGGTACTTGGAATCCACCATGCCAAAAAGCTTGTCAATCCCGGGTTCCGCCATAATTCCTCCGCAGAATCTCGTCCAGCTCGGCTTCCAGGTCCTTATCCCGTTTCAAGGCCCTCTCCAAGGCGGGGCCCATCCTAGGGGTGCGCCGCCTCTCGGCGGTAAGGATGGCCAGGAAGTCGGCCACCGCCTCCTCCAGCACCTCGTTCACCACCACGTAATCGAAGAGATGGGCGTTCTGGATCTCCCATTCCGCCTGCTTCAGCCTCTTTTCTATCTTCTCCGGGGCGTCCTTGCCCCGGTAGACCAAACGCCGCTTCAGCTCGGAAAGGGAAGGGGGCAGGAGGAAGATGAGGACCGCTTCGGGCATCTTCTCACGCACCTGCAGGGCCCCCTGCACCTCGATCTCCAGAAGAACATCCTCCCCCCGGGCCAAAGCCCGCTCCACCGGGGCCCTTGGGGTGCCGTAAAGGTGCCCCACGTACTCGGCATGCTCCAAGAACCCATCCTCCCGCAACAGGGCTTCAAAGGTAGCCCTATCCACGAAGTAGTAGTCCACCCCATCCCGTTCTCCGGGACGCGGGGGACGGGTGGTCATGGAGATGGAGTAGAAGAGGCGGGTGCGCTCCAGCACCTTAGCCCGCACCGTGCCCTTCCCCACCCCGCTGGCCCCGGTCATGACGAAAAGGCGGCCCCCCATACCCTTCACCCCGGGAGGATACCAAAGCCACCCCGAAGAGGCAAGGATTTTTGTGATCCATCCCACACTGCCTCCGTAGTACACTTGGGCCCGTGGCCTGGTACGAGGGCGCTTTTTTCTACCAGATCTTGCCTGACCGTTACTTCCGGGCCGGCCCTCCCGGCAAGCCCGCCCCAGCGGGTCCCCTGGAACCCTGGGAAGCGCCACCCTCCCTTAGGGGGTTCAAGGGAGGCACCCTATGGGGAGTTGCGGAGAGGATCCCCTACCTCAAGGACCTAGGGGTGGAGGCCCTTTACCTGAACCCCATCTTCGCCTCCACCGCCAACCACCGCTACCACACCACGGACTACTTCCAGGTGGACCCGGTCCTGGGAGGGAACGCCGCCTTAAGGCACCTTCTGGAGGTGGCCCACGCCCACGGCATGCGGGTTATCCTGGACGGGGTTTTCAACCACACGGGAAGGGGGTTTTTCGCCTTCCAGCACCTTTTGGAAAACGGGGAGGCGAGCCCTTATCGGGACTGGTATTACGTGAAGGGGTTTCCCCTGAACGCCTATAGCCGCCACCCCAACTACGAGGCCTGGTGGGGTAACCCCGAGCTCCCCAAGCTCCGGGTGGAAACCCCGGCGGTGCGGGAGTACCTCCTGGAGGTGGCGGAGTACTGGATCCGCTTTGGGGCCGATGGCTGGCGGCTGGACGTGCCCAACGAGATCCCTGACCCCGAGTTCTGGCGGGCCTTCCGCAGGAGGGTCAAGGGAGCCAACCCCGAGGCCTACATCGTAGGGGAGATCTGGGAGGAAGCCGACTTCTGGCTCCAAGGGGATATGTTCGACGCCACCATGAACTACCCCCTGAGCCGGGCCATCCTGGGCTTCGTGGGGGGAGAGGTCCTGGACCAGGAGCTATCCTCCCGCTCGGGCCTAGGGCGGATCGAGCCCTTGCAGGCCCTGGCCTTCAGCCACCGCCTGGAAGGCCTCTTTACCCGTTACCGTCCGGAGGTGGTGCGGGCCCAGATGAACCTCCTCACCTCCCACGACACCCCCCGCCTCCTCACCCTCCTTAGGGGAAGCGTGGAGCGGGCTAAACTGGCCCTTTCCCTCCTTTTCCTCCTGCCTGGAAACCCCACGGTCTATTACGGGGAGGAGGTGGGGATGGAAGGAGGCCACGACCCGGAAAACCGGGCGGGCATGGTCTGGGACCAGGGCCGATGGAAGGAGGAGATACGGCAAACGGTGCGGCGCATGGCCCGCTTGCGCCAGGAACACCCCGAGCTCCGCACCGCCCCCTACCAGCGGGTCTATGCTGCAGACGGGCACCTGGCCTTCACCCGGGGGCCCTACCTGGTGGTGGTGAACGCCAGCCCGGGACCCTTCCTTCAGGACTTCCCCCTGCACGGGGCCCTGCCTCGAGGGGCCCAGGCGGTGGATCTGCTCTCCGGGGCCCTCTGCACCCCCGCGGGCGGGCGCCTCTGCGGGCCAACGCTCCCGCCCTTCTCCCTGGCGGTCTGGGTGGAGGTTTAAGGGAGGGCGCCCTCAAAGCGCAGAAGCCAGGCCTTGAGCCCCTCCTGCCCGGCGAAACCCCCGATCCGCCCATCCGCGTGGATCACCCGGTGGGCGGGCACCAGGAGGAAAAAAGGCGAAGCCCGCATCCCCGCCCCCACCGCCCGCGGGGAGAGGCCAAGCTCCCGGGCCAGGGAGCCGTAGCTTTCCGTGTGCCCGTAGGGGATAAGGCGCACCCGCTCGTAAAGGGCCACCCGCATGGGGGCAAACCCCATGTAGTCCAGGGGAATGTCCAAAAAATCGGGCTTTTCCCCGGCGAAGTAGGCCAGCACCCGCTCCCGTACCCTTTCGGCCAAAGGGCCCCGGGCCTCGAGGCCCCGGGGCAACAAGGCCGGCTCCAGAAGCCGCACGCCCCTCGAGGTGACCTCGAGCCACAAGGGACCAATGGGCGTGGGAATCAGCATGGGCCTTAGCGGAATGAGGGAAGCTACTTGGTAGCCCAGGCCCCCTCGGGGCCCGGAACCCCACCCAACAAAAGGTCGGAGAGAAAGGTGCCGGGGAAGTAATACCCAAGGATCTCCCGGTACCCGTATCCCGCCTCCGCCATGCCCTTGGCGCCCCACTGGGAGAGGCCCACCCCGTGCCCTGCCCCCCGGCCCTCCGCCTGCCAGCCCTTGAACTCCGCCAAAGCCGAGGGCAGGCCCAGGTTCCGCACCAGCCGCTGGGCCTCGGGTCCCTGCACCTCCACCCCCAGTAGCCGTAGGCGCCATACCCTGCCCGAGGCGCTTCGCTCCAGCACCACGGGGGAATCCCCAAGGGAGCCGGCCTGGGGAGTACGGCCCATGGCCCTCAAAGCCATCGCCGCCCTCTCCGGGCTCACGGAAACCTGCCACTGGCTTTTGGGACCCCGGGCATAGGGGTCCGGCCTCGGCCGCAGATAGGGCAAGGCTTTTTGGAAAACCTCCTCGCTACCTGCGGTCATGCCCCCGGAATCGGCGTGGTAGAGAGCAGAAATGGCTTTTCCTTGGTAGCTTAAGACCTTGCCCCGGGTACCCCTCACCGCCTCAGTATGCCTGGGGGTTTCCACGGCCAAGCCCAGGTAGACCTGGCAGATCTCGCTGGCGCAGAGGTCGTAAGGAGCCCGGGGATTCAAGCGGTTCACGGCGAAGGTGCGGGCCACCACCGCCTGGGCCTTCAGGGCCTCTTGGGGAAAGCCCTCGGGCATCTCCGCGGGGAGAACGCCGAGGAGGTAATCCTCTAGAAGGACCAGGTTCACCACCCAAAGCCTTCCCCCCTGGGCAAGAAGGCGCACCCCACCCCTATAGGTGCGCCCCTCCAAGCGGAAATAGGGCTCGGGAAACTCCCAAAAGGGCTGGAGCCTGCCTTCCACCCAGACCCCTTGGGCCACCCCCCTAGCCCGCACGGTTCCCTGACCCTCCGGCAGGAGGAGGGATACCTCCTGGCCTTCCGGCACCTCCTTAAGGAGCACCCTGAGGAGAAGGTCCCTCTCCTGGCCCCGGGAGGGCAGGATCCAAACCAGGAAAAGGAGGAGGCAAACCAGAAGGGCACCCTTTAACCCGTACGTCATACCGTGCCCCTATCCTATCGTCTAGTCCAAAACCAGGGTGGCCCTTCCCGAGATGTGGGCCTTCTGGAGCCTCTGGAGGGCCTCCGGATGGCGCAAGGCGTACATGGCGAAGGGGTAGACCCGTTCCTGGGGCAGGCCTCGAGGCAAAAGGTGCCGCCTGAGGCGTTCCAGATGGTGCAGAAGGACCGCATCCCGCCCCATGCGGGCGCGGAGAAGCTTCTTCAAAAGCCTTTCCCCCTCCCCCTTTAGCCTCGCCTGGAAGCGGCGAAAAGGCCTTTCCAAGGTGGGCTCCAGGGCGCGGGCCTTCTGGCCCAGGGCCTCCACCTCCTCCAAGAGGCGCGAAAGCTCCGCCTCGAGGCCCCTGAACCCTTCCAGCACCTCTTTGACAGCCTCCAGGAAGGCATCCTCCCTCCCCTCCACAAACGCCCAGGGGTCCAAGCGGTACCTTTGCAAAATGCGATGGATGGGAGGCTCCAAAACCAGGGCCCTTAGGCGTAGAAACAAGGCGGGCATGGGGATGCCGTAAAGGGCGTAGACCCGGGAGAGCTCGGCCACATACCGAAACTCGTTGGGACCCACCACGAAGCCCGCCGTGGGCAGAACCAGGTCCTGGAATACCGGCCTCAGACCCGCCGCAGGGGTGAGACGGCTGGGATCGGTCCGGAGGATCTCTAGAAGCTCCTGTTTGCTATAGCGCCTTACCCCATCGGTAAAGGTTCCTTCCTGATAAAAGAGAAGCCTTCTTTGATCTGTTTCCAAAAAAAATTGGTGGCCCCCGGCTTGCGCTTCAGAGGAGGCTTGCCCCCCAGGGCGCGGATGCGCTCCGCCTCCTGGTTGATGGCCTGGGCGCTGGCCAGGGGGTCCTCCAGCGCCCTTTCCAGGGCCTTTTGGAAAAGGGGGGCAAGCTCCGGGGCCATGGGGTCAAAGGGAATGAGGCCCCGCTCCCCCCAAAAGGCCAAAAGGGTGCGGGCGAAAAACTCGGACAGGGTCTCCCCCTCCAGGGCGTAGGCCACCCGGGTATCCCTGGACCAGGGACCCAGAAACTCCCTCACCGCCTCTCGGTAAGGCGCAAAAGGGATCCGCCCTGCGGGAAGGGGCGGCAGGGGCAGGGAGAGGATACGCACCTCCTCCTCCAGGAGAAGATGAAGGTGGCGCACCTCCTCCACATCGTGGTCCTGGGAAGCCACCCAAAAGAGGGAAGCCGCCCCCACCTTTTCCGCCAGGCCCAAGGCGGTGTGGGCCTTGTAGAAGGTCAAGGCAGGCCCTCCCAGAAGCCCCGCCTGCTGGCCCGTGACCACTGCCCCCTGCCCCAGGCCCTCGAGGGCCGCAAAGGCCTCCCGTGGTGCCTGCAGGCGCTTCAGGTAGGCGGCAAGCGCCGCGGGCAGATGGGGATGGCCTTCCCGGCCCAAGCGCTCTTTGAGGACCTCTTCCCCCTGGGGTAGGCCCAACAGCTGGGCCAGGACCTGGGCTTCCATGCTTCAAAGCCTAAAGCGCCTCAGCCAGGCGGGCAAGGGCCTGGGGTTTCCGGACCTCCACCCTACGGTAGCCCAGGTCCACCACCCCCGAAAGGGCCCACTCCCCCAGAAGCTTGGTCACGGTCTCCCGGGTGGCCCCCACCATGCGGGCCAGGTCCTGGTGGGAAAAGGCCACCTCCCCCGCCTGGTTTAGCCTCAGGAGAAGCCGGGCCAGGCGCTGGCTCACGGAGAGGTGGCGCAGTTCCCAAAGCCGCTCCTCCGCCTCCTTCAGCCGGGCGTACAGGGCCTCCAGGAGGAAGCGCTCCACCTCGGGAAAGCGCACCCGCAAGGAGGTCAGGGCTTCCTGGGGGGCGAAGAGGAACTCGGCGTAGGTCAGGGCGGTGGCCCCTGAAGTGCGCCTTCCTCCCCCCACCAAGGCCTCCTCCCCAAAAAGCCCCCCAGGCCCCACCACCCCCAAGGTGGCGGGTTCCCCTTCCGCTGAGCGGGGTCCTTCTAGCCAGACAAGCCCTTCCCGCACCAGGTACACCCCGTCCGCCCGGTCCCCCAGGGCGTAGAGGAGGGTACCCCGCAAGGCCCTCTTGGGCTGGAACACCCTGGCCGCCTCCCGCCGGGCCTCGAGGGAAAGCTCCTGGAACATGCCCCGAGTTTACAAAAAGAGGGGGGCTTCGGAGGAAGGGATAAGCCCCCGGGCCTCGGCCTCAGCGAAGAGCCTCTCCACCGCCTTTTCCCCTTCCTCCCCCACGTCCTGGCTGAACCCGTTCACGTAGGTGCGCACATGGGCCCAGATCACCTCCTCCGAAAGCTCCTGGGCATGGGCTTTCAGGTAGGGAAGGGTTTCCTCGGGATGGGCCCAGGCGTATTCCAGGCTCCACCGCACCGCTTCGTCCAGGGCCTGGATGAGCTCCTTCCCCAGGTCCCGCCGGGCCAGGATGGCCCCCAAGGGAAGGGGCAGGCCCGTTTCCCTCTCCCACCACTCCCCCAGGTCCAGAAGCTTGACCAGGCCGTACTCCGGGTAGGTGAAACGGCTTTCGTGGATGACAAGACCTGCCTCCACCTCCCCTTGGGCCACCAGGGGCATGATCCGGTCGTAGCGCACCTCCACCGGCTCAAACCCTTGCGCATACAGGGAGAGGAGCAAAAAGGCCGTGGTATTCCGCCCAGGAATGGCCACCCGGGCTCCCTTCAGACCCCTCAAGGGCTTCTTGGCCACCACCAAAGGGCCTACCCCTCTTCCCAAGGCTCCCCCGCTCCTTAGGGCCACATACCGGTCCCGCACCCTCCCATAGGCGGCATAGGAGAGCTTGGTCAAAGGAAGCCTCCCCTCCAGAGCCCAGCGGTTCAGGGTCTCCACGTCCTCCAAAACCGCCTCTACCGGAAGGGGGCTTTCCACAAGGCCATGGGTGAGGGCGTAGAAGATGAAGGTGTCGTTGGGGCAGGGGGAGTAGCCCAGCTTAAGAACCGGCGCCTCCATGAACCCTACTGTACCCCCTTGAGGGCCCGTTTGAAGAGCTCGGGGGCGAAGGCCTTGAGGGCCCTTAAAAACCCCGTGGCCCCCCGGGCCCGCCCCGGGATCACGTAGACCGGAACCCCCAGGCGCTCCGCCTCGAGGCGCACGGGCTCGGAGAAGTCGTGACCCACGTAGCTGGAAACGATCATGAGGCCATGGGCCTTCTCCAGGCGGTTCTGGATACGCCTTAGGGCCTCCTTGCCCACCCCGGCGGTATCCGCGTCAAACCAGTCCACCTTGAGGCCCCGGGCCTCGAGGAGGGGAACCAGCCGGCTCCTGAGCTGGGTGTGTCCGCCCACCACCAAAAGGTGCTCCCCGTGAAACTGGGGCAGGCCCTCCTGCAGGAGCTCCTCCTTGGTCTCGGGCAGGGCCTTGGGGCTTTCCCCCAAGGCCTCCAGGCCCCGACTCACCGCCTTAAGCTCCTCCAGGTAAAGGGAAAGGCTCTCGTCGTGGGGCCTCAGGAAGAGGAGGTTTCTTAAGACCTCCCGGGAAAGGTCCAGGTCCTTTTCCCGGTAGAGGGCTACCTCCAAGGCTTTCTGCCAGTGCTCCGCCGCCTTCCGCCAGTTGCCCTGGGCCTCGTGGTGCTCCGCCAGGTCAAAGAGCACCTCCAGAGCCTGGGGGTCAGCCTTCAGTTCCTCCAGCAGGAGCCTTTCCACCTCCTCCCCCCGCCCCTCGGCATACAGGGCCGCCAGGTACTGCCCCCGCACCTCCGAGGCCTCGGGGCTTTCCCGGAAACCACGGGAAAGCCGGTAGGCCAAGGCCAGAAGCTCCAGGGGGGGCTTGGGCGTGCGGCCCAGGGCCTGGTAGAGAAGGCTAAAGGCAGCCCAGGGACCCTCCAGCCTCTCCAGAAGGGCAAGGAGCCCCATGAGGTCCTCTTCGGCCACCTCGGAAAGCCCGGCATCCCGGGCCCGGGAGAGAAGCTCCCTGGCCAAGACCTCCTCTCCCCCCTTCAGGGCCTCCTGGGCCAGCTGGAAAAGGTAGGGGGCAGGGTAGGCCCTCAAGGCGTGGGCCCGCTTGTGGTCCCCCAGGATCTCCTTAAGGGGCCGCCTGAGGGCCCTCTTCACCTGGGCCAGGTGGTGGTAGGCCAGGCCCGCCACCTCCCCTATTCCCCGCTCGGCCGCGCGCTCCAAAAGGCGCAGGGCCTCCAGGTGGCGCCCCTCCCGTTCCCGGAGCATCCCAAGGAGCAGCAAGGCCTCGGGGATCTCCGCCCGGGCCAGAGCCTCGGTGAGGTAGGGCTCCACCGGCTTTAAATCCTCTAGAGGCCGCACCTCCAAAGGGGAGCGCACCCTTAGGGCCACCAAGGCGAGCCCCAAGAAGCCCTCGGCCTCGTCCAGGTCCGCAAGCCTCCTGGCATACCGCTCCGCCCGGGCAAAAAGCCCCTGGATCAGGGCGGCCTTTAAGCCAAGCCGGAACATCTCCCGGGTCAGGAGGGTTGGGGAAAGATCCTCCACAAACTCCGCCCGGCGGCTTACCTCCGCCCACTCCCCCTCCCGGGCAAAGCGGCGCATGCGCTCGGTGATCCGCTCCAGGGCCTCCCGCACGTACCCTTCCGCTTCGGGCAGGCCCGACTCCACAAACTGCCTGAGGGCGTCCGCATACCGCCCCAGGCTCAGGTAGACCCGGCCCAAATAGAGCCGGTAGCGCCCGCCCCTTCCCGCCAGGGCCTCGAGGCGGGGCCTGGCCCGCTCGTACTCCCCGAGCTCCACCAGCACCATGGCCCTTAGGTCCTCCGCCTCCTCGGAAAGGGCCCGCCTTAAGACCTCCTCCGCCTCGGCATAGCGGGAAAGGGCGAAAAGGGCCCGCCCCCTGAGGCATGCGGCCTCCCCTTCCACCCCCTCGGGCAGATGGGCCAGCACCTCTGCATACCGCCCCGCGGCCAGAAGCTCCCGCACCTCGGAAAGACCCTCCTGAACCAGAACGGGAACCTGCAGGGGCGCCTTTTCGAGGTCCAAGGAAGCCTCCTCGTCCACTGCCTGGGACCAGGCCTCCTCCTTAACCTCCAGCGCCTCGGGCCTTCTCGCCAGCACCAAAAAGTACTCTCCCTCCCCAACCCGCTCCACCGGGTCAAATCCCAGGTGCTTTAGCCCTTCCTCCACCCCTTCCGGGCTCTTGCCCAAAAAGGGCCCGTGGCCGTAAACCAAAAGCCCACCGGGCTTCAAAAGCCGGGCAAAAAGGGGAAGGCGGTCAAAGAAACCGAAGCGTTTCCAAAAAGAGGGGGCCTCGAGGCGGCTTTCCAGCTCCTGGTCCACAAAGCCCTCGGGGAAGACGGAAAGGAGAAGCAGGGTGTCAAAGGGAGGAAGCTCCGCCTCCTCCGCCCAGGCTACATGCCAGGTCACCTCAGGCACCCGCTTTTTCCCAAGCTCCACGGCCTCCGCCACCCCGTCCAGGGCATGGAAGGAAAGCTCGGGCCGCTTCCTTTGCAAATAACCCACCAAGGCCCCGGTGAAGGCCCCCACCTCCAAAACCTGCCCCTCCAAGCGGGAAGGCACCTCCCGGGCGTAAAACTCCAAAAAGGGCAGGTGCATGCCGTAGACCAGGGCCTCCCCCTTGGGCACCTTGAGGATCTCCTGGTAGAAACTTCGCACCGCCTCCTTGCCGCCCCCCGACAGATAGGCCCGCCAGGCCTTGAGAACGGGCTCCCGCTTGGCAGGGCTTCCCACCCGCTTGGCCAGCTCCGCTTCAAAGCGCCCGGGAGACACCGGCCCCAGAACGCCAAAACGCTCCTTCAGGTAAAGCCTCAGGTCATCGGGCATTTGCTGGGAGTTTACCAAAGGGAAAAGGGGTGGGTCCAGACGTCCAAGCCTCCCGGGAAAAAGCACCCCGTTGCGGCCTGGGCCGCAACGGGGACCCCCAAAGGTACCAGCTCCTAGACAGTCACTTCCGCGGTGAAGAGGTCGGCGTAGCGCCGCTTGGCCCGCATGGGAGCCCGGTGATACACGTAGGAGGCCAGGAGGGGGAAGGCCAAGGTGGCCTCGGCGAAGACCATCTGGGAAAGGGCCGCGTCCACCTTGCCCCAGCTTTGGGCCTCGGAGAGGGTGGAGCCGGAAAGCCCCCCATCCCGCTCATCGGCCACGGTGATCTGGATGGCGTACTTGTGCATCTCCACCGGGTGGCCCAGCACCTCCGCGGCCACCACGATGTCCTGGGCGAAGTTCTTGGGTACCCCACCCCCCAGCATCACCAGGCCCGTGGTACCGGCTTTGAGCTTGATCTCGGTGAGCTCGCGGAAGTCGGCCACAGAGTCTATGGTCATGTGGGCCTTGGGGTTTTTCACCTGGTGGTAGACCAGGCCGAAGCCCGCGGAGGAGTCGGAGAAGGCAGGCACGAAGATGGGCACCCCCTCCTCGTAAGCAGCCCGGACGATGCTCTTCTCCCCCAGGCCCCTTTCCGTCAGGTAGCGGCCCATGTGCCAGATGAACTCCCGGCTGGAGTAGGGCCTAGGCTCCAGGGAATTGGCGATCTCGGCGATGGTGTAGTCCGTGTGGCGGAGCTCCTCCTCGTCGATGTAGGTGTCGTAGATGCGGTCGATCCAAAGCCGCCTAAGGGTTTCATCGTCAGCCTTGGGGTCTCCCTGGTAATGGCGGTGGCCCAGGGCTTCGAAGAAATCCTGGTCCACGATGTTGGCCCCGGTGGCCACGATGGCGTCCACCAGGCCCTTGCGTATCAGGTCGTGGATGATGAGGCCCTGCCCAGCGGAAACCAGGCTCCCGGCCAGGGTGAGGATGACGGCGGCATCGTCCTCCAGCATCCGGAGGTAGATCTCCGCCGCCCGGTGGAGGTTCCTGGCCTGGAAGGCGGTTTTGCCCATGGCCTCGAGGATGGGCCCAGCGTCAAAGGCCTCGATATCGATGGGGACCACGGGCGTAGAGAGGAGTTCCTTCTTCTCCATCCTTCTCCTTTCTACGCGGGGTGGGCGTTGGGCGGCTCCCCCCCTTTCGCGCCCCCTGCCTTTTGGGGCAGGATCTTTAGTATACCACCCCCGGCGATGGGGGGGTAGACTTCCAAAGGACCTTCCACGGGGTCGTCCAAACCCACCACCTTCTCCCCCACCGCCAGGAGCCAGACCTCCTGCAAAGGGATGCCCAGCTTTTCCAACGCCTCCCTGGGCGTCTTGGCCTCCACCCAAAGGCGCTCCCCGAAGCGCCGGAGGTCGCCGTGCAGGATCACTTCCACCCTTTACCTCCCTTCCGGGACCCCCCTGGCGAGGCCGGGGTAGGGGGGTATCAGTACCCCTCCCGCACCACGTTCAAGAGCGGCTCCCCCCGGAGGTACCGCCCCACCTGCTCCGCCAAAAACCGGGCCGCCCGGCGGTGGAAACCCTGGGAAAGCCCAGCCACATGCGGGGTGATGAGGACCCCGGGGGCCTGCCAAAGGGGGTGGTCTTGGGGCAGGGGCTCGGGGTCGGTGACATCCAAAGCCGCCCGAATCCTTCTCCCCCGAAGCGCCTCGAGGAGGGCTTCCGCCTCCACCACCGGCCCCCGGCCAGCGTTCACCAAGAGGGCCCCCGGCTTCATCCGGGCGAGGAAATCCCGGTCCACCATTCCCCGGGTCTCGGGGGTAAGGGGGAGGAGGACCACCACCGCATCCACCTGGGGCAGGAGATAGGGAAGGTCCTGGGGGGTGTAGACCCCAGGGCGGGCGCGCCGGGCCACGGGAAGCACCTCCACCCCAAAGGCCCTAAGCCTCTCCTCCACCGCACGCCCAATGGATCCATACCCAAGAAGCAAGACCCGCTTCCCCTCCAGGTCCGGAAGCACCCTGGGAGCCCAGCGCCCTTCCCCTTGGGCCTGCAAAAAGGCAGGCAGGTCCTTAAGAAGGGCCAGAAGGCTCATCACCACCCACTCGGCCACGGGAGCGTCGTGGATGCCCGATCCGTCGCAAAGCACCACCCCCTGCGGCACCAAGGGCAGGATCCAGTCCACCCCGGCGGAAAGGGTCTGGACCACCCGCACCTCCACCTGGGCCAAAACCTGCCGCACCACCTCCTCCTGCCCGAAGGGGGGAAGAAAGAAGTCGGCCCGCTCGGGCCAAGGCTCGTCCAGGTAACGCACCTCCACCCCCCCAGGCAGAAGGGCGAAGACCTCTTCCCTAAACCTCGGGGCCAAGATCCTCACAGCGCACCTCCATGTACACGTCCTCCCTGCCTCTGGGCCCGGGCCCCAACCCCACCTCCCGAAACCCCGCCTTTTGGAAGGCCCGCCGGGCCCTTTGGTTGTGGGCAAAGGTCCGGAGCTTCACCCGTTTTAGGCCTAAGGGCCCAAAGGCATAGGCCAAGGCCGCCCGCACCGCCTCCGTGCCGTAGCCCTGGCCCCAGCGGTCCTTCCGCCCGATGAGGATGCCCAAGGTGGCTTCCTCGGGGGTGAGGTCGTAGAGCTCCAGCGTGCCCAAGTACTCCCCTCCCTCGTCCAGGAGGGCGAAGGCCAGGCGGTCCTTGCGGCGCATCTCCGCCAGCACAAAGCGCTTGAAAAGCCAGAAGGGGGAGCGCAAGGGGCTTGACCCATTCCACTCCGCCACCTCGGGGTCGCGGAAGGTCGCGTAAAGCCCCTTCCACTCCTCCTCGGTGAGCCCCGCGCTAAAGGGCTTCAGGGTAACACGGCCATAGCGGGGCCAGTCCACACGAATAGCCTAACGGAGGCCAAGTGCCCATGCGCGAAGGCTGCCCTATCGGCAAGGGCGAATGCGGCTTGCCCTTGACCCTTTGGGGGTCCCCCCCGTGGCGCAAGCCACGACGGGGTGCTTAGGGGTAAAGCCCCCTGAGGGCCCTGGCCTCGAGGACCCGGGTGGCGGCCACCACATAGGCCGCCGTGCGCAAGGGAATCTTCTTCTCCTGGCTCACCTGCCACACCGCCTCAAAGGCATTCCTAAGGACCCGCTCCAAACGAGCGTTGATCTCCTCCTCTGTCCAGAAATAGGAATTGAAGTCCTGCACCCACTCAAAGTAGCTCACCGTGACGCCCCCGGCGTTGGCGATGACATCGGGCACCACCAGGACCCCCTTCTCCTGGAGGATGTCGTCTGCGGCCGGGGTGGTGGGGCCGTTGGCCCCCTCGGCGATGATCTTGGCCTGGATGCGCCAGGCGTTCTGCTCGGTGATCTGCTTCTCCAAAGCCGCAGGGATGAGAAACTCCGTGGGCACCGCCCAGAACTCGGGGTTGGGCAGGGGCTCCGCCTTGGGGTAGCCCCGCACCCCCCCGAACTCCGCCACGTGCTTGAGAAGGTCGTAGGGGTCTATCCCCGCCTCGTTGTAGATGGTGCCCGTGTGGTCCTGGATGGCGATGATCCGGGCCCCATGGTCGTGGAAGATGCGGGCAGCAGCGTTCCCCACGTTGCCGAAGCCCTGGAGGATGACCCGGCTTCCTTCTATGGGAAGGCCTATCTTCTCCGCCGCCGCCCTTGCCGTGACGAAAACCCCCCGCCCCGTGGCGTCCCGCCGCCCCAGGGACCCCCCGAGGGCGATGGGCTTCCCCGTCACCACCCCCGGCACCGTACGGCCCACGTTCATGGAGAAGGTGTCCATCATCCAGGCCATCTCCCTCTCCCCGGTGTTCACATCGGGAGCAGGAATGTCCCGATCCGGGCCCAAAAGGATCCCGATCTCCGAGGTGTAGCGGCGGGTCAGGCGCTCAAGCTCCCCCGGGGAAAGCTTCTTGGGGTCCACCCGGATGCCCCCCTTGCCACCCCCATAGGGCAGGCCCACGGCGGCATTCTTAATGGTCATCCAGGCGGCCAAGGCCATCACCTCGGAAAGGGTCACCTCGGGGTGGTAGCGCACTCCACCCTTGGCCGGCCCCCGGGCGGTGTTGTGGTGGACCCGGTACCCCTCAAAATACGCCACGGTGCCGTCGTCTAGATGGATGGGCACATCCACGATCAGGACTCGCTTAGGGCGCTTGAGGCTTTCCGCCAAAGGGGCATACCGCCCCAGGTAGGGGACCACCCGGTCCACCTGCTCCACGAAGATCTCCCAAGGACCGCCGTCCTTGCCCAGGTAGGAAAGGGGTTCGCTCTTCATAGACACTCCTCTTAGGGGTAGACGCCTCTTAGCCGCGTGGCCTCGTTCACCCGTTCCAAGGCCAGGGCCATGGCCCCGGTGCGCAGGTCGGTGGAAAGGAACTCGGCCCGATCGCACACCTCGGCCACCGCCTTGGCCACGCTCTTTGCGAAGCTTTGCCGCACTTCCTCCTCGCTCCAGAAGAACATGTTAAGGTCCTGCACCCATTCCAGATAGCTCGCCAGAAGCCCCCCACCCCCCGTGAGGAGGTCCGGCACCACCAGGACTCCCTTGCCCAGGAGATAGGCCTCCCCCTCGGGGGTCAGGCCGAAGTTGGCAGCCTCCAGCACCACCTGGGCTCGCACCGCCTTGGCGGTGTCCCCGTTCAAGGCTCCCTCGAGGGCCGCCAGGACCAGGTAGTCCACATCCAAGGCGAAAAGCTCCTCCGGGGCAAGGTCGTAGCGGGGAAGCTCTCCCGTGGCCTCGTAGTGGCGTAGGACCTCGGCCACCTCGAGGCCCTCCTCCTGGTACATGGCCCCCCGGGCCATGGATACCGCCACCACCTTCAAGCCCATCCCTTCGGCATGCAAGGCGAAACTGCCCCCCACCTGGCCGAAGCCCTGCACCGCCACCCTGGCCCCTTCCAGGGAAAGCCCCCGGCGCCGGGCAAGCTCCTTGAGCACCAGGGCCACCCCAAGCCCAGCGGCATCGTCCCGGCCCTCGCTTCCCCCAAGGGCATGGGGTTTGCCCGTCACCACCCCCGGCACCGTGGAGCCTACGGTCATGGAGTAGGTGTCCATGATCCAGGCCATCACCTGCTGGTCGGTTCCCAGGTCGGGGCCCAGGATGTCGATGTCCGGGCCAATCAGGTTGACCAGCTCAGCGGTGTAACGGCGCACCAGCCGTTCAAGCTCCCTGCGGGAAAGGAGCCTGGGGTCGGCGGCAATCCCCCCCGCCGCCCCGCCAAAGGGCAGGTCGTAAACCGCGGCCTTCAAGGTCATCCAGGCGGCCAGGCCCGCCGTCTGGCCCAGGGTTACCTTGGGATGAATCCTCACCCCCCCCTTGGCGGGCCCCCGGGCGATATCGTGCACCACCCGATAACCCTGGAAAACCCGCACCTTCCCGTCATCCATGACCACGGGCAGGGAAACCGTGACCAGGCGCTTGGGGTGGGTCAGGTACTCCACCGTGGTGGGGTGGATCGCCGCCACCCTTAGGGTCTTTTCCAATCGCTCCAGGAAGGCCTCCCAGAGGCCTGGGTCCTCCGGGGACTTGTATGCGGGAATAGCCATAGCCTCACCGGAGGGGATTATACCCCGCTCGGGGAAGGACGGCTGCCCCGCCCGGCTCCAGGTTCCAAGAAGTCAGGAAAGGCGCTCGGCTTCCTTTAAGGCCAGGGCCTCGAGGGCCTCCTTGTAGGGGGAGGGAGGAAGGGGCTTAAGGGCCGCCGCGGCTAGAAGCGCCCTCTCCCGGATCCGCCTTTCCACCTCCTCCGCCACCCCGCTTTCCCAAGCCAGCATGCGCAGGCGGTCCAGATCCCCCTCTTCCCGTCCCTTCCGCCTTAGAATCTCCCGCACCTCGGGAAAGCGCTCCATGAGGAGAAGGGTGATCAACGTGGCCTTTCCCTCCCGCACATCCCCCCCCACCGGTTTGCCCAAGGCCTCGGGGGTGCCCATGAGGTCCAGGTAATCGTCCCGCATCTGGAAGGCCTGGCCATAGTAAAGGCCAAAGCGGGCCAAGGCCTCGCGCACCTCCCCATCCACCCCTTTGAGGAGGGCGGGGCCTTCCGTGCTGAGTTCCATTAGTACAGCCGTTTTGGCGGTGATGATGCGCTCGTAGATCGCCAGGGAGTAGTCCTCCAAAGCCGCCACCTGGAACTGCAAAACCTCTCCTTCGCTCAAGGTCTTGGCCACCTGAGCGAAGCGCTCCACCAGCTCCATCCTCCCGGTCTTGGCGATCACATGGAGGAGCCGGGAGAGCAGGAAATCCCCTGCCAACACGGAAACCGCATTCCCGTACCGACGGAAGGCGGTCTCCTTGCCCCGGCGGGTCTCCGCATCGTCGATGAGGTCATCGTGGAGAAGCGTGGCGGAGTGCAGAAGCTCCACCGCCAAGGCCAGCTCCATCTCGAAGGGAGCCCCCCCGATGGCCCTCGAGGCCAAAAAGACCAAGCGGGGGCGGATGCGCTTGCCCCCCGCGGTCACCAGGTCTTGGTGGATGAGGCGCACGAAGAGGACCTCGGACTGGACCAGCTCAGAAAGCGCCTCCTCAAAGCGGAGGAGGGGGGCCTCGAGGTCGGGCAGGACCGTCACGCCCTTCAGTATAGGCCTAGTAGAGTTCTATAGGCGTTGGCAGCCGGACAATCTTAGACTGTCCGTCGACCGTGGCGGTTTTGTACTGCACCACCTGCGCGGGCGGCAGCGGAACAGCCGACTGCTTCGCTACAGACCGAGTGTAAGGACCGCACGGGTCGGCGTTAGAAATCGGACAGACCCGTGAGATAAGAAAAGGCGACTCCACGGGATTACCGTCCGCATCCAAAAGCGTCACGTACCCTACCCCCGAACCCGGAAGAGCGTAAAGCACGATCTCATAGGTGTAGGTGTAGGTAGTATTCCCGTCTTGATCCGTTTCACTCCGGAAGGAAAAGTTCTCCCGAGAGACCAAAACCGTAGGGCCACCGAAGGCACCCCCGCCCTCAAAGAGGGTACTACACGCCGTAAGCCCTAGCACCAGCAGTCCAAGAGACAACCGAGCCAGAAACCCTTTCATCCCATCATCTCCTCGCGCCACTTGGGATTGAGTATAGCAAAACTGAGCCGGGTCAGGCCCGCCAGAAAGTCCACGCTCTCCACCGCCACCTCCTTGGGTACCTCCAGTACCGTTGGGGCGAAGTTGAGGATGCCCTTGATCCCCGCGGCCACCAAGCGATCGGCTGCCTCCTGCGCCGCCTCCCGGGGCACGGTGAGGAGGGCGATCTCTATGCGGCCGGGCACCCTTTGGGCAAGCAGGTCCATGGGCTCCACCACCCCATTCCTCACCCGGCGGCCGATCTTCTCGGGATCCACGTCAAAGAATCCCCGTAGCTCAAAGCTTTCTCCAAACCCGGGGTAGTCGGCCAAAGCGCTACCCAGACGTCCCATGCCCACGATGCACAGGCCCCACTTTCGGTTCAGGCCCAGGATGTGGCGGAGTTCCCGCTTGAGCACGGGCACCGTGTAGCCCACCCCCCGGGTGCCATAGGAACCGAAGTAGGAAAGGTCCTTCCGCACCTGGAACGGCGTGACCTGAGCCTCCTCCGCCAGTTGCTCGGAGCTGGTGCGGTGAATGCCCTTGGCCTCCAGCTCCTCCAGGATACGCAGATACGTGACCAAACGGCTGATGGCTGCACTGGGAACCTTCATCGCACCTCCAAGGCCTCGAGGCCCAAGGCCTGCAATTTGGCCTTTACGTTCCCCATTTCCCCTTCCGCCACCGGACCTACCCGGACCCGGTAGACCCCATCCTTCACCATAACCACCGACAGGCCCATTTCCCTAAGCTTGGCGGCTAAGGCCAAGGCGTTTTCCTCCTTCTGGAAAGCCCCCACCTGGAGGTAAAGGCTGCCCGAGGCCGGCGGGGCGGCCCCCTGGCCGCGGTACACCTGAGCCCCGTAGGCGGCCAAGGCCTCGGCCACCCGTTTGGCCTCGGCCTCGGAGGCGTAAGGACCCACCACCACCCGGGTCAGGTTGCCCGAAGGCTCCAGGCGAGCCGGGTACCCCTTCTGGGCCAGCTCCTGGCGAAGCCTGAACGCGTTTTCCGGATTGGCAAAGGCCCCCACCGCCACCCGGTAGGTTCCACCCGGTGCAGGCGTCGAAGGAGCAGGCGCGCTTGGAGGGGATCCTCCAGACAAGGCAGGGGTTTTTTCCTGGGGCACGGGCTTGGACTCCGCTGGAGCCTGGGGCAGGGGAAGCACGGTGACCACGGGTTCAGGGGCCGGTTTGGCCTCAGGGGAGGGCACCTGGGGGGCAGACTCCACCTTGGGAGGCTGGACCGGGGAAGAAAGGGGCGAGGAGGTGACCGAAGGCCTGGGCATGGGCGAGGCACTCTCCCTTGGCCGGGCAAAGGGATTGATGCCGGTTAGGTAAAGGACAATGCCCGCCGCCACCACGGCGATGAGGAGAAAAATGAGGAAGTCCAGCCAGTTTTCCCGTAACCAGCGCATGCTACCTCCGAAGCAGGGCCCGCGCCTCCCTCGAGCCTAGGGCCGCCGCCTGGCTCAAGGCCCGCTCGGCTTCCGCATCCCGGCCCAGGCCCTTTAAGGCCAGGCCCAGGTTGTACCAAGCCGCCGCCTGCCTGGGGGCTTTTCCCAGCACCTCTCTGAGGACCAGCTCCGCCTCCCCGAAACGCCCCAGGGCCACCAAGGCTGCCGCCAGGTTCACCCCCACCCCTGGATCGCGGTCGGACTCATAGAGGGGGCGCAGGAGGGCCAAGGCCTCCTCGAGGCGACCCATCTCCAGCAACAACGTGCCCCTAAGGGCCTGGGCCTCCGGGGAGGTAAGCCCCTCGAGGAGCTTCAAAGCCTCCTCCCTCCGGCCCAAGGCGTAGGCGGCCTGGGCCTTGAGGAAACCCCCCGGAGGACCCGCTTCCTCCGCATACCGGTAGGCGTTCTTATAGTCCTTAAGCCGCAGGTAGGCCGCCGCCATGGCCAAGGCCACCTGGGGCTCGGGGCTGGTCCGGTAGGCGGAAAGCAGGTAGTCCAGGGCCCCCTTGGCATCCCCCGCCTCGAGGCGGGCCTGCCCCAGGAGGTAGGCGGCCTCCCAAAGGGAAGGATCCAAAGCATAAGCCTCCTTAAGCAGGGGCTCCGGGCGGGAGGAAAGAAGGGCCTTGCGCAGAAGGAGTCTCGCCCTGGCCTTCCCCTCCACCGCCTTAAGACCCCGGTCCAGCTCCCTCAGGGCCCTTTCCCTCAAGCCCTCCTCTGCCAGGATGCGGGCCAGCAGGTCCCAGCCCTCGGCCGACCTGGGCTCCCGATTGAGAAGGCCATAGAGCACCGGCACCGCTTCGGCCCGGGCCCCTGCGGCGTAAAGGGCCTGGGCCAGGGCCAGGTGGTAAGCGGGGCTCCGCTCCGGGCTAAGCCCTTTGCGCAAAACCTCCGCCGCCTCCTTGGCCTGGCCTGCCTCGGCGAGGGCACTGGCCCACCCCAGGTAGGCTTCCTCCGTGGGGGAAAGCTCCGCCGCCTTGGCAAAGGCCTCCGCCGCCTCCTTGGGCTTTCCCAGGCGCAGGTACACCTGGCCTAGGTTGTAATGGCCCTCGTAACGGTCGGGGAAAACCCGGACCATCTGGTCAAAGGCAAAGCGGGCCTCCTCGAGGCGGCCCAAGCGGAAGAGGCTCACCCCAAGGCCCAGATGGGCCTCGAAGCGGCCGTAGTCCTGGGCTAAAACCTCCTCATAAGCCAGGACGGCTTGGGCATACTCCCCGCCCTTGAACAGCGATTCCGCCCGTTCCAAGGAGGTCTGCGCCAAAGCCAGACCCAGCCCCAGGAGAAGGGTTAAGGCTTTGGGAAAAGGTCTCGTCATAAGGGCCTCCAAACCCGTCGTTGCCTTAAGCATAGCACAGCTCCAGGGGAAGGGTCTTTGTTATTCTAAGAGCGTGGGTCCTGCTTTGGGCAAGGCCCTGGACCTGGATGCCCCCCGGGTCTTGGTCCTCAACGCCGCCTACGAGGTCTTAGGGCTTGCCAGCATCAAGCGAAGCGTCCTCCTGGTGCTTTCCGGGGGAGCGGAGATGCTCTCGGAAAGCGGGCGCTACCTGCATACCCCCTCCACCCAGATCCCGGTCCCCAGCATCATCCGCTTGAAGCGCCTGGTGCGGCGGGGGCCAAGCCGCATCCCCCTAAACCGCCGCAACATCCTGAGGCGGGACCGCTACACCTGCCAGTACTGCGGCCGCCAGGGAGGGGAGCTCACCGTGGACCACGTGCTTCCTAAAAGCCGGGGGGGGAGGAGCACCTGGGAAAACCTGGTGGCCGCCTGCCGCTCCTGCAACCTGAAGAAGGGGGACCGCACCCCCGAGGAGGCGGGGATGCGCCTGCTCAAGCCTCCCCGGGCGCCCAAGGCGCCCCTTTTTCTTTCCGATCTAAAGGAAGTTCCCGAGGACTGGCAGCCCTACCTCCAGGCCTGGTTGTCCTAACCCCTAGCGCCGCACCGTGAGGACCACCGCCAAAAGCACTAAGCCCGCCCCCAGATAGGCCCAGAGGGAAAGCACCTCCCTAAAGAGGAGGAAGGCGAACAGGTTGGCCACCACGGGCTCGAGGGTGGCCACCACGCTGGCCCGGGTGGCTGGAAGGCGCTTCAACCCTGCATAGTAGGCCAGATAGGCCCCGTATGTGGAAAATACCCCCAAAAAGAGCAAGGCTTCCATGGCCCTTGGGCTCAAAGGCGCAAACTCCACCCAGGGCAAAAGCCCCAAGGCCCCCACGGGCAGGGCGTAGAGGAAGAGGGTGGGGGTGGCGTAGCGGGGAAGGTAGAGCTTGCCGAAGATGTAGTAAAGCGCATAGGTGAAGCCGGAAAGGAGCCCAAAGAAAAGGGCGAGGGATAGGACCCGCACCCCGCTTCCCCCTCCCACGCCCATAAGCCCCACCCCCAGCAGGGTCAGGGCCACCGCCAAAAGGCCGGTGCGGTCCAGAGGCTCCTTTAGGACCGCCAGGGAAAGGAGGGCCACCCAGGCTGGGGCCGTGTACAGGAGGACGGAGGCCAAGGCCGCCCCCCCGTAGACCACCGCCAGCTGATAGGAACCGTAGAAGAGGGAAACCCCCACCAGGCCGAAAAGAAGGAGGGGCAGGGCATCCCGCCTTTCCACCCGGACCTGGCGCAGGAGCAGGGCGTGCAGGCCGAAGAAGACCCAGGCGATGCCTGCCCGGAAAAAGGCCACGGCCAGGGGGGTAAGCCCCTCCTGAAAGGCCAGGCGGCTTACGGGGCCGATGAGACCCCAAAGGAAGGCGGCCAGGAGCAGGTACAGGTATCCCATGGGGAAGAGTGTATAATCCCCCCAGTGCCCTATGGAGGCCGACCTATGAGCGCGCGTACCCTTTTTGCCCTCCTTGTCCTCCTTCTTTTGGTCCTCTTCTCCTGGCTCAACTGGGGGGAGATCACCAAGCCCACCTCCCTATCCCTGGGCCTCACCCGGGTGGAGGCCCCCTTGGGCCTGGTTCTGGTGGTGGCCCTGGGGGCGGTTTCCCTCCTCTACCTCATCTTCACCATCGGCCTGGAGGCCGCCGCCCTTTTGGAGGTGCGGCGCTACGCCCGGGAGCTTCTCCACTACAAGAAGCTGGCCGAGGAGGCGGAGCAGAGCCGATACACCGAGCTTAGAGGCTACTTGGAGGCGGAGTTCAAGCGCCTAGCGGAGGCGGAGAAGGAGGAGATCCGGGCCCTCGAGGCCCGCCTGGCGGAAACCCTGGAAAAGCACGGGAACACCCTGGCCGCCTATATCGGCGAGCTGGAAGATCAGCTCCTAAGGCTCCTTCAGGGGCGGGGAGGAGAGAACGCGTAAGCGCCGGCACCCTATCCCGGGGCCCGACGCTCACGGGCATCCTTCCCTTTTTCGGCGCCCCTACTCCACCAGCTCCACCAGGGCCAAGGGCGCCCCATCCCCCCGCCGGCGTTCCGCCAGCTTGAGCACCCGGGTGTACCCTCCGGCCCGGTTCTGGTACTTGGGGGCGATCTCATCGAAGAGCTTCCGCACCAGCTTCACGTCCTGCAGGTCCCTCAGCACCAGGCGGCGGGCGTGCAGGTCCCCCCGCTTGGCCAGGTGGATGAGGTGGTCCACGAAGCCGGTGAGTTCCTTGGCCTTGGGCACGGTGGTGGTGATGCGGCCGTAGGTGAGAAGGCTTTTGGCCTGGTTGCGGTAAAGGGCCAGGCGGTGGGAAGAGTGACGGTTCAGCTTTCTTCCAGACTTCAGGTGGCGCATGGTCTTACTCCTTTAGGGCGAATCCCTTTTTGGCCAAAGCCTCGCGGATCTCCTCGAGGCTCCTTTCCCCGATGCCGGGGATGTTCTTCAGGTCCTTGAGGTTCAAGGCCAAAAGCGCCCGCACCGACTCGATCCCCTCCTCCTTGAGGCTGTGGAGAACGCGGGTGGAAAGGCCAAGCTCCTCCAGGGGGAGGTCCAGGTCCTCCTCTCCTTCCGCGCGCTCCACGGAAGCCGGTTCCGGGGCAGGGAGGGCGGTGGCCTGCGGGTTGGCGAAATAGGAAAGGTGCTCCTTGAGGATCTCTACCGCCTGGTTCAAGGCCTCCAAGGGGGTGACGGAGCCATCCGTCCAGATCCGCAGGGTCAGCTTGTCCAGGTCGGTGCGCTGCCCAAGCCGGGTATCCTCCACCTGGAAGGCCACCCGGCGCACGGGGGAGAAGATGGCGTCCACGGGGATGGAGTTGATGCGGTCCTTGATGCCATGGCGCTCGGCGGGCACGTACCCCACGCCCCGGTCCACCCGCACCTCCATGTAAAGCTTGCCTCCCTTGTCTAAGGTGGCGATGGTGAGGTCCGGGTTCAGGATCTCCGCATCGGGGGGCACCACGAAATCCCCCGCCTTGACCACCTTGGGGCCTTCCGCCTTCAGGACCAGGGTGGTGGTCTGCATCTTGGGGTCCAGGAAGCGCACCACCAGCTCCTTGAGGTTCAGGATGATCTCCACCACGTCCTCCTTGACCCCAGGAATGGTGGAGAACTCGTGGAGGACATCCTCAATGTAGACGCTGGTAACCGCGGTCCCGGGAATGGAGGAAAGGAGAATCCGCCTCAAGGGGTTGCCCAGGGTGACACCGAACCCCCGCTCCAGGGGCTCCAGGACAAACTCCCCGTACTCCCGCCCCTGGGTGCGCACCGTGAAGACCGGGGCTTTCAGCTTGCTCTCTAACATAGACCTCCTTGCCGGCAACACATGGGCCCGGTCAAGCCGGGCCCCTTTAGGGCTACCTGGAGTAGAACTCCACCACCAGCTGCTCGTTCACGGGAAGCGCCAGGTCCTCCCGATCGGGCAGGCGCAGGAACTTACCCTTCATCCCCTCCACATCCAAGGAGAGCCAGGGGCCCACCTTGCGGCCCTTCATGGCCTCGAGGTTCTCCCGGATGAAGGCCAGGTTGCGGCTACCCTCGGCGATGGCGATCTCATCCCCAGGCTTCACCCGGTAGGCGGGAAGGTCCACCCGGCGGCCGTTTACGGTGATGTGGCCGTGGCGCACCATCTGCCGCGCCTGGCGGCGGCTAGCGGCGAAGCCCAGCCGGTAGACCACGTTGTCCAAGCGGGACTCCAAAAGCCCTAGGAAGACGGTACCCGTAACCCCCTTCTTGCGGCTGGCCTCCTCAAAGAGGTTCTTGAACTGGGTTTCGGAGATCCCGTAGATGCGGCGGAGCTTTTGCTTCTCCCTCAGGCGCACCGCGTAGTCGGAAGGGCGGCGGGTGCGCTTCTGCCCGTGCTGCCCCGGAGGGTAGGGGCGGCGCTCCATGGCGCACTTGGGGCTGTAGCAACGCTCCCCCTTCAGGTAAAGCTTGACTCCTTCCCGGCGGCAAAGACGGCAAACTGGACCAATGTAACGACCCATCTTCTCCTACTCCTTATGAAGCCTTGCGGAACTTCTTCTTAGGCCGGCAGCCGTTGTGGGGCACAGGGGTGTCGTCCACGATGGACTTCACCTGCAAGCCCGAGGCCTGGAGGGCCCGGATGGCCTGCTCCCGGCCCGCCCCGGTGCCGCGCACGATCACGTCCACGCTCTGCATGCCGTAGGCCATGGCCTTCTTGGCCGCATCCATGGCCGCCAGCTGGGCCGCATACGGGGTGCCCTTGCGGCTCCCCTTGTAGCCGATAACCCCACCCGAGGACCAGGTGATGGGGTTGCCGTCCGGGTCGGTGATGGTGACGATGGTGTTGTTGTAGGAGGCGTGGATGTACGCCTTCCCACTGGCCACCTGTCGTTTGACTTTCTTCTTGGTCGCTTTTCTGGCCATACTCTCCCTCAGCCTTAGGAGTATCCACTGGCCCTAGAACTACTTCCTAGGGGCTTTCTTCTTGCCCGCCACGGTCTTGCGGGGACCCTTGCGGGTACGGGCATTGGTGCGGGTGCGCTGCCCCCTCACCGGCAATCCACGGCGGTGGCGGAGGCCCCGGTAGCAGCCGATATCCATGAGGCGCTTGATGTTGGCGGCCACCTCAGCCCTGAGCTCACCTTCCAGCTTCCAGGTGTTCTCCACGTACTCCCGAAGGCGCACCACCTCCGCCTCGGTAAGGTCCTTCACCCGGGTCGCCGGATTGATGCCCGTCTTCTCCAGAGCCTCCTTGGCCCGGGCCGGCCCCACCCCGTAGATGTAGGTGAGGGCCACGTCCACCCGCTTGTTCCTAGGAATCTCCACACCTGCAATCCTCGCCACGTTCCCTCCTTACCCTTGCCGCTGCTTGTGCTTGGGGTTCTCGCAGATCACGTACACCCGGCCGTGCCGGCGCACCACCTTGCACTTCTCGCACATCTTTTTAACCGATGCCCGTACCTTCATCTCGCCTCCTACTTCCTGTACACGATGCGGCCCCGCGTGGGGTCGTAGGGGGTAATCTCCACCACCACCCGGTCCCCGGGCAGGATGCGGATGTAGTGCATGCGCATCTTGCCCGAGATGTAGGCCAGGATCTCCGGTCCCGAGTCCAGCTTCACCCGAAACGTGGTGTTGGGCAAAGCCTCGGTAACCACGCCTTCTACCCGAATGGTGTCCTTCTCCTTCGCCATACCCCTCCTACCGCGCCCGCACTAGGGAAACCCCGGTGAGAAGCTCCGGGCCCTCCTCCGTCACCAAGACGGTGTTCTCGTAGTGGGCGGCGAGGTTGCCAGGTCCGGCGCTCGCCGTCCAGCCATCTTCCAATATTACCACAGAAGCCGGGCGTAGGGTGACCATGGGCTCGAGGGCCAGGGTCATGCCCGGCCGGATCTTGGGGCCCGTTCCCGGCTTGCCGAAGTTGGGCAGCTGCGGGTCCTCGTGGATCTCCCGCCCCACCCCGTGCCCCACGAACTCCCGCACCACCCCATACCCACGGCTTTCCAGAAAGGTCTGCACCGCATGGGCCACATCCCCGATGCGGAAACCTGGGCGGAGGTACCTCATCCCCTCCCAGAAGGCGGCCTCGGTATCCTGGATGAGCCTTTCCGCCTCCGGGGAAACCCTGCCCACGGGAAAGGTGCGGGCCATATCGGCGGCGAAGCCCCCGTAGATAAGGCCCACGTCTACGGAAAGGATATCCCCTTCCTTCAAGGGCTCATCGGAGGGAATGCCGTGGACCACCACCTCGTTCACCGAGGTGCATAAGGTGGCGGGAAACCCGTAAAGGCCCAGGAAGGCCGGCTTGGCCTTGCGCTTTTTTATGGCCTCGTAGGCGATCCGGTCCAGCTCCTTGGTGGTGATGCCGGGCTCCACATGCCGGCCCACCTCCTCCACCACCTCGGTGAGGAGGGCACCCGCCTCCCGCATGCGCTCAATCTCCCATGGACTCTTCAGCTTGATGGCCATCAGATTCCCAGGGCTGCCCGGATGCGGGCGTAGACCTCATCGGGGTTACCCAGGCCGTCCACCCGCCTCAAGGCACCCGTTTTTTCATAATACTGCACCAAGGGCTCGGTTTTCTCCCGGTAGACCCGGAGCCGGTGCCGGATGGTCTCCTCGTTGTCGTCCGAGCGCCCCTCGAGCTCCGCCCGCTTGAGCATCCGGGCGATGAGCTCCTCCTCCGGCACCTCCACCAGCACCACTCCAAGGAGCCGGGTCCCGGTAGCCTGAAGCAGGTGGTCCAGGGCCTCCGCCTGGGCCAGGGTGCGGGGAAAGCCGTCGAAGATCACCCGCTCCGAAAGCTCCTCCCGAATAAGGGCCAGGATGAGCTCATCCGGCACCAGGTCCCCCCGGTCCATGATGGGCTTCACCTGCTGCCCCAGGGACGTGCCCCGGGCCACATGGTCCCGCAGGATGTCCCCGGTGGAGAGTTTCTTAAAGCCCAGCTCCTCCGCCAGCCTGGCCGCCTGGGTGCCCTTTCCCGCCCCCGGCGGCCCCAAGAAGATCACCGCTTCCCCCATCCCCCCTCCTAGCGCGTGCGGCCGCGGATGCGGCCCTTGGAAAGGAACCCCTCGTAGTTCCTTAGCATCAGCTGGCTCTCAATCTGCCTAAGGGTATCCAGGGCCACGCCCACCACGATGAGAAGGCCGATGCCGGAAAAGGCGATGCTCTTCACCCCGGTGAGGTTCTGGATGATCTGGGGCAGGGCGGCCACCAGGCCAAGGAAGAGGGCCCCCCAGAGGGTGAGGCGGGAGACGATGTGCTCCAAGAACTTGACCGTGGGCTCCCCCGGGCGGATGCCGGGGATGAAGCCCCCGTATTCCCGGAGGCTTTCCGCGATCCGCTTAGGGTCAAACTGGACCGCGGTGTAGACGTAGGTGAAGAGAACGATCAGCACCACCTCAATGAGCAGGCCGGAAAGATGGGTGGGGTTGAAGAAGTTGGCGATGGCCTGAAGCACCTGGTTGTCCTGGAAGGGGGCGGTGAGGAAGATGGGAATCTGCAAAATGGCGGCAGCAAAGACGATGGGGATGACGCCGGCAGCGTTCAGCTTGATGGGGATGTAGGTGGCCTGGCCCCCGTAGACCCTGCGGCCCACCACCTTGCGGGCGTACTGGACAGGAATGCGCCTTTCCGCCTGTTGCACCGCTGCCATCCCGGCAAAGGCCAAGACGATAAAGGCCAGGAAGAAAAGAAAGGCCACCAGGTTGACCTCCCCGGTGCGGATGAGGCCGATGGTGCGGACGAGCTGGGGCAGCCACTCCACCACGATCCCGGCGAAGATGATCATGCTGGTGCCGTTGCCGATGCCGTACTCGGTGATGCGCTCCGCCATCCAAAGGAGGAGGGCGATGCCCGCCACCTGGGTGACCACCACCACCAGCCAGAAAAAGGGACCGGGGGACCAGCCCGGAAGGAGGAAACGCCCCCCCTCCGCCCCCAGGAAGGCGGTGGCCAGAAAGAAACCCTGGAAAGCCCCCAGAGCGATGCCGCCGATGCGGGTGTACTGGTTGATGATGCGGCGGCCCTCTTCACCCTCCTTGGAAAGCTTCTCCAGGGTGGGAATCACATTGACCAAAAGCTGCATGATGATGGCGGCGGTGATGTAGGGCATGATTCCCAGGGCGAAGATGGAGAAGCGCTCAAAGTTACCGCCCGAAAAGAGGTTGATGATGCCGAAAACCCCTCCCTGGGTGGTGCGCAGGAACTCCTGGATCTTGTCCAGGTCCACCCCTGGGGTGGGGATAAAGGCCCCCAGGCGGTAGGCGGCCAACACCAGCAGGGTGAAGAGGATCCGCTGGCGCAGTTCGGGAATGGCCAGGGCGCTCCGGAAGGCCTTAAGCATCCTAAGCCTCCTTAGGCGTTTGCCCTTCGGGCACAGCAACCAGTAGGACGGCCTCGCCGCCCGCAGCCTTTAGCTTTTCCAGGGCGGTCTTGGAAAAAGCGTGGGCCACCACCTTAAGGGGCTTGGCCTCCCCTTCCCCCAGCACCTTAAGCCGGTAACCCTTCTTCAGGATCCCAGCCTGGACCAGCACCTCGGGGGTCACCTCCCCTTCAAAGCGGGCCAGGTCCCTCAGGTTCACGCCTTGGTACCTGGGCCTCTTAATCTCCCCGGGCACCTGGCCCTGCATCCCTCGCTTGGGCAGGCGCATCAGGGTGGTGGAGCGCCCCCCTTCAAAGCGGCGCGGGTCCTTAAGGCCACCGGAGCGGGACTTCTGACCCTTGTGACCCCGGGTGGCCGTCTTGCCGTGGCCGGAGCCAGGGCCCCGCCCCACCCGCTTCCGCCTCTTGTTGGCCCCAGGATTGGGTTTTAGATCAGCAAGCTTCATTCCAGCACCTCCACGCGCACCAGGTGGGCCACCTTCTTGATGGTGCCCAGTATGGCGGGATGGTCTTCAAAGACCTTTTCCCTGTGGAGCTTGGTCAGCCCCAGGGCCTTCAAGGCCGCCTTCTGGTCCTTGGGATAGCCGATGGGGCTTTTCACCAGCTTAACCTTGAGCTTGGCCATCACTCCTCACCGCCTTTCCGCAGGCGCTCCACATCCTGCTTGGTCTTAAGCTGCCTGAGGGCCTCCATGGTGGCGTAAGCGATGTTGATGGGATTACGGCTCCCCAGCTCCTTGGTGAGGATGTCCGTGATCCCCGCGAGCTCGAGGATGGCCCGGGGCACTGCCCCTGCGATCACCCCCGTGCCTGGGGCTGCGGGCTTCAGGAGAATCTTGGAGGCCCCGTACTCCACCTCGATCTCGTGGGGAATGGTGCCGTTTTGGATGGGCACCTCCACCATGTTGCGACGGGCGTAGTACCCCGCCTTCTGCACCGCCAGGGGCACCTCCTTAGCCTTGCCCAGGCCCAGGCCCACCCGGCCCTGCCGGTCACCCACCACCACCAAGGCCCCAAAGCGGAAGCGGCGGCCACCCTGATAGGTCTTGGCGGTGCGCCGCACCAGGATCATCTTCTCTTCAAAGTCGGTCTCGGGCATGCTTCCTCCTCGCTAAGCGACCTAGAACTCCAGGCCCCCTTCTCTGGCCCCTTCCGCCAGAGCCTTTACCCGGCCGTGGTACTTGTAGGGGCCGCGGTCAAAAGCCACCTTGGTGATCCCCAACGCTTTGGCCTTCTCCGCCAGGGCCCGCCCCACCTGCCGGGCCACCTCGGTCTTGTTGCCCTTCAGCTTCAGGGCCAGGCTGGACTCGGCCACCAGGGTATGGCCCTTCTCGTCATCGATGATCTGGGCGTAGATGTGGTTAAGGCTCCGGAAGACGGACAGGCGGAGCCGGCCCGTGCGCTTGATGCGGTTACGCACCCGGAACTTGCGGCGTTCGTATGCGGTAAGCCGTGCCATGGTTCCCCCTACTTCTTGGCCCCGGCCTTGCCGGGCTTAAGGCGGACGGGCTCGCCCGCGTAGTAAATGCCCTTCTCATGGTAGGCGCTGGGCTTCTTGATGGCGCGCAGGTTGGCGGCCACCTGGCCCACCTTCTGCTTGTCTATACCTAGAACGCGGATCTTGGTGGGCTCGGGCACCTCGAAGGTGATGCCCTCCGGAGGCTCCACCACCACGGGATGGCTAAAGCCCACGGTGAGCTCCACCGCCCGTCCCGCAAGCCGGGCCCGGTAGCCGATGCCCTTGATGAGGAGCTCCTTCACGTACCCCTCGGAAACCCCCTTGATGGCGTTGACGATGAGGGTCCGGGTGAGGCCGTGCAGGCTCTTGTGCCGGCGCTCATCCGAGGGCCTTTCCACCCGCACCACCCCCCCGTCCACCACCACCCGCATCTCCGGGGAGATGGGCACAGAAAGTTCGCCCTTGGGGCCTTTAACCTTGACGAGCCCCGGGGTCACCTCCAGGGTGACCCCCTTGGGCAAGGGAATGGGAAGCCGGCCAATCCTAGACATCACCACACCTCGCAGATAAGCTCCCCGCCCACGCCCAGACGCCGGGCCTCCCGGTCGGTAAGGACGCCCTTGGGCGTGGACAGGATGGCAATCCCCAGGCCGCGGCGCACCCGGGGAATCTCCTTGACCCCCACGTACACCCGTCGCCCAGGACGGCTGATGCGACGGATATGGTTGATGACCTGTTCAGGCCGGGGATCAGGCCCCTGGCGCCTGGGCCCATACTTGAGGTGGATGCGCAAAACCGGCTTGCCGTCCACCTCCACCCGCTCGTACCCCTTGATGAAGCCCTCCCGAGCCAGGATCTTGAGGATCTCCTCCTTGAAGCGGGAGGCAGGTACCTCGGTGCTCTCCTTGTAGACCCGGGTGGCATTCCGGATCCGGGTCAGCATGTCGGCAATGGGGTCTGTCAACATTTCCTCTCTCCTTTTACCTCACTCCTGGACCATGCGGTTTCGAGGGAACCCCCTCGACCGGCCACGGCCTACCAGCTGGCCTTCTTCACCCCGGGAAGCTGCCCCTTGTGGGCCAGCTCCCTAAGGCAAATCCGGCAGAGCCCGAAGTAGCGGTACACGCTCCTGGCCCTCCCACAGCGCACGCAACGGGTATAGGCCCGCACCTTGAACTTGGGGGTACGCTTAGCCTTTTCGATCAACGCTTTTCTCGCCATGCTCGCCTCACTTGCGGAAGGGGAAGCCCAGAAGCTCCAAAAGGGCCCTGGCCTCCTCGTCGGTCCGGGCGGTGGTCACCACCGCGATGTCCATTCCCCGAAGGGCGTCCACCATGTCGTAGGTGATCTCCGGGAAGATGAGCTGCTCCCTCAACCCCAGGTTGTAGTTGCCGCGGCCGTCAAAGCTGTTCGGGTTCACCCCCCGGAAGTCGCGGATGCGGGGAAGGGCCACGGAAAGGAGCTTCTCCAGGAAGATCCACATCCGGTCGCCGCGCAGGGTAACCCTGAGGCCGATGGGCATCCCCTTGCGGAGCTTGAAGTTGGAGATGGACTTCTTGGCCCGGGTTATGGCCGGCTTCTGGCCGGTGATGAGGGCGAGCTCCTGGGAAGCCTTCTCCAGGATGCGGGCATCCTCCTTGGCCTCCCCCAGCCCCTGGTTGATCACCACCTTCTCCAGGCGAGGCACCTCCCAGATGTTCTGGTAGCCGAAGCGGCGGATGAGCTCGGGCCGTACCTCCTCGTAGTACTTCTTCTTCAGAGCAACCTCTAGCGGCATCTTATCCCTCCACGTCCAAAGCCCCGCCACACTTGGCGCACACCCGGATCTTGCGGCCGTTTTCCAGGAGCTTCTTCCGCACCCGGGTGGGCTTGCCGCACGCGGGGCAGATGGGGCGCACCTTGGAGGCATGCAGGGGAGCTTCCTGCTCCACAAAGCCACCCTGGGGGTGTTGGGGGCTCACCCGCACCGCCTTCTTAACGATGTTCACCCCCTCCACGATGACCGCCCCCTTCTTGGGCAGCACGGCCTTCACCTTGCCCACCTGGCCCTTGTACTTGCCGGAGGCCACCAGAACCGTGTCCCCTTTCTTCACATGTAGCTTGGCCTGCATCAGAGCACCTCCGGAGCCAGGGAGATGATCTTCATGAAGCCCTTTTCCCGGAGCTCCCGTGCCACGGGGCCGAAGACGCGGGTGCCCCGGGGCTCCAGCTGGTTGTTGATGATGACGGCAGCGTTGTCGTCAAAGCGGATGGCGGAGCCATCGGGGCGCTTGACCTCCTTTTTGGTGCGCACCACCACCGCCTTCACCACGTCGCCTTCCTTCACCGCCCCCCGGGGGATGGCCTCCTTGACGCTGGCCACGATGATGTCCCCCACGGTGGCGTACTTGGCGTTGGAGCCCTTTAGCACGCGGATGCACATGATCTTGCGGGCCCCGGTGTTATCGGCCACCTCCAGGTAGGTCTGGGGCTGGATCATGCCTTACCTCCCCGTTTGGAAAGGCTGGCGTAGTTTTGCCTACGCACCAGGTACTTCTCCACCAGGTCCAACCTTCCCCCCTCCACCAGACGCAACACCCTAAAGCGCTTGCGCTTGGAGATGGGGCGGGACTCGATGATCTCCACCACGTCCCCCACCTTGTACTTTCCCTCGGGGTCGTGGGCCAGGTACTTTTTGGAGCGCTTGATCACCTTGCCGTAGAGGGGGTGGGGGAACTGGCGCTCCACCAGTACCGAAACGGTCTTCTGCATCTTGTCGCTCACCACCACCCCGGTCAGCACCTTCTTAGGCATTGGCCCTCCTCCTCTCGTTCAGGCTCGTGAGGAGCCGGGCGATGAGGCGCCGGGTCTCCCGGATCCTGTGGTTCTGGGAGAGCTGGCCGATGGAGGCCTGGAAGCGAAGCTCCATCAGCTCCCGCTTCTTCTCCCGAACCAGCTTCTCGATCTCACTGGGAGAGAGCTTGCGGATCTCACTGGGCTTCATCGTAGGCGTCCCTCCTCACGATCTTGGTCCGGATGGGAAGCTTGTGGCCGGCGATGCGCAAGGCCTCGAGGGCCTGCTCCTCCGTGACGCCCGCCACCTCGAACATCACCCGGCCCGGCTTCACCACCGCCACATACCCTTCCACGTTACCCTTACCCTTACCCATCCGCACCTCGAGGGGCTTCTTGGTGTAGGGCTTGTCGGGGAAGATGCGGATGAAGATCTTGCCCCCGCGGCGGAAGTGGCGCACCATGGCCACACGGGCCGCCTCAATCTGCTGGGAGGTGATCCAGGCGGGCTCCATGGCCACCAGGCCGAAGTCCCCGAAGGCCACGTAATCACCCCCCTTGGCCGCCCCCTTCATGCGACCCCGGTGCTGCTTGCGGTACTTCATGCGCCTAGGCATCAACATGGCCTATTCCTCCTTCTTCACGCGCACCGCTGGGCGGCGGCGGCGGGGCTTTTCCTCCGCCTTCGGCCCCTCGGGGCGGGCCTTGGGCTTCTGTCCGCCGATCACCTCGCCCAGGAACACGTAAGCCTTGACCCCCAGCACCCCGTAGGTGGTGCGGGCCAAAGCGAAGCCGTAGTCTATGTTAGCACGAAGGGTGTGAAGGGGCACCCGGCCCTCGGCGGCCCACTCCGTGCGGGCCTGCTCGGCGCCGCCGATGCGGCCGGAGACGATCACCTTGGCCCCCTTGGCCCCCGCCTCCATGACCCGCTGCACCGCCTGCTTGATGGCCCGCCGCACGGCGAAGCGGCGCTCGATCTGCTCCGCCACCCGCTGGGCCACCAGGGGAGCAGAGAGGTTAGGGTTGTGGATCTCCTGGACGTTCAGGGCCACGTTCTTGCCGGTGAGCTGGGAAAGGGTGTCCCTCAGGACCTTGATCTTCTCCCCGCCCCGGCCGATGACCACACCCGGCTTGGCCACGTGCACGGTCACGGCCACGTTGTCCGCAGCCCGTTCGATGTCGATGCGGGCCAAACCAGCCGGGTAGAGCTCCTTGGTGAGGACCTCGCGGATCTTCTGGTCCTCCACCAGGAGGTGGCGGTACTGCTTCTTGCCCGCATACCAGCGGGACTCCCAGTCCCGGGTGATGCCGAGCCTAAACCCAATGGGGTGGATCTTATTTCCCATGTTTCTCCCCCAAGATCACCGTGATGTGGCTGGTCCTCTTCTTGATGATGTCCGCCCGGCCCCGGGCCCGGGGAAGCACCCTTTTCAAAGCGGGCCCCTCGTCCACAAAGGCCGCCTTCACAAAAAGCCGGTCCTCCAGCATGTCGTGGTTGTTGACCGCGTTGGCGGCAGCGGACTCCAGCACCTTGGCCACGTAATAGGCCCCCCGCTTAGGGGTGTAGCGCAGGATGGCGCGGGCCTCCTCGAGGCTCTTCCCCCGGATCAGGTCCACTACAAGGCGGACCTTCCTGGGGGAGATGCGCACGTAACGGGCAATGGCTTTCGCTTCCATGGCTACTTCTTCTTGGTGGCCTTAGCCTCTTTCCCGTGCCCCCGGTAGGTGCGGGTGGGGGCAAACTCTCCCAGCTTGTGCCCCACCATGTTCTCGGTGATGTAGACGGGCACGTGCTGCTTGCCGTTGTGGACCGCAATAGTATGGCCTACCATCTCGGGGACGACGGTGGAGCGGCGGCTCCAGGTCTTGATGAGCCGCTTTTCCCCCTTGGCGTTGAGCTCCAGAACCTTCTCCAAGAGGTGGTCATCTACGAAAACGCCCTTCTTCAAGCTACGCGGCATGGCTCACCTCACTTCTTGCGGCGGGCGATGATGAAGCGGCTCGAGGGCTTCCGCCGCTTCCGGGTCTTGAGGCCCTTGGTCTGCCAGCCCCAGGGGGAAGCGGGAGGCCGGCCCCGGGGTGCCCGGCCCTCGCCGCCGCCGTGGGGGTGGTCCACCGGGTTCATGGCAGCACCGCGCACATGGGGCTTGCGGCCAAGCCACCGGGTGCGCCCCGCCTTGCCCAGGACGATGTTCTTGTGGTCGGCGTTGCCCACGGTCCCGATGGTGGCGTAGCACTCCCCGTGCACCTTCCTAAGCTCCCCCGAGGGCAGGCGCAGGATCACGTAATCCCCTTCCCGGCCCTGGATCTGGGTGCTGGTGCCGGCGGAGCGGGCCAGCTTGGCCCCCTTCTTGGGCTCCAGCTCCACCGCATGGACCACGGTGCCCACAGGGATGAAGCGGAGGGGCAAAGCGTTGCCCACCTGGATGGGAGCATCCGGCCCCGCCACCACCTGCTGGCCCACCTGCAGGCCCTCGGGAACGATGATGTAGCGCTTCTCCCCGTCGGCGTAATGCAGAAGGGCGATGCGGGCGGAACGGTTGGGGTCGTACTCAATGGCCGCCACCTTGGCGGGAATGCCCACCTTATCCCAGCGCTTGAAGTCGATGATGCGGTAAAGCCGCCTGTGGCCGCCCCCCCGGAAGCGCACGGTGATGCGGCCCTGGTTGTTCCGCCCCCCCGTCTTCTTCAGGGGCTTGACCAAGGACCTCTCCGGCTCGGTCTTGGTGATCTCGGAGAAGTCCGCCACCGTCATGAAACGGCGGCTTGGGGTGTAGGGTTTGAACTTCTTGACTGCCATCCTCTATGCCTCCCTTGCCGGATCGGGGCCGGGCTCCCCACCCGGCTTAGGTTTAGATGAGGCCCTCCAGGGCCTCGATCTTCTGCCCGGCGGCCACCTGCACGATGGCCTTCTTGCGGTCGGGGCGCTTGCCCAGGTAGCGGCCCAGGCGCTTCTTCTTGCCCCGCACCATCATGGTGTTCACCCCCACCACCTTGACCTTAAAAGCCGCTTCCACGGCGTTCTTGATCTCCGTCTTGGTGGCCTTGGGGTGGACCCAGAAGGTGTACTTGCCCTCGGCGAAGCCGGCGTAAGCCTTTTCAGAAAGCGCCGGGGCCAGGATCACGTCAAAGGCGGTCTTCATGCCTCACCCCCCATGCGGGCCTGGAAGGCCTCCCAAGCCGCCAGGTCCATGACCAGGCGCTCGGTGCGCAGGATATCGTAGACGTTTAACCCCTCCGGCGCCAGGGTCACCACCCAAGGGAGGTTCCGGGCAGCCCGGCGCACCAGCTCGCTGGCCGTCACCAGGAGCACGCTTTCCGAGCCATCTAGCCCCACGGCCTTGGCCCAGGCCAGAAACTCCTTGGTCTTGCTGTTAACCCCGGCGAAGTCCTCCACCAGAAGGAGCTTGCCCTCCTTGGCCCGATCGGCCACGGCCATGGCCAACCCCGCCTGCCGCACCTTCTTGGGCAGGGTGTAGCGGTAGTCCCGGGGCTTGGGTCCGAAGACCGTACCCCCGCCCACGAAGATGGGGGCGCCGATATCCCCGTGGCGGGCCCGCCCGGTGTGCTTCTGGGGATAGATCTTGCGGCCCGAGTAAGCCACCTCGCCCCGGGTCTTGGTGCTGGCCGTCCCCCGGCGCCTTTTCGCCAGCTGCCAGCGCACCACCTCCCATAGGAGATGGGGGTTAACCTCCTGGGGGAGATCGGCGGCAAGCTCCCGCTTGCCGGAAGAGGAGAGAACAGGAATCTGGTACACCATGCCCTCCTTTACTTGGCCACCTTCTTGGTCTGGCGCACCAGCACCAGGCCCCCGTTGGGTCCCGGCACGGCCCCCTTGACCAAGAGGAGGTTTTCCTCGGGGATCACGTCCACCACCTCGAGGTTCATCACCGTGACCCGCTCCGCCCCGTAGCGGCCAGCCATGCGCTTGCCCTTATAGACCCGGCCCGGGGTCTTGCGGTTGCCGATGGAGCCCGGGTGGCGGTGGATCTTATGGGCGCCGTGGGAGTCAGGACCGCCGGCGAAGTTCCAGCGCTTCATCCCCCCCGCCGTGCCCCGGCCCTTGGAGGTGCCGGTCACGTCTACCCGCTCGCCAGCCTTAAAAATCTCCACAGTCACCACGTCGCCCTCAGGGTTGAAGTCGCGGATCTCCTTCAGGATGCGCACCGGACCCACCCCGGCCCGGGCGAAATGCCCCTTCATGGGCCGGTTGACCCGCTTGGGATTCTGGGGCAGGAAGCCCAGCTGGACCGCCGTGTACCCGTCCTTCTCCGGGGTCCGCCGCTGGACCACAGGGCAGGGCCCAGCCAGGATCACGGTGACGGGAATGGCACGGTCCTCCCGGTAAATCCGGGTCATGCCCACCTTCATGCCCAGGATGCCCTTCATTTGCCACCCCCCACGGTCTTGATCTCAATCTCCACCCCGGTGGGCAGGTCTAAGGACATGAGGCTCTCGATGGTTTTGCGGTTGGGGTTCAGGATGTCCACCAGACGGTGGTGGGTGCGAAGCTCAAAGTGCTCCCGGGAGTCCTTGTGCTTGAAAGGACCCCGGATCACGGTGAAGCGCCGCACCCGGGTGGGCAGGGGCACGGGACCCGAGACCTGGGCCCCGGAGCGCCGGGCGGCCTCCACAATCTTCTGGGCCGAGGCGTCCAGGGTCTTGTGGTCAAAGCCCCGTAGCTTGATGCGGATCTTGGGCATGCCTCACCTCACTCCAGGATCTTGGTGACCACGCCGGCGCCCACGGTCCGCCCACCCTCACGAATGGCAAACCGC
>NZ_KZ672965.1 GCF_002964845.1 Thermus tenuipuniceus
GGCCCTTTTCAAGTGGTCCCCTGGCGCATGGGTATGCGGGGGGTGGATAAGTGCAAGTTTTGAGCCACCCTTCCCGGCTAAACCCCAGGCGACGGAGCCTCATACCCTTTCTCCCCGTATCGTACCCCACGGCCACCCAAGGCTAGAAGGGCTTTGCCGGGTCCCTGGCGAAGCCAGGGTGGGGCGGCATCAGCGGCGCCTACGCCGCCTCTTGGCCTTGGTGTCCACCGGGCGGTGCATCCCGGCCTTTTCCTCCCTGGGAGCCCACTCACCGAAGTAAACGGTGTTCACCGTGGCCCGCTCGGGCCGGCTGTCGCGGCTCTTATCCGTAGGCGGTCCTACCACCTTGCGCATCTCCTCCTCCTTTATCTTTCCCTTCCTCACCAGGGTTTTTTCCCTGGAAGCTTCCTTCTTTTCCTCCTCCCGGTAGGGCAGGAGGTCGATCTGCCGGAGCCTCGGGTTGGCGGCGGCGATCACCACCTCCATCCCGTCCCCCAGGCGGATCCTCTGGCCCTTGGGACCCAAAAGGGCCAGGGCCTCCTCGCTGTAGGTGTAAGGGCCCAGGGCCTCGAGGCGCACCAAGCCCTCCACCCCGTTTTTCAGGGTGACGAAGGCGCCAAAGCTGGCCACCCCGGTCACCTTGCCCAAGAACCGCTCCCCTAGGTGAAGCTCCGCCCACTTGGCCATGTAGTACTTGGTGAGTTCCCGCTCCGCTGCCTCCGCCTTCCTTTCCATCTCCGAGGCGTGCTCGGCGATGGCGGGAAAGGTTTCCTGCCAGCGGGCCTTCTTGGCTGGGGTAAGGCTCCGCCGGAGGATGGCCTTAAGCACCCGGTGCACCACCAGGTCCGGATAGCGGCGGATGGGGCTCGTGAAGTGCAGGTAGTGCTCCATGGCCAGCCCGAAATGCCCCAGGTTCTCCGCAGCGTACCGAGCCAAACGCAACGAGCGCAGGACCAGGTTGGCCACTACGGGCTCCTCCGGCCGGCCCTTGGCCTCGAGGAGAACCCGTTGCAAGGCCTTAGAGGAAAGCTTCTCCGGCAGGGTATACCCCAGCCGGGCCAAAGCCGTGCGAAGCTTCCCGTAGGCTTCCTCCAAGGGCTCCTCGTGCACCCGGAAGAGCCCGGGAAGCCCCTTGTTCACCAGGTGCTCGGCCACCATCCGGTTGGCCAGGAGCATGAGTTCCTCGATGAGGCTTCTCGCCTTGGGCTCCTCCTGGGGGATGAGGTGGAGGGTGCCGTCTTCCACCTCCACCTTCACCTCGGGGAAGGAGAAGTCCAGGGACCCCGCCTCGAGGCGCTTCTGCCTAAGCCTTTGGGTAAGGTCCAGGAGGAGGTCTAGATCCTCGGCCAAGAAGGCGTGCTCCTCGGGCAGGCCATACCCCTCGGCGAAGGCCTCCACCTCCGTGTAGGTCATCCGGGCCACGCTCTTGATGACCCCCTCGGCAAAGCGCACCCGCTTCACCTCCAGGTCCTCATCCAGCTCCACCAGGACGGAGAGGACCAGCCGGTCCTCGTGAGGCTTCAGGGAGCACACCCCGTTGGAAAGCCTTTCGGGGAGCATGGGCAGAACCCGCCCCGGCAGGTAGACGCTGGTTCCCCTTAGGAAGGCCTCCTGGTCCAGGGCGCTACCTTCTTTGACGTAGTGGGAAACGTCGGCGATGTGCACCCCGATGCGATACCCTTTGGGAAGGCGCTCCACGTGGATGGCGTCGTCAAAGTCCTTGGCGTCCACCCCGTCGATGGTGAAGACCCGAAGGCCCCGGAAGTCTTGGCGCCGCCCCATCTCCGCCTCGGGGATCTCCAGGGGAATGGCCTCCGCCTCCTTCAGCACCTCCTCCGGAAACTCGGCCCTTAGGCCGTACTTGGCGATCACCGCCTCGGTTTCCGTCTCCGGGGCCTCCCCTTCCCCCAGGTACTCCAGAAACTCCCCGTAAGGGCGCCGGTCGTAGTGCACCCTCACCACGATCCGGCTTCCCCGCTTGAGGCCGTGGAGCCCTTCGGGAAGAAGCCTGAGCTCGGGCAGACCCAGCTCGTCCGGCAAGAGGACCGCATACCCCTTGCGGAAATCCAGGGTACCCACCACCCGCTCCCGGGCCCGCTTCAGGACCCTTTCCACCACCCCCCAGGGCTTCCCGTCCCGGCCAGGAGGCATGATGCGGGCCTCCACCAGATCCTCGGGCCAGGCATCCTGGGTGTAGCCGGGCGGGATGAAGAGGTCCTTTTCGGGAAGGCGCACGAAGCCATACCCGTCCCGGTGGAGGCTGATGGGTCCCTGCACCCGGGCGGGGAGGAAGTACTGGCTTCCCTTCTTCTCCAACAACCCTTCCCGCACCAGGGCCTTAAGGTAGGCCTTGGCCTCCCGCTTTTCCAGCCCAAAGCGCCTGAGAATCTCCTCCAGGCGGTGGGGCCTACCGGTCTTTTTGAAAAACTCCAGTAAGGTTTCCCGCATTCTAACCCAAGAGGCCTTCCAGGGCCTTCTCCGTAGCCTTAAGGCTCTCCGAGAAGGCGGAAAGGGCCTCGTCCACGTGCTCCTTGCCGATGATGAGGGGGGGCTCGAGGCGCACCACCTTGGGGTTGTTGAGCCCGAAGGCGGTGATCACCCCCCTTTCCGCCAACTCTGCCACCACCAAGGCGCCGATGTCGGCATCGGTGAACTCCACACCCAGCATCAGGCCCCGGCCCCGCACGTCCTCTATGAGGTGAGGATACTGGGCCTTAAGCTCCTTAAGCCCCGCCATCAGGTAGCCCCCCATCTCCAGGGCCCTTTGCGGCAGGTTCTCCTCCAGGGTGACCTCGAGGGCCGCCAAGGCCGCCGCCGCCGCCAGGGGGTTACCGCCAAAGGTGGAGGAGTGGAAGAGGGGGTTTTGCTTGAAGATCTCAAAGACCTCCCTCCGGCCCACGCAGGCCCCGATGGGCATCACCCCGCCCCCCAGGGCCTTGGCCAGGGTCATGAGGTCGGGGGCCACCTCCTCCCAGTCCACCCCAAACAGCTTTCCCGTCCGCCCGAGGCCGGTCTGCACCTCGTCGGCGATCATGAGGACGCCCTTTTTGCGGGTAAGCTCCCGCACCCCCTTCAGGTAGCCCTCCGGGGGCACGCGGATCCCCCCTTCCCCCTGGATGGGCTCCACGATCACCGCGGCGGTTTCCTCATCTATGGCCGCTTCCAGGGCCTTTAGGTCCCCATAGGGCACCGCCTTCACCCCGGGAAGAAGGGGCTTGGCGGGATCCTGATACTCGGGCTTGGGGGTAAGGGAAAGGGCCCCCAGGGTCTTGCCGTGGAATCCCCCGTGGGCAGTGACGATGCCCGGCTTCCCCGTGTAGGCCCGGGCCAGCTTGATGGCGGCCTCCACCGCCTCCGCCCCGGAGTTGCCGAAGAAGACCATTTCCAGGCCTTCGGGCGTTATCTCCGCCAGCTTGGCCGCAAGCCTCGCCGTGGGCTCGGAAACCAGGACCCGCACGGACATGGGCATGCGCTCAAGCTGGGCCTTGACGGCCTCCACCACTTTGGGGTGGCGGTGGCCCAGGTTCAGGGTGCCGTAGAGGCCCAAAAAGTCCAGGTAGCGCTTGCCCGTGGTGTCCCAGACGTAGGGACCTTCGGCATGGGACTCGATCCGGTCCAGGCCGGTGAAGCGAAGCAACCCTGCCAAGCCGGGATTGATGTGCCGCTCAAAAAGCGTAAAGGGGTCGTGGCTCATGCCCACAATGCTACCCTAAGTGTAGCACACTCAAGGCTTGGTAGATGTCTTCCGGAATACGGCCAGCCTTCTCCCCCACCTGGCATAGATGCCGGGTAAAGCCCTCCGCCAAGAGCGTCCCCTCCCGCTCCACCCGGTAGCGGAAAAGGAGGTCTCTCCGGGAAAGGTGGGCCAGGCGGGTTCGCACCAGAACCTCCTCCCCAAAGCGGGCCGGGGCACGGAAGGTCAGGCCCAGTTCCACCACGGGGAAGAACACCCCCCGGGCCTCCACCTGGTGGTAGGGCAGGCCTGCCTTCTCCAAAAACTCCACCCGGGCCGCCTCCAGGTACACCGCATAGACGGAGTGGTGGACCACCCCCATCTGGTCGGTTTCCGCGTAGCGCACCTTTATGCGGGTCTCGCTCTCCACGGCACGAACTCCAGACGAGGCAGGTGGCGTAAGCGCACCCTACGGGCGATCTCGGAAAGGAGCCTTCTCTCCGCGTGGCTTAAGGCCAGAAGGGCTTTCTCCTCGTCGCTGAAGGCCTCCACGTACACCGTGAGCACCCGGCCATCGGGGGAAAGGCGCACCGCCTCCACGGTGAGGAGGAAAAGCCTTGGGTCCTCGAGCCCCTGGACGGCCTCCGCCAGGGCGCGCAGGAGCCTTTCCTCCAGGTGGGCCTTCCCATAGCTCACACCTAAAGCTTACTCCCGGTCCAGGCGGGAAACCAGATCGGCCAGCTTCCGGGCCACCTCCTCCGCCCCTTCCTTGGCCTCCACCATAACCCGCACCACGGGCTCGGTCCCGGAGGGGCGCACGTTCACCCGGCCAAAGCCCCCAAGCCTCCCTTCCGCCTCCTCTACTGCCTCCTTCAGCCGGGGATGGGCCATGACCCTGTTTTTGTCGGAAACCCGCACGTTCAAAAGCACCTGGGGGTACATGGGCAGGGCCTCGTACCAGTCCGCAAGATCCCCCCCCAGGGCCTTTAGGGCCTTCAGGGTGAGGAGGGCGGTGAGGAGGCCGTCCCCCGTGGTGTGGTGCCGCCGGAAGATCACGTGCCCCGAGGGCTCCCCGCCCAGGAAAAGCCCTTTTTCCTTCATCACCTCCAGAACGTACCGGTCCCCCACCGCTGCCCGGTGAAGGCTAAGGCCCTTTTCCCTCAGGGCCACCTCGAGGCCCATGTTGCTCATCACCGTGCCCACCACCCCCTTTTCCCCATAGGCCAAGGCGGTGAGGTAGAGGATGTGGTCCCCGTGGAAAAGCCGTCCTTTTCGGTCTATGAACTGCACCCTATCCCCATCCCCATCAAAGGCGATACCCAGGTCCAGATCCAGCTCCGCCACAAAGCGGGCCAGGGCCTCGGGGTGCGTGGAACCGCAGGCCTTGTTGATGTTCCGGCCATCCGGGGTGTTGAAGAAGGCCATCACCTCGGCCCCCGCCCGCTGAAAAAGCCTGGGCCCGAGGCGGTAGGTGGCCCCATGGGCCAGGTCCAAGCCCACCTTAAGGCCCGAAAGGTCGGGGGCGTGGGAGAGGAGGAAGTCCAGATACATCCTCTCCGCTTCCCGGAAATCCCCCACGGTGCCGATGCCCCGGGTGGGATGGTCCTCCTCCAAGAGGGCTTCGATCTCCTCCTCCACCGGATCGGGAAGCTTCTCCCCCTCGGGCCCAAAAAACTTGATGCCGTTGTCCTGGTAGGGGTTGTGGCTGGCGGAGATCATGGCCCCGGCGCTGGCCTTAAGGTGCCGAGTCAGGTAGGCAAGCCCCGGGGTGGGTAACACCCCCAGGTGCTCCACCCTGACCCCCTGGCTCATGAGCCCCGCCGCCAGGGCAGCCTCTAAAAGGTCGCTGGACTCCCGGGTATCCTTGGCCAGGAGGACCACAGGCCTGGGGCTCGCCCTGCGAAGATAGGCCCCCGCCGCCTGGCCAAGCTTAAGGACAAACCCGGGGGTAAGGGGGTGCTTGCCCGCCTCCCCCCGCACCCCGTCGGTGCCGAAGTAGCGCCTCATGGGGAAGACTATACCCCAAGGCTCCCCCTGGGTTATCCCGAGGGCGGTTCTAAGTGCTCACGCAGGAAGGTTGCTTCATCGGCAAGGGTGGATACAGCGTGCCCATGGCCTTTTTNCCTCCACCTCCAAGGGCACCTTGAGGGGCCACACCTCCTCCATGGTCCGCTTGGCCTCCTGGGCGACTTCCTCCGCTTGCTCCTTGGGCGCCTCGAGGACCAGTTCGTCGTGCACCTGCAAAAGCATCCTGGCCCCCAGCTCCTGAAGCCTGGGAAAGAGCTTCACCATGGCCAGTTTCATCAAATCCGCGGCGGTCCCTTGCACCGGCATGTTGAAGGCCATGCGCTCTGCTGCCTCCCGGATGCTCTTCACCCGGGAAGCCAAGTCGGGCACGTAGCGCCGCCGGCCAAAGAGGGTTTCCACATACCCCAGTTCCCGTCCTTCTGCCAAGGTTTTCTCAATCCAGGCCCGCACCTTGGGGTAGCTCTGGAAATACCGATCGATGAAGGCCACCGCCTCCTCGTAAGGGATGGCCAGCTCTCCCGAAAGCCGGTGGGCGGACATGCCGTAGAGGACGCCGAAGTTGATGGTCTTGGCCGCCCGGCGCATCAGGGAATCCACGGCCTCGGGAGGCACGCCGAACATCCAGCTGGCCGTCTGGGTATGGATGTCCTGGCCCTCCTGGAAGACCCGGATCAGGTTCTCGTCCCCGGAAAGGTGCGCCAGGACCCTGAGCTCAATCTGGCTGTAGTCCAAAACCACCAGCCTCCACCCCTCCTCGGCCACGAAGGCCCGGCGGATCCGCTGGCCCAAGGGGGTGCGCACGGGGATATTCTGCAGGTTGGGATCCGAGCTGCTAAGCCTCCCCGTGGCGGTGGCCGTCTGGTTGAAACGGGTGTGGAGGCGGTTCGTCTTGGGGTGGACCAGGGCGGGCAGGGGGTCGATGTAGGTGCCCTTGAGCTTGGAAAGCTCCCGGTACTGGAGGATGCGGTCCACAATGGGATGGGCCTCCCGCAAGGCCTCCAAAACGGCGGCGCTGGTGGAGCGCTTGCCCGTCTTCTCCGTCTTGCCGATGGCGGGAAGCCCCAGCTCGTCAAAGAGGACCCTTTCCAGCTGGTCCCGGGAGTTCAGGTTAAAAGGATGCCCGGCCAGGCGGTGGACCTCCTCCTCGAGGCGCCTGAGCTCCGCCTCCACCTCCAGGGAAAGGGCCTTCAAGTAGGCCACATCCAACCGCACCCCCGTGGCCTCCATGTGGGCCAGGACCCGCGAAAGGGGCTTTTCCACCTCCCCGTAAAGCCAAAGAAGCCTCTCCTCTCCCTTAAGCCGGTCCAGGAGGGCAGCGTAAAGCCTTTCGGAAAGCAGCGCCCTTTCCCCCGCCTCCTCGGTCCACTCCCCCCCGTAGCGCCGGGCTACCCCTTCGGGGGCGGTGTTGGAAGGATCCAAGAGGTAGGCGAGGAGCATGGGGTCGTCGCCCGGTGCCAGGGCAATCCCTTCCCTCAGGGCCAGCACCGCCAGGTCCTTGGCCAAAAGCCCCCTCACCTCCCCAAGCCCCCGCAAGGCCTCCAAGGGATCCTCCGCCCGGTAAACCCTTCCCTCCCAGGCGGCGGCCAAGGCGTTAAGTTCCGCCCACATGGGCTCGGGGCGGGAAAGAACGTACCCCACGAAGGCCCCCTCGGGGGGCGGCCAGGGAGCTTCCTCCGCCGCCACCGGGCTTTCCAACAGGCCGAACTCGTGGAGGAGGCTTCCGAACTCCAGCCTCTCCAAAAAGGCCTTAAGTCCCTCCTGGTCCGGCTCCCGGCGCTGGGCGAAGTCCACCTGAAGGGGCAAGTCCGTGTGCACCCGGGAAAGCTCCAGGGATAGCTTGAGGTCCTCCATGTGGCTAAGGATCTTCTCCCGCACGGAGGCAGGTTTCACCTGTTCCAGGTGCTTAAGAAGGTTCTCCAGGCTTCCCCACTCCCGGATCAGCTTGGCCGCCGTCTTCTCCCCGATGCCCTTCACGCCGGGGATGTTGTCGGAAGGGTCCCCGGCCAAGGCCCGGTAGTCCACCCACTGGGAAGGCTTAAGCCCATACTTCTCCCAAAGCCACTCCGGGGTGATCAGGTAACCCTCCGGGTGAAGGATGGAGATTCGGTCCGAAAGAAGCTGGTAGAGGTCCCGGTCCGCGGTGAGGATGCGCACCTCGTAACCTTCCCTTTCCGCCTTCTTGGCCAGGGTAGCCAGGACGTCGTCCGCCTCAAAGCCCGATACCTCGAGGCGCTCCAGGCCCAAAAGGTCCACCATCTCCTTGATCAGGGCAAGCTGCCGGGGAAAGTCCTCGGGGGTGGGAGCCCGCCCCGCCTTGTAGGCCTCGTAGGTCTGGTGGCGGAAGGAGGGGGCCTTGGCGTCAAACACCACGATCACCCCATCCCCGTCTTCCCTTAGCGCCTTTAAAAGGCTTTTGGCAAAGCCGTACACCGCCTGGACCGGCTCCCCGCGGCTGGTGGTGAGGCCCTTCAGGGCAAAAAAGGTACGGTAGGCCAGGTGGTGGCCGTCCACCAGAAGCACCCGGCCCTTGGGCTCAAAGAGGGGCAGCATCGCCCTTATGCTACCCTAGCCTTCCCAGCGCACCTGTCCCCGGGTGAGGTCCCTGAGCTTCTGCAAAAAAGCCTCCAATTCCCCTGCGGGAAGCCTGAGGTGAAACCGCACCCCCTCCGCCAGGTACTCCTCCAAAGCCGCCCAGGAGCGGGAGGCTAAAAGCCTGTGCACCCGGCCCACCTGGGGAAAAGGGACCACAAACCGCACCTCCTCCCACTCCGTCAAGGGCACCTTGGAAGCCCGCCTCAGGGCCTCCGCCGCCACCCCCCCGTAGGCCCGGACAAGCCCCCCGGCCCCCAGCTTGATCCCGCCGAAATAGCGCACCACCAAAACCACCACCCTATCCAGCCCCTGGGCCTCTATGGCGTGAAGGATGGGCTTACCCGCCGTGCCCGTGGGCTCGCCGTCGTCGGAGAAGCGGTACAGGGGGCCGATCTTGTAGGCGTAGCAGTTATGGGTGGCTTCCGACTCCCGCTGGGCCGCCAAGAAGGCCAGGGCCTCCTCCTCCGAGGCCACCGGGGCCGCCTTGGCGATGAAGTGGCTCTTCTGGATGATCTCCTCGTGAACCACCGGGGCCGCCAAGGTGTAGGCCATTCACTCCCCCTCCAAGGCCCGGCGGGCTGCTTCCTCCATGCCCCGGGGGTCCGGGAGAAGCCCCGTCCAGATGCGGAAGGCCAAGGCCCCCTGCCAGGCCAGCATGGGAAGCCCGGTCTGCACCTGAAGGCCCCTTTCCCTGGCCTCCCTTAACAACCGGGTCCAGAGGGGACGGTAGACCAGGTCCACCACAGCCCCTTCCTTAGGGAAAAACTCAGCCGGCAAGGGAGTAGCCCCTGGGTCCTTAAGCCCCACGCTGGTGGCGTTCACCAGGAGCCTAGCCTCCTTGGCCCGTTCCAAGGGAACCGCCTTCAACCCAAACTCCTCCGCCAGGGCCAGGGCTCTTTCCCCGGTGCGGTTCCAGATCCAGACCTCGAGGCCCGCCTCCCTCAAGGCCCAGGCCACCGCCCGCCCCGCCCCCCCGGCCCCCAGGATCAAGGCGGGGCCCATGAGGGGAATCCCCTCGGCCCTCAGGGCCTGCAAAAACCCAGGGGCATCGGTGTTGAAGCCAAGAAGCCTCCCCTCCACGGAAAGCACCGTGTTCACCGCCCCAATGGCCTGGGCCTCCGGGGAAACCCAATCCAAAAGGGGCAAGGCCGCCTCCTTAAGAGGAATGGTCAGGTTCACGCCCCGGTATTCCCGGCGCACCTCCTCCAGGCGGTCCTTCAGGGCCTCGAGGGGGGTTTCCAAGGCCTGGTAGCTTCCCTCGAGGCCCAGTTCCTCCAAAGCCTCCCGGTGCATGGCCGGGGAGAGGGAGTGGGCCACGGGGTGTCCCAACAGGGCGAAGCGCAGCATCTACCCCAGGATAGCTTCTGCCGCCACACCCCAGGACCGAACCCGTATAGAATAAAGACGGTGAAAAGGCTTCTTCCCCTATGCTTCCTGCTCTCCCTGGCCCTGGGGAAAACCTACCTCGTCCCCATCCAGGGGGAGATTGACCCCGCCTTGGCCGTCTTTGTGGAGCAGGCCCTGACCCGCGCCGAACGGGAAGGGGCGAGTGGCGTGGTCTTCCTCATCGACACCCCAGGGGGCCGGGTGGACGCCGCCATCCGCATCTCCGACCGGATCCTGCAAACCCCTCTTCCCACCCTGGCGGTGGTGCAGAACGCCTTTTCCGCCGGGGCCTTGATCGCCCTTTCCTGCCGCCAGATCGCCATGCTGCCGGGCTCGGAGATCGGGGCGGCCCTGCCGGTGGTGGCTCTTCCCCTGCAGCAGCCCCAGGCGGCGGACCAGAAGATCATCTCCGCCCTTAAGGGCAAGTTCCGCGCGGTGGCCGAGGCCCGGGGAAGGCCGGTGGAGCTGGCGGAGGCCATGGTGGACCCCCAGGTGGAGATCCCTGGCCTTTCCGCCAAAGGAGAGCCCCTCACCCTTTCCGCCGACAAGGCGGTGGAACTCAAGGTGGCGGACTTCAAAGCGGGAAGCCTGGCTGAGGCCCTGCGCCAGGCGGGGTACACCCTAGAAACGGAAAGGTTGGAACCGGGCCCCCGGGTGCAGGTGGCCCGGTTCCTCACCAGCTCCACTGTGGCGGGGCTTCTCCTGGCCCTTGGGCTTCTTCTTCTCCTCCTCGAGCTCTTCACCCCGGGCTTCGGGGTCATGGGGACCTTAGGCCTGGCGTTTTTAGCCCTTTACTTTGCCGGGGGGTGGCTCGCCGGGCTTTCCGGGGCCTTCGAGCTGGTTCTCTTCTTCCTGGGGGTGGCCCTCCTCCTGGCCGAGGCCTTCCTCTTTCCTGGGTTTGGCATCGCTGGGGCCTTGGGCGTGGGGTCCATATTGGCCTCCGTGTACTTCACCTTCGGGGAGAACGCCCTCATGGTCATCGCCATTGCGGTGATCGCTTTGGGCCTTGGCCTCCTCCTGGTGTTTCGCTTCCTCCCCAGGACCCGGCCGGCAAGGGCCCTGGTGCTGGAAAGCGCCATCTCCGCCCACGCCACCGGGGACGAGGTGGAGGTGGGGGCCATCGGCGTGGCCCTCACGGACCTAAGGCCCGGGGGCGTAGCCCGCTTCGGCAATAGGCGCATAGACGTGGTAGCCAACCGGGGTTTCCTGCCCAAGGGCACCACCTTGAGGGTGGTGGAGGTCAGGGGGCCCACGGTGGTGGTGGAAGCTTTGGAGGAGTGATATGGAAGGACTCGGCGTGCTTTTTCTGGCTTTTATCGTTCTCATCCTCGTTTTTCTTTTCTTCAGCTTCATCCCGGTAGGCCTTTGGATTTCCGCCTGGGCGGCGGGGGTCAGGGTGCCCTTGATCACCCTGGTGGCCATGCGCCTGAGGCGGGTTCCCCCGGCCAAGATCATCTACCCCCTCATCAAGGCCACCAAGGCGGGGCTGGACGTGAGGCTGGACCGCCTCGAGGCCCACTACCTGGCAGGGGGCAATGTGGACCGGGTGGTGGACGCCCTGATCGCCGCCGACAAGGCGGGGATCAAGCTCACCTTTGACCGGGCGGCGGCCATTGACCTGGCGGGGCGGGACGTGCTGGAGGCGGTGCGGGTGTCCGTAAACCCCAAGGTGATCCAGACCCCCATGGTGGCCGCGGTGGCCAAGGACGGGATCCAGCTTCTCGCCACCGCCCGGGTGACGGTAAGGGCCAACATCGACCGCCTGGTGGGCGGGGCTGGGGAGGAAACCATCATCGCCCGGGTGGGGGAAGGCATCGTGACCACCATCGGCTCCGCCAACTCCCACAAGGAGGTCCTGGAAAACCCGGATCGCATCAGCAAGACCGTGCTGGAAAAGGGCCTGGATGCCGGGACCGCCTTTGAGATCCTCTCCGTGGACATCGCCGACGTGGACGTGGGCAAGAACATCGGGGCCCAGCTGCAAATAGACCAGGCGGAGGCCGACAAGAAGATCGCCCAGGCCAAGGCGGAGGAGCGCCGGGCCATGGCGGTGGCCGCGGAACAGGAGAACCGGGCCCTGGTGGAGGCCATGCGGGCCAAGCTGGTGGAGGCCCAGGCCCAGGTACCCTTGGCCCTGGCGGAGGCCTTGCGCACGGGAAGGCTTGGGGTTATGGACTACTACCGCCTGAAGAACATCGAGGCCGACACCGACATGCGGGAGTCCATCAGCCGGGCGGCGAAGCCCGAGGGTGAGGAATGAGCCTAGACGACCTTCTGGGTCTCCTTTTCCTCCTCTTCTTCATCGTCATCCCGGCCCTGCAGGGCCTAAGCCGCCGGGGCCAGCCTCCCCCCACCCCCCCGGGGTTTCCCGAGGACCTGCCCCTACCGGAACCCCTACCCCGCCCCAAGCCCAAGGCCCGGCCCAAGCCCAAGGTCCCACCGCCCCCGTCCCTTCCCGCACCCAAGAAACCGGAGGGAGAGAGTTTAGAACGGCCCTCTAGCCCCGAACGGCAACCCTTGGAAGTGCGGTTCCGCGAGGCATCCTCGCCGGAGGAAGAGCGAAGGAAGCGCCCGCGGAAACGACTGCTCACCACCGATGGCGAGAGCATCTTGAAAGGGGTGATATGGCACGAGATCCTGAAGAAGCCCAAAGGCTGGTGATTCCCCTAAAACCCGAGGAAACCCTGGCCTTTTTGGGCCAGGCGGATCGAAACCTGAAGAAGCTCCGTTCGCTATTCCGGGAGGCCTTCGGCGACCGGCTCAAGCTCATCATGCGGGGCAACCAGGTGGAGCTGGAGGGCGACCCGGAAGCGGTGGGGGTGGCCGAGCGGGCGGTGCGGGACCTCCTGGCCCTCCTAAGACAGGGGGCCGAGCTGGACCAGCCCACCCTGGAACAATCCGTGGCCCTGGCCTTGCAAGGGGAGGGCCTGTACCAGGCCACCACCCCGGAAACCGAACTGGCGCTACCGGGCCGCCTTAGGCCCAAAACCCCGGGGCAAAGGCGGTACGTGGAGGCCATCGCCCACCATGACATTACCTTCGGGGTGGGCCCTGCGGGAACCGGCAAGACCTACTTGGCGGTGGCCATGGCGGTGAGCCACCTCCGGGCCAAAAGGGTTAAGCGCATCATCCTCACCCGGCCGGCGGTGGAGGCGGGGGAAAAGCTGGGGTTTTTGCCAGGGGACATACAGGCCAAGGTGGACCCTTATCTCCGCCCCCTTTACGATGCCCTCTTTGACATGATCGACGCCGAACGCTTTGAGCAGTACCTCCAGTCCGGGATCATCGAGGTAGCCCCCCTGGCCTTCATGCGGGGCCGGACCCTCAACGATGCCTTCATCATCCTGGACGAGGCCCAAAACACCACCCCGGAGCAGATGAAGATGTTCCTCACCCGCATGGGCTTCTCCTCCAAGATGGTCATCACCGGGGACATCACCCAGATCGACCTGCCCAAGCACCAAAAGTCGGGGCTGGTGGAGGCCATCCGCATCCTCAAGGGCATTGAGGGCATCGCCTTCGTGTACTTCAGGGAATCCGACGTGGTGCGCCATCCCCTGGTGGCCCGCATCATCAAGGCCTACGAGGAAGCCGAGCGTGGTGGAGATCGTAGCCAATAAGCGTCCGCCCCGGGGCCTCATCCCCAGGCTCCGCCGGGCCCTTTCCGCCCTGATGGAGGAACTGGGCGTGGGGGACAAGGCCGTCACGGTCATCCTCACCGGGGACCGCAGGATCAGGGTCCTAAAGCGGGAGTGGTGGGGGGAGGATGAGGCCACGGATGTCCTTTCCTTTCCCCACTACGAACCCGGGGATCCCTTTGTACCCCCCCACCTGGGCGATATCTGGATCAGCCTGGACACCGCCAAGAAGCAGGCGGAGGAAAGAGGGGTTCCCCTCGAGGAGGAGGTGCTTGTCCTGGCGGCCCACGGGCTATGGCATCTTCTCGGCCACGACCACCAACAGGAGGAGGATTGGGAGGGCTTCCGCCGCGTCCAAGAGAGGATCCTCGCCCTCTGAAGGGCGTTTGGCGCTCCCTGGGCTATGCCTGGGAAGGGGTTCTCTACGCCTGGCGGGTGCAGCGGAACTTCCGCCTCGAGGTCTACTCGGCCCTTTTGGCCCTCGGGCTTGCCCTTTGGCTGGAGGTCAACCCGGTGCCGGTGCTGCTCGTTAGCGCCCTGGTGCTTTCCCTGGAACTCATGAACACCGCCCTCGAGGCCCTGGCCGACCTGGTGAGCCCGGTATTTCATCCCCTGGTCAAGCGGGCCAAGGACACGGCGGCGGCAGCGGTTCTTTTGGCGAGCTTCTTCGCCCTCCTGGTGGGCCTCTACCTCCTCCTGCCTCCCCTCCTCGAGCGGTTTAGGCTAAGCTAAGCGTATGGACCACGAGGAAAGGGAGATGATCCTGGAAATCTTTCCAGGCACTCCCCCTGAGCTTCTCCCCATTGGGGAGATTCTTTATTATCGCGATGAGGAAGGCCGGGTGATCATCCAGGAAAAGGGGCCCCCGGAGCTCCGCCTGACCCTGGAACCCCTGCCCGGAACCCTGGGAAGCCCTCAGGTGTGCGAGGCCTGCCACCGCCATCTTTCGGGAAGCGCCTTGGGCTTCTTCCGCCACCCGGTGGGCGGAAGGGAAACCCACCTCCGCTACCTGGTCCTCTGCCTGGACACGGCAGCCTGCGCCAGCCATGCGGAGCCCGAGCGTTTGAGGGAAATCCTCCTTCGCGGTATACTCACCTGAGAAGGAGGCCCTTGGGCCAAGGAGGTCGGCTTTGGCCGACCTTCATGACTTACGAGGTGAGCTATGGCGCGTGAGGTGAAACTAACCAAAGCCGGTTACGAGCGGCTCATGCAGCAACTTCTGCAGGAAAGGGAACGCCTGCAAGAAGCTACCCGCATCCTGCAGGAGCTCATGGAGTCCTCCGACGACTACGACGATTCGGGGCTGGAGGCGGCCAAACAGGAAAAGGCCCGCATCGAGGCCCGGATCGACAGCCTCGAGGACATCCTATCCCGGGCGGTGATCATAGAGGGGGCCGCCACCGAGGTCATCAGCCTGGGCTCGGTGGTGGAGCTGGAAGACCCCGTCACCGGGGAGCGCCTGGAGGTACAGGTGGTTTCCCCTGCCGAGGCCAGCGTCCTGGAAACCCCCATGAAGATCTCCGATGCCTCCCCCATGGGCAAAGCCCTCCTGGGCCACAGGGAGGGGGATGTGCTCAGCCTGGAAACCCCCAAGGGTAAGAAGGAGTTCCGGGTGGTCTCGGTGCGCGGCTAAACATGAACGAGCAGACGCGGCAACGCCTACTCAACTTAGAAGCCCTTGTGGAGGCGGGCTTTCCATCCTACCCCTACCGGTATCCCAAGACCCACAGCGCAAAGGAAATCCTATCCGCCAAGGAGGGGGCTCCCTCGGAAAGCGAGTGGGAGGAAGAGGTGGCCCTGGCCGGGCGCATCGTGGCCTTGAGGCGCATGGGGAAGGTCACCTTCGCCCACCTCCTAGACGAAAGCGGCAAGATCCAGCTCTATTTCCAAAAGGACCTCACCCCAAGCTATGAGCTCTTGAAGAAGCTGGACGTGGGGGACATCCTAGGGGTCAAGGGCACGGTCTTCACCACCAAGACCGGGGAGGTCACGGTGAAGGTCCTCTCCTGGACCCCCCTGGTGAAAAGCCTCCACCCTCTCCCCGACAAGTGGCACGGGATCAAGGACAAGGAGGTGCGCTACCGGCAACGCTACCTGGACCTCATCGTAAACCCCGAGGTGCGAGAGGTCTTTCGGCGGCGCACCGCCATGGTGCGCTACGTCCGCCGCTTCTTTGAGGAGCGGGGGTTTTTGGAGGTGGAAACCCCCATCCTCCAGGCCACCACCGGCGGGGCAGAGGCCAGGCCCTTCAAGACCTACCACAACGCCCTAGACCACGAGTTTTACCTACGCATCTCCCTGGAGCTTTACCTAAAGCGCCTTCTCGTAAGCGGGTTTGAGAAGGTCTTCGAGATCGGGCGGAACTTCCGCAACGAGGGCATCGACCACAACCACAACCCAGAGTTCACCATGCTGGAGGCCTACTGGGCCTACGCCGACTACCAGGACATGGCCAAGCTGGTGGAGGAACTCCTTTCCGGCCTGGTCCTCCACCTCTTCGGCAGCTACCAGGTCCGCTACCAGGGGCGGGTGCTGGACTTTACCCCACCCTTTAGACGCATCTCCTTCGTGGAGGCCTTGAAGGAAAAGGCCGGCCTGCCCTTTAACCCCTTGGACCTGGAAAGGCTTAGGATCTTCGCCGACGCCCACCACCCCGAGCTCGCCCAAGTTCCCAGTTACAAGCTTCTGGACAAGCTTTTTGGCATTTACGTGGAGCCCGAGCTGCAAGACCCCACCTTTGTCTTTGACTTCCCCCTGGCCATCAGCCCCCTGGCCAAGCGGCATAGGGAAAAGCCCGGGCTCACGGAGCGCTGGGACCTCTATGCGGGCGGGATGGAGCTCGCCCCCGCCTACTCCGAGCTCAACGACCCCCTGGACCAGAAGGAACGCTTTTTGGAGCAGGCCAGGCGCAGACGGGAAGGGGACGAGGAGGCCCCCGAGCCCGACGAGGACTTCCTGTTGGCCCTGGAGTACGGCATGCCCCCGGCGGCGGGGCTGGGCCTGGGCCTGGACCGCCTGGCCATGATCCTCACCGACCAGCCCTCCTTGAGGGACGTCCTCCTCTTCCCCTTGCTCAAACCCAAGCGGGAGCTGGTGGAGGAAGAAGCCTAGCCTAGGTGGCGGAAAGGGCTGCCCGCCTCAGCCTCCTGGTGGCCTTGTGGGTCCTGGGGTTAAAGGCCTTGGCCTACCTCCTCACCGGCTCGGTGGCCCTGCTTTCCGATGCCCTCGAGTCCACGGTGAACGTGGCCGCGGCGCTTTTGGCCCTCTTCGCCATCCGCTTCGCCCAGCGTCCTCCCGACGAAACCCATCCCTTCGGCCACAGCAAGGCCGAATACTTCTCCGCGGTGCTGGAGGGGGTCCTGGTGGTGCTGGCCGCCCTTCTCATCGCCAAGGAATCCATCCCCCGCCTCCTTCATCCCAGGCCCCTAGGGGACCTGGGACCGGGCCTCTTGGTCAGCCTCCTGGCTTCCCTGATCAACGGCCTTCTTGCCTGGCACCTCCTCCGCCAGGGAAGGCGCTTGCGCTCCCCCGCCCTCACCGCCGATGGGTACCACGTGCTTTCCGACGTGCTCACCTCCGTGGGGGTGCTGGCCGGGGTGGGTCTCGCCTGGGCCACGGGGTTATGGGTGCTGGATCCCTTGCTGGCCCTTTTGGTGGCGGGGAACATCCTCCTCATGGGCTTCCGCCTGGTGCGCCAGTCCGTGGGAGGGCTTATGGATGAGGGACTCTCCCCAGCGGAGGTGGGGCGGATCCGAAAGACTATCGCCGAGGCCTTGGGGGGAAGGGCCCTCGAGGTCCACGACCTCAAAACCCGCAAGGCGGGAAACCGGGCCTTTTTGGAATTCCACCTGGTGGTGCCGGGGTCCATGACCGTGGAGGAAGCCCACCGGCTCTGCGACGAGCTGGAAAGGGCCTTGGAGGAAAGTTTCCCCGGGCTTGCCGTCACCATCCACGTGGAGCCGGAAAGCGAGCGGAAGCGCTAAAGGAAAGGTGGCTTCAGAAAGGTGCTGCCGACAGGCTGGCTTTTCCCCACCAGCGAAGAACTCTTCTAACGCTCTTTTCCTTGGGCGCACAAAAGCGTAGAATATGGCCCAAGGGAGGACCCATGCGCAAGAAGCACGACTGGCTCAGGGAGACGTACCAGAAGAGCCTGGAGAAGATGCCCGAGAGGCCCGTGGCCCACCGGACCCTTTCGGACATCGCCCCAGAGCCCCTCTACACCCCCGAGGACATCGGGGTCCTGGACCCGGAGTACGAGGAAAAGAGGGGCTACCCCGGGGAGTACCCCTACACCCGCGGGGTCTACGGCTCCATGTACCGGTCCAAGCTCTGGACCATGCGCATGTTCGCCGGCTTCGGCACCGCCGAGCAGACCAACGAGCGGTTCAAGAAACTCTTAAAGGCGGGCCAAACCGGCCTCAGCGTGGCCTTTGACCTGCCCACCCTCATGGGCTACGACTCCGACCACCCCCTCTCCAAGGGGGAGGTGGGCAAGTGCGGGGTAGCGGTCAGTAGCCTGGCGGACATGGAGATCCTCTTCGAGGGGATCAACCTCGAGGAGGTCACCACCTCCATGACCATCAACAGCCCCGCCAACGCCATCTGGGCCATGTACCTGGCGGTGGCCAAAAAGAAGGGGTACGACTGGAAGAAGCTTGGGGGCACCATCCAAAACGACATCCTCAAGGAGTTCATCGCCCAGAAGGAGTTCATCTTCCCCCCCGAACCCAGCGTGAAGCTGGTCATCGACACCTTTGAGTGGGGGCCCAAGAACGTCCCCAAGTGGAACTTCATCTCCGTATCCGGCTACCACATCCGGGAAGCGGGCTCCACCGCGGTGCAGGAGCTGGCCTGGACCCTGGCGGACGGGTTTGAGTACGTGGAGGCCGCCCTGAAGCGGGGCCTGGACATCGACGAGTTCGCCCCCAGGATCAGCTTCTTCTTCGACGTCCACAACGACTTCTTTGAGGAGATCGCCAAATTCCGCGCCGCCCGGCGCATCTGGGCCAAGGAGATGCGCCACCGCTACGGGGCCAAGAACCCCCAAAGCTGGATGCTCCGCACCCATGCCCAAACCGCCGGGGTCTCCCTCACCGCCCAGCAGCCCCTGAACAACATCGCCCGGGTGGCCATCCAGGCCCTGGCCGCCGTCCTTGGGGGTACCAACAGCCTGCACACCGACGCCTACGACGAGGCCCTGGCCCTGCCCACGGAGGAATCCGCCACCATCGCCCTCAGGACCCAGCAGATCATCGCCTACGAAAGCGGGGTCACCCACACCATCGACCCCCTGGCGGGGAGCTACTACGTGGAGTGGCTCACCGACGAGATGGAGCGCCAGGCCATGGCCATCATCGAGGAGATCCGGCGCATGGGGGGCGTGGTGCGGGCCATCGAGGAGGGCTACTTCCTGCGGGAGCTGGCCGAGGCCAGCTACCGCTACCAGCAGGAGGTGGAGCGTAAGGAGAGGATCATCGTGGGGGTGAACGCCTTCACCGACGAAATCCCCCTGAAGGTCCCCATCCAGCTGGTGGACCCCGAGGTGGAGCGGGTCCAGGCGGAGCGCCTGGCCCGGGTGCGCCGGGAACGGGACCCCAAGCGGGTGGAGGAGGCCCTTGCGGGCCTAAGGCGGGCTGCGGTGGAAGGGCAGAACACCATGCCCCACTTCGTGGAGTGCGCCCTGGCCTACTGCACCCTGGGGGAGATGATGGATGTCTTGCGGGAGGTCTACGGCACCTACCAGGAGCCAGCTTACGTTTAGGATTAGCGTATGGACAGGCGCATACGGGTGCTCATCGCCAAGCCCGGGCTGGACGGCCATGACCGCGGGGCCAAGGTGGTGGCCCGGGCCTTAAGGGATGCCGGCATGGAGGTGATCTACACGGGGCTCAGGCAGACCCCAGAGATGATCGTGTCCGCGGCCATCCAGGAGGACGTGGATGCCATAGGGCTATCCATCCTCTCCGGGGCCCACATGCACTACTTCCGAGAGGTTAAAAGGCTTTTGGACGAGCAGGGTGCCTCGGACATTCTTCTCTTCGGGGGAGGGATCATCCCCGATGAGGATGTGCCCAGGCTGAAGGAGCTGGGGGTGGCGGCGGTGTTCGGTCCTGGGACCAGCACCCAGGATATCGTGGACTTCCTCCGCCAGGCGGTGCCCGAGCGCTGGCGGGCCCAGGGACTGGCCTAAGGGTCCTCCGGGACGCCGGCTAGGAGGAAAACCCCCATGAAGGCCATCCAGCTCTACTACCCCCCGGAGTGGGCCCACTGCTACGGGTGCGGCTACCTAAACCCCATGGGCCTCCACCTCAAGACCTACTGGAAGGCGGAAGAGGGCCATAGCGAAACCCGTTTCACCCCTAGCCCCCACCACACCGCCATTCCCGGGTTCGTCTACGGGGGGCTCTTGGCCTCCTTGGTGGACTGCCACTCCACCGCCACCGCCGCCGCCGCCAAGGCCCATGCGGAGGGGCTGGATCTGGAAACCCATCCCTTGCGCTTCGTGACCGCCAGCCTCAAGGTGGACTACCTGAGGCCCACGCCCTTGGGACCCGAGCTGGTCCTGGTGGGCCGGGCCAAGGAGATTAAGGGGAAAAAGGTGGTGGTGGAAACCGAGCTCTACGCCAACGGGGAGGTAACCGTGCGGGGGGAGGCGGTCTTGGTGCAGATCACCGGGGGTTTTGGTCAGGAAAATAACGCTCCAAAAGGCGGATGATCTGGGAAAGGGCCTCGGCCTGAGGCGAGGCCACCAGAACCAGTTCCAGCCAGGCTTCCTCCAGGGTCTTCTTCAAAGCCCTAAGCTCGGAACCCGGAAACACCCCGCCCAACGCCACCGCCTGGGCACGCTCAAGGCACTCCCGCTTTTCCTCCCAAAGATGCCGGATTTTTAGTTGGGCGTCGCAAAGGGCTGCTTCCAACTGGTTGATGCGGTCGTGCAAAGGCTTCTCCTCCTGGCGCCTCCTCTCCATCTCCCGCAGGATTCGCTTTTCCAGCTCATCATCCCAATGCATGGCCATAGGATAGAACGTCCCCCAAAGACCCGGGTGTGATCTAAGCACCCGGGGTAACCCTAGCCTCGCTGGCCTGATTGCGGCCCCTGGGGATCCAAGAGGAGGGTGTGGGCAAGGGACTTGCTGGGGCCTCCGTTTTCGCCGAGCCAGCGAAGTGACCTCACCTGGAAAAGCCTCGCCGTGCCTCGCTAAAGCGTTCCAGGAGGAAAAGCGCCAGGGCTAAGGCCAGCAGGTAGGGGCGCAGGGGGAGGGGGGAGGACCCAGGTCGCCCTAGGTCCTCGAGGGCCAGCAACCGCCCGTGGGAAGCCTCGGCCAGGGTTTTGAGAACTGCCTTCCCATCCCTAGGGGTCCACTCCCCGGGCAAGGGGAAGGCCAGGGGCAAGCGGCGCGGGCCGTCCAGGAGCACCCCCGGAGCCTGGGCCTGGATTTCGTACCGCCCAGGCCCTGTGGGCACCAGGGGCATCTCCTGGCCCCCGCTTAGGAAAAGCGGGCGCTCCAGGTGGCCCAGAACCACCACCTGCACCCCTTTCCCTTCGGGATAGGCGTATAGGGCCAGGGCCTTTTTGCCCCCCATGAGGTAGCGGGCAAGGCCGCCCAGAAAAGAAGCCGCGTCCTTCCATCCCCGCCAGGAACGGGAAAGATCCGTGGCCAAGGCGGCCACCCGCCCTTCCCCCCGCTCTCCTATGGCCAAGATCGCCCGCCCTTCGCTTTCCAAGAGCACTTCCGCCCAGGGCTCGGCCCGGGCCGGGAGGAGAACCGCAAGGGGGGGTGGGGCAAAGCCCTCGGTGAGGGGGTGGGGCCTGGTCCGCAAGGGGAAGCGGCCTTCCAGGCTCTCCCCCTGGAAGACCTCCTGCCCCTCCCTTAGGAAAAGCCGGGGAAGTTCCTGGGCGGTGCCGGCCTGGTAGTACCGGCCCCCACCCCGGCGGGAAAGCTCTTGCAAAAAAGCCCGGTCGGCGTCGGCCCCCAGGGCCATGGCGCTCACCTCGAGGCCCGAGGCCTCCGCCAGGGCCAGGATGGGGTCCTGGGGGTCGGAGATGAGGCCGTCGCTGAGCACCAGGATCCCCTTGCGCTCCACCGGCACCCCCTGCAAAAGCCGCACCGCCTCCCGGAAAGCGGAGCCCAGGACCGTCCCGCCCCCCGCCTGCACGGATAAGAGGAGGCTTTCTGCCTCCTTCTTCCCCTGCTCCGTCATGGGCCTGAGAGGGAAAAGAACCCGATGGGTGGAGGAAAAGAGCACCACGCCCAAGTAGTCCTCCTCCGCCGCCGACCGCACCAGCTCCAAGGCCCCCGCCACCGCCAGGGAAAGCTTCTCCCCCTCCATGCTTCCCGATACGTCCATCACCAGGACCAAGGCCGCCCCCTTGCGGCCCAGGGGCTTCAGGGGAAGGTCTTCCGGCAAAGCCCGGTCCCAGCCGCCGAAGAAAAGACCCTTGGGGGTGGCGGTGAAAAGAAGGCCGCCGCCTTGGCGGAGGTATCCCCTCAGGGCCTCCGGAGCCCCCTCGGGAAGGTCCAAGACCCCGAGGCCCACCGCCACCAGGTCGGCCTCGAGGGGCAGGCGGAAGGGACCCTCCTCCACCTGGAAGCCCTGGACCTCCAGGTAACGGGCCAAGGCCGGGTCCCCCAGCACCAGGGCCTTGCCGCGGTCGGCAGGTTGGAGGCTCACCTGGGCCTCGCTCCGGCCCCAGGAACCCTCCACCACCGCCCGCACCCCCGCCTTCTCCGTAAGGGGAAAGGTATACACCAGGCTCTTACGCCCCTCCACCCGAAGGCTTCGTTCCCAAGTCCCTGCGGGGCCCTCCACCCTCAGGCGTGTCTCCACGGAGAGGGGCGCCTCGAGGACCACCCCCACCCCCACCGTCTCCCCGTACAGGGGGTAAGGCGGGGGGACCAGCTCCACCGCCACATGGGGCTTGGGGGGAACGTAAACCGCATCCAGGGGAAAGGGGGCCGGAATGGGCTCGAAAAGCCCATCGGAAACCAGGACCACACGGCTCGGCCTCAGGGCCTCCGCCTCCTGGAAGGCCGCCTTCAGGTCTGTCCTCTCCCCCAGGTCCAGCCTGCGGGCGGTGGGCGAAGGAAGCCTCGCCGCCCGCTCCGCAAAGGCCACATAGATCACGTCCCTAGGAAGCCTATCCGCCAAGGCGAAGACGCTTTCCCGGGCAGAGGGCGAGAAGTCCAGAAGGTACACCACCCGCCCCGGCATGGGCCACCTAGGGTCCAGGAAAGCCAAGAAAAGCAGGATGAGGACCCCAACCCTAAGAAGCCGAAGCATAGCCTCATGCTAGAGGCTTTGGGAAAGCCTGGACCATCCAGGGAACCCCATCAGTCCATCCAGTGCCCCAGCTTCTCCTTTTTGGCCTGGAGGTAACGCTCGTTGTGGGGGTTGTCCCCGGCCCGCAGGGGAATGCGCTCCACGATCTCGATGCCGAAACCCGACAGGGCCTTCACCTTGCGGGGGTTATTGGTGAGGAGGCGCATCTTCCGCACCCCAAGGTCGTAGAGGATCTGGGCCCCCACCCCATAGTCCCGGAGGTCCGGCGGGAACCCCAGGGCCAGGTTGGCCTCCACCGTATCCAGGCCTTGGTCCTGCAGGTGGTAGGCCCGAATCTTGTTCACAAGGCCGATTCCCCGCCCCTCTTGCCTCAGATAGACCAAAACACCCTTCCCCTCCTTGGAGATACGCTCCAGAGCCAGATCCCGCTGGAAGCCGCAGTCGCACCTCAGGGAATGCAGGGCATCCCCGGTGAGGCACTCGGAGTGCATGCGCACCAGAACAGGTTCCTCAGGGTCCCAGCTTCCCATGACCAAGGCGGCGTGCTCCTCTCCCGTGAGGGTATCCCGGTAGCCCAGGATGCGGAACTCGCCAAACCGGGTGGGCAAAAGGGCCTCCGCCTCCCGTTTCACGTAGAGGTCCCCCTTCTCCAGGCGGTAGCGGATGAGGTCGGCGATGGTGCCCACCTTAAGGCCGTGGCGCCCGGCAAACTCCAAAAGGTCCGGAAGCCGGGCCATGGTGCCATCCTCCTTGAGGATCTCAATGAGGCTCCCCACCGGCCTAAGCCCCGCCAGGCGCAAAAGGTCCACGGCGGCCTCCGTGTGCCCGGCCCGCCTCAGGACCCCGCCCGGCCTGGCCACCAGGGGGAAGATGTGCCCGGGGCGCCGGAAGTCCTGGGCGGTGGCCTCGGGATCAGCCAGAAGCCTTATGGTGGCCGCCCGCTCAAAGGCGGAGATCCCCGTGGTGGTCCCCCGGGCATCCACGCTCACGGTGAAGCGGGTACCTTGGGGATCCTGGTTTCTCTCCACCATGAGGGGCAGGTCCAGGGCCCTGGCCCGCTCCTCCGTGAGTGCCACGCAAAGGAGCCCCCGGCACTCCTTGAGCATAAAGTTCACCCACTGCGGGGTCGCGTGTTCCGCCGCCATGATGAGGTCGCCCTCGTTTTCCCGGTCCTCGTCGTCCACCAGGATCACCGGGCGGCCTTGGCGGAGTTCCTCCATGAGTTCCCTGACGCTGGCCAAACCCTCCATCATTCCCCCTTGATTAGCCGCTCCAGGTAACGGGCGATGAGGTCCACTTCCAGGTTCACCCCATCCCCCACCTTTAGGCTTCCTAAGTTGGTGACCTTAAGGGTGTGGGGGATGAGGGTGACGAAGAAGTCCTGCCCCTTTAGGCCCGCCACCGTGAGGGAAACGCCGTTTAGGGCCACGCTTCCCTTCTCGGCAACGTAGCGGGCAAGGTCTTGGGGAGGTCGGAAGAAGTAGTCCTTGGCCCCCGGGGCCTCCCGGATGGCCACCACCTCCGCCACCCCGTCCACATGCCCGGTGACGAAATGCCCCCCAAGCCGGCCACCCACCTTAAGGGCCCTCTCCAGGTTGGGCCGGTGCCCTACCCGCCAGGTGGGGGCGGTGCGGCGCAGGGTTTCCCGAGCAAGCTCCACCCAAAAACCACCCTCGTCCACCTCCACTGCGGTGAGGCAGACCCCATCCACCGCCACCGAATCCCCCACCTTGAGGTCCGAAAGCACTTCCCTGGCGGTGATCCTGACCCTGAGGAAAGGACCCTCCCGAACCTCCACGATCTCGCCGGTTTCCTCCACCAATCCCGTGAACATCACCCCTCCGGGTACGCCTCCAGCCAAAGGTCCTCCCCGAGCCACTCCCTTCGGGCGAGCCTCAGCCTCCTGGCCTCGGCCATGCGCTCCAGGGCGAACCCCTCCAAAAACCCCCTCCCCTCCCCCAAAACCTTGGGCGCCACGAAGAGGGCCAGCTTGTCCACCAGTCCCCTTTCCCAGAAGGCCCCAGCCAGCCTCGGACCCCCCTCCAGCAGGATCCCGTCCAATCCCTCCTCCAAGAGAAGGTGCAAAGCCCCCTCGAGGCTCACCCTCCCTCCTTCCCGGGGAAGCTCCACCACCCGGGCACCCGCCTCCTCGAGGGCCCTAAGCCGATCCTTGGGCGCACCTTTGCCCACCAGCACGTACACGCGGGCAGGCTCCCCCCGGGGTCCCTTCTGAAAGATGCGGGCGGTGGGGGGGGTACGGCCTTCCGTGTCCAAGACCACCTTCACCGGGTCCCTGAGGGGTGGGGGCTCCAGCATGAGGGGGAAGGGCCTGAAGTCGGGCTCCCGCACGGTGAGCCAGGGATCGTCCTCGAGGACCGTCCCCACCCCCACCATCACCACGGGAAGCCACTGGCGGTAGGCCTGGGCCACGCGCCGGCTCTCCTCCGAGGACACGTAGCGGGCATCCCCGCTTACGGCAGCCACCTTGCCATCCAAGGTCAAGGCAGCCTTGAGGAGCACGAAGGGCCGGCCCTTTTTCTGCACGTGGAAGAAGACCTCGTTCTGCCCCTGGGCCTCGGCTTCAAGGAGCCCGGCCTCCACCTCTACCCCCCCGGCCCTAAGCCGCTCCAGACCCCCTTGGGCCAAAGGGTTTGGATCCCGGGCCGCCACCACTACCCGGGCCACCCCCGCCTGCAGAAGGGCCAAGGAGCAAGGAGGGGTGCGGCCAAAGTGGTTGCAAGGCTCCAAGGACACGTAGAGGGTGGCTCCCCGGGCCTCCTCTCCCGCCTGGCCCAGGGCATAAACCTCCGCATGGGGCTCCCCGGCCCGGGGATGGTACCCCTCCCCCACGACGCGGCCCTCCCGCACCAGCACCGCCCCCACCAGGGGATTGGGGTAGGTGTGGCCTCGAGCCCTCTCGGCCAGCTGCAACGCCCTACGAAGGAACCTTTCGTCCAGCTCTCGCAAAAGACCTCCTTCTCCCATCCGGACTTTCACCGTCGGCCCCGGAATTCCACCGGATCGGGCCCCAAAGGGGCTTCGCGGGCTTTCACCGCCGGTGGGGACTTCCACCCCGCCCCGAAGGAGGTGCCAGTAGGCACCAACCTCACTTTACAACCATGAGGAAGGTCACAAGTTAGGATGCACTACCAGGCTTACCATCCTGACGCAGAAACCCTCTTGGTGGCCACCTACGTCTGGGTAGATGACACACTCGAGGCTCTCCAACCCCAAGGCATCCGCCTCCCTAAACCCCAGCGCCACCAAAAGGCCAGCCTCTCCGAGCTCCTGACATTCCTGGGCCTGGACCGCGGAGGAGTTGGCGCAAGGGTTAGGGGGGACCGAGGAGGCAAGCTAGGCCCTTCGGGCCCGACTCGCTGGGTGGAGGGGGTAGTCACGCCACCCTATCGCACCCGGGGTGGAAAAGTGGTTTTTACAGCGTGGATGGGGAGGGTGCGGAACCGGATGGAAACGCGCTTCAGCGTGATGGTACGCTCTTTGGGACTGCATCGGTTAGCGCCGTGGTCCTACTGGGGGTTAGTGGCCCGGGTGAACCTCATCCTGCTGGCGCACAACCTCTGAGATATAGAGCCACAACAAAACTAGGGGCCTTCACAGGCCCCTAAGCCCTTTGGTGGAGGTGGGGGGAGTCGAACCCCCGTCCGAAAGTCCCTACGGCAGGCCTCTACGCGCGTAGTCCGCGTTTTGGGTGTCCTCCTGGCTTGGCCCGCGGACGGGCGGCCAGGAGCAAGCCCCGCTTAACTTCGCCTTGGGTTACGGGGCGTAGCCAAGGCTAGCCGGGTTTGTGTCCCCGCGTCGGTGAGCCCCCGGCAGGGCTACCGGGCGAGGTCGCGGTCATTAAGCCGCGAGAGCGTAAGCAGGCTTGTTGGCCTTTATGCTTTTGCGGGTTTTTACGGTCAGCCCCTTAAGGGCTACCTTCGAGGCCACCCGCACCTCGGCGCGCCACCTGCCCTCGGCGACCCCCGTCGAGACCGTTCACCCCCATGTGACTGGCCGGACTCGGACCGGCAACCTTGAGTCTACTAGGCTAAAGGGGTTGTAGTCAAGGGGGTTTTGGGTGTAAACTGAGCCCAGTGCTCCCAAGGGAGGGGGGTGGGTGTAAGCCCACCCTTCCTTTGTGAAGGGAGGTAGGGAGGTGCCTGTGGACCTTTGGCGGTTGGTGGAGGAAGCGGTAGAGCCCCTGGGCCTCGAGGTCCTGGAGGTGAAGGAAGCCCCCGGGGAGGTCCTGGTCCGCCTGGAGCGAAAGGACGAAAGGCCCATCCGCGTGGCCGACCTGGAACGGGCCAGCCGGGCCATAGAGGCCGTCTTTGACCGGGAGGACCCCATCCCGGGAAGCTACCGCCTTCTGGTGGAGTCTCCCGGCCCCAAGCGCCCTCTCTTTACCCGCCGCCATTTTGAGCGCTTCCAGGGTCTAAAGGCCAAGGTGCCGGGGCCCGAGGGCTTCACCGGGCGCATCCTTCGGGTGGAAGAGGACGAGGTCGTCTTCCAGGTGGGCCAGGAGGAAAAGCGCCTGAGGATCGGCACCTTCCGCGCCAACCTTGCCGAGTGGCCCGAGGAGCCCAGGTAACAGCCTAGATTCAGGGAGGAGAGATGAACCGGGAATTCATAGACGCCATGCAGCAGCTGGCCTTGGAGCGGGGGGTCACCACCGAGGAGGTCCTCGAGGCCTTCAAGGAAGCCCTGCGCAAGGCCTACATCAAGCGGCAAAAGGGGTACCGCAAGGAAGAAATCGATGCGGGTAAGGGTCCGGAGGTGGACGTCTATATAGACCCCCAGACCGGGCGCATCGAGATGGTGGAGGTCCGCCGCGTGGTGGAGAAGGTGGAGGACCCCGACAAGGAAATCGCCCTCTCCGAGGCCCTCCAGTACGATCCCGAGGTCCAGGTGGGCGACGAGATGGAGTTCCCCATCGACCCCGAGGGCCTCTCCCGCATGGCCATCCAGGACCTGCGCCAGATCCTCACCCAGCGCCTCAAGGAGTCCGAGCGCAACCGCATCTACAACGAGTACAAGGACAAGGAGGGCCAAGTCCTCACCGGGGTGGTGACCCGGGTGGACAACCGGGGCAACGTCTTTGTGGAGCTGGGCCGGGGGGAGGCTTACCTCCCCAAGAGCGAGCAGATCCCCACGGAGCGCTACTACCCCGGGCAGCGCCTCAAGGTGTACCTGAAAAAGGTGGACCGCTCCGCCAAAGGCCCTTCCCTGATCGTAAGCCGGGCCCACGAAAAGCTTCTGGAGCACCTCTTGAAGCAGGAAGTCCCCGAGATCGCCGAGGGCATCGTGGAGATCAAGGCCATCGCCCGCGAGCCCGGCCGCCGCAGCAAGGTGGCGGTGATGACCCACAACCCCAATGTGGACCCCATCGGGGCCTGCATCGGCCATAAGGGCCAGCGCATCCAGGCGGTTTCCGCCGAGCTGGGCCGGGAGAAGGTGGACATCATCCTCTGGGCCAAGGATCCCAAGGAGTTCATCCGCAACGCCCTCTCCCCCGCCCAGGTGGGTTCCATCGAGCTGGAACCCGATGGGCAGAAGGCCCGGGTCAAGGTGACCAAGGACCAGCACTCCCTGGCCATCGGCACCGGGGGTCAGAACGTGCGCCTGGCCTCCAAGCTCACGGGTTACGAGATCCACTTTGAGGAGGCGGAGATCTCCGACCTGGACGAGGCCATTCGCAAGGCCGCCAAGGAAGAGGCGGAAACCACCAGCCGGGCGAAAGAGGAATTCGAGAAACTCTTCCGGGATCTTTCCGAGTAATGGCGAAGCATGTCCCCACCCGCATGTGCGTGGCGTGCCGCAAAAGGCGGCCCAAGGAGGAGCTTTTGCGGATCCTGCTCATGCCGGAGGGGTTTCGCCTGGACCCCACGGGGAAACTGCCGGGCAGGGGGGCTTATGTTTGCCCCGACAACCCGGGGTGCTGGACGGAAAAGAAGCTGAGGCGCTTTGCCGGGGCCCGGGCTAAAGCCTTGTCGGAAGCGCTTGTCACCCTTTTAGGAGGTACGGATGGCCAAAATACGCATCTACCAGCTGGCTAAAGAGCTGGGTATGACCAACGAGGAGCTCCTGGAGCTCCTGGACCAGATGGGGGTTGCCTACAAGTCCCACGCCTCCACCCTTTCCGAGGAGGATGCGGAGGCGGTGCGGGAGCTGGTAAAGGAGCAGCGGGGCCTGCAGGAGAAGCTGGCGGAGGAGGAACGCAGGAAAGCCCTACCCCGAAGGCCTCCCGTGGTGGTGATCATGGGCCACGTGGACCACGGGAAGACCACCCTCCTGGACTACCTGCGGAAAAGCCGCATCGCCGAGAAGGAGGCGGGAGGCATTACCCAGCACGTGGGTGCCTTTGAGGTGAAGACCCCTCAGGGCACGGTGGTCTTCATAGACACCCCGGGGCACGAGGCCTTCACCACCATAAGGCAGCGGGGAGCCAAGGTGGCGGACATCGCCGTCATCGTCATCGCCGCCGACGACGGGATTATGCCCCAAACGGATGAGGCCATCGCCCACGCCAAGGCAGCCGGGGCCAAAATCATCTTCGCCCTGAACAAAATGGACCTGCCCCAGGCCGACCCCGACCGGGTCAAGCGCCAGCTGATGGAGCGGGGCTTCGTGCCCGAGGAGTACGGCGGGGATGCCATCGTGGTGCCCATCAGCGCCAAAACGGGCCAAGGGGTGCAGGACCTTTTGGAGATGATCCTCCTCATTGCCGAGCTGGAGGACTACCGGGCCGACCCCAACGCCGAGCCTAAAGGGGTTGTCCTCGAGTCCAAGCTGGACAAACAGGCGGGCATTATCGCCAACATGCTGGTCCAGGAGGGGACCTTCCGGGTGGGGGACTACGTGGTGGCCGGGGAGGTGTACGGCCGCATCCGGGCCATGACGGACGCCGATGGCAACCAGCGCAAGGAAGCGGGCCCGGGAAGCGCCGTGCAGGTTTTGGGCTTCCAGGAACTTCCCCACGCGGGGGATGTGGTGGAGTGGGTGCCGGACCTCGAGGCCGCCAAGGAGATCACCGAGGAGCGCAAAGAGGAGCGCAAGGCCCGCGAGGAAGCCGAGAAGGAGCGCCGCCCCAGGACCATGGCCGACCTGCTCCGGGCCCTGCAGGAGGAAGGGCAGAAGGAGGTTAACCTCATCCTCCGGGCGGATACCCAGGGCTCCCTGGAGGCCATCCAGCACATCCTGGCCAAGGAGAGCACCGATGCCTCCCATAGGGAACAGCTTGGGGAGGTCAAGATCAACGTTCTCCTGGCCCAGGTGGGGGCCCCCACGGAGTCCGATGTCCTCCTGGCCCAGACAGCCAACGCCGCCATCCTGGCCTTCGGGGTGAACCCCTCCGGTGCGGTAAAGAAGGCGGCGGAAAGCAAGGGGGTTCTCCTCAAAACCTTCCGTATCATCTACGACCTCATCGACGAGGTCCGGTCCATGGTCAAAGGGCAGCGGGAGCCCAAGTTCAAGGAGGAGGTCCTGGGCCGGGCCGAGGTGCGGGCCATCTTCCGCCTGCCCGGGGGCAAACAGGTGGCGGGATGCATGGTCATCCAGGGCAAGGTGGTGCGTAGCGCCGAGGTAAGGGTATTGCGCAAGGGCGAGGAAATCTGGAAGGGGAAGATGGCCAGCCTCAAGCGCTTCAAGGAGGACGTGCGGGAGGTGGCCCAGGGCTACGAGTGCGGCATCGGCCTCGAGGGGTTCGACGACTTCCAGGAAGGGGACATCATAGAGGTTTTCCAGATGGTGGAGGTGCCGGCGTAGGAGGTTCCTTGCGCTGGATCCGGCGGTCTTTCTCCGCAGCGTGCCCTAGGGCGGCAGGGGTCTTTAGACCCTCCTTGGGGCAATGGAAGATCCCAGGGAATGCTTGGGGAAGGTTAGGGCTGGCCCTGGCCATCCTGGTCCTGGTCCTCCAAGGCCTACCCCCTTTCCCTACGGGAAAGGGAAAGGCGGAAGCCGGACTTCACGCCAAGGGACCTGCCTGGGTCCTCAAGGAGGACCGCCAGGGAAACGGGCTTACCCCCTTGGCCCAGGCTCCCACCCGGCCTCCCCATTTCTCCCTCAAGCTCCAGAATAGGAAGGCCAAGCCACCGTCACTGGAAACCTCTTCCCCGTCCCACCTTTACCTCCTCTATGGCCGCCTCCAGATGGATGGGGGCTAGGACCCGGAATCCTTTCTTCTTGCGCTGGCACAAGCTCAAAAGACCGTCCGGCGCAGTCTGAGGTTAGGCTCTATACGGCTTTAAGCCCTTCTGCTAGCGAATCGGGCACCTGCGTGCCCCAAAAGGTGAAGAGTATGAACCGCAAGCTTCTCAACGGACTTCTCCTCCTAGGCCTTTTCCTCCTGGCCCTCCTCATGGTCTGGAAGCCCTGGGCCCCCGGGGAACCCAAGGTCAAGCTGGGACTTGACCTTAAAGGAGGTCTTCGTATTGTCCTCGAGGCGGCGGTGGAAAACCCCACCCCCGACGACCTGGAAAAGGCCCGCACCGTGTTGGAGAACCGCATCAACGCCCTGGGGGTAGCCGAGCCTCTCATCCAGATCCAGGGGCAAAAGCGCATCGTGGTGGAGCTTCCGGGCCTTTCCCAGGCGGACCAGGACCGGGCCCTCAAGCTCATCGGCCAGCGGGCGGTGCTGGAGTTCCGCATCCTCAAGGAGGGGGCCACGGGCACCACCGTGGCCCAGATCAACCAGGCCCTCCGGGAAAACCCGCGCCTGAAGCGGGAGGACCTGGAGAAGGACCTCATCAAGCCCGAGGACCTGGGCCCGGCCCTCCTCACGGGAGCGGACCTGGCGGACGCCCGGGCGGTCTTTGACCAGTTTGGCCGCCCCCAGGTGGCCCTCACCTTCACCCCGGAAGGGGCCAAGAAGTTTGAGGAGGTCACCCGGGCCAACGTGGGCAAGCAGCTGGCCATCGTCTTGGACGGCAAGGTCTACACCGCCCCCGTGATCCGCCAGGCCATCACGGGAGGGCAGGCGGTGATTGAGGGGCTATCGGGCCTCGAGGAGGCCAGCGAGATCGCCCTGGTCCTGCGCTCCGGAGCCCTGCCTGTGCCCCTGCAGGTGGCGGAGATCCGGGCCATCGGGCCCACCTTGGGCCAGGACGCCATTCAGGCAGGGATCCGCTCGGCTCTCATCGGCACCTTGGCCATCTTCCTCCTCATCTTTGCCTACTACGGCCCGAGCCTTGGTCTGGTGGCCTCCTTGGGCCTCATCTACACCTCCATCCTGATCCTCGGGCTCCTTTCCGGCCTTGGGGCCACCCTGACCCTGCCCGGCATCGCCGGGCTCGTCCTCACCCTGGGGGCGGCGGTGGACGGGAATGTGCTCTCCTTCGAGCGCATCAAGGAGGAGCTAAGGGCGGGGAAGAGGTTCCGCCAGGCCATCCCCGAGGGCTTCAAGCACTCCACCCTGACCATCCTGGACGTGAATGCCGCCCACCTGCTGGCGGCCGCCGCCCTTTACCAGTACGCCACCGGGCCCGTTCGGGGATTTGCGGTGGTTCTGGCCATCGGTGTGGTGGCCAGCGTCTTCTCCAACCTGGTTTTCAGCCGCTACCTCCTGGAGCGCATGGCGGACCGGAGCGAGATCAAGCCTCCCATGTGGCTGGTGAACCCCCAGTTCAACTTCATGGGCCCGGCCCGCTTCATCACCGTGGCCACGCTTCTTTTGGCGGTGCTGGCGGCCGGCGTGGTCTTCACCAAGGGCTTCAACTACTCCATTGACTTCACCGGGGGCACGGCGTATACCCTGCGCACGGGCCCCGAGGTGGGCGTGGACACCCTAAGGCGCTTCCTGGAGGCCAGGGGCTTCCCCGCCAAGGAAGCGGTCATCACCCAGGTGCAAGCCCCCACCGCCGACTTCCGCGAGTTCTCCCTGAAGCTCCCCCCCTTAAGCGACGCCAAGAGGCTGGAGCTGGAGCGGCTTTTTGCCTCGGAGCTCAAGGCCACGGTGCTCACCTCGGAAACCGTGGGCCCCGCCATCGGCTCGGAGCTGAGGCGGAACGCGGTGATGGCGGTCCTGGTAGGCCTCGGCCTCATCCTCCTCTACGTGGCCTTCCGCTTTGACTGGACCTTCGGGGTAGCCAGCGTGCTGGCCGTGGCCCACGACGTGGCCATCGTGGCGGGGATGTACAGCCTCCTGGGCCTGGAGTTCTCCATCCCCACCATCGCCGCCCTCCTCACCATCGTGGGCTACTCCATCAACGACTCCATCGTGGTTTCCGACCGCATTCGGGAAAACCAGAAGCTCATGCGGGGCATCCCCTACCGGGAGCTGGTGAACCGCTCCATCAACCAAACCCTCTCCCGCACGGTGATGACTAGCCTCACCACCCTTTTGCCCATCATCGCCCTCCTCTTCCTGGGAGGAAGCGTCCTTAGGGACTTCTCCCTGGCCATCCTCGTAGGCATCTTCGTGGGTACCTACAGCTCCATCTACGTGGTGAGCGCCCTGGTGGTGTTCTGGAAGGAGATGCGGCAAGGGCGGGCCAAGAAGGCGGCCTAGGCGGAAGCGGAAGAACCCACCCCCAGGGGCCGCATCCCCTGGGGGTTTAACCTTCCCAACCCAGCTCCCGCAAGGCCCTTCGGTGCAGGAAAAGACCCTCCTCCTGGGCCGGGGTGCCCTGGAGGCGGCGCAGGGCCTCCTCGTCCAAGGGATCTAGGCGCAGGGCCAGGAGCCAGTCCTCGAGGCGGGGGCTCCGCAGAAGGGCCCGCCGCCGTTCCTCCAGATAGGCCCGGGCCCAGTCCTCCAAAAAAGGGTGCTCCAGCCCCCAAAAGGGTGGGGCCAAGGGGGCCTCGGGGTCCTGGAGGTCTAGGTAGAGCTCTGGAGCCTCGCGAGAGAGGCCATAGGGCTTCTGGCGTAGAAAGTAGGGCTTAGCCCCTTTGGGCCGGCCCGGTTCCAGGGCACTTACCACCTCCCACCAAAGCACCCGGAACTCCCCAGGTGAAACCGACAGGGCCTCGAGGAGATCCTCCTTCTCCCATTGGGCGGCCACCAGAAGGGCCAAAAGAAGCCGGGCCTTATCCCGGCGGAACCGCACAGGCCGCCCCTCCACCCGCACCTCAAATCCCCCAAGGACTCGTATCTCCACCCGCACCCCAGGATGGTAGGGAACGGGAAGGCGGCCAAGCCGCCAAAGGGCCCGGCGTACCCGGGGCACGGGAGGGGCAAAGAGGGTCCGCCCAGCTAAGAAGGGATAGATTCGCAAAAGATCCTCCCAGCCGTCGCGGAAGGGATAGGCCTCGGCCAAAGCCCGGAGGAAGGAGTCCAGAAGGGGAAGGGCCGGCAGAGGGAAAGCCTGCCCTCGGCGAAGCCAAGCGGCCGCCACCATCAGGGTGAGAAAGCCCTCCACCCAGAGGTCCCCCGAGAACCGGGCCAGGCGCACCATCTCCTTATAGGCATCCTCATCCCCCAAAGCTGCCATACCCCCTAAGGCCTCCACCCGGAGCCGCGCAGGACCTCCTTCCGCCATGGCCAAGGCCGACCGATAGGCGGCCTTGGCCCCATCCAGGCGTTCCAAAGCCAGAAGGGCGTGCCCCCTCCTGGCCTGGGCTAGGCTCATGCCAAAGGGGCTCCCCAGCACCTCGGCTTCCCTAAGGCCCTGTTCCGCCCAACGAAGGCCTTCTTCCGCATCCCCGGCCACGCACTCCAGAAGCGCCCGAAGAAGGGTGCCTTCACGATGGTTTTGCGGCGGCCGGTGGAGCCCTGGGTCCGCGCTTTCCCTCAGGCAAGCCAGGGCCTCCGCGGGCTTTCCTTGCCTGAGGAGGAGCCGCGGCCCCGAAAACCCCAAGGCCTGAGCCTCCTCCACCCGACCCTCGTTGAGGAGGTTCTCGGCAAGGAGCAGCCGCGCCTCCTCCGGAAAGAGCCGACAGGCCTCCTCCACGTAAGGACGCCCCCGCGCAGGCTCCACCGTGTCCAGGAAAAGGCGGGCCAACCCCAGATAGGCCCGGGTCTCCCCTGCCCTAAGGACCTTCTGGTAAGCAGCCTCCGCCTCCTGGTAGCGCCCAGCCTGGCGCAAGGCCTCCGCCTCCAAGAGGCCGAGCTTATGCCGCCCTCGCCGCAGGGCTTCCGGCAGGTGGGCCAGAAGGCGCAAGACAGTGTAGGTGAGGCCGCGAGCCAGCCAGGAAAACCCTTCCTGCGCCAAAAGATCTGCCACGTGGCCAAGCCTTCCCGCCTCCAGGAGAAACTCGGCCGCCCGAACCCCTTCCCCACGGGCCAGGGCCTCCTCCGCCGCCTTGGTGAGGAGCCCCCGGGCTTCCGCCTCGGGAAGGAGGGTTTTCAAGGCGCTGCGCACCAGGGGATGGAAGCAGAGCTTCCCCTCCCGCCTTTCCAGGAGCAGGTCCTCAGCAAAGGGCAGGAGGACCTGCCCCTCCGCCTCCGGCACCTCCCCCAAAAGGGCCAGCCTCGAGGCCTCCCGCAGAACTTCCTCGGGAAGGCCATAGGCCAGGTAGGCCAAGAGCCCCTCGGCGCTTTCCAGCGCCAGCTCCGGCTTCAGACCCCGGCGCATGGCCAACAGGACCACCCGTAGGCCCAGGGCCAGGGAAAGGGCCCGCTCCACCTCAAAGGCCAGAAGTTCCGGGGCCAAGGCCTTGGCCAGCTGGCAAGCCTCCTCGGGATCAAAGGCCAGCTCCCGCTCGGAAAGCACCGTGAGGAAAGCAAAGGGTGTGGCCTTCCGTGAGAGGAGCAAGAGCCTTAGGCCGGGAAGCCGGACCAGGCCCTGCACCACCTTGAGCACCCCGGGGCTTTCCGCCCGGTGGACCTCATCCAGCACCAGGAGGTGGAAACCCAAGGGCTCCAGGGCACCCAAAAAGACCTCCAAGGCCCTGGGCCAAGCCCCTGCCTCCAAAAGCTCCGCCACCCTCTGAAGCTCGGCCCGGCCTTGGTAGGCAGCCAGAAGGTGCCACAGGAAAACCACAGGGTCCTTGGCCTCCTCCGCCAGGGCCACGTAGACCCCGGAAAACTCCGAGGCCAGGCTGGTCTTCCCGTACCCCGCCCCCGCCGCCAGGACCACCCCAGGGCTTTGGCGGAAGGCCTCCTCCACCAGGCGCCGAGGACGGTCCCGCCGCACCTCCTTGGCCGTGCGAGGGGGCAGGAGCCTCGAGGCGGGCACCGGGTAGGGCACGGTCTTATTCTCCCCGGGACCCGCTTTAGAGGCAAGCCTGAACCCGGTGGCTTAGTCCCTTCGTTGGCCACCTCAAGGCTCCACCCCCGCTATGTTGAGGAAGACACGGCCACAGATGAGGTGGTGGGCCAGCACCATCGGGCTCACCCTCGCCCCCATTCCCCGGTAGGACCGGGCCTCCTTCCCCCGGTGCAGTAAGGGGGCGTGACCGCCCCCTCCACCCGCTCCCCCGCCCAGGTCTCCCAGGCGTTCCCAAGGAGGAAGGCCCAGGGATGGCCAAGGCCCCAGTCGCTCATAACCCCACCCAGGGCGTAGTCCTGGATGTGGGGAGATGGGTTTCAGGTCCACCACGTTTTGTAACGCCTGGGTAACGCCCCAGCCCTAATCTGGGGGTGGATGGTCCTGCGTAGCCTTGGGGTTTATCTGCCGGAGGGGCGTGTGGGAGCCGAGGAAATCGCTCTCTGGGCCCACCTACCTGTGGAGGTGGTGCGGGAAAAACTGGGCATCTTGGAAAAACCGGTGCCAGGACCCAAGGACCACCCTACCGAGATGGCCCTCTGGGCCGCCCAGACCGCCCTGGAAAAAGCGGGCCTCAGCGGGGAAGCGGTGGACTGGGTGATCTCCATCGTGGAGGAATATAAGGATTACCCCGTCTGGACCACAGCCCCTTACCTGGCCCTGGGCCTGGGGGCCTCGAGGGCCAAGGGCCTAGACCTCAACCAGAAGTGCGCCTCCTTCATAGGGGCCCTGGAGGTGGCCCGGGGGCTTTTCGCCACCCGGAAGGAAGTGAAAGTGGTCCTGGTGGCCGGGGGGTACCGCAACGGGGACCTGGTGGACTACCAAGACCCCCACACCCGTTTCCTCTACGACCTGGCCGCAGGAGGTGCCGCCGCGGTCCTCACCCGGGAAGGGCCAGGGCTTAGGCTATTAGGCCTGGCCCACCGCATGGACCCCACCCTGGCCCTGGCGGTGAAGGTGCCGGTGGGGGGAACGCAAAACCCGTTGAACCCGGCCAACCTCCAGGCGTTCCGGCTCCGCGTGGAAAACCCCGAGGCCATGAAGGCGCGTTTGGACGCCACCTCCATCCCCACCTTGTTGGCGGTGGTACGGGAGGCCCTGCGGGAAGCGGGCTACACCGAGGCCGACCTGGACTACTTGGCCCTCCTCCACATGAAGCGCTCCGCCCATCGGGCGGTGTTGGAAGGCCTAGGCCTCAGGGAGGAACAGTCCATCTACCTGGAGCGCTTCGGCCACCTGGGGCAGCTGGACCCCATCCTCTCCTTGAAGCTGGCTTGGGAGAGGGGGCTTCTGCGGGAAGGCAGCCTGGCCGCCCTGGCGGCGGCGGGGGTGGGGTACTTCTACGGAGCGGCGGTCCTCCGCCTGGAAGGAGGGCTTTATGCTTGAGCCCAACTGGCTGGGGCGGCTTGCTGGTTACCATCCGGACCGGAAGGCCGTCTGCTTCCGGGGCGTCTGGTTCACCTATGGGGATCTTTACCGGAGGGCACGACGGACCGCCGCAACGCTCCGGGGCCTAGGGGTGGGCAAGGGGGACCGGGTGGGCCTTTTGGCCTGGAACCACCCCGCATACCTGGACTTACTCTTCGCCGGGCCCCTCCTCGGCCACATCCTCACCCCCTTTAACCATCGCCTCAGCTTGCCTGAGCTTCAAGCCCTTTACGCCTACACCGAGCCCCGGGTGCTCTTCTATGGGGAAGGCTTCCAGGAGGTGGCCCAAGCCTTAGACCCTGGGGCGCTTCCCCTCGAGGCCCTCCTCGAGAGGAAGGAAGCAGAGGAGGCCACCAGGGTAGGACTGGAGGACCCCGCCCTCCTCCTCTTCACCGGGGGCACCACCGGCCTGCCCAAAGGGGCCCTGATCCCCTACCGTCAGCTTCTGGTCAACGCTGTCCAGACCGCCTTTTCCTGGGGACTTACCCGGGAAGACCGGTACATCCTGGCCACCCCCATGTTCCACGCTGCCCTGAATGCCCTGGCCACCCCCCTCCTCTACTTGGGCGGGAGCGTGGTGATCCAAGAGCGCTTCCGCCCGGAGGAGTACCTGGAACTGGTGGCGACATACCGGCCCACGATCCTCTTTTTGGTGCCCACCATGTTCCAAATGCTTCTGGAAACCCCGGGTTTTGCGGAAGCCGACCTTTCCTTTGTCCGCTTCGCCATCTCCGGAGGAGCCCCCTGCCCCGGCCCGGTGCGGGAAGCCTTCCGCAGAAAAGGGGTGCGTTTCAAGCAGGGCTACGGCCTCACGGAGTGCGGGGTCAACTGCTTCACCCTGGAGCTGGAGGAAGCCGAGGCCCACCCGGAGAGCGTGGGCCGGCCCATGCCCCACCTGAAGGCTCGCCTGGTGCAAGAGGACGGCGAGGAGGCCCCCGTGGGCGAGGCCGGGGAGCTTTGGCTTTCGGGGAGCGTGGTCATGAAGGGATACTTCCAGCGCCCGGAGGAAAACGCCAAGGCCTTCGTCTACGACGGGGAAAGGCTATGGCTCAGGACCGGGGACCTGGCCTACCAGGATGCGGAAGGGCGCTTTTACATCGTAGGGCGCCGGAAGGAAATGTTCATCTCCGGGGGGGAAAACGTCTACCCCGTGGAGGTGGAGCGGGCCCTCTACGACCACCCGGCGGTGCGGGAGGCAGCGGTGGTGGGCGTGCCGGACCCCAAGTGGGGCGAGGTAGGGGTGGCCTTCGTAACCCTCAAGGAGCCTCTGGAGGCGGAAGCCCTTCGCGCCTTCCTCCGGGAGCGGCTTGCGGGATACAAGGTGCCCAAGCACATCGTCTTTTTGCCGGAGCTACCCAAGTCTGGGCCCGGGAAGGTGCAGAAGGAGGCCCTGAAAAGGTTGTGGGAGGCGGAACATGGCCAGGCTTAGGCTCCGCGTGGAGGGAGATGGGCCGAAAGTGGTGCTTCTCAACGGGATTTTCCAACGCCTGGAAAGCTGGGACCCCGTGGTGCCCCTGCTTAAGGGCTACACCCTTCTTCGCTACGACATGCGGAGCCAGGGGGAAAGCGAGGCCCCAAAGGGGCGCTACACCCCTGAGGTCCATGCCCAGGACCTCCTCGGGCTCCTCGAGGAACTGGGCTGGGAAGACGCCACCTTGGTGGGTCTTTCCAACGGGGGCATCGTGGCCTTGAAGGCGGCCCTCCTAGCCCCCCATCGCCTCCGGGGCCTGGTTTTGGTCTGCACCACCCCCCACCTAGACCCCGCCTTAAGGGCCAAGGCGGAAAGCTGGCTGCACGCCCTAAGGGCCGGGGGTACCCCCCTGCGCCTTAGGGTAGCCCTGCCTTGGGTCTTCGGGGCCCGCTTCCTAAACCAGCACCCCGAGCTGCTGACGGAAGAAGGCCTGGCCCCCCTGGTGGCCCAAGCGCCAGGGGAAAAGGCCCAGGAAAGGCTTCTTCTGGGGTTTCTCGCCCTCGAGGACCTCAGGCCTCAGCTCCCACGCCTCCATCTCCCAGCCTTGGTCCTCTATGGGGAGGAGGACCTCCTCTTCCCCCGGCCCTACGCCGAGGCCCTCGCCGAGGGCCTGGGGGCCAGGCTAAAGGCCCTGCCCACGGGGCACGCGGCACCCTTGGAAGACCCCGCGGCTTTCGCCCAGGCCGTGAGGGAGTTTTTGGAGGAGGTGTATGCTTAGCCACTTGGAAAGCGGCAGCGGAACCCCGGTGGTCCTGGTCCACGGAAACTTCGCCTGCAAGGAGTGGTGGCGGGAGCTTCTGCAAGACCCCCCTGAGGGGGCCCGGCTCCTGGCTCCCGACCTGCTGGGCTTTGGGGATAGCCCCGCCCCAGAGGACTTCACCCCCTCCATCCCCGCCTATGCTTCGGCCCTTCGGACCTTTCTTCAGGAGAAAGGCTTAGAAAACGCCATCCTGGTGGGCCACTCCCTGGGGGGTGCGGTGGCGATGGAAGCGGCGGGCCCAACGACCTTGGGGCTCGTCCTCCTCAACTCCGCCCCGCCCTCGGGGCTCCAAACCCCGGAAGCCTACTACCCCATCCTGGAAGGCTACCGCCACAACCCTGAGGCCCTGGCCCAGGCCCTGGCGGCCATGGCCCCCACCCGTAGACCCCCTTGGTTTCCCGAGCTGGTGGAAAGGGCGCAGAGGATGCACCCTGCCCACTTCCAGGGCAACGCCCGGGCCCTGGCGGCCTGGCAGCTGGAGAGGGCCTATCCCGGGCCGGTCCTGGTGGTCTATGGCACCCTGGATCCCCTCGTCACCCGGGCCATGGCGGAGGCCACGGCGGCCTTCTTCCCCAGGGGGAGGCTTTTGGTCCTCGAGGGGGTGGGCCACTCGGCGAACCTGGAAAACCCAGGCGTACTCAAGGACGTCCTGGAAACGTTCCTTAAGGAGGTGCAAGGTGAGGTTCAAGGTGGGGGATAAAGCCAGCTACACCCAGACCATTTCCGAGGCCCACGTGGCCCTTTTCGTGGGGGCGGTGGGGGACACCAATCCCCTACACGTGGACGAAACTTATGCTCAAGGAAGCCGCTTCGGCGGGCGCATCGCCCAGGGAATCCTGGTGGCCGGCCTCATCTCCACGGTCATCGGGACCAAGCTGCCGGGCACCGGGGCCATCTACCTCTCCCAGACCCTGCGCTTCCTCAAGCCCACCTACCTGGGGGACACCATCACCGCCACCGCCACGGTGAAGGGAGTACGGGAAAGGGAGAAGGGAGGCATCGTCCTCACCCTTGACACCGTGTGCGAAAACCAGCGAGGAGAAAGGGTCATCGAAGGCGAGGCTGTGGTGCTGTATGAGGAACCTACGGGCGCAAGGCCCTAGGGAAGGGAGGCAAGTATGCGGAAGGTGGTAGGATTCTTGGTTCTTATAGCAGGTCTGGCCTGGGCCCAGATCCCCCTAAAGGCAGGGGTCATCCTCCCCCTCTCGGGGGCTTCTGCGGTTTCGGGCAAGGCGGCGCTGAACGGCATCCAGCTGGCCGCCGACGAGGTAAACGCCGCCGGCAAGGTCAGGCTGGAGCTGGTGGTGGTGGACGACGGAACCGATCCCGCCAAGGCGGTCCCTGCCTTCACCAAGCTCATGACCGTGGACAAGGTGGACATCGTGATCGGCGGCCTGGCCAGCGGGGTTACCTTCGCCCTTTCCGGCCCCGTGAAGCAGCACGGACCCCTCTTCCTGGTCATCGGGGCCGCCAGCTCGGTGGTGGAACAAGCCTTTGAAGGTTATCCCCTGTTTTTCCACTACCACCCCTGGGACTATCACAACGTGGCCGCCGCCTTGCAGTTCTTCCAGTACCTGAACCGGGAGCACGGAGCGAAAAAGGTGGCCATCCTTTACGAGGATGGACCTTTTGGCTCCGCGGGCATCGGGGTTTACAGACAACAACTGGAAAAACTGGGCTACCAGGTCCAGGCAGAACCCTTCAAGACAGGCAGCGGCCAGTTCACCGCCATCCTCACCCGTTTCCGGGCCTTCGCTCCCGACATCCTTTACTGGATTGGGTACGACGTGGATGCCTTGCCCATCGCCACCCAGGCAAGGCAGGTGGGGCTCAGGCCCAAGCTCATTTATGGTGCGCCACCCTCCTGGCCCATCGGTTTTGAAAGGAACCCGCTCTCTAACGACATCGCCGGCATGACCGCCTGGTTGCCCACCGTGGCCAACGCCGAGTCCCGGCGATTCGTGGACGCCTACCGCAAAAAGTACGGGGAGGTCACGGAGGAGTACATGGCCCCCATGGGCTACACCATCGTGAGAAGCCTGGCCCTGGCAGCAGAGCAGGCAGGAAGCGCGGATAAGAACCGCATCGCCGAGGCCCTGGCTGGCCTCAAGATGAACACGCCCTTTGGTCCCCTGTCCTTCAAACCCTCGGACACGGGCCACACCAAGTACCAAGGCTTCGGCCCCGAGATCTGGTTCCAGTTCCAGTACCTGCAAGGAAGCCGCCGGCCCGTCTTCCCGAAAGCGGTGGCCACCCGGCCCTTGCGTTACCCTGGGGAGTACTACTTCAGATAAGAAGGGGTTCGCAGGAAGACCATGGAGCTCCTACTGCAAACCATCCTCAACGGCCTCCTCATGAGCGGGGTGTACGCCCTGGTGGCCACCGGACTGGCCCTCTCCCTGGGAGTGGTGGGCATCGTCAACTTCGCCCACGGGGAGTTCCTGATGGTGGGCGCCTTTCTCTCCTACCTCCTCTTCGCCTTCCGGGGAACCGACCCCCTGCTTTCCCTAGGCCTGGCCTTTCTCGCCGCCTTCGGGGTGGGGGCCCTCACCTACCAGGGCCTGATACGCCCTGCGCTGAAGGCCCCAGAGCTCAACCAGATGCTCCTCACCTTCGGCTTGTCCATCCTCCTGCAAAACCTTGCCCTCCTCCTGTTTGGGGCAGACACCCGGGTGGTGGCTCCGCCTTACCAGGCCACCACCCTCTCCTTGGGCCCCTTTTTTCTGGGGGCTGTGCCCCTGGGAGCCTTCTTGCTTTCCCTTGCCATCCTTTTAGGGCTCCAGGTCTTCCTTACACGAAGCCGGCTTGGCTTGGCCATGCGGGCGGTATCCCAGAACCGACTGGCTCCCGGACTCCTGGGCATCGAAGCCGAGAGGGTCTACCTGCTGGCCTTCGGCCTAGCGGCTGCTTTGGCGGGAGTAGCTGGGGTGATGCTCTCGGTCATGCTGTACGCCAGCCCCACCGTGGGTTTCATCTTCACCCTCAAATCCTTTGCCATTGTAGCCCTGGCCGGTCTGGGTAACCTCAAGGGGGTGGTGCCTGCTGCCTTCGTGCTAGCCTTGGCCGAAGCCTTGGTGAGCACCTATTTACCGGGAGGCGGGGGGCTTGTGGAAGCGGTGTTCTTCTTGGTTCTTTTTCTGGCCCTGGTGGTCCGGGCTTGGAGGTTGGCATGAGGGGTGCCAATCACCTCCCCCTGATCCTCCTCTTCCTCCCCTTCGCCCTGCTACCCTCTCTCCCCTTGGGGGGTTGGGGGGCCTTCCTCCTAGACGTGGGTTTTTTTGTTCTCCTTTTCACCGCCTTAGCCCTTTCTTGGGACCTGGTGGCCCGGACTGGCCAGCTTTCCTTGGCCCACGGCGCTTTCTTCGGCTTGGGAGCGTACGGGGCAGGGCTCTTGGCCCCTCAGGTGGGCACTCTTCCCGCCTTGCTCCTGGGAGCCGCGGTGGCAGGGGCCGGGGCCCTCATCCTGGGGTCGGTAACCCTTCGCCTCCACGGCCTGTACTTCGCCATCGCCAGCCTGGCCTTCAGCGAGGTGTTGCGCACCCTCGCGTTGAAGTTGCCCTTTACCGGTGGCCCCATCGGCCTTCCTGTGCCGCCTCCTTTCGGGGGAACCTGGCCGTTAGCTGCTTATTACCTGAGCTTCAGCGTCTTGCTCCTGGCCACAGCCTTAAGCCTGTGGGCAGAAAAGAGCCCTTTCAGGCTCGCGCAGGCTGCCACCCGGCAATCGGAAGCCGTGGCCCGGGTTTTAGGCGTGCGGGTGATCCGGGTGAAACTTTGGTCCTTGCTCCTGGGGAGTTGGGTTGCCGGGCTTGCAGGTGGTGTTTACGGAATGAAGACCCTCTTCCTCTCCCCCTACGATGCCTTCAGCCTGGGAAGGGCGGTGGAAGCCTTGGTCATCCCCATCTTCGGCGGCCTTTACACCACTTTGGGACCCCTGGTGGGCGGCGTGGTGCTGGTCAGCCTCGAGCAGGCCCTGAGGCTCTGGATCAAGGAGGGTTACCTGGTGGTCTACGGGGCCATCCTCATCCTGGTTATCCTCTTCCTGCCCCGTGGCCTGGTGGGCATTCTGGGGAGGCGTCGTGGGTAGGGTCCTGGAGGTGGTAGGCGCGAGCAAACGCTTCCTGGGGCTCCAGGCCCTTAAGGAGGTGCATCTTCACCTGGAGGAAGGGGAGATCCTGGCGGTCATCGGCCCCAACGGGGCTGGCAAAAGCACCCTCTTGAACCTTCTCTCAGGCCTGTTAAGGCCTGACTCGGGTCGAATCCTCTTTCTTGGACAGGAGATCACCCACCTCCCCCCGGAGGCCCGCACCCACCTGGGCCTGGGACGGGCCTTCCAGATCGTGCAACCCCTCCCCGAGCTCACCGTGCGGGAAAACCTCATGGTGGGAGCCCTTTTCGGCAAACCCCGGGTGCGGCGGAAAGAGGCGGAAGCCTGGGTGGAGGAGGTGCTGCGCCTCACGGGGTTGGAAGGGCGGGCAGAGGCTTTGGCCGGGGATCTCACCCTTTTGGAGGACAAACGCCTAGAGCTGGCTCGGGCCCTGGCCACGCGCCCCAAGGTCCTCCTCTTGGACGAGGTGATGGCCGGGCTCCGCCCCAAGGAGGCCGAGGAGGCGGTAGCCCTGGTGCGGCGGATCCGCAACGCTGGCGTGACCATCCTGTTCATCGAACACCTCATGCCCGTGGTACGGGCCTTGGCCGACCGGGTGGTGGTGTTGGATTATGGCGAGGTGATCGCCGAGGGAACGTACTCAGAGGTGGCGGGGAACCCACGGGTGCGGGAGGCCTATCTGGGGAGGCAAACATGAGGCTGGAGGTGAAGGGCCTGGAAGCAGGGTATGGCAAAGCCCAGGTGCTCTTCGGTCTGGACCTAGAGGTAAAGGAAGGGGAGCTGGTGGCTCTCCTGGGTGCCAACGGAGCCGGCAAAACCACCTTGCTCCGGGCCATCTCCGGGCTCATCCCGCCCTGGCGGGGAAAGGTCCTCTGGAAGGGAGAAGACCTCCGGAGGTTCTCCCCTGCCCGTCGGGCCCGGCTTGGGTTGGGCCATGTGCCGGAGGGCAGGCAGCTTTTCCCGCTCATGACCGTGGAGGAAAACCTCCGCCTAGGAGCAGCCTTTCTAGCCCCGGAAAGGGAGCGGGAGGGTTTTGAGCGGGTTTACACCCTATTCCCCCGGCTCGCGGAAAGGAGGAGGCAACTTGCGGGCACCCTGTCCGGTGGGGAGCAGCAGATGTTGGCCATCGGCCGGGCCCTTATGGGCTTCCCCAGAATCCTCCTGGTGGATGAGCCCTCTTTAGGACTTGCTCCCCGCCTGGCCGAGGAAGTGCTTGCCTCCATCAAACAGGTGACGGAGGAGGGGGTGGGGGTCCTGCTGGTGGAACAGAACGTGGCGCTTTCCCTCGAGGTGGCCGCCAGGGCCTACGTGATGGAGCATGGCCGCATCGTGTTGCAAGGTCCTTCCAGCACCCTCCTCGAGGACTCCCGCATACGGGAAGCCTACCTGAGCCTGTAGAATGCCTTAGAGGTACCCATGAGCCCCAGCGGTTCCAAAACCGTACTGATCACCGGCGCAGGAAGCGGCATCGGCCTGGCCATCGCTCGCGCCTTCGCCCAGGAGGGGGCCAGGGTCCTGGTCCACGACGTGAAGGATGCCTCTGCTCTCGCCGAGGAGCTGGGCGGGGTGTTCCTCCAGGCAGACCTAGGAGACCCCAAAGCCGTGGAGGAACTGGCAAGGCAAGCGGTCCAGCACGGCGTGGACATCCTGGTGAACAACGCCGGCTTCCAGCATATCGACCCCGTGGAAGACTTTCCCTTGGAAACCTGGCAGCGAATGCTCCAGGTGATGCTCACGGCCCCCTTCCAGCTCATCCGGGCCCTGCTGCCGGGGATGAAAAAGAAGGGCTGGGGGCGGATCCTCAACATCGCCAGCGTCCACGGCCTGGTGGCAAGCCCCTACAAGAGCGCCTACATCTCCGCCAAGCACGGCCTGATCGGCCTCACCCGCACGGTGGCCCTGGAAGCGGGCCCCTTCGGCGTCACCGTGAACGCCATCGCCCCCGCCTACGTGCGCACCCCCTTGGTGGAGAACCAGATCGCCGACCAGGCCCGCACCCTGGGGATCCCGGAAGCGGAGGTGGTGGAGAAGGTCTTCCTGGCCCAGGCGGCGGTGAAGCGGCTCATTGAGCCCGAGGAAGTGGCAGAGCTCGCCCTTTTCCTGGCCTCGGAGAAGGCAGGGGCCATCACCGGGGCGGTCTTCCCCATTGACCTGGGCTGGACCGCCCGCTAGCCCCGCACGGCCCGGAGGGGCACCCCTTTCTCCTTGGCCCAGGCCTCCCACTCTTGGGCGGTCCTTCCTTGAAAGAAGGCCCGTAGCCGCTCATAAGGCGCAAGGCCAGGCCTGGCCGGACTGAAGGCCGCGGCAAGCAGCTCTGGTAGGCCCGCCTCCTCACAAAACCGGGCCCAAAAATGGGGCTCCAAGGCCGCCAAGGCCACCTGCCCCTGCCGGGCAGGGTAAACCCCATAGCAAAGCACCGAGCCATCCAGAAAGGGAATCGGGGGATAGGCCACGGCCTTCACCGCCTCGGAGAGGGCCACCTCGTACACCCCACCTCCAAGAAGCAGCCCCTTCAAGGCCACCAGGGCCAGGGCATAGGCCCCGGCCAGGTCGGCGAACTGGAAGGATCTCCAGGGAAAACGTCCAAGTAGTCCGGCCTCCGCCAGGTAGGTGAGGTCGTGGCCGGGGTCTGGGGCATCCGGGTAGCCCCGAAGCCGGGCATAGACCAGGTGGGGATTGATCCCAAGGAGCACCTCAGGCCCGAGGCCCAAGCGCTCCATGGCCCCGGGGCGGTTGGCCTCGAGGAGGACAGCGGCCTCCCTCACCAGGGCCAGGAACCTCTCCCGATCCTCCCCCCTCTTCAGGTCCAGGGTCAGGACCTCCTTTTCCCCGTTCAAGAAGCGGTAGGCCTCCGGGGCCCAGTCCCTGAGGGGGTCCCCTTGCGGAGGCTCCACCTTGACCACGGGAAAACCCAAATCCCCAAGAAGCTTCCCCGCCAAGGGCCCGGGAAGAAGCCGGGTGAGATCCAGCACCCTACCTGGGGGCCATCCGCAAGGCGCCATCCAGGCGGATCGCCTCCCCGTTCAGCATGGGGTTTTCCAGGATGTGCAGGACCAATAGGGCGTACTCCTCCGGCCGGCCCAGGCGCCTGGGAAAGGGCACCTGTTCGGCCAGCGAAGCCTTGGCCTTTTCCGGAAGCCCCTGAAGGAGGGGGGTATCAAAGAGGCCCGGGGCAATGGTCACCACCCGGATTCCCCAGTCCGCCAGCTCCCGGGCGGCGGGAAGGGTGAGGCCCACCACACCCCCCTTGCTGGCCGCGTAGGCCGCCTGGCCCACCTGGCCCTCAAAGGCGGCCACGCTGGCGGTGTTCACCACCACCCCCCGCTGCCCCTCGGCATCGGGAGGGTTCTCCCGCATGGCCCAAGCCGCAAGGCGCAAAACGTTAAAGGTGCCCACCAAGTTCACCTCCACCACCCTGCGGAAGCTCTCCAGGTCGTGGGGGCCTTCGCGCCCCAGAACCTTGCGGGCCAAACCGATGCCCGCGGCATTCACCAGCGCAAAAAGGGGAGCCTGGGAGGCCGCAAGCTCCACCGCCCGCCTGGCATCCTCCTCCCGGGTCACGTCCCCCTCCAGGTAAACAAGACCCGGATCCCCTCCCCGCCTGAGGTCCAAGACCACCACCCTGTAGCCCCTATCCCTTAAGGCCAAGGCCGTAGCCCTTCCGAGCCCCGAGGCCCCACCCGTCACCAAAGCGCTTCTTTCCATGGTCCACCCCTAGATCCGTTGGATGATGGTGGCCGTGGCCTGCCCGTGGCCGATGCACATCACCTGCAGGCCAAACTCCCCGCCGGTGCGCTCCAGCTCGTAAAGGAGCTTGGTCATGAGGATGGCCCCCGTGGCCCCCAAGGGGTGCCCGTGGGCGATGGCCCCGCCGTTGGGGTTCACCCTTTCCGGGTCAGGGCCAAACTCCCGCAGGAAGGCCAGAACCACGCTGGCGAAGGCCTCGTTGATCTCGATGACGTCCAGGTCCTTAAGGGAAAGCCCCGCCTTCTCCAGGGCCTTTTTGGTGGCGGGGATCACCCCCAATAGTTGCAGGGTGGGATCCCCCGCCACCACCACCCGGGCAAGGAAACGGGCCCGGGGGCGAAGGCCCAGGGCCAAGGCCTTTTCCCTATCCCCCAGGAGCAGGGCCGCCGCCCCATCGGAGATCTGGCTGGAGTTGCCGGCGGTCACCACCCCGTCCTCCCGGAAAACGGGCTTCAAGGCCAGCATCCGCTCGTAGTCCACGTCGAAACGCACCCCTTCATCGCGGTCCAGCAGGAAGGGCCTTCCCTCCCCATCCACCCCCTCCAGGGGAAGGATCTGGCTCCGGAAGCGCCCCTCCTGAATGGCCCGGGCCGCCCGCCTGTGGGAGAGATAGCCCCACTCGTCCAGCTCCTCCCGGCAGAGGCCATACTTCCTTGCGATGCGCTCCGCGCTTTCCCCTTGGTGGACGAGCTCGTACCGCTGAAAAAGCGCCGGATTCAAGGTGTGGAAGCCTCCCCCGATATCGGAGAACATGGGGGATCGGGTCATGCTCTCCACCCCACCGGCAATGGCAAAGTCCAGGTCGCCGGCAGCGATGGCCTGGGCGGCGAAGTGCACAGCCTGCTGGCTGGAGCCGCACATGCGGTTTAGGCTTACCGCAGGAACCTCCTGGGGTAGGCGGGAAAGGAGGACGGCAAGCCGTCCTATGTTGGCCCCCTGCTCCCCGGTTTGGGTCACGCAACCCGTGACCACATCCCCGATGAGCCCAGGGTCGATACCCGTCCGCTCCAGGAGGGCGTCCAAGACCTGGGCGTAAAGGGCATCGGGCCGCCACTCCCGCAAGGCTCCATTTCTCTTACCGATGGGGGTGCGCACCGCCTCGAGGATCACGGGCTCTCCCATATCCGCCTCCTTACCAGCTCCCTCAGGATGATGAACCTTTGGATCTCGGAGGTTCCCTCATAGATCTGGAGCACCTTGGCGTCGCGGTACAGCTTGGCCAAGGGATACTCCTCGCTGTAGCCGTTTCCGCCAAAGACCTGGAGGGCCTCCGACACCCCCCGCACGGCGGCGTCGGCGGCGAAGGCCTTGGCCGTGGCTGCCTCCAAGGCGTTCTCCTCGCCTCGTTCCGCCAGCTCGGCAGCCTTCAAGGTAAGAAGGCGGGCGGCCTCCAGGTCCATGTGCATCTCCGCCAGCTTAAACCCCACCCCCTGGTGCTCCAGAAGAGGCCTGCCGAAAGCCTTCCGCATGGCAGCGTAGGCCAGGGCCTCGTCCAAGGCCCTCCGCAATAGCCCCACCGCCAAGGCCGCCACCATGGGCCGGGAGCGGTTGAACACCCGCATGGCCAGGGCAAACCCCTCCCGGGCGATCAAGCCCTCCTCGGGCACCAGGACGCCGTCCAGGTACACCTCCGCCGCCGGGGAGGCTTTCTGCCCCAGCTTGGACAAAGGAGGCCCCACCTCCACCCCCATCCCCCGCTCCACCAGAAAGGCGGCGATCCCCTCCCGGCCCTCCGCCACCTTGGCAAAGACCACGAAAAAAGAAGCCTCCGGGGCATGGCTGATCCAGGTTTTGCGCCCGTGGAGGCGGTATCCGCCCGGCACCCTTTCCGCCCGGGTGCGGATGGCGGCCACATCCGAGCCCGCGTGGGGCTCGGTAAGGGCGTAGGAGGCCACCTCCTCCCTGAGCCGGGGTAGAAAGCTTCGGGCGTGGGCACTTCCCGAGAGGAGAAGGGCGTCCGCCACCAGGTTGTTGAGGAGCAAGGCCGCCGCCACCCCGGTGCAGGCATAGGCCAGTTCCTCCGCCACCAGGACCAGGCTCCTGGGCCCAAGCCCGGCCCCGCCCAGCTCCTCCGGGACCAGCAGTACCGGAAAACCAAGCCCCGCCGCCTCCCGAAACAGGGGCCAGGGAAACCGGGCCTCCTGGTCCAGATGCCTGGCCTGGGGCAGGATGCGCTCCCGAGCAAAGCGCCGGGCCAGCTCCCGAACGGATTTCTCCAGGTCCACGGGAACCCCCGGCAAAAGTTTACCCGGTCCAAAACCCCGGGGCAAGGGTCTGTAATTGGCCACCACATTTGAGACACCTTGGGGAACCGACTCCCTCCGTATCTTAGCCAAGAAC
>NZ_PRDA01000033.1 GCF_002964845.1 Thermus tenuipuniceus
ATAATGCAGAAGGCCGCTATGATGCGTGTCAACATAGCGGCCACTATTTTTTCAGGCCTGGGGGTGGGTGGCAACTTGGGTTATCCTAAGGAGCCTGGTCCGCGGTTGGGTAGTGTCGCTTATTTTGTGGGTTAAGCACGGAGGGGCGGATAGACCGGGAAGAGATACTTGAAGGTGAATTGGGGCGGGCGGGCGGCGGACCGGGTCCTTTTGGTGGGGTGGGGGTGAATGAGGAGGGCTACCGGGAGGTGCTGGCGGTGGAGCCGGCGGGCAGGGAGAGGAAGGAAGGGTGGCGCAACCTGCTGAAGGGGCTTTTGGAGCGGGGGCTTCAGGGGGTGAGGCGGGTCATCTCGGACGACCACCCTTCCATCCGCCGGGCGGTGATGGCGAAGCTTCCCGGGGCGGGGTGGCGGCGGTGCGTGGCTCAAGCGATGGGGCGGGGCTTGTGGAGCGCCGCTATGCTGGAGGGGCTTTTTCGGGAGGTGAAGCGGCGGAGCGGGGTCGTGGGGGTGTTTCCCAACGAAGAGAGCCTGGCCGACCTGGCCACGGTGGTGATGCTCAGGGTCACGGAAGAGTGGGGGTTCAGGCGCCACATGGACATGACCCCGCTTTGGGCTGCGGAAGAGAAACCCACAAAAATCGCGACTTGATTCGTGGAGTGGCTGCAACGGACTTTTAGGGAGGAGTTTTATACCCGAGCTTTGCCCACGAGGGTGGGGGAGGTGCAGGCGGAGCTTGATACCTACCTGGACTACTACAACCGCAGGAGGCCCCCTTGGAGTTCTTGGCTAAGATACGGAGGGAGTCGGTTCCCCAAGGTGTCTCAAATGTGGTGGCCGAATACACATGGTTGCGCTCCGGCCTGGCAGCGTGTATCCTCTGGGCGTACCTCGGAGGTGGGCCATGCGTTGGCTGGTCGTAGCCTTTTTGTGGGGGATAGCCCTGGCGCAGAAGCCCCAGGTGCTCATCGGTACTGGAGGTGTGGGAGGGGTCTACTTTTACTACGGCACCGCGGTGGCGGAACTCTTCAACAAAGCGGGGGTGGTCCAGGCCCAGGCCATGCAGTCCGGGGGCTCCATCGAAAACCTCATGCTCCTCAGGGACCGCACGGACCCGGCGAAGGGCGTTTATTACTGCGGTACCGTGCTTCCGGATGCCGCTCTTATGGCCTACCAGGGGGAGGAGCGTTTCCAAGGGAAGCCTGCCCCCGTGAGGATTCTCTTCACCATGTACCCCAACTACTTTCACGTGGTAACCACGGAGGACAGCGGCATCCGCGTCCTTCAGGACCTGCGGGGCAAGAGGGTGTCCACGGAGGTGGCGGGAGGCATCATCGAGTACGAGGCCCGGACCCTGATGGGAGCCGCTATCCCCGGGTTCGATCCCAAGGTCCACTTCGCCAAGTGGGAGCGGGTACGGGTGGCCGAAAGCGCCCAGATGCTTTCGGAGGGCAATCTGGACGCCTTTTTCTGGTCTGGAGGGCTACCCACGGGGAGCATCCTGGAGCTTGCGGGTAGCCTGGCCCGTAAGGGGAAGCGGCTTTTCCTCGTGCCCTTGCTGAAGGAAAGCACCCCGGTGCAGGTGCTCATGCGCCGCTTCCCTGGGGTGGTGGACACCGGGGTCATCCCCAAAGGCATCTACAATACGCGCTACGACACGCCCACCTTGACCTTCTGGAACGCCTTTGTATGCCCAGCCAGCCTTCCTGAGGAGACAGCCTACGCTATGGTCAAGGCGGTCTTTGAAAACCTGCAGAGCCTCTACGCCGCCGTGGCCCCGGCCCGGGACACCACCTTGGAGAACGCGGTGCGCTCCCGGGGGGGTAGAGTGCCCTACCACGAGGGGGCGGTCCGCTATTTCCGGGAGCGGGGGGTGTGGCGCTAAGTACCCCGTCGTGGCTTGGGCCACGACGGGGACCCCAGAAAGACTTTGGGCATCGCCTATGCATCGGCACCTAGAAGGCTCGGATCTCCACCCCGGCTTCCTCCAAAGCCCTCCGCACCGCCCGTACCAACTCGGGGCCCCGGGGGTTGTCCCCGTGGATGCAAAGGGTCTCCGCCCGCACCGCCACTTCCCCGCCATCCAGGGCCTCCACCTTGCCTTCCAGGACCATCCTCAGGGCCCTGCGGGCGGCCTCTTCGGGATCGGTGATCCAGCTTCCCGGCAGAGAGCGGGGGGCGAGCTGGCCATTTTGCAGGTAGGCCCTTTCGGGAAAGGCCTCGAGGACCACCCTTAGGCCCGCTTTTCTGGCCTCCTCCTCGTACACGGTGCCGGGAAGCACCACCAAGGGCACCTCCGGGTCAAAGGCCTTCACCGCCTCGGCGATGGCCCGAGCGGTTTCCCGGTCCCGGCAGGCCTTGAGGTAGAGGGCCCCATGGGGCTTCACGTGGTGGAGCCTGAGGCCCTCCGCCCTTAGGAAGGCGTGGAGGGCCCCGATCTGGTAGAGCACGTCCGCATACACCTCCTCGGGGCTTAAGGCCATCTCCCGGCGGCCAAAGCCCACCAGATCAGGAAAGCCCGGATGGGCCCCCACCGCCACCCCATGGGCCTTGGCCAGGGCTACCGCCTCCCGCATCCGGCTTGGGCTTCCCCCGTGGAAGCCGCAGGCCAGGTTGACGGAGGTCACCAGGGGGAAGATCTCCTGGTCGTGACCGTAGGTGAAGGCCCCGTAGGATTCTCCGGCATCGGCGTTGAGGTCTATGAACATGGCCACCCCCTTACAGGGAAAGCTTAACCTCCCTTCCCCCATAGAAGAAGCCCAGCTCGGCCTGGGTTTCCGCCACAAAGGTGTTTCCCTTACGCACCAAAGGGACATCGTGCCCGGGGAGGATGCGCGGGCATTGCAGGATGCGCCCCCGTGTTTCCAGGGCTAGCTGGGGGTTCCAACAGGGGGGCGCAGGAGGGCCTTCCAGATCGAAGCGGCTCTTGAGCGCATCGCTCACCAAGGTTCCCACACCTTCTACCTCGAGGCCCAAAAGACCTGGGGTGTGCCCGGGCAGGTGAAGAAGACGGAGCCCTGGGAGAAGTTCTTCCTCCCCCTCGGTTACCTCGCGAATCCGCATTTGGTCCAGGAGGGGAAGAAGGGTGTAGAGGCAGGCGGGATCCTCGAGGGGATTTCGGGCTATCCTCTTTGCGTGTGTCCACTCCAGCTTGTGCAGAACGATCTCTGCCTGAGGGAAGAGGTCCACGTTGGCCGCGTGATCAAAATGGAGATGGCTTACCACCACGACCTCCACCCTCTCTGGGGGTATGCCTAGGTCTTTGAGGCGGTGATAAAGCCCCTCCCTTTCGCCGAAACCCAGGGTGTCGTAGAGAACCGTCCTGGATGCCAGGATCACGTAGGCGCTGGAGGCACCCAGGTAGCCGCGGTGGGTTCTTCCGGGAAAACCTGTCCACAAAGGGATGACCTGCATGTTATCCCCCGGTCATGGTTCGGGGTAGCCACGTGGCCATTTCCGGGAACAGCATGAGGAGAACCACCATGAGAAGCAGCACCCCCATGAAGGGAAGGGCATAGCGAGCGATGTGGAAGAGGTCCTCCCCGGTTAAGGACTGGATGACGAAAAGGTTGAAGCCCACGGGGGGAGTGATCTGGGCCAGTTCCACCATGATCACCAGATACACGCCGAACCACAAGGGGTCCACCCCGATGGCCTTCACCACGGGAAGGATCACGCTGATGGTGAGGACCACGATGGAGATCCCATCTAGAAACCACCCGAGAACGATGTAAACCAGGCTCAAGAAGAAGACGAGGGCCACGGGGGTGATCCCCGCCTCCACCGCCCAGGCGGCCAAGGCCCTGGGGATGCCGGTGAACCCCATGGCCAGGGTCAGGACCCCGGCCCCGGCCAGGATCAGGCCGATCATGCTGGTGGTGCGTATGGCCCCCATCAAGCTTTCAAAGAACATCCTGGGGGATAGCTCCCGGTTTAGCCCCGCCAGGAGGAGGGACCCCGCTACCCCTATGGCCGCCGCCTCCGTGGGGGTGGCTACCCCCAGGTAGATGGAGCCCAGGACCAGGAGGATGAGGAAAAGCACGGGGAAAACGGATAGAAGGCCGACCAAGCTTTGGCGCAGGGGCTTCCGGGGTTCCCGAGGTAGTTGGTGGCGATAGAGGAGGGCCAGAAGGGCCACCAGGAGCATGAAGAGCAAGGTTAAAACCACTCCTGGCACCACTCCAGCCATGAAAAGCCGGGCTACGGAAACCTCGGCCATGACCCCGTAGACGATCATGATGACGCTGGGGGGGATGAGGAAGCCTAGGGTTCCAGCCCCGGCCAAGGAGCCCAAGGCCAGGGGCTTGGGGTAGCCGCGGCGCAACAGCTCGGGCAGGGTAAACCGGCCCACGGTGGCGGTGGTGGCAGCGGAGGATCCGATGACGGCGGCGAAGAGGGCGCTGGCCACCACGTTCACGTGGAGAAGCCCCCCAGGAAGGCGGGAGAGAAGGGGGCTAAGCCCCTGGAAGAGCCCCTGGGCCAGCCTTGATCGGTAGAGGATTTCTCCCATCCAGACGAAGAGGGGCAGGGCTGCCAGGCTCCAGCCCGAGGTGCTGGTCCAAAGGGCGCTGGCCAGGTTGGGGCCAGTTGGGGCGGAGGTGAAGAAGGCAAGGGCTGCTAGGCCCACCAAGAGGAGGGCCAGGCCCACGTAGACCCCCAGGGCCAAGAGGGTGAAGAGGAGTAGGACCAAGAGGAGGCCCACTTCCAAGAGGCTCACGGGCGCACCCCCTTCAGGGCTTGCAGGAAGGCCTCGAGGAGGGCCAGGGCGAAGATGCTGAGGCCCACTGCCAGGAAGCTTTGGGGTAGCCAGAGGGGAAGGGGGAGAAGCCCTGGGGCCAGGTCTCCGTAGCGGAAGCTCTCCGCCACCCTAAGCCAGGCTTGAACGGAAGCATAAAGGGAGGTTAGGAATCCGAGCCCCAGGGCGAAGGTTTCCAGCGGGCGACGGGTTCTGGGGGGAAGCTTTTGCAAGAGAAGCCGCATCTGGATGTGCCCCCCAGCCCTCAGGGTGGGAGCAAGGCCCATGAAGATGAGCCCGGCGGTGGCGAAGCCGGCCATCTCCAGGGCCGAGGGCACCACGAAGCCCAGGTACCGCCCCACCACCTGGGCCAGGATCACCAGGAGGATAAAGAGGCCCATGAGGGCGGCCAGGAACTCCGCCAGGCGAAAGGCCACCCCCAGGGCCTTTTCCAGGAGGCTCATCGCCCCAGGTACTGGCGGTAGACCTTCACCCCTGTGGCCCCCACCTGTCGCTGCCACTCCAGGATCATGGTCTGGCCTACCTTCTTGAGGTCGGCCATGAGGGCGGGGGAGGGCTTTATTACCTGCATGCCCTTGGCGGCCAGGGTCTGGATGGCCTTTTCCTCCTGCTCCTGGCTCAGCCGCCAGCCCCGCTCCTCCGCCCGCCGGGCGGCCTGAAGGAGGGCCTCCCGGTCTTGGGCCGAGAGGCTTTCAAAGGCCCGCCGCCCGATCACCACCATGTTCTTAGGGATCCAGGCCTTGAGGTCGTAGAAGTAGCGGGCGAAGTCCCAGGCCTGGCTGTCCACCCCGGTCACGGGGGAGGTGATCATGGCCTCCACGATCCCGGTGGCGAAGGCCTGGGGAATGTCCGCGGCCTCCACCTGCACGGGTTGCATGCCGAGGAGCTCCGCCAACCGGGCGGTGGCGGGGTTGTAGGCCCTAAAGCGCACGCCCTTAAGGTCCTGGCCGGTGTTCACCGGGCGCTTGGTGTAAAGGCCTTGGGGCGGCCAGGGAACGGCGTAGAGGAAGACCACGCCCCTTTGGGCCAGCCACCGCTCCACCTCAGGGCGCTGGGCCTGGTAAAGCCTACGGGCTTCCTCGTAACTGGTGGCCACGAAGGGGATGGAGTCCAGGTTGAAGAGGGGATTCTCGTTGGCCAGGAGGGACATGAGCACCTCCCCCATCTGCACCTGCCCGTTCCTCACCGCGGGCAGGATCTGGGGGTGGGGGAAGAGGGAGCCCCCAGGGTGGACGGTGATCTTGAGCCGGCCTCCCGTGGCCTCCTCCACTTCCTTGGCGAACTGCTGAATGTTTTGCGTGTGGAAGTTGGCCGGGGGATACGGGGTGGCCATGTTCCAGGTCTGGGCCTGGGCTACAAGGGCCAAGAGGAAAAGCCAGGAAAGGAGCTTACGCATAACCATACACCTCCAAGGATTATGTTACCGCTTAGGCACCCGGTCCACGAACTCATTGGTGTACGTGCGCTTGAGATCGATCCGGGCCCGGGCCACATTGGGGTCAAAGGCGGAGAGCACGGTGAGGGGCCTTAGGGGAGCGGTGTCGCTGAAGCGGCCTGTGGGGGAGAAGGACTCCAGGGAGTTCCGGAGCACCTTCAGGTAGAGGGCCCGGTCCCCCAGGAAGTACTCCTCGGGGAGGACGGCGGCGATCTCCTCGGGGGTTTTGCCCTGCATCCACCGCAGGCCCCGCACCATGGCGTTCACCAGGCGCTGGGCGGTCTCGGGGTTCTTTTCCAGCCAGGCCCGGGTGGTGTAGAGGACGGCGGCAGGGTACTCCCCACCCAGTACCTCCCGGGTACCCCGAGTGGAGCGGCTGTCCGCCAGGACCTTGAGGAGGCCCCGCTCCTCCAGGAGGGTGATGGCGGGTTCCACGTTGGAGATGGCGTCCACCTGGCGGTTTTGCACCGCGGCCACCGCTTGGGCCCCCACGGAAACCCCGATCACGGACACATCCGTGGGCTTAAGCCCGTTTTTCACCAGGAGGTAGTTGAGGAAGAAATGGGTGGAGCTCCCTGGGGCGGTAACCCCCACCTTCCGCCCCTTAAGGTCGGCCACGCCCTTAACCTGGTCCGCTAGGTCCGCGCGCACCCCTAGGACGATGGCGGGGTACCGCCCCACCTGTACGAAGGCCACGATGTCCCGGCCCTGGGCCTGCATCTGGATGGTGTGGTCGTAGAAGCCCATCACCACCTCCACGCTGCCCCCGATGAGGGCCTGGAGGGCCCTCGAGCCCGCCTGCAGGTCCTGGATCACCACGTCCAGGCCTTCTTCCTTGAAGTATCCCAGGCGCTCCACCACGGTGAGGGGCAGGTAGACCACCGCGGTCTTCCCCCCCACCCCCAGGACCACCCGCTTGGGGCTGGCCTGGGCCTCCGCCAGGGGCGCCACCACCGCCAACAGGCCTATCAACGCCGCTACCGCTTTTCTTCCCATGCTCCCTCCTTTCCCTAGCCTTGAGCTCCCTCCGCCTTGGGGCGCCAGTGGACCAGCCGCCTTTCCACCTGGCCCACCAAGGCGTCCAGGACCAGCACGAAGACCATGAGGACCACCATCCCGGCGAAGACCCCGGTGGTGTCAAAGACCCCTTCCGCCTGGGCGATGAGGTAGCCCAGACCCGCGGCGCTCCCCAGGTACTCCCCCACCACCGCCCCGATGACGGCAAAGCCGATGGAGGTGCGCAAGGAGCTGAAGATCCAGCTGGCGGCCGCGGGCAGGTAGACGTGGCGGAGCAGGTGGCCTTGCCCCGCCCCAAGGAGCCTGGCGTTTTGCAGCACCACGGGGCTCACCTCCTTGACCCCCTGGTAGGTGTTGAAGAAGGCCACGAAGAAGACCAGGGTGATGCCCAGGGCCACCTTGGAGAGCACCCCCAGGCCAAACCAGAGGGTGAAGATGGGGGCCAGGACCACCCGGGGGATGGCGTTCAGAGCTTTGATGTAGGGGTCCAGGACCGCGGCCGCGCTGGGGGCCAAGGCCAGCCAAAGCCCCAGGGCCACCCCGAGAAGGGTGCCGAAGAGGAAAGCCAGGAGCATCTCCAGGGTGGTCACGTAGAGGTGGGGGTAAACCTCCCCGGTGCTGAACCACCGCCAGATCCGCTGGCCGATGTCCGAGGGCTTAGAGAAGAAGAAGGGGTCTATGCGGCCGGTCCTCGAGGCCCACTCCCACCAGGCGAGGAAGAGGAGGAGCAACCCCACCTGCCAAAGCCGTAGCCTAAGCCCCCGCATGGGCCCGCATCACCTCCCCCCTTAGGAGCTCCCAGATCTCCCGGTGCAGCCGCAAGAACTCCGGGGTGAGCCGGATCTCCGCCACATCCCGGGGTCGGGGGAGGGGGATGGGAAACTCCCCGATGACCCGGGAGCGGGGCCCCGCCGACATGACCACCACCCGGTCGGAAAGGGCGATGGCCTCCTCCAGGTCGTGGGTCACGAAGAGGACGGTTTTCCGGTCCTCCTGCCAGAGCCTGAGGAGCTCGTTTTCCATGAGCTGCCGGGTCTGCACGTCCAGGGCGGAAAAGGGCTCGTCCATGAGGAGGAGCCTGGGGTTGGCGATGAGCACCTGGGCCAGCCCCACCCGCTTGCGCATCCCCCCGGAAAGCTGGTGGGGGTAGTGGTGGGGAAAGCGCCCGAGCCCCACCTTCTCCAGCCAACTCCGCGCCCTTTCCCGGGCCTCCCTCCAGGGGGTGCCCCGGAAGACCAAGGGCAGGGCCACGTTGTCCAAGGCGGTCTTCCAGGGGAGGATGGCGTCCTGCTGGAAGAGGTAGCCTGCGGCCGGGTTCAGGCCCCTAAGGGGTTTCCCTTCCAGGAGGACCTCCCCATGGGAGGGGGCCAGGAGCCCTGCCGCCACGTTGAGGAGGGTGCTCTTGCCGCAGCCCGTGGGGCCCACCAGGCTCACGAACTCCCCTGGGGCCAGACGGAGGCTTACCCCTTCCACGGCCACGTAGGGGCCAAAGGCCACAGAGACCTGCCTAAATTCCAGAAAGCTCATGCGTAGTACTCGGGGTTGGGCTTTATACCCAAGGCGTTGAGCAGGCGGTTGGTGAAATTGAACATGGCCGCCACCTCCGCCGCCTCGAGGATGGCCTCATCGCTGAGACCCGCTTCCCTCAAGGGGGCGAGATCCTCCTCGGTCAAGGCGTGGTGCTGGTGCGTGACCTTGAGGGCAAACTCCACCAGGGCCCGCATCCTTTTAGGCATCTCCGCCCGGCGGGGGTTGGCGGCCAGGACCTCGGGGAGGACGGGGTCCCCGATGAGGTCCTCGAGGTAGCGCTTGTGGCTGGCCACGCAGTACTCGCACCGGTTTTCCCCGCTGATGGCGATGGCCATGGCCTCCCGCTCCTCACGGCTGAGGAGGCCCTCCCCCCGCATGAGGGCGTCGTAATAGTGGAACCAGAGGGGGAAGCGGGGGCTTAAGGCGAAGGCCCGGGCCACGTTGGGAACAAAGCCCGTCTTCTCCCGGAAGCGGGCGAAAAGCGCCCGCACCTCCTCGGGAAGCTCCTCCTCCTTGGGCACCCTGAGCCAGGAGATCACCATACCGCCACCGCCCGCACGGGCCCCCCGGAGGCCCCCCGGTGCTTGGGCCCGCCCACGAAGAGGAGCGCCCCAGCGGGGGGCACCTGGGCCAGGTTGGCCAGGTTTTCCAGGCCGTATTTTCCCGCCCCCAGGAGGGTGAGGTGGGCCTTGAAGTCCTTGGAGGGGCCAAAGTCCAGGGAGAGGGTGTCTACCCCCACCCCCACGATCTCCCGCTCCCGCACCAAGAACTCCGCCGCTTCGGGGGAGAAACCGGGGAAGTGCAGGGTGCCGGTGCTGTCTTGGTTCAAGAAGGCCTTGGGGTCTTTCCAACGGGTTTCCCAGCCGGAGTGCATGGCCACGAAGGCCCCTTTGGGGATACGGCCGTGCTGGCGCTCGTAGGCCAGGAGGTTGTCCACGGTCACCTGGGCGTCGGGGTTACGGGCGGCCTTCTCGTGGATGTGGATCACCGCCAAGGGAGCGATGAGGGTTTCCACGGGCAGTTTTTCCGCGGTGAGCCCCCCTTCCGCGAAGTGGGCGGGGGCGTCCATGTGGGTTCCGGAGTGCTCCCAGAAATCGATGCGGTTGCCGTAGTACCCGTTTTGCCGCACCGTGACCAGGGTGGTGATGCGCATGGGTTCAGCCCCGGGGAAGAGGGGGATCTCCGGGGAGAGCTCGTGGGTGAGGTCCACCGCCCGGCTAAAGGCCTTGCCCTGTACCTGCGCCTGGGCCACGGCCCGGCTAGCAAGAAGCCCCAGGCCCGCGCCCAACAGGGCCCTGCGGGAAATCTGCTTGGCCACTTCCTCCATCACCAGAGGGGCACACATGGTTTCCTCCTTTGTCAGGGGCAAGTTACCACGGGCCTGCAAAGGTATGCAAGCCTCTAACGCCGGGGGTCCAGGCGGTCCCGGAGCCCGTCCCCCAGGAGGTTGAAGCCCAAGACGGCCAGGGAAAGGGCCAGCCCAGGAACCAGGGCGGGGTAAGGGGAAAGGGGGAGAAAGCCCTGCGCCTCTCGGAGCATCCGGCCGAGGCTGGGCGCAGGGGGTTGGATCCCCAGGCCCAGGTAGGAGAGGGCGGCCTCGGCCAAAAGGGCGGCGGCGAAGGCCAGGCTGGCTTGGACCAGGAGGGGCCCCAGGAGGTTGGGAAAGAGGTGGCGGCGGATCACCCATGCTGGGCCGGCCCCCAGGGCCAAGGCGGCTTCCACGAAGGGGGTGGCTTTTAGGGCCATGGCCCCGGCCCGGGCTACCCGGAAGAAGGCGGGCACCATGGAAAGCCCCACCGCCAGCATGCTGCTCAGGACCCCCGGCCCCATGAGGGCGGCGAAGAGGAGGGCCAGGAGGAGGCCGGGGAGGGCGTAGAGGGCTTCCATGAGGAGGCTTAGGGCCCCATCCCAGTACCGCCCCAGGTAGCCGGCCACGAGGCCCAGGGCCACCCCCAGGGAGAAGCCCACGGACACGGCGATGCCCCCCACCAGAAGGGCGTTTTTGGCCCCGTGGAGGAGACGGGCCAGGAGGTCCCGGCCCAAGGGATCGGTGCCCAAGGGATGGGTGGGAGAAGGGGGGGCGAGGCGGTGGAGGAAGTCGGGGGCGTTGGGGTCCACGGGATAGAGGAGGGAGGCCAGGGCCAGGAGGAGGAAAAGGCCCACCAGGAGGCTGCCTACCAGGAGGCTTGGGCTGGGGCTACGCATACGTCACCCGCGGGTCCAAGAGGCCATAGAGGAGGTCCACCAGGAGGTTGAAGAGGACGATGAGGGCGGCCATGACCAGCACCAGGCCCTGGAGGAGAGGGTAGTCGCGGGCCTCGAGGGCCGTCAGAGCCAGGCTTCCCATGCCTGGCAGGGCGAAGACCACCTCCACCACCACCGCCCCGGTAAGGAGGAACCCTCCCTCCAGGCCCAGCACGGTGATCAGGGGAAGGCTTGCGGGCTTCAGGGCGTGCTTGATGAGCACCCAGGTCTCGGGGACCCCCTTGGCCCGAGCGGTGCGGATGTAATCCTGGCCCATCACCTCTAAGAGGCTTCCTCGGGCCATGCGGAAGAGGATGGCTGCCCGGGAAAGGGCCAGGGTGAGGGCGGGGAGGAAAAGGTGGCGGAGGGCTTCCCATGGATGGGAAAACCCTGGGAAGCCGCTGGCGGGGAAAAGGGGCAGGTGCACCGCCAGGGCGTAGAGGAGGACCACCCCCAGAAAGAAGGTGGGCACGGATTGCAAACAGGCCATAAGGCCGCTTAGGGCCAGGTCGCAAAGGGGAAACCTAAGGGCTAGAAGGGCCAGGGGTAAGGCCAGGAAAAGGGCGCCGCCAAGCCCCAGGAAGACGAGGCCCAGGGTGAGGGGGATCCGCTCGCCCAGGAGTTCGCCCACGGGCTTTCCGTAGCGGATAGACTCCCCCAGGTCTAAGCGGAGGGTGCGGGTGAGCCAGTCCGCATAGCGTTCCCAGGGGGGCTTGTCCAGGCCGAGGGCGCGTTCCAGGGCCTGCCGGGCAGCTGGCGAGGCCTCGAGGCCCAGGATGGCCTGCACCGGGTCCCCTGGGAGGAGGAGGAGGAAGGCGAAGACCAGGCTGGAGGCCAGCCACAGGGTAGCCAGGGCCAGGAGGACCCGCCTCAGGAGGAAGCTTCGCATCTAGCGGTTCAAGTACACCCGGGTCACGTTGAGGGTCGGGGTGGGCTGGTTCTGCCACCAGCCCATGACCTCCTTGCGCATGGCGGCGATGTAGGGGGCGTTCATCACCCAGAGGTTCACCGCATCCTGGGCGAGGAGGCGCTGCATCTCCTTCATGATCTCGCAGGCCCGCTTGGGGTCGGGGGTGCGCAGGTACCTGGTGTAGAGGTCGCGGAAGCGGGGGGAGTCGTAGCGGAAGTAATAATTGGGGTTGGCGTAGATGCCGATGTCGTGGGGCTCGGAGTGGCCGATGATGGTCATCTGGTAGTCAGCTCCCCGGAAGACCCTGGAAAGCCAGGTGGCCCACTCCACCACCTCCAGCCGCGCTTGGACCCCGATCTGGGAAAGCTGGGCAGCGATGGCCTCGCCAAGCCGCCTCTCGTAAGGATAGGGAGCGGCCAGGGTGAAGGTGAAGCGCAAGGGGTTGTTGGGTCCGTAGCCGGCCTCCTGCAACAGGGCCCGGGCCCGGGCTGGATCGTAGGGGTAGAAGCCGGAGAGATCCTCGTAGCAGCTCTCCCCCGGGGAACGGTGGCTGCCGATGGGGGTGCCAAAGCCCAGCATCACCCCCTCCACCAGGGCCTTTTTGTCCACGGCATGCTGGATGGCCCGCCGCACCCGGATGTCATTGAAGGGGGGGCGGCTGTTGTTCATGCCCACGGTGATCTCCGTGGTGGTAAAGCCCGTGATCACCTTGAAGTTGGGGTCCCGCTGGAGCACCAGGGCGTTTTCCGGGCTCACCCCGAGGCCGATCACCTGGATGTCCCCCGCCCGCAAGGCGGCAAGCTGGGCGTTTGGATCCGGCAGGAAACGGAAGAAGACCCGGTCCAGATAGGGGAGGCCGGGCTCATAGTATCCTTCAAACCGTTCCAGCCTCACCCCAACTCCCCGCTCCCAGGCCACGAACCGGAAAGGTCCGGTTCCAATGGGCTGGGTTTTCTGTTCCTCCACCCTGCCCTTGGGGCCGATCACGGAATCGGGGCGGGCCAGGTTGAAGAGGAAGTCCTGGTTGGGCTGGCGCAGGCGGAAGACCACAGTGTAGGGATCCTTGGCCTCCACGCTCTGGATGTCCTGGTAGTACTCGGGGTGGGTGTGGCCGGACTTGGGATCCCGGGCGCGGTTGAACTTAAAGACCACGTCCTCGGCGGTAAAAGGGGCACCGTTGTGGAAACGAACCCCCCGGCGCAGGTGGAAGGTCCAGGTCAGGCTGGAAGGGCTTCCTTGCCAGCGCTCGGCCAAGGCGGGGACGACCTCCCCCTTCTCGTTGAACTTCACCAGCCCCTGGAGGACGTTGTCGTAGAGCATGCGGGGAATCTCCTGGCTGGTAGAGGCCGTGGGATCCAGGACAGGAGGCTCGGCCAGGATGGCCACCCTAAGCTCCCCTCCTTTGGGCTGGGCCCAGGCCAGGCCCAGGCCCAGCAGAAGGAACCACGCCAACCGCTTCTTCATGTCTTCCCTCCCTTTCCCCATACTATGCCCGGAGGCGGTTACGCCAGGTAGAGCACCGCCAAGGCGGCGTAAACCCGGGCTGCCTGGACCACTTCCCTCAGGTCCACCCACTCGTCCACCTGGTGGGGCAGGGTTTTCCCCCCAGGGCCCATGACCACCACGGGAAGACCCGCCCATGCCTGGAGGAAGGTGCCGTCCGTAGCCCCGGGTACCCCGCCGTGGCGCACGGGAAGGCCGAGAAGCCTTAGGGCTTCCTCCGTTGCCTGCACCAAAGGATCCTCCCTGGGGGTCTCCATGGGGGGGCGGTCCTCCAGGACCTCCACCTGGGTTCCCGCCAGGGTCTGGATCCTGGCCACCGACTCCTCGTGGTCCAACCCCGGCACGGTGCGCACGTCCAAGGCCATCTCTGCTTCGGCGGGGATAACGTTAAGCTGCCCCTCCCCGGCGGTGGCCAGGATGCGGGTGGGGGTGAGGTAGGGAAGGCCCAGGAAGGGGTGGGAATGGACTTCCTGGAGCTCCCGTTGGAGGCCTTCCAGCTCGAGGATGAAGCGGGCTGCCTTGGGTATAGGGTTTTCCCCGGCGTAGGGCATGGCCCCGTGGGCCATGCGTCCGGGGAAGCGAAGGGATAGGCGCATGGCTCCCTTCTGCCAGAGGCAGACCTCCATGGCCTCAGGCTCGGCCACCAAGGCTCCACGGAAGCCTCGCGCCAGCCCTCCTCTCACGAAGGCCTTCACCCCCAGCATCATTCCCTCCTCATCGGCCAAAGCGGCGAGGCGTAGGGGGTACCGGGGCTGGCCTAGGGCGCGCTTCACCGCCAGCAGGGCTCCTATCAAGGCGGCGAGGCCTCCCTTCATGTCACAGGCTCCTCGGCCGTACAGCCTGCCTCCCTCCACCACCCCTTCGTAGGGAGGGTAGCGCCATAGGTTTTCTGGGCCGGGGGTGGCCACATCGGTGTGCCCCTCGAGGATCAACCCCCCCTCCCCTTCCCCCAGGTCCACAACCAGATTGGGCCGGCCCAAAGCCGCCTCCTGCCGGAAGGGGCGGAAACCCCATTCCCTCAGGTACTCCTCCAGGAAGGCCACCACCCCCTCTTCCCCGGGTCCGGGATAGTGGCTTGGAATCCGCACCAGGGCTCTTAGGAGCTTCACCACTTCCTTCTCGTCCACCGCTTCCGCCGCCAGGAGGGCCTTTTCCATATGGGGTTCCCGAGGGGATTATACCGCAGTATGCTGGCCTAAACGAAAGGAGGTGGCGGTGAACTACCGGCAACTTTTCGACCTAGGAGGGCAGGTGGCTTTGGTGGTGGGAGCGGCCTCCGGAATCGGGCGGGCCACCGCGGAGGCCCTGGCGGCCTTTGGGGCTAAGGTGGTGCTGGCGGACCGGGATGAAGCCGGTCTAGAGGAGGTCCTAAGGGCCGTCCGCGCCCAGGGAGGAGCAGCGGAGGCCCATCCTCTGGACCTGGCGGCCAAGGGAGAGGCTGAAGCCTTGGTGGAAAGGGTGCGCCAAACCCATGGCCGGCTGGACACCCTGGTCTCCACCCCGGCCATCAACGTGCGCAAGCCCCTTCTGGACTACACCGACGAGGAGATCGACCGGGTGGTGGACCTGAACCTGAAGGGAACCTTGCGGCTTTTAAGGGCTGGGGGACGGGTGATGCGGGAGCAGAGGGGGGGGAGCCTCATCGCCTTTGCCTCCATAAGGGCCCTGGTGGTGGAACCAGGGCAAGGGGTTTATGCGGCCACCAAGGCGGGGATCCTCCAGATCATGCGCACCCTGGCCGCGGAGCTGGGCCCTTTTGGCGTGCGGGCCAACGCCATTGCCCCTGGGCCCATAGAAACTCCCCTCACCGCTCCCATCAAAGCCCATCCCGATTGGTACCGGGCCTATGCGGAGAAAACCGCCCTCTTGCGCTGGGGAAAGCCCGAGGAGGTGGCCATGGCGGTGGTGTTCCTGGCCTCGCCGGCTTCCAGCTACGTGACCGGCACCCTCTTCCTGGTGGATGGGGGCTGGACGGCGGTGGACGGGCGGTTTACCCCGCCCCTTTAGCCAAGCTGAGCCCTAGCCCTTCAGGGCCACCAGGACCATCCGGCGCTTGATGAGGGTGTGGTCCCCTGGCCCTTCCCGGACCACCAGGGGGCGGGTCCCGGGGGAAGCCTGGGCCAGAACTTCCTCCACCCGCTTCGCTTCCCACCCCTCCGGGCCCAGGGGATAGAGCCACTCAGGCCAGGCGACTTCCTCCTCAAACGCCTCCGGGTGGAGGGGGCTTAAGCCCGCCTCTGCCATTCCTCCACGGTGTACGCCCGCACGTGGGAGTTGTCCCGGGCGGCCTCGAGGGCGTTGAAGAGTTGGGCGGCCTCTGGGTTTTCCGGGGCCACCATGTCGGCGATTCCCAGACAGCCTCCTGGCTTCAGCACCCTGGCCATCTCGGCTAAGGCCCTGGCAATGCGGGGAAAGTGATGGGCGGCCCTACGGGTGGTGACCAGATGGAACTCCCCCTCAGGAAAGGGCAAGGATTCGGCGTCTCCCACCAGGAAGCGGACATTGCCCAAGCCCCGTTCGCGGTCCGCCTGGCTGAAAGGTATGGCCATTTCTGGGGTCAGGTCGATCCCGATGACTTCCCGCACAAAAGGGGCCAGGGCCAAGGCCGTGTGGCCGGGACCCGTGGCCACATCCAGGGCTCTTTCCGAGGACCTTTGTTCTAAAAGCTCCAGTAACCTCTTCAGGTCGCGGCCCCCGGCGTGGCTGATGCTTTGGGCATACCCGTGGGCGTGGCGGGAGAAAAAGCTCCGGGCCAGCTCCTTCTGGTCCTTGCTCGCGGCTTCCTCCGGGTTTCATTTTACGTCCGGATGTTGACGAGGGCCTGGTGGCCCCTTAGGCTGAAGGTTGAGCGGGAAGGAGGAGCGTATGAAGCGATGGGTGGTTTGGTTGTTGGCGTTCCTGGGCTTGGCCGTAGCCCAGGACCGGGCCCAGGTGCTGGTTTACGGCGGGGATTGGACGGACCTGATCACCCTGGATCCCCAGGTGGTCTACGAGTTCAGCGGGGTGATGATCGCCGATAACCTCTACGAAACCCTGGTGCGTTTTGAGGGGAACGACCTCTCCACCCTGCGCCCGGGCCTAGCGGAAAGCTGGAAGGTGGAAAGAGGCACCACGGACTGGATCCTTACCTTCAAGCTTCGCAAGGGGAGCAGGTTCTCCACCGGACGGGAAGTGACGGCCAAGGACGTGGTCTACAGCTTTGAGCGGGCCCTGGCCTTGAAGGGCCCCGGCTCCTTCCTCTTCACCGAGATCGCCCAGCTCAAGCCGGGGGCGACCAAGGCCCTGGACCCCTACACGGTGGAGGTGCGCATCCCCAAGGCCGCTTCGCCACAGTCCTTCCTCTCCATCCTTACCTTTACCCTGGGGGGCATTGTGGACTCGGAGGAGGCCCAGAAAAACGCTAAGGGGAACGATTACGGCAAAGATTTCCTCACCAACAACTCCGCTGGGTCCGGCCCTTACCGCCTGGTGCGCTGGGACCGGGGAAACCAGGTGATCCTCGAGGCCAACCCCTACGCCCGCATCAAGCCCAAGGTCCAGCGGGTGGTTCTGCGCTACATCCAGGAGCCCGCGGTTCTCCGCACGGCCTTGGAGTCCGGGGAGATCGACATCGCCGAGGGGCTCACGCCAGAAGCCCTGAGGGCCATCGCCGCCAACCCTCGCTTCAAAGTGGTGCGGGCGGAAACCCTGCGCCTTCAGTACCTGGCCATGAACATGAAGCCGGGAAGTCCCTTCGCCAACCCTAAGGTGCGGGAGGCGGTCCGCTGGGCGGTGAACCAGGACGAGTTGGTGCAGGGCCTGCTCCAGGGCAATGGCGTCAAGATGCAAACCTTCATCCCCAAGGGCCTTCTGGGGTATAACCCCACTACGCCCTACAAGTACGATCCCGCCCGGGCCAGGAAGCTCCTGGCCGAGGCGGGCTACCCTCAGGGGCTGGACTTTGAGCTTCTGGCCAGCACCGGCATCTGCGGGGGCGGGGTACCCTGCCCGGACGTGGCGGCCAAGGTACAGGCGGACATGGCCAAGGCGGGCCTGAGGGCCAGGATCCGTACCATCGCTAACGCCGAGCTCCTCGCCACCTACCGGGCGCAGAACCACCAGATGGTCCTGGCGGGCTGGAGCCCCGACTTCCCCGACCCCGACGGCAACGCCACCCCCTGGTCCGACTTCAACGCGCGCTCCCTGGCCTGGCGCAACAGCTACAACGACGAGGTGGCGGCCAAGCTGGCCCGGCAGGCGGCCCTCGAGGCTGAACCGGAAAAGCGCAAGGCCCTGTACAGGATCCTCACGGAGAAGGTTTTGCGTGAAGGGCCCTACGTGGTCCTCTACCAACCCGCCCAGCCCATCGGCCTTTCGGCCAAGGTGGAGGGCTTCCTGAAGAACCCCATGATGTCTGTCCCCCTCTGGCAGGTGAGCAAGCAGCCCTAGGGCTTTGGGGTATAGTTAGGCCCGTAGCCGCGCGCTGCGGGCTTGTCTTATGGTGGCGTACCTTTTGCGAAGGTTGTTCATGGTGCTTTTCGTGGGGGTGGGGATCACCTTCGTGACGTTCTTTATCGCCCAGGTCATCCCCATCGATCCCGCGGTGGCGGCCCTGGGGGAAAACGCCCGGGAGGAGCAGATCCAAGAGTTTCGGAAGCGCTACGGCCTAGACCAACCCCTTCTCGTGCAGTACAGTATCTACCTGCAGCGGCTCCTGCAGCTGGACCTGGGGCGTTCCTTGCGCACAGGGAGGCCGGTGGCCGAGGACTTGAAGGAGTTCTTCCCCGCTACCCTGGAGCTGGCCCTTTCTGCCTTTCTGGTGGCGGTCCTCCTAGGCTTGCCCGCCGGGGTGTGGGCGGCCCTAAGGCAGAACCGCCCTCCCGACCTCCTGGTACGGCTTATGGCCCTTCTCCTAGGCTCCACCCCCGTCTTCTTCCTGGCCATCCTCCTTCTGGATCTCCTGCACCGTAGGCTTGGGGTTTTGCCGGGTCCAGGGAGGCTGGACCCCTACCTCATCCCTCCTCCGCCGGTTACGGGCCTGGTGACCGTGGACGCCCTCCTGGCCCGTAACTTCGCAGCCTTTCAGGATGCCCTAGCCCACCTTTTCCTGCCGGCCTTCGTCCTGGGCTCCGCCTCTGCCGCCTTGCTGGCCCGTATGGTGCGGGCGGCCATGCTGGAGGTGCTTTCCCAGGACTATGTACGTACCGCCTGGGCTAAGGGGCTTTCTGAGCGTCAGGTGGTGTTCCGCCACGCCTTGAAGAACGCTGCCCTGCCCGTTCTTACCCTTCTGGGCGGGCTCATGGGTGGGCTTTTGTCGGGAGCGGTGCTCACGGAAACCATCTTTTCCTGGCCTGGCCTAGGCCGGTACGTGACCCAGTCGGCCACCAGCCTGGACTTTCCCGCGGTTATGGGGGTGACCCTCCTGGTAGGGGTCATCTACTCGTTGCTGAATCTGGCGGTGGACCTCCTTTACGCTCTTCTGGACCCGAGGATCCGGTATGCGTAAGTTCCTGCGCCGGTTTTTCCGCAACCCTGGGGCCGTTTTGGGCCTCGCCTTGCTGATTCTTCTCATCCTTGTGGCCCTTTTGGGTCCCCTGGTGGCCGGGGATCCTTTGGAACAGAATCTGTTGGAGCGGTTAAAGCCCCCGGGTCCTGGGCATCCCCTGGGCACCGACCAGCTTGGGCGGGATGTCTGGGCCCGGGTGGTTCATGGGGCCAGGATTAGCCTTGGGGTAGGCTTCGGGGTGGTCCTTCTGGCCAGCTTTTTGGGCGTGAGCGTGGGCCTCTTGGCGGGCGGGCTTGGCGGGGTGTGGGACAACCTCCTCATGCGCCTCACCGACATCTTCTTTGCCTTTCCCTCCCTGATTCTGGCCATGGCCATCGCCGCCGCCTTGGGCCCGAACCTGACCAACACCGTCATCGCGGTGGCCCTGGTCACCTGGCCCATCTACGCCAGGTTGGTGCGAGCCCAGGTGCTGGCCTTGCGGGAGCGGGAGTTCGTGGAAGCGGCCAGGGCCTTGGGGGCAGGCCAAGGCCGGATTCTTTTCCGACACCTCCTTCCCAATGCCCTTACCCCTGTGCTGGTACAGGCCAGCTACGAGGTGGGGGCCGCCATCTTGACCGCTGCGGGCCTGTCCTTTATCGGCTTTGGCGCCCAGCCCCCCACCCCGGAGTGGGGGGCCATGGTGGCGGAGACCCGCAACTACATGGCCGAGGCCCCCTGGGCGGCCACGGCCCCGGCGGTGGGCATCCTGCTCACGGTACTGGCCTTCAACCTCCTAGGGGATGGGCTTCGCGACGTGCTGGACCCTCGATGGCGCTGAGACCATGAGACGGGGTAGGACTTTCGGCAACCGGTTGGCGCGCTTGCGCCAGGGGTGGCGGGCCTTAGAGGTGCGGGACTACCGACGCTACTTCTTCGGGCAACTCGTGTCCCTCACTGGGACCTGGATGCAGAACACCGCCCAGGCCCTCCTGGTCCTGCGCCTCTCCGATTCCCCAGGAGCGGTGGGCCTTCTCTCCGCCGCCCAGTTCTTCCCGGTGTTCGCCCTAGCCCTGGTGAGCGGGGTGGTGGCCGACCGCACCGACCGTTACCGCCTGGTCTTCCGCACCCAGGCGGGGGCCATGGTCCTCTCGGCCCTCTTCGCCCTCCTCCTGGCTCTGGGGCGGGTCCAGCTACCCCTGCTCTACCTTTACGCCCTGGTGCAGGGCACGGTGAACGCCCTGGGCCAGCCCGTCCGCCGGGCCTTCGTGGCGGACCTGGTGGGACCGGAGCACATGGCCAACGCCTTCGCCCTGAACTCGGCCTCCTTGAACGTGGCCCGGGTGCTGGGGCCGGCCCTGGCGGGGCTGCTCATTGGCCCCCTGGGGCTGGTGGCGGTGTTCTGGCTGAACGCCCTCAGCTACCTGGCGGTCCTCTGGGCCCTCTGGGGCATGGAGGCCCGTCGCCGTCCCCGGCCCGTGCTACCTCCAGGGGAGCCCTTCTGGCCTGAACTCCGGGAAGGCCTCCGCTTCCTCTTTCAGGAACGGGAGCTCCGGCGCCTGACCCTCCTGGTGGCCTTCGTGGGCACCTTTGGCTACAACTTCACCGTGATCCTGCCCTTGGTGGGGGGGTACGTCCTCCACCTGGTGGACCGGAGCGGGGCCTACGGGGGCCTGGGGGCCCTCCTGGGCCTGGGCTCCCTGGCAGGTGCCTTGGGCACCCTGTATGGGGGTGCCCCCGGCCTTCGGCGCATCGCCCTCCTGGCCGCGGCCTTCAGCCTGGTCCTGGGGGCCATGGCCCTCTCCCACACCTACGCCCTGAGCGCGGTTCTGTTCCTGCTCCTCGGGCTCAGCGGGGTAGCCTTTTCCACCCAGGCCAACATCCTGGCCCAGCTCCTGGCCCCAGACCGCCTGCGGGGGCGGGTGAGCAGTGTCTTTCAGCTTCTTTTCCTAGGCAGCACCCCGGTGGGCAGCCTGCTGATCGCTGGCGGAGCCCATCTTCTGGGGGTGGAGGCCGCCCTCCTCCTGGCGGCCCTGCTCTGTCTGGTGGGGGTGGGCATCGCCCTGCGGGCTTAGGGGGCCGGGGCGTATACTTGGCCCATGGCTCGCATGAACCCGGTCACCTTGGGGCTGGTCCTGGGCCTCTTTCTGGCGGCCTTGGACACCAGCGTGGTGGCCCCCGCCATACCCACGGTGGTCAGGGAGCTGGGGGGCAAGGAGCTGTACGCCCTCCCCTTCATGGTCTACTTGCTCTTCTTCACCATCACCGGGCCCCTCTGGGGCCGGGCCTCCGACCTCTACGGGCGGCGCCGCCTGTACCTGGCCTCGGTGGCCCTGTTCCTCCTGGGCTCCTCCCTTTCGGGGATGGCCACCAGCATGGGTTGGCTCATCTTGGGCCGGGTCATCCAGGGCATTGGCGGGGGTGGGGTCCAGACCCTCACCTTCACCTTGGCGGGGGAGATGTACCCCATGGGGGAGCGGGCCAAGGTCCAGGGGTTTTTCAGCGGGGTATGGGGAATCTCCGGGCTCCTGGGCCCCACCCTGGGGGGACTTTTGGTGCACTACGTTTCCTGGAGGTGGGTTTTCTACCTGAACCTTCCCTTCGGCTTCCTGGCCGCCTACCTGGTGGGGCGGAGCTACCGGGACGCTCCTGCCCATCCGGTGCGGCTTCCCCTCCTCCCCAGCCTGTTCTTTGCCCTGGCCAGCGGTCTTTTGGTGTGGGGGCTCCAGGCCCGCTCGGAGCTTGCCCTGCTGGGGCTCCTCCTCCTGCCCCTGGCCTTCGCCTACCAGTCCCGGGCGGAGGCCCCCTTGCTGCCCCTTTCCCTCTTCCGGGAGCGGCTCTCCCGCGTTGCCTTTTGGGGCAACCTGCTGGCGGGGGCGGCCTACTATGGGGCCGTGGCCTACGTGCCCCTCTTCGCCGACGCCCGGGGGGCGGGCCCCCTGGCTCAGGGCCTTCTCCTGACCCCCATGACCGTGGGCTGGACCACGGCCTCCATCGTGGCCTCGAGGCTCCTGGTCCCCCTGGGGGTGGCCCGCCTAGCCCAAGGGGGGTTCCTCCTCCTTACCCTGGGGTTTTTGGGCTACGCCTTCGCCGGAAACCTACCCCTGGAGGTGGCAGGGGTCTTCGGCCTGGTGGCCGGGGTGGGCATGGGGTTCAGCATGCTGACCCTCTTGGTCTCCGCCCAGGGGGGAGTTCGGCGGGAGGAGCTGGGGGCCCTCACCGCGGCCATCATGTTCGCCCGCTTCCTAGGGGGGGCGGTGGGGGTGGCCCTCATGGGCGGGGTGGTCAACCCCGGGGGGCACGCCACGGGTCCGGCCCTGGTGCAGGCCCTCGAGGCCGCCTTCCTCCTGGCCGCCGGCCTGGCCCTGCTGGCCGTCCTAGTGGCCTGGCCCCTGCGGGGCCTTCCGCCCCTCAAGCCCGGGGAGACCAAGGGTTCCGGGGAAGCTGGGCCGGGCTGAGCGCCCTTTCGCGGTCTGCCCCAGGGCGGGGCCCTCAGCCCTCAGGTGGTGGGCCCGCCCGAAACCGCCCGTCCACCCACGAACACCCCCTGCACCCGGAGCTCCTGGTCCAAGACCACCAGGTCCGCCCGCTTGCCCGGGGCGATCTCCCCCCGGTCGCTTAGGCCCAGGTAGCGGGCGGGGAGCGCGGCGAGCCGCCTGGCCGCCTCCTCCAGGGGCACCCCCCAGGCCACCAGGTTCCGCAGGGCCTGGTCCATGGTGAGGGTGCTCCCCGCCAGGGAGCCGCCAAGCCACACCCCCTCCCCCCGCTTCTCCACCCTGTGGGCCCCCAGGGGATACTCCCCGTCCGGCATCCCTGCGGCCGCCACCGCGTCGGTGACGAAGTAGAGGCCGGGGATGCTCTTCAGGGCCAGCTTGAGGGCGGCGGGGTGGACATGGAGCCCATCGGGAATGATCTCCGCCCAAGCCCCCCGCTCCAGGGCCAGGCCCACCACCCCCGGCTCCCGGTGGTGGAGGCCGGCCATGGCGTTGTAGAGGTGGGTGAAGCCGGAGGCCCCGGCTTCCAGGGCGGCCAGGGCCTCCCGGTAGGTGGCGGCGGTGTGTCCCAGCTGCACCCGCACCCCCTTTGCCACCAGGAAGCGCACCAGGTCCAAAGCCCCCGGAAGCTCGGGGGCCAGGGTGAGGACCCGGACCGGGGCTAAGGAGAGGAGCCAGCCGGCCACCTCTGGGTCCGGGAGGAGGGGGAAGGGGGGCTGGGCCCCGAGGCGCTGGGGGGAGAGGAAGGGGCCTTCCAGGTGGACGCCGAGGAGGACTTCTCCCAGGGGGCTTGCCAGGGTCTTTTGCACCCCCTTGAGGGCCTGTTCCAGCTGGGGGAGGGGTGCGGTGACGGTGGTGGCGAGGAGGCCGGTGGTGCCGTGGGCGAGGTGGAAGCGGAGGGTGGCTTCTACTCCCTCGTTGCCGGCCATGACCTCATGGCCACCTCCGCCGTGGACGTGGAGGTCCAGGAAGCCAGGGAGGAGGTAGGGGCCTTCCACGGGGCTTCCTCTACGGCCTCGATGCGCTCGGAGAAGTGGAGCCTGCCCCGGACGAAACCGGTGGGGGTGAGGATGTGGCCTTCAAGCGTGGGCATAGAGGAACCTGGGCAAAGGGGAAGGGCTATGTCGGATCAGGTCGCGGAAGAGGGCCTCCACCTGCCGAAGGTCAAGAAGGGCCCCAGTTAGGGGGTCTAGGGCCAAGGCCTGGAGCAGAAGGCTAGGGTCTTGGTCCACGTACCCATGGACGAAAAGGGCGTGGACCTCCTGGGCTCTCCGGGAGAGGGTCGCGGGGCCCGGGGGAAGGTCTGTGGGCACCGGGCGGAGCTTGCCCCCTTGCCCCACCACGGGAAGCTCCACCGGACCGGGGAGGAGTTGGGGCAGCTCCCCTTGGTTCCGCAAGGTGGCGTAAAGGGCGACCTCTTGGCTCAGAAAAAGCCCTTCCAGGAGGGGTACTGCGTACTCCCCGCTTCTCTCCAAGGGTTCCCTCAGGGCCTCGCTTTCCAGGTAGGCCGCGTTTTGGCGCACAAACCCTGGGTGCGTCTTGGCGTAGTAGCCGCTATCCCCTGGCCCTCCTGGGGCGAAGTAGCGGTGGACCGCTTCCTGCCCCTTGCGGAAGTAGGGCACGTACTCCGAGGCGTGGGCGCTGGACTCCGAGGGAAAGAGCCCGAAGTAACGCAGGAGTTCAAAGCGCACCGGGTCTTCCCGCCAGAGGGGGCCCTCGGCCAGGGCCCGGAGGCGGGGGTAGAGGTCCTCCCCTCCCCGGCGAAGCTCCAGGAACCAGGAGAGGTGGTTGACCCCCGCGGCTTGGTAGGAAAGCTCTTCCGCGGGAATCTCCAGGTAGCGGGCCAGGGTCTTGGCCGTCTCGGGGATGGAGTGGCAAAGGCCAAGGGCTTCCACCCCCCTTGCCCAGAGGAGGGCGGTGAGAGGGGAGAGGGGGTTCATGTAGTTGAGGACCATCCTCCCCTCAAACCTCTCCGCCACCTCGTCCACCAAAGGGGCGTTGCGGAGGAACTTCATGAGCCCCCCGGGGCCCAGGGTGTCCCCGATGGTCTGATCCACCCCGTGGCGGAGGGCGACCTGGTAGTCCCTCTGGAGGGCCTCGTCGCCCCCCACGTCGGCGGTGAGGATGGCCACCTGGCTTCCCCTTAGGGCCTCTGCCAGGGGCAGGGAGCGGACGCGGAGGGTTTTTTGAGGGAGGCGCCGGGCCAAGGCTTCCGCCATGGCCTGCACCCGGCTTAGCCGCTTTTGGTCCGGGTCCACCAGGCGGAGGTCAAGGTCCTCGAGGTCAGAGAGGAGGAGATCCACCAGGAGGGTGCGGGTGAAGACGGCGCTCCCCGCCCCTATCAGGGCGATGCCTAAGCTCATACCTCCACCACCCTTCCCTCCTTGCGCGCCTCCTCCGCCAAGAAGGTGAGACGGTGGGCCAACACCGCCTCAGCAAAGGGCTCCAGAAGCCCCTCATCCCCCCGGGCCACCGCCTCCAAGAAGGCCCGGGTGAGCCCAAAGTCCCCACCCCCGTGCCCCGTGCGGATGGAACCCTCCCGCTCCGTTTCCAGGTCAATGAACCATTCTCCTTTCACAAAGTGGTAGACCCGCAGGTACCGCCCGTCCCCAAAAAACTCCCCCTCCGTGCCAAAAACCCGCGTCTCCCGAAACCGCATCCGGGATAGCCCCTCCACGTGCAGGCTCGCCGTCCGCCCGTCCCCGTACTCCAACGCCACCACCTGGTGGTCCGCCACGTCGTTTCGCCCCAGGTACACGCACTCCCCGTAGGGGCCCCCCGCCAAAGCCCCCTCCAGGTTCTCCCCCGTCACCGGGTGGGCCACCACGTCCAGGGGCCAGCCCCTTTCCCCCCCCTCGTAGGCCTCCAGATAGATGCGCCTCGCCGAGAAGGGGCAAGCCCGCTCCACCTCCTCCGGGCATTCCAGGCATCGGGAAGCCGCCTTAGGAGGCCGGTTCTCGGGGCGGAAGTGGAAAAGCCCCCCGAAAGAAGCCACCCGCCGCACCTCCCCCGGCATCACGAAAAGCAGCCAGTCCAGGTCGTGCACGCTCTTGGCCAGGAGGAAGGGGCTGGACTCCCCCTCCTTGCGCCAGTTCCCCCGCACGAAGCTGTGGGCGTAGTGCCAGTGGCCTACGGGCTCCAGGTGCTGCACGGAAAGGGGCTCCCCGATGGCCCCCTCCTGCAGGAGGCGCTTCAGGGCCTGGGCGTAGGGGGTGTAGCGCAAGACGTGGGCCACGGCCACCATCCTTCCGGTGCGCTCCTTGGCCTGGGCTACCTCCCATACCTCCTCCCAGGTGGGGGCGATGGGCTTTTCCAGGAGGAGGTGGTAGCCCCGTTCCATGAGGGCCACCGCGGCTTCCTTGTGCAGGCGGTCGGGGAGGGCCACGATGGCGGCCTGGGCCAGCTGGGGCCTCTCCAACGCCTCCCGCCAGTCCCGGAAAGTGTGCGCCACGTGGAAGGCCTGCCGGAAGGCCTCAAGCCGCTCGGGCCGGGGGTCCGCCACCCCCAGGATGCGGGCGCCCAGGGCGTGGGCGTGTTCTGCGAACACGAAGCCCCGGCTGCCCGCACCCAGGACGAGGAGGTCTACCATAGGGGTTTGCTGTTCCGCAGAAGGGCGTTCATATCCGTCCGGGCCTTTTCTATGGCCTTATCCAAGGGAAGGTTGCCCGTCCAGGCCAGGTTCATGGCGCTGTAGAGGGCGTCCAGGACCTCTGGGAGGTTGCTCAGGTTGCGCACATCGGCGTGGCGCACCACCATGCGGGGAAGCTGGCGGAAGACCGCCTCCCCGTTCCGCCCGGGGAGGGCCTGCAGGTAGGTGCTCCGGTAGCGGTCCGCCAGGGTGGACATGAGGCCTGCGCCGGCCACCATGCGGTTGGCCTGGGCGCTGGTGGTGTACCACTCCGCAAGCCTATACGCACCCTCCTTGTTGCGGCTGGCCGCGGGGACCACCAAGGCGTGGACGCTGTAGACCCCCACGGGCTCGAGGCCCCTCTTCATCACGGGCAGGGGCGCAAAGGCCCAGTCCAGCTCAGGGGAGGTCTTCCACACCTCGGTCATCCAGCTCCCCAGCACGTAGATTCCCATCTGGCCCGCCTGGAAGAGCTGGTAGCCTTGCAGGGTGCTCTCCTGCGGCCCTGGGGACACCTTGTCCACGTAGATGAGGTCCAGAAGCCTCTTGGCCGCATCCCTGAAGGCCTCGTCCAGGTTGGCCTCGTAGCGGTCGCCCACCCTCTTGAGGATCCCCGTGCCTCCGTTAGAGTAGTAGAAGGCCATGCCGTACTCGGAGTCGATCTGCAGGTCCATGGCGTTGATGCCCCAGACCTTCTTCCCGTCGGGACGGGTGAAGGTGAGCTTCTTGGCCGCCTCCCGCATCTCCTCAAAGGTCCAGGTGTCCTTGGGGATGGGCACCCCCCGCTCCTGGAAGAGCTTGCGGTTGATATACACCGTCACCACCTGGGGCCCCAAGGGGAGCCCTAGCACCTGTCCCCGCACCGTGTAGAGGTCTAAGGCCCCCTTCGGGAGGAGGCCCCGGGCTTCTTGGGAGAGGGGAATGGGGGAGAGGGCCTTTTGCGAGGCGTAGAAGGGGAAGTTGTCCAGGTTCATCCACATCACGTCAAAGGTGGTTCCCCCAGCCACCATGGCGGAGGCCTTCTGCCAATAGGTGCCCCAGGGCACCAGGTTGTAAACCGCCTGGATCCCCGTGGCCTCGCTGAAGGCCTTGAGGAGCCGCTCGTCTACCTTCTGCCGCGTCCCGTCCCAGGTAGCGTACTGCACCTGGGCCAGGGCCGAACCCAGCGCCAAAACCATAAGCCAAACTGCCTTACTCATGGCTCACCTCCTAAGGGTTGTGCAGGAAAACCCTGTCCAGCAAGACCACGGACACATAGGGCACAAAGCCCAACTCCCGCGCCCGCACGTAGGCGTGGCGGATGAGCTCGGCCTCCTCGGGGAGGGCGTAGTCCAGGGCCAGGACCACGAGGCCCCGCTTGGCGTAGGGAAGGACGGGGGTGGGGTCGCCGCTCACGGCCACGTACCTCTTCTCCTGGAAGTTGTACATGGCCGAAAGGTTCTCGTACATGACCGCATCTACCAGCTCCGCGGTCTTGGGCAGGAGGCGGAAGCCCCGGTTCTGGACCAGGATCGCCTTGGGGAAGCGCTCCCTCAGGGCCTGCACGATGGCCACCAGCCCCGGGGCCACCTGGGGGTAGAGGTCCGCGGTGTCCAGGGTATCCAGGAAGAGCCCGTCAAACCCCGCCTTGAGGTAGCCCTCCGCCAGCCGGAGCATGAGCTCCCGCCACCCCTTCTGGTTGGCGTCCACAAAGTAGCTCCCCCAATTGGGGTTTTGGCCCAGGAGCCACTCCTTGGGCAGGGGTCGCCCGTAGTCCCGCCCGGGCTCCGCCTCACCGACGGAGAGGTAGGCCACCACCTTGACCCCATTCCGCTTCAGGAGGGCCAGGCTCTCCTTGGGCAGGGAGGGTTGCACGATGGCCAGGTCAAAGCTCACCAGCTTGGCCGCCTCGGCGGGGTCGTTGCCGTAGTAGACCGCGTAGCTGGCGATGTCCTGCAGGCGGCTCTTGATGGGGGGTTCCACCCCCAAGGCTGCCTGCGCCCGCTGGGCGAGGGCGGCTGCGTCCTGGGGCTTTTCCACAAAGACCAGGTAGCCGAAGTTGGTGGGGGCGTGGTAGTCCCCGCCCATGGGCCAGAGGGGGTATTCCTGGGCCGCCTGGTGCTCCCGGCCCACCTTCATGGCCCACACCTCCCCTGGCTTGGGGGGAGGGGTTTTCAGGGAGGCGAAGGGGATGGCCCATTCCAGCACCCAGCGGCTCGCCTCCACCCGCCCGGAGGTGGCGTAGTCCGTGGTGAAGGTGTAGGCCTTGAAGCGGGTGCCCTTGGGGTTGGCGGCCAGGTGGATGACCTCCACCCCCTTGGGGTTGGGCTTGAGGAACACCTCCATGGTGTCGTCCGTCCACCACTCCGGGTGGTCCGCAGGCAAAACCGCCTTGACTGTGGCCGCTTTTTGCTCGAAGACCCCCAGGATGTAGAGGTTCCTCTCGTCCCAAGCCACGCTGAAATACCCCTTGTGGGCCACGGGCTTGGCGGGGAAGGTGTTGGAGAGGACCACGGGGTACTGGGGGAGGCCCCGCCACTGCTCCAGTCCTCCGCCAATCTTGATGGTGCGCCGCACCGCCTGAGCTACATGGTTGGGGTCCACCTGGGCCCAGGCCGCCGCTGAGGCCATGAGGGCCAAAAGCCAAAGCACCCTTCGCATAGCACCTCCTATCCCTTAAACCCGGAGAAGAGCTCCGGGTTTCGCAGGGCCCGTTGGAAGAAGAGGTAAACCAGCACCGGGGGCACAGCCATCAGGGTGGTGCCGGCCATGAGCAGGGGGATGTTCACCGCATGGTAGTTCTGGATGGCTAGGAGGGCCACGGGAAGCACCATCTTGTCGGGGGAGGAGAGGACCACGCTGGGCCAGATGAAGCTCTGCCAGTAGCCCAGGAAGAGGAGGACCCAAAGCACCGCCAGCGCCCCCCGGGAGAGGGGCAGGACCACCCGCAGGAGGACGGTGAGGGGGGTGCCCCCGTCCACCAAGACGCTTTCCTCGAGGCTCTTCGGGAAGCTCTTCAGGTACTGGCCCAGCACGTACACCGCGTAGCCGCTGGTGAGGCTGGGGAGGAGGAGGCCCAAAAAGGTGTCCACCAGGCCCAGGCTCCGCACCAGGAGGAAGGTGGGGATGAGGGTGATCTGCCAGGGGAGGAGCATGGAGAGGATGTGGAGGCCGAAGAGGGCTTCCCGGCCGGGAAACCGAAGCCGGGTGAAGGCGTAGGCCGCCAGGGAGGCCAGGACCAGGTTGCTGGTGGCCAAGAAGGCGGAGGTCCAGAGGCTATTCCAAAGGGCCCGCCCCACGGGGAGGGCTTCCCAGAGGGCCCGGTAGTGTTCCAGGGTCCAGCGCTCGGGGAGGATCTTGGGCGGCCAGGCGTAGGCCTCGGCGGGGGGCTTGAACCCTGTGAAGACCATCCACAGGAAGGGGTAGAGGACGAGGAGGCCAAGGCCGCCCAAAAGGGCTACCAAAAGGGCCTGGAAGAAGGCCTCACGCCTCCGCATCCGCAAGCCTCCTTTCCAATCGGCGCTGGACTAGGACCAAAAGGAAAAGCCCCGCCGCCACCACCCAGGCCATGGCCGTGGCCTGGCCCATGCGGAAGTAGCGGAAGGCGGTGGTGTAGATGTAAAGGGCCAGGGTGGTGGAGGCATCCCCCGGCCCCCCGCGGGTGAGGAAGAGCACCGCCTCAAACACCTGCAGGGAGGCGATGGTGGACAGGACCAGCACCAGGCTGGCCACGGGGAGGATCCCCGGCAGGGTCACGTGCCAGAAGGAAGCCCAAGGCCCTGCGCCGTCCACCGCCGCGGCCTCGTAAAGCTCCCTGGGCAAGCGGGAAAGCCCTGCCAAATAGAGGAGGATGGCCGAGCCCATCCCCTGCCACACGCTGAAAGCCGCCAGGGCGGGGAGGACGCTTTCGGGCCGGGCGAAGGGGTTTTGGGGGAAAAGCCCTACCAGGGCTTGGGCTAAAAGGGCGGTGGCCACCACCCCTGTCACCAGGGGTAGGTAGAAGAGGACGCGAAAAACCCCAGCCCAAAACCCCTTCAGGTTGTGGATGGCCAAGGCCACCAGCAGAGGAAAGACCACCCCGAGGGGCACGGCAAAGAGGGCGTAGGTGAGGGTCTGCCAAAGGTAACGGGCGAAGCGGGGGTCTTGGAGGAGCTGGCGGTAGTTTTCCAGCCCCACCCATTCCGCCCCTCCCAGGCCGCTCCAGGAGGTGAGGGAGAGGTAAGCGGAAAAGCCCATGGGCAGGAGGGCGAAGGCCAGGACCACGGAGGTGGAGGGCCCGGCCAGGAGGAATCCCACCAAGCCTTTGCCCATGAGCCCTATTTTCCCACGGGGGCGGGGGCTTAGGGGGATGGCCATGCCCGAAAAAGGGGAAAACGGGCAGGCCGCGCGGCGCTTCCGCGCGGCCTCTGAGGTGAAATGAGGGAACTATTGAGCCGTAATGGTGACGGTTAGAGTCACGTTGTAAATTCCAGGAGATGGCTTTTCGTTGGTTGTGTCAAAAATGATCTCAATGACGGGGCCTATGGCGTGAGAGCCGCTACCGATGTTCGTGACAATGGGGGTGTCGGTGGAACCCAGGTCTACGTATTCTCCTGTGAAAGCCCACACACCCCCTTGCCCTGGCCCAGAGGGTACGTACGTGGCCTGCTTTTTAAAGCGCACTATCACAGGGGTAGCACTCGCACCAGAAACGGTTGCTTTGGCCAACAGCTGCCTGTTGCTGGAGTAGTTGGTGGAGTAGTTAATGGTAGGGTAGACGCCGCAGAAGGGTTTAATCCATACTCCTTGTTGGTTTCTCGCGCCGTTTGCGCAAACCCTATAGCCATCAGCCGTCGTAGTGTTATCAAAGTCAATCTCGGTTAGGGATGCTACGATTTGCACGCTCTCTACTGCTGTAACCGTCACGGTGAAGGTCTTGCTGTCGCTGGCGTCCGCCAAGGCCGCGCCGGCCAGGGCTAGGGCCAAAGCCCAGAGAACCGCTGTGATCTTCCGCATAGGTCTCACCTCTCCTTTGGGGTTTACCCCACTATCTTTGTACCCAAAAAGGCCCTTTCCAAGCAAGGGCCCTTTTGCCCGAAGGGGTGCTATTCGGGCATCATGACCACGTTCACCTGCAGGAAGAGGTACCCCGGGGGCAGGGGGCCTTGGGCCTGGGCCTCCAGCTCCAGGGTGAGGGGAAGGTGCCCTTGCACGTTCCCCACCCCTTGGAGGAGGGTTTGGTAGGTGGAAGGCATCAGGGTGCGGCCCGTGAAAGCCAAGCTTCCGAGGGCGCCGCTTCCCGAAACCCGGGTGGGGGTGCCGGGGGTGAGGTAGCCCCGCAGGGTGAGGCCGTGGGCCCCCGCGGGCACCACCTGCACCAGCACCTTGTAGGTGCCGGAAGCGGGAGCCGCATAGCGGAGCTCCGCCTGGTAAGTCCAAAGGCCTTGCCCTTGCAGGGTCTGGCTCCAGGTGGCGGCCCGGGTTTCGGAGGAGAGGGACACCAGCTCCACCGACTGGGCCAGGGCGTCCCCCAGGACAAGGGCGAGGGCAACCAAAGCTTTCCTCATGGCCTTTCCTCCTGCAACGGGACCTCCTGCACATCCAAGGGCCTGGGCGAAGGGACCAGGCAGGCCCTAAGCACCATGTCCCTTTCCAGCTTCAGGGCGGTGAGGGGTTCCCCCGTGGGGGTGGCCAGGGCGTAGGCCCGCGCCAGGGGCCCCTCGAGGGCCACCTCCAGACGGCCTTCGGGTAGGAGGGCCGCCTCCCCAGGGCGCAGGGCATGGGCCTTGGGGCCCGTGCGGAAGGCCCCCCGCGCCTGGCGCAAGAGGGCCTCGGGGTTGAGCCCGGGAAGGCCGTAGACGAAGCCGAGGCGTTCCTCCTTGGGGGGGCAGGGGAATAGGTCCAGACGAAGGGTATGGGCCTTGGCCAAGGCGAGGTGCACCTCCTGGGGCTTGGCCTCCAGGGCCACCTCCTGCGCCAGGCCCGCCCCGTTGGCGAAGGCCAGGCCCCCCAGGGCCCTTAGGGTGTGCCGCCCCGGGGGAAGGCGGAGGACCAGGAGGCCCTCCGGCCCCGCCTGGTAGCGGTAACTCCCCACGGCTACAGAGGCGGCCAGGGGGCGGCCTTCCAGGTCGGCGAACCTCAGGCGCACCTCGGGCCAGGGCATGGGGTAGAGGGGCAGGTCAAAGGCCAGGGCCCCGGCGAGGGAAAAGCCCGTGGGCCTCAGGTCCGGGCCCAGGTTGGCGCTGGCCTGGAAGGTAAGGGGAAAGGCCTCGAGGCCCAAGCGCACCCCCCCGCCCCCCCGGGTCCCCAGGCTGGCCCCGGCCCGGAGGGTGAGGTCCTCTGCCCGTAGGCGGTAGTCCACCCCGTAGCGCAGGGCCTCCCCGTCCCAGAAGAGCTGTTGCACCAGGCCTTCCCTGGGGTCTTGTTCCACGTGGAAGAGGGTGAGGCGGTAGCGGCCCGAGCCGGGGGCGTACTCCCCCCGCACCTCCACCGTGCCCCACACGGGAATGCCCAAGACCCCCTGGAGCCAAAGCTCCTGTCCGCCCATCACCCCCGCCCCCAGGTTCCAGCCCCCGCCCACGGAAGCCACCCCCTGCAGGCCGAAGCCTCCCCGGGTGTCCAGGTGGGCGTTGGTCCGCCAGGGGCCCTGGCCCAGGCTGGCCTGTAGGCGGCCCACCCCCCCTTCCCAACCCGCCTGCGTTCCGTAGCTGAGCCCCTCTGCCTGCCCCTGGTACCCGAGGCCCAGGGAGAGGACCTCAAAAGAGGGCAAAAGGCCCAGCCGCCCCTGCAGGCGAAGCCCCCCCTCCGCATAGGCGCCTCCCAGGCGTACCTGGCCGCCGGTGGAGAGGAAAGCCTCCAGGCTGTAGGGCCTTGGCGCATAGCGCAGGGAAAGGCTGGAGGTGGCCCCGAGGCCCACCCCGAAGCCCCAGTCGCTTCCGGAAAAGTCCAGGCTGGCCGCCTCGGGGGAGAGGCGGTAGGCCAGCCGGCCCAAAGCCTGGCCTTCGGGCCCGGGGAGGGTGCCTTGGCCCTCCAGGCGCACCCGCCCGGGGGTTTCCGCCACCAGGCGGCTTGGCAGCCGGGCCCAGTCGTGGAAGGGGGGCGGGGGCGCGGGCCTGGCCATCACGGGAAGCTCGGCCCACGCCCCTTCCGCCTCCAGGAGCACCCGGCCCGGCTTTCCCGTGCCCCGGAGGAGGAGGCGCACCCTCCCTTCCCCCCCAGGGGGGAGGGCGGAAGGGGCCTCCACCCGCCGCACCTCCACCCCGAGCCCTGAGGCCCTGGGGGTGGGCAGGGGGACGTTCCCCAGGTTCCGCACCCCCACCTCCGCCCAGGCCTCCTCCCCTGGGGCCAGTTCCAGGGGAGGAGGGGGGAGGAGGAGGGCCTTGGCCCGGGGGAGGATGCGGAAGGGGTAGGCCTCCCCGCCCACCCGGAAGGGGTACTGCCCCGGGGGAAGGGAGGGCACCCGCACCGCCAGGCTCACCACCCCGTCCACCGCCTCCGGGGGCAGGAGGAGGAGGAAGCCCTCCGGCACCTCCACGGGCCCCGCGCCTTGGAAGACCAGAAGCCTGGCCTCCCCCGGGTACCCCTCCAAAGACACCAGGGGCTTGGCCCAGGCCAGGGCCAGGAGGCTAGCGAACGCTAAGGCGCGTGCGAACGGCATAGGCCTTCGCTCCGTCATCCAGGAAGACCACCACCTGGTACTCCCCAGGGGCCAGTGAGGGCAAGGGGACGGGGAAGCGCTTGGGCCCCCCGGGGAGGAAGAGGAAAGTGCCCAAAGCCCCTTCCGCCACCACGCCCCCGCTTCCCACCACCTGGTAGCGGGCCTGGGGGTAGTAGTAGCGGTTTCCTCGGTTTTCCGCCTCTAGGAAGAGCCGTCCCTCCTGGAACCTGGCCCCGGTGAAGGCGATCTGTGCCTCCCCCCCGTGGCTTGCCAGGATGAGCACCGCGTAGCGCTGCACCAGCTGGAGCCCCACCCGCGCGGCCTCCCCGCCCCCCTGGCCCCCCCCTTGGCCCTCTGGGGTCAGGAGGAGGGCCACATACCGGGTGCCCTCGAGGCCCTGCGGGGCCCGCACGGTGAAGCCCACTTCCCGCGCCTCCCCCGGGGCCAGGAGAAGACGGGTGGCCTCCAGGCGCACCCCCTCGGGCCCCAGGCTCCGGGGGGCTTGCCCCAGGGGCAAAAACCCCTGGCCTTCCCGGTAGTCCTCCAGGGAGAGGGAGACCGCCAGGGGGGTCTGGCCACCGTTCCGCAGGCGCACCACCCCCCGGGCCTCGCCCCCAGGGGGTACCTCGAGGACCTGGACCAGGTCGCTTTCCAACAAAAGCCCTTGGGCTAAAGAAAGGCCGAGGGCTAGGCCTAGTGCAAAAAGGGTCCTCCGCATCCTCACCTCACGTGCACGTAAAGGGCCAGGTGGTTCCTGCCGTTTCGGTACTCTAGGCGGCTGGCCAGACGGATGTTGTACCGGGGGTCATTGGGCAGGTCCGGGTCGTAGATCTTGAGCCAGAGGGCGTAGGTGCCGGGCTGGTTGGGGGCGCTTGCCGTGTAGGTGTAGACCGCTTCTTCCCCTGGTGGAGGGCCGTAAAAGTTCGCCTGCAGGGTGCGGGCCACCTCCAGCCCGTTCTCCTCCCGCACAAAGACCAGATCCAGATTCTTTGGGTTGTACATGCCGCCAAGGCCCTGGTTTTCCAGGTAGAGCTTTAGGGCCAGATCCTGGCCGGGGGAGAGATGGACCCGGTTCACCTCCGCCCGCCGCAGGTACAGGCGGTAGCCCAGGTCCCGCTTGAGAGCCTCCAGAAGGGTGTCCGGGCCGAACCTCTGTCCGGCCAACCAGGTCATGAAGTTGGGGTGGTAGTTAAGGTTCAGGTTGTTGAAGCGGAAGCGCTGGAACTGGCGGTACACGTAGCCCGCAGGGTCCGTCACCCCGGGCGGAATGTAGGGCTGCGGGGTGCAGGTTTCTCCTCCCATCACTGTGAAGCGGGTGTCCTGGCTCCAGTAGTCCCTCTCCCGCTCCTGCTGGGGCCCGGGGGTGTAGTAGTAGGTGCCGTAGTCGTTTTCTGAACCCAGGAAACAGTCGTTGTGAGCCCCCAGGCGGGCCTTGAGAGTGTTTCCGTGGGCCTCGGAGGTGGTCAAGGGCGCGAAGGAGGAGGGAGAAGGGTAGGTGCCCGCTGTCCCCCCGGCGGAAAGCTCCAGGAGCTTGGCCTTAGCCATGGGGTAGCGCACCGCCACCAGGCGGCCCGGCACCTCCTGCAGGAGAGCCTGGACGATCTCCAAGGTCTTGGCGTTGGGGAGCTTGCGGTCATAGTTTTGCCGGCCACAGGGGGGCTGGGCCCCCTCGTTGTACCCCGGCAAGGGGTCCATGAGGGCCTGTTCGGGGCTTGCGGAATGCCACTCCCCCCAGGGGCCGATGAGGCCGGCCTCGAGGTAGGCGATCGCCCCCTTATGGGCCCGGAGGACGGGGCCCAGCTGGGCCAGGTGGGCCAGGATGCGCTCCTTGGGGGGGTCGCAGTAGGTGGGGCTCCCTTGGCGGTTCTCGTCCGGGCGGTAGGCAAAGCGGAGGATGAGTTTCACTCCTGCAGTCTGGGCGGACTGGAGGTCTTGGGCCAGGGTGTTTAGAAACCCCTGAGGCAGAGTGTCCAAGCTGGCGAAGGCGTGGAGGTAGTAAGTGCGGCGGATGAGGCGCACCTCGAAGCCCCGGCCCCGGGCCTCGGCCACCTTGGCGGCGGCGTCCAAAGTGGGCTCGTTGGGGTAGTAGGAGTCGGCGGCAAAGCCCCGCTCGGGGTTCACCACCTCCCCCTCCGCGGGGAGAAAGTCAAAGGCTTGGCCCGAGGGGGCCGTCATCAAGCTTTGCAGGAGTCGGATCTTGGACCAGACCGGGGTTTTCCAATCGTCTTCCAGGATGCCCCCCGTGTCCCCGGAGTTGGGGTTCAGGGCCCAGTAGAACCAGACCTTCACCCCCTTTTCCCGCAGGTACCGCACGAAGCGGTCCTGCCAAACCTTGTCCTGGCCCGTGTACTGTCCCCCGAACTCCCCGATGCCCCAGGGGAGCCCCCGGGTGGAGAGGTGGCCGAAGTGGGTATCCCAGATGGTGGGCAGGTTCTCGGGGAAGCTGGGGTCGGAGAAGTAGGGCATCTGGTGCACCGAGGGACCGTAGACGTGGGGCAGGTAGAGGAGCCGGTCCCCCAGGCCCAGACCGTCCTGGGCCTCGGTGAGGTTCCCCCCCCAGAAGGCGGGGTAGCCCCCATTGGCGGAGGCGTTCCCCACCCCCTCCACCGCCACCAGCACCCTGGGGTTTACTGAGAGCACCGCCTGGGCTCCCTCCTGGGCCAGGGCCTTCCACTCCGCCCAGGTGAGCTGGTAAGGCTCGTTGAAGAGGTCGATGCCGAAGACGTTGGGGAACTCCAGGGAAAGTCGCGCCAGGCGCCTTAGGTCCTCCAGCCAGTCCTGTTTGCTGTAGTCCCGGGCGGGGTCAAAGGGCCTTCCGGGAAGCTGGTCCCCAATGAGGTTGCAGCGGAAGGTGTGCAGGTCTAAGAGGACGTAAAACCCTAGGCCCTGGGCCTTCTCCAACACGTAGCGCAGGCCCGACAATGGGCTACCCGGGTAGGCGGGGTCCCCAGTTCTGGCCCAGGAGGCCACCTGCCCCTGGTCCCTCAGCACCTCGGGGGCCACGGGGAGGCGCAGGGCGTTGAAGCCGTAGCCTTTCACCTGGGCTAGGATTTCCGCCACGCTCCGCCCCGACCAGAGCCCATGGGGGGCGCGGTCGCAGGTTTCCAGGCCAAACCAGTTAAGGCCGTAGAGGGGCAGGAGCTTCCCGCCTTTGTACACCCCCTCGGGCTGGGCGCGGTAAAGGGGGGTGAGGTCCCCAGGGGGCGGGGCTTGGGAGATCAACCCCCCACAGGCGGCCAGGAGGCCCAGGGGGAGGAAAACCGCTAGAAGGCGCATCTCACTCCTCTACCGCCAGCCCCAGGGTGTAGCGGGTGGGCAGGACCAGCACCCGCTCCACCTTGCCCGAATCCAGGTTCAGCCGCCAAAGCCCCCCGGGCCCGCTGCCCCCCACCCGGTCGGTGCTGGTCACCAGGTATAGGGCCCGGCCCACCCGGGCCACCCCCCAGGGGTCAGGAAGCCCATCGGCCAGAATGCGGCCCTGGGCGCTCAGGTCCACGGCGCTTTCCCCCCGGGCGGCCAGAGCCTCCTTAGGCAGGTGTACCACCCGCCCCACGCCCTCCTTGCTCCCCGTGAGGTAAAGCCCCCCTTGCCCGTCCTTGGCCAGGCCGCGGATGGGGTTGAGAAGCCCAGGGAGGGCGAAGACCGCCGCCACCGTTCCCCGCTCCAGGTCCAAGACGGCTAGAAGCCCCCAGGTGGTGGCCACGTAGAGGGTCCTGCCCTCCACCAGGAGGGACTGGGGATAGCCCAGGCGTTCCCCGGGGAAGGGGTAGCGCCACACCGGCTCCTCCCCGGTTGGCCCGTAGGCCAGGACCTCCGGCTTGCCCCGCACGGCCCCTGTCCAGTCCACTGCGCTGGAGGCCACGTAGACCCTTCCCTCCCCATAGGCCACCCCCATGGGGTAGTGGGCCCCCTTGAGGGTGCGCAGGGCCTTGCCCTTCTGGTCCAGCTCCACCACGCGGCCCGCGGGGCTTGGGGCATCGGGCCGGCCCACGTACTCGGCCACGTACACCTTCCCCCCGCCGTAGGCCACGCTCCACGGCTGGGCGAAGGGGCCCCAGGTGTCCAGGACTTTGGCCTGGGCCAGGTCCACCACCAGCAGGGTGCTGTTGCCCGCGTTGCCGATGTAGGCCCTTTGGGCCATTCCCGAAACCATCAGGGCTACCAGGATCCATCCGAGAACTCCACGCACCTTCCTCACCTCCTGCAAAAAGCCTATCCGAACCTCCTTGCCGCCATCCGCGCCGCGGCTAAGGCTGCCTCCTCCCTGGGGGCCACCACGGCGAAGCCGTCCCTTTCCATGCGCCGGGTGAAAGCCTCCTGCACCAAGGCGCTCCGGAACACCCCGCCCATGGGGGCCACCCGGTCCGCGCCCACCCGGTAGGCCAGGGTGCTCCCCAGGAGGTGGAGTTCTCCCGCCGCCCGGGAGAGGACATCCTGGGCCCCCCAGTCCCGCCCTGCCAGGCGGTCCACCTCCTCCGCCAAGGCAGCCACCCGCTGCCGCAGGAGGTCCGCCTCCGCCTGCAAAAAGCCTAGGAGCTCTAGAAGGCTTTTCTGGCCATAGACCCTGGGGAGGGCGGTGAGGGCTGAGGGGGGTGTGCGCCCGTCTTGGGCCTTGCTGGCCAGGCGGAGGGCCTCGAGGCCGATCCAGTAAGCGCTCCCCTCGTCCCCGAAGAGCGGCCCGTACCCGCCTGCCCGTCCGCTTCCCTTAGGCCCTCTGCCGTAGGCCATGGAGCCCGTTCCGGCGATGACCACCACCCCATCTTCCCCGTCAAAAGCGGCCCACCAGGCCAGCTCCACATCGTTGAGGAGGTGGACCCTTTCCCCAAAGGCCTCCCCGGCCAGGCGCAGGTAGGCCTCGTCCCAAGGCGAAACCTCCCCGTACCCCCCAAGCCCCAAGACCGCCCCTTCCACGGGTTCCGGCAGCTCGTCCCGGATGGTCTGGAAAAGCCGCCTAAACCCCGCTTCCCCCACCGCAGGCAGGTAGCTGGTGGGATACACCCGTTCGTGCACTAGGTGGCCTTCCCCGTCCAAAGCCACCACCTTGGTCTTGGTACCACCCCCGTCCACCCCTACGAAGGCCATGCCCGTACCTCCACGCCCCGGATTAGGGCCGCCACCTCCTGTGGGTCCACATCCCCACCCCCGCGCCCCACGTTGGCCGTGCCCGCGGCCACCGCCAGGGCCAGGGCCTGGGGGATGGGCTCGCCCCGCTCCAGCCCCAGGAGAAAAGCCCCCAGGAGGGTGTCCCCCGAGCCCACGGGGTTGCCCTCCCGCCTGGGCCCCCGGGCCCAAAGGAGCCCCTCCGGTCCTGCGTACACCACCCCCTCCTCCCCCAAGGAGGCCAGGATCCGCACCCCCGTTTCCCGAAAGAGGCCCTGGGCGGCCTCCAAGGGGTCGCCTGGGCGCAGGGCGGCCAGCTCCGCCCGGTTGGGCTTCACCAGGCCCACCCCCGCCTGCAGGGCCGCGGCGAAGGCCGAGGAGGAGTCCACGGCGAAGGGCCCTAGGAGCCGGAGGGCCTCGAGGGGCTCCACCCCGCTGGGTAGGTTGCCCGAGAGCACCCTTAGGCCCTTGGGGAGCACCCTCGCCATGCGCCTTAGGACTGAACCCCCTGGGCCCGGACAACGCTCGTAGAGCTCTGTGGGACCCCCAGGGTGCAAGAGGATATGGCAAAGCCGGTTGGGCGGCCCGGAAACGCCCAGGAGGGGAAGCCTCTCCTGGCGGGCCAAGCGGCGAAGCCGAGCCCCCGCCCATCCCCCCAAGGGGGCCACGGCCACCGCCTCACCCCCTAGGCGCCCCACCGCCCGCGCCAGGTTCAGGCCCTTGCCACCTGCCCGTTCGTACACCACTTTGGGGCGGTGCAAGGCCCCCGGGCGTAGCTCCTCCACCTCCAGGGCCCGGTCCAGGCAGGGGCAGGGGGTGAGGGCAACAATCATAACTGCACCGCGTAGGTAAGGTTCCGGGGCCTTTCGGGGTCTAGTCCCCGTTCCTTCGCCAGCTGGTAGGCCAGGAACTGGAAGGGCACCAGGGCCAGGGGCATCTCGGGCAAGCGGTAGGCCACCTCCACCACCTTGGCCCCCAGGGTGGCCATCTCCTGGCCCACCGCACGTTCCAGGCCGCCATCCTCCATGGGCAAGAGGAGGAAGACCGCCGCCTCCTCGTCCACCATGCTCATGGGGCCGTGGCGGAACTCCAGGGTGTGGAAGGCCTCCACCTGGACCAAGGCGGTCTCCTTCAGCTTAAGGGCCACTTCCTGGGCCAGGCCCCAGGCGGGCCCGGTGCCCAGGACGAAGTACCGCTTAGCCCTGGGCCAGGAGAGGGCGGCCTCCCAAAGCTTTCCTTCCGCCTCAGCAAAGCGCCTGGGAAGGCCCGCAGTGGCCCCCTTTCCCAAGAAGGCGGTGAGGAAGAAGACCAGGGCGCTGGTGAAGGAGCGGGTCTGCACGATGGCCTCTTCCCGCGCCCGGTCCAGCACCACCCGCTGGACAAAGCCTGCTCTCTCTCCGGGATCCCGGGTGGTGAGGAGGAAAGCAGGGAGCCTTAGGGCTTGAACCGCCCTCAGGAGCTCCGTGGTCTGGCCGGAGCGGGAGATGCCCACCAGGTGCCGGGCTCCTGCTGCTACCTGGGGGTGAAGGAGGGCCTCCCCCGAGGGGAGGGCCTGGGCCTGGTGGCCTTGGGTCCGGGCCAGCCAGGCGGCAATGCGCGCCAAGTAATAGCTGGAGCCCGAGCCCAGGAAGAGGGTTCCCTCCCAGGGCCAGGCGCAGGCACTCCCCGCCTCCACCGCCTGCGCCCAGCCTTCGCCGCTTGCCTTGATCTCTTCCAACATGCCCATGGTCAATCCTCCTTGATCCACCCCGTGACCTCGTTCAGGGCGGCAAAAAAGCCCCTGGCCATCGGCTGCTGGCCCCACTTGCTGGTATCCGCCAGCACGTAAACCTCCTTGGCCTTGCGCTTGAGCGCCCGGGCCACCTCCGCCTCCGGCCCGTTTCGCATGAAGAAGCCCTCGGGGGTGATGGCGCTTGCCCCCACGAAGAGCAGGTCCAGTCCCTCCAGGCGCTCGGCGAAGGCCACCGCCTCCGGGCCCACCAGCTCGTAGGAGAAGAGGTTCAGCTCCCCGGGGAGGACAAGCACCCTGGTCTTGGGGTAGGAGAAGAGCTCCACCGCGATGTTCACCGCATTGGTGTAGACCTCCACGGGCTTGTTCCGCAGGAGCCGGGCCAGATGGGTGCAGGTGGTGCCCCCGGAGATGCCTATGCGGGCGTCGGGCCTGACTAGGGCCGCGGCCTTGGCGGCGATGGCCTGCTTGGCCGCCCGCCCGTTCTCCTGGTTCCTGGCCATCTCTCCCACGTACCTCACCGCCTGGAAAAGCCGGGCACCCCCCCAGGCCCGCTCCACCAGGCCCATCTGGCTCAGGCGGCGAAGGGCCCGCCTGACGGTGGTGGGGTCCACCCCAAGCCCAGAGGCCATCTCCTCCACCCTGGCCTCCCCGGCGGCCTCGAGGTAGGCCAGGACCTGGCGGTTGAAGGAGCGCGCGGCCATTCGTTCCCCAGCTTAGGGGAGGACAGGGGGGGGTGGCCCAGGCTTCTACCCGAAAAGTGAGGAAACGGGCAGGTTGACCCAAGCCCACTTGGGGAGACGCCCTAGAATGGAGGCCTATGGACGTCAAGGAGGCGGTGGCGCAGGCCCACCGGCAGGGGAGGGCCCTCCTGGCGGTGAACATGGTCAACCTGGAGACCGCCCAAGGCATCGTCTGGGGGGCGGAGCGGGTGGGGAAGCCCATCATCCTAATGGTCTCCCACAACGCCGCCCGCTATGGGGGCCTTGAGGAGCTCTACGCCATCGGGCGAATCTTGGGACGCAAAGCCCGGGTGCCCGTGTACCTCCACTACGACCACGCCGAGGACCTGGCGGATCTGGAGGCTGCCTACGCCTTGGGCTTTGACTCCGCCATGCTGGAAGTGGAGGACGAAAAGGTCCTCCGGGAAGCCCGGAGGGTGGCGGGCGCAAGGGCCCTGGAGGTGGAGCTGGAGGTGGTGGGCAAGGGCGGGCGCCGGGAAACGCAACGGGGGGTGGAGGAGCTGGCCCAGCTGGCCGTCTTTTCGGGGGCGGACTGGCTGGTGGTGAACCTGGGCACCCGGCACAAGGCGCTGGAGCAAAACCGCCTCCATCTGGAACGCCTCGAGGAGCTCCGTTCCCTAGGAAAGCCCTTGGTGCTTCACGGCGGGTCCAGTGCCCGCCTCGAGGACCTCCGCCGGGCGGTGCGCCTAGGCGTGGCCAAGGTGAACGTGGCCACCGCTGCCTACCACGCCTTCACTGAGGGGGTGCGGCAACAGATGGATACCAGTACGGACCCAAGAAACTACCTCGGGGAGGGACGGGCGAAAATGGGGGAGTGGCTTGCCACCTTCTACCGGGAGTTGCCTTGACGCACCTGAGGGTACCCGTCGCGGGTATACTAACCCAAGTTGCTACCCACCCCTTGCCCGGGGCTTGGGAACCAGACTTAACCGCTATACCGCATAGAGCCCCAGAAACCGCAGAGCAGCCACGGGGTTGAAGGAGAAAGCCTCCAAAGCCACTTTCTTCCGGCGAACCCCCTCGCGGTTCAGCCACGACACCAGATGCGCCCGCAACACCGCCAGCACCCACCCCAGCAACTCCCCCTGGTTCCCCTTCAGGACCAAAAGGTACTCCCCCCCCTTTGCCCGCACCCCGCGGGCCACCTCGGGGTACAGGAAGCCCGCATCCACCACCACCCTCCCCGCCAGCCCCTCGGCCCCCAGGCGCTCCAGGAGCTCCAGGAGAACCCTACCCCAAAGGGGTATAACGGTCAAGTTTGGGGTTTTGGAGCGGTTGAGCAAGCTCCCCGAGGCGGTGGCCCAGGGGAAGCCCCTCCCCGAGGTGATCCGGCTCAACGAGAAGGGGGAGAGCGTCCGACGCTAAGTACCCCGTTGTGGCTTGCGCCACGACGGGGGCCCCAAAGAGGCCACGGGCAAGCTGCTTCTGCTTTTGCCAATGGAGCACCCTTCGTGCACGGGCACTTAGGCCATCTATTTCCTCCCGCAGCCACCGCCTCAGGTCCCGCCGGGCTGTGGCCCGGGGGCGGGTCTCCCTGCCCATGCCTTACCATGAGGGGGATGGAAGGGGCAATCGTGGTGGACCCCGAGGTCATGGGCGGCAAGCCCGTGGTGGCGGGCACCCGCATTACCGTGGAGGAGATCCTGCGCCGCCTGGCGGCGGGGGAGACCCCGGAGGAGATCCTAAGGGCCCTCCCCCGGCTCACTCCTGAGGGCCTGCGGGCGGCCCTCCTCTACGCCGCGGAGGCGGTGGGCAGGGAGCGGACCTACCCCTACCCCGGGCAGGCGGCATGAGGCTCCTGGCGGACGAAGGGGTGGATGCCCCCATCGTGGGGACGCTCCGGGCGGAGGGACACGAAGTCCTCTACGTGGCAGAGATGCACCCGGGAATGAAAGACCCCGAGGTCCTGGCCCTGGCCCAGGAGGAGGGGGCTTTGCTCCTCACCACGGACAAGGACTTTGGCGAGCTGGTCTTCCAGGGGTTCCTCAGTACCGGGGTTTTGCTCCTGCGCCTGGAGGGCTTGCTGCCTCTGGAGAAGGCGGACCGGGTGGCCTGGGCTCTTCGGGAGCATGGGGCGGAACTGGTGGGGGCTTTCTCCGTATTGGACGCCAAAAGGCTGCGGGTACGGCGATGACCTGGGACAAGGCTTATCCCACGGTCTGCATTCCCCCATCGCTTCCCGGCCGGCATGGGTTTGGTTGGGATCGGGACGGGGTGGGATGCAAGGGGCGGTAGGTTGGGCTCATGCTTTATGACCCCGAGGCCCGCAAGGATCTGAAGGAAGAGCTCCTATGGCTTTGGGAAGAGACCCGCATGGCCCTGGTGGCCCTGGGGCGGGCGAGGGAGGTCCTCGAGGCCCTGGAGGAGGAGGACCGCATCCTGGGAGACCTCTTTGCCAGTGAGCCCCGGGAGGGGCACCGCGTCCTCGAGGAGTTTCTGGCCGAGGTCCTCGGCCGGCTCCGGCGGGCGGAGAGGAGAGCGGGAGAGGTATTTGGGCTTTTCCTAGACCCTGGAGGGGGGGGGTGGGCGCGGCGTGGGGGGAGGCCCAAGGCGGTGGTGGCGCACCGGTACCGGTGGTTCTACCTGTGCACCTTTGTGGAGCCGGAGACGGGGGAGGCTTTCAGCCTGCTGGTGGACGGGGTGGAGACGGGGGTGATGAGCTGGGCCTTGCGGGAGTTTCGGGGATGGCTTGGGGAGGAGGAAGGGGAGGTGTGGGTGGTCCTGGACCGGGCGGGGTGGCACGTCGGACTTGGAAGCCCTGATGGCGGTGGTGGAGAGGCGGTGGTTGGTGCTGCGGGGGGACCGGGAGCTTCTCAGGAGGCACACCCTCTTCCACTGGTTGCCCGGGGCGAAGGGTTCAGCGTAAAAGGGTATGAGCACAACAAAAAACAAGAGGAAGTGGGGGGAGGGGGGAGGTAAATGGCAACATTGCGGGACAGGCTTCCTGGGCCTAGCATAGGCCCTGCTACCGGTGGCTTTATGCCTATACCTTCCCTGGTCATTGCCCGGCAGAGCTATAGAAGCTCTTCCAGACCCAGAAGCCCGTACCCCAGCACCTCCCGTAAGGGCTTCCAAACCTCTTCTTCTCCATCCCGCACCCGCAGGCGCAGGTGAGGGTTGGGCAGGTAGTGACCCCGAGCTACCCGCAGGAAAAGCCTGCGGGCCGGGCGGTAGCTGCTTTGTGCCTCGTTCCTTCCCAAGACCCCATTCAGGTAGGCGCGGCGCATCCCCTCCTCTTCTTTGGCCGCCAGGGTGCGGGGGAGGAGGCCAGGAGGCAGGTGGCCCAGGGCCTCTGCCAGGTAAGCTGAGGTAAGCCCCTTGTAGGGCAGGGGCCTCTCGCTGAAGTAGGAGTTGGCCCGGAGGCCCTTGGCTAGGGCCAAGGCCGCCAGGAAGACCCAGAACTCGGGGTTGTTGGGGTAGAGGCGCACCAGACGGGAGCCTCCTTCATCGGGCACTTGAAGGTCCACTGCCGTGGGACCTAAGAGCTCCACCAGGGTGGGGAAGGGGCCGCGGGCGAAGCCAGGGTCCTCGAGAGCCCGGAGGAGGGCGTAGAGGAAGGGGGTCTGGCCAAAAGGGTCGCGGACTTCCGGGTTGGCCCCCGCTTCCAGAAGGGCACGGACCAGCTCGAGGTTGCCCGCCCGGGCGGCCAGCATCAAGGGGGTGGCTCCTGAGGGGATGCGGAAGTCGGGGCCAAAGGTGCGCACGTCCCAGAGGATTTCCTTCCACCCCTTGCCCTCGTAGGAGCGGAGGAGGCGGGCGGTGGTCTCTGCCGCCACCTCCCAAGGTGGACGGGGCCGGTCCAGAAACCAGGGGGAGAGGAGTTCCTGCGCCGGGCGGTGGCCAGCTTGGGCCAGGGCCTGCAGGAGGGGGAGGTTCCGGTGGAAGAGGGCGAGGTCCAGAAGTTCCCTGCGAGCCTTTTCCTTGAGGTTAGCAGGACTTTTCAATACTTCCTCCAGGTGTTTCCGATCCCAAACCGTCCAGGGCACAGGCTTGGCTCCCAGGAAGGCCTCCCGGATGGCCTGCGCTTGCTCTAGGTTGCCATGCTGGGCAAGGCGGGTCGCCTCCCGGCTCCATTCCTCCCGGCTCGCCTGCCGGGCTTCCAGGCGGAACTCCCGCCCAGCCTCGAGGCCCAGGAGCCGCAGGAAGGGGTGGGCGGGGTCCTCTTCCACCCAGATCACCTCCTCCACGGCCCGGGTGAGAGCCACGTAGAGGGCGTTGGTGAAGAACTTGTACTCCTCCAGGCTCTTGTCCGCCTTGTCCTTGGCCCGGCGGAAGACGAGCTCCCCCTCCAGGTCAGCTGGGTCCACTCCGCGGGCTACCTCCCGGTAGGCCTCGGGGGCCGCAGCCACGAAGCCATAGAGGATGACCTTGGGGTATTCCAGCCCCTTGGCCTCCCGTACGGAGAAGAGGAGGGGGGTGCGGAACTGGGCACGCGCCCGCTCTTTGTCCTCCTCTCGCAGGACCAGGACCGCCACCTCTGCGCTCCTTTGGCTCCTGGCGTCCAGGTCCCTGAGGAGATGGGTTTCGGTCTGCAGGAGCACTACCTTGCCTTCCTGGTCCAGCCTGGGTTCACAGAGGTAGGTGCTTTCCCGGTCCACGGAGCCGAAGCGGGCCTGCTTGAGCCGGAGGAGGCGGTTGGCCAGCTCCGCTACCTTGCGGGCATTGCGGAAGTTGGCCCGCAACACCCGGATGCGCTCCAGGGCCTCCTCTCCCCGCTCTGCCTCCTGGAAGAAGTAGGTCTTCAGGGCCGCCCAAGAGAAGAAGTTGGGGTGGACGATCTGGTGGCTGTCTCCCGCCAGGAGGAAACGCCCAGGGGTCTTGAGGCTCCTCAGGAGGAGATCCAGCTGGGCCAGGGTGAGGTCCTGCACCTCGTCCACCGCCAGGAAGTCGTAAAGGGGCTCCACCTGGCTGCGGTAGCGATGGGCCAGGAGGCTGGGGTCGTAAAACCCTCGCCCCTCCAAAAAGGTCAGGTAGCGGCGGAAAACCTCGTAGACCTGGGACCTAAGCTCCCTTGGGTAGAGGCTCTGCCGTACCCCTAGGGCCAGGTAGGCTTCCAGGGAAAGGGGGCCCTCCGGGGAGGCAAGGAGCACTCCCCGGAACTCCTCAAAGACGGCGTGGGCATGGGTGAAGGCCAGGGCTTTGCGGTAGGGGGCAAAGAAGGCCTGAAAATCGCGAAAGGTCACTTCCATGCCCTCTGGAACCCCAAAGGTTTCCAAGAAGTCTCGGAAGGCGAGAAACTCAACCTCTTGGTAAGGGTTCTCATAGCCGTGGGCGAAGTAGAGGCGGCGGGCCTCCTGGGCCAGGAAGGGGCTTTGTGTAGCATAGAGTACCTTCCCCGCCTCCCGCTTGAGCCTTTCCAGGACTAAGGCCGTCTTCCCCGAGCCCGCGGCGCCCAGGAGGACCAGGGGCGGAGGTAGCCGGAGGAGGGCCTCCTGGGCTTCGTCCAGGGTAAGGGGCTTGTCCAGATAGTGGAAGCGGGTGGCCCCCGCCTCCAAATGGCGCACGGGCTCCGCTTCCCGTACCTCCTCAGGGAGGGGACGTAGGGCTTCCTCCCGCACCGCCGCTCCCCGCAGGAAGCGGGAGCGTTCGTAGGCGTGGTTGGGGATGATCTCCAGGACGAGCCAAGCCCCTTCCCCATTGGCTCGGACTAGCTTGAGGAGGAGGCGGTCTTTTTCGCTCAGCTTGGCCCGAAAGTAGGGGGTGGGGGAGAGCTTTTTTACCTCCGCCCGTTCGGGGCGGTCTGCCCTCAAGTCCTCCAGCACCCGCTCCAGGCGCTTTTCCAAGTGGGGCAGGACCTCGAGGCCCTCGTAGAGTAAAACCCGCACGAATCTTAGGATAACCCAAGTTGTTACCTAAGCGATTTTATTGGCGATGCGTCGCAGATTGTGGGCCAGGATGAATGGGCCGGCGCCTGGGGGCCCTCTACCTGGACCTGGAGTCTGAGCGGGACCGGGCCAAGCTGGCCGAGGCCGAGCTCTACCTAGAGGGCTACTTGAACCGTCTCGTCATCCTGGACGAGGTGCACCGCATGCCCCACCTCTTTCCCGTCCTCCGCAGCCTGGTGGACCGGGTCCGGCGGGAGGGTAGACGGGCAGGGCTCTACCTGCTCTTGGGTTCTGTGTTCCCAGAAGTTTCCCGGCAGGCGGGGGAAAGCTTGGCAGGCCGGGCCAGCTACTTGGAGCTCGCCCCCTTTGACCCCCTGGAGGTGGGCCCCCAAACCCTGGACCGCCTCTGGCTCCGGGGGGGTTTCCCGAGAGCTTCCTGGCAGGGGGGAGGAGGCGAGCCTACGCTGGCGGCGGGACTTCCTTAGGGCCTACGTGGAGCGGGAAATCCCCCTTTTGGGTGGGTTGTGCGCCGTCTCCTCACCATGCTGGCCCACCTTCATGGGGAAACCCTGAACCTCTCCCGCCTGTGGGGAAGTTTGGGCCTGGACGGGCGGACCGTGGCCCGCTACCTGGACCTCCTGGTGGACCTCTACCTCCTGAGGCGACTGCCCCCTTACGAGGCCAATGTGGGCAAGCGCTTGGTGAAGAGCCCCAAGCTCTACCTGCGGGACAGCGGGCTGGTCCACGCCCTCTTGGGTCTTGGGGACCTGGAGGCCCTCCTGGGCCATCCCGTGGTGGGAGCGAGCTGGGAGGGCTTCGCCCTGGAGAACCTCCTACGGGTGGCCCCTGAAGGGGTGGAGGGTTTCTTCTACCGCACCCACGCAGGGGCAGAGGAGGACCTTCTCCTCTCCTGGCCCTCAGGGGTCCTCTGGGCGGTGGAGGTGAAACGGAGCCTGACCCCCAAACCTTCCCGGGGCTTTCGCGAGGCTCTCAGAGGCTGTCGTAAAAGTCTTGTATCCTTGAAGGGTGCAGAGGACACGCACATCTTACCCCAGCG
>NZ_PRDA01000034.1 GCF_002964845.1 Thermus tenuipuniceus
GGCCCCCGCCTGCGGGGGGAAGGGGGTGTTTATGCAGGGTATTCGGGAGGTGCAAGTTTTGAGATCTCCAAGTCGTCAGAGGGACCTACCCAATAGCAGTTTCCGCCTATGCACTCGGCCTGCCCTCTGGGCAGGGGATTGGTGGCCAAGGGTACCAGATCTGGGGGCCGGACGGAGAAAAAAGCGTCCAGGCGCAGGTTCAGGAGGGCCTGGAGGGCGCCAGGGTCAAGACCTTGAATGGAAGGTTGCCAGGAAGGAAGACCAAGACCCTGAAAAGCGTTTGCCAGTTCTTGGATCACCTGCTGTACCTCTTCGCTCAGGGTTCCGAGGTTCTGTGCTGTTTCTTGGGGGGTGGCGTTGGCTTGGGGGATAGATTGCTGGGAGCATGCCACCAGCGCCAAGCCGAGGAGACCTAGGCCTGCAGCGCGGATGACCTTTTTCATGGCTTTACCTCCTCATTCTGAAGTTCGGTGTTAGCTTGGTGTGAGCAGGGGAACCCTAGTACTCTCACTTATATACCACGAAACCCCCTTAGGTTACAATCCCTCCATGGACCTTGCCTTCTATACCCCCTTTGCCCTCGAGCCCCGTCCCAACTTAGTCCCCATAAAGGACCACCCCCTCCTCATCCTGGTGGGCCTCACCGGGGTGGGGAAGAGCACCCTGGTGGAGGCCTTGGGCTTTCCCCGGCTTCCTGACCGGCGGGAGCTGGTGGACCTTTACGTCCTTCCCCGCTATGGGGCCAAGCCCCCCTTTCCCCGGGAGGAGCGCTTCCGGCTCACCCGGCGCTTCCGGGAGGAGTTCCCGGGAGGGGTGGCGGAGGTGCTGGCCCGGGGGTTTGTGGAGCCCCGCTTCCCCCTTCTCTTCGACGGGCTTAGGGGGGAGGCGGAGGTGGCCTATGCGTTGGAGCATCTGCCCAAGGCGCTTTTCGTGGTCCTCCACGCCCGGGAGGCCACAAGGCTCAAGAGGCTCCTCGCCCGCCGCGACGCCTTTGACCGGGTGGAACTCCGTCCCGAGGAGCGGGCGGAGCTCCAGGCCCTGGCTGAGGGGGTCCTTTCCTCCGAGGAGCTGGAGGAGGCCCTGGCCCCTTGGGAAGAGGTCTTGGCCAAGCTCAAAATCGTGGCCGAGGAGAAGCGGAACTACGATCCCTTGGGTCCCTTGCACCTCCTTGAGGACCACCCCCGGGCCCTCATCCTGGACACGGAGAGGCTTTCCCTCGAGGAAGAGGTGGAGGCGGTTAGGGGCTTCCTCAGGCGGCTTGGCCTCTAAAATGGCCTCATGGCGACCATCCGCGACCTCAGGCTGGTTCATTTCCGCATCCCCTTAAGGGCGCCTTTGCGCTGGGGTAAGGCCTCGGAGATGGCGGCCCTGGAGCATGCTCTTTTGCAGATGGAGCTCAGCGATGGCTCCCTGGGCCAGGCGGAGGTGGCCATCCGGCCTACCATCTACGGGGAAACCCTGGGGAGCGTGCGGGCGGGGCTGGAGTATCTGAAGCCTCGGCTTTTGGGCCTTGAGGCGGACGACCAGGAGGCTGTCCGGGCTGTCCTGGAGTCTTTTCCCTGCAACCTGGGCCTTAAAGGGGCCCTGGACCTCGCCCTTTGGGAGGCTTGGGCGAGAAGCGAGGGGGAGGAGCTTTACCAGGTATTGAAGCCCGCCAAGCACCGGGTGCGGGTGGCCTACATCCTGGGCATGGCCTCGGAGGAGGAGATGCTTTTAGATGCCCGCATGGCCTACGAGGCGGGGGTGCGGGTCTTCAAGGTGAAGGTGGGCCGGGACCTGGAGGAGGATGGCCGGAAGATCGGCCGCCTTAAGGAAGCCTTCCCCGACGCCGAGCTTTACGCCGACGCCAACGAAACCCTTTCCCCCAAGGAGGCGGAGCGCTACCTCCTTGCCTGGAAGGAAATGGGCCTCCTCTACGTGGAAGAGCCCCTGCCCATTGAGGAGGTGGAGGCCAGGAGGAAGCTAAGGGAGAAGAAAATCCTTCCCTTCATCGCCGACGACTCGGCTATGACCCCCAAGGACCTCCGCCGGGAGCTTCTTCTGGACACCTTTGACGTCCTGAACTTGAAGCCCGCCCGCACCGGCATCACCTGGACCTTGGAGATGCTCGCCCTGGCGCGGGAAAAGGGCAAACGGGCCATGGTGGGAAGCCAGGCGCAAAGTTCCTTTGGCGCCTACCAGTCGGCGCTTCTGGCCTTCCAACAGGGGGTTACCGAACCCAACGAGCTGGCCTTCCACCTGAAGGCGGGAGGGGGGTTCCTGGACTTCCCCGCCTTCCGCCAGGGGTGGCTTTACTGGGAGGACTTGGTGGAGGCCCGGTTTGAGGAGGGGGCCTTTCAGCGGTATGCCCTAGAGTAGCTCCATGGCCTTCCTGAAGTCCTGGAGGACCCCCCAGGCTCCCGCCTCGAGGAGGGCTTCCTCCTTGTGCCCCGTGAGCAGGGCGTAGGTAGGTATCCCCGCCCCCACGGCGCTCCTCACCCCGGAAGGGGAGTCCTCAAAGGCTAGGGCTTCCCGGGGGGTGAGGCCCAGGTGCCTTAGGGCCACCCGGTAGGGCAAGGGGTCGGGCTTGCCCCGGCCCACCTCCTCCGCCAGGACCAGAAGGGGCGGGTTCAAACCCAGGGCCTTCAACACATGGCGGGTGTTCTCCCGGGGAGCGTTGGTCACCACCCCCCAGGTGAGGCTCCTGGCCTGGGCCTTTTCCAGAAGCTCCTTAAGGCCAGGCATGGGCTTGAGGTTCAGGGCCAGCTCTCGGAAGCGAGCTTCCTTGGCCTCGATGAGCCTTCGGGCTTCCTCTCCCTCCAGCCCCAAAAGGTCTTTTACGATCTCGGGGTTAAGGCGGCCGGAGATGCGCTGGCGGTAGAAGTCCTCGTTCACCTCGAGGCCATAGGGCGCCAAGACCTCCCGCCAGGCCAGAAGGTGCAGGGGATCAGTGTCGGCCAAGGTGCCGTCCAGGTCGAAGAGAAGGGCCTTAAGCATGGACAGCCCTCCGTTCCAAGCTGGAAACCATCAGGAAAAGGCCCAGGGCCAGGCCGAGAAGCCCATAGGGGATGCCAGGTGTGGGCAGAAGGGCAAAGAGGGCTGGGATCAAGGTGCTTCCCGTGGCGCCTGCATAGAGCAAACCCCCCAGAGCCCGGTGGCCGAAGCGGGCCTGCACCAGGGCAAAAAGGGTGGAAAAAAGGGGACCCAGGAGAAAGCCAGCCAAGGGGAAGAGGAGGGCGGTGGGGGGCAGGAGGTTGAGGAAAAGGAGGGCGAGGACTCCGAGAAGGAGACCCCTCAGGGCAGCCAGGGGCTTTTGCGCCACCGGTTTGGCCAGGAAAAGGCGGCCCATAGCCAGAAAGAGCCAGTACAGGGAGAGAAGCACCCCTCCCATAGGGGTGGGGTGGCCGAGGCGTTCCAGCCAGACCCGGTTCCAGGTGGCTAGGGCTCCTTCCAGACCGGTGTAGATGGCCACGGCCAGGAGGAAGGGCCAAAGCCCCCGCCCTTGCTCCTTGGGCACCTGGGCTACCTGAGGGGCTCCCCAGAGGAGAAGGGCCCCTATCCAGGCCAGGAGGCCCGCCAGAAACAACACGGCGCCGTAGGGCAACAGGGTGAGGGCGAAGGGGGTGAAGACCGCCCCCAAGCCGAAGGCCACGTTCACCCGGTTCAGGAGTTCCACCCGTTTCCTGGGGTAAAGCTCCCCCACCAGGCTGTTGCCGTGCACGTTCATCAACCCTTCCCCGAGCCCCAGGAGGAAGGCCAGGGCCACCACCAAGGGGAAGGAAGGGGTCAGGGCCACCCCCCATAAGGCCAGGCCCACGAGCCCCAAGGCGGCGGGAAGAAGGGGGTGGCGCTTCTCCCCTTGGGCCAGGCGCACCCCCAGGAGAAGCCCCAGGAGGAGGGCGATGAAGAACCAGGAAACCTCCTCTCCCACCCCGTAGCGCCCTCGCCAAACGGGCAGGGCCGCCCCGGGCAGGGCCACGATCATCCCCACGAGGAAAAGCGCCAGGAAGGAGCCCCAGAAAAAGCGCACGTCCGCCATTCTCCCCCTTCCTGACCCTTTGGTCAATAATGGGAGGCATGGAGGCGGCCCTGGAAAAGGCCCTGGTGGGCGAGGGGTATTTCGCCTTCCCAGGGGTTTTACTGGTGCGGGGGCCTGACGCCTTTCCCTTCCTCCAGGGCCAGGCTACCCGGGACCTCAGGCGGCTTTCGGAGCCGGCGGGGACCCTCTTCCTCAACCATCGGGGCCAGATAGAGGAGGCGGCCACGGTGTTCGTGCACGAGGAAGGCTTTCTTTTGGCTCCCTGGGGCACCTTGGAGGGCTTAAGGGCCCGGCTGAAGCGTTACATCGTCTTTGACCAGGTGGAGCTTCTGGAACTTCCCCTTTACCGGCGCCTCCATGCTGATGGGCGGGAGGAAGTGGCGGAAAGCGGGGAGGGGGCCCATCCCGCTGGGGTTTATCCCCTTTACACCTTGCTTAAGGGCCTTCCGCTCCCGTCCGATATTCGTGGGGAGCTTCCCCAGAGCGTGGGGCTTCTCCACCTGGTGGACTACGGCAAGGGGTGTTATGTGGGCCAGGAGATCATGGCCCGCCTCGAGGGGAAGGAGGTGCACCATCACCTGGTGGGCCTAAGGGGGCTTTCCCCTACCCAAGAAGCCCCCTTTGACCTCCTGCTGGAGGGGCGCAAGGTGGGGGAGGCCAAGCGGGTGATGGAAACGCCCTTCGGGGTTTTGGGCCTTGCCGTGATGCGCAAGGAGGTGCCCCTAGGGGCGGTGGTGGAGGGGGGTGGGGGGCGCTTTCGGGTGGAGCCCCTGCCCTTTGAGGAGGTGGCATGGAGCGGGCGGAGATCATCGGGGTAGGCACGGAGCTCATCTACGGGGAGACCCTGGACACCAACACGGCGGAGATCGCCAGGAGCCTCGAGGCCTACGCCCTCAAGGTGGAAAGGACCCTCAGGGTGGTGGACGAGCCCCTCCCCTTGGCCCGGGAGGTGGGCCAGGCCTGGGAGCGGGCGAGGCTTTTGGTGCTTTCCGGGGGCCTGGGCCCCACCCCCGACGACGTGACCCGGGAGGCGGTGGCCGAGGCCTTGGGGGAGCCCTTGGTGTTGGACGAGGAGATGCTTTCGGAGGTTGAGGCCGTCTTCCGGGCCCGGGGTCGGAGCATGCCCGAGGCCAACCGCAAGCAAGCCTTGAGGATCCCTTCGGCCACCTGGCTTAAAAACCCCAGGGGCACCGCCCCCGGCTGGTGGGTGCGGAAGGAGGGGAAAGACCTGATCCTTCTGCCCGGGCCTCCCCCTGAGTGGCGGCCCATGTGGGAGGAGGTGTTGCCCAAGCTGAACCTCCCCCGCCGCCCCTACGCCAAGCGGGTTTTGAAGACCTGGGGCATCGGGGAGTCGGAGATCGTGGAGCGGCTTGGGGAGCTTTTCAAGCGGGAGGCGGAGGTGGAGGTGGGCACTTACCCCAAGCTCCAGGGGGTGGAAGTGGTGATCCGGGGCCGGGAGGATCGGGTGGCCGACCTTACGGAAAGGATCCGGAAGCGGCTTTTTAAGGAGATCTGGGGCGAGGGGGACCTCACCCTGGCCGAGGCGGTGAAGCGCCGCCTGGAGCTGGAAGGGGCCACCCTTGCCACCATGGAAAGCCTCACCGGGGGGCTTCTGGGGGCGGAGATCACCCGAATTGCCGGGGCAAGCCGCTTCTATTTGGGGGGCGTGGTATCCTATTCCGTAGGGGCCAAGGCCCGCTTCGGTGTGCCGGAGGAACTCCTCGCCAAGACGGTCTCCGCCGAGACGGCCAAGGCCATGGCGGAGGCCGCTCGGGTGCTTTTCGGTTCCACCTACGCCCTTTCCACCACGGGGGTGGCGGGACCGGACCCCTTGGAGGGCGAGCCCGTGGGCACGGTCTTCGTGGCCCTGGCGGGGCCTAAGGGGACGGAGGTGCGCCGCTACCGCTTCCCCGGGGACCGGGAGGTGGTGCGGCTCCGAAGCGTTTATGCCGCCTTGGCCTTGCTCCTGACATGAGGCTCTTCTACGCGGTCTTCCTTCCTGAAGAGGTGAAGCGAGCCTTGGTGGAGGCTCAGGGGCGGGTGGCCCGCTACAAGGGGTGGAAGGAGGTGGTGCCCCATCAGCTCCACCTTACCCTTCTCTTCCTGGGGGAAAGGCCGGAGGAGGACTTGGAGGACCTTTTGGCCCTGGGCCACCGGCTGGGCCGGCTCCATCCTCCCTTCACCGCCCGCATCCGGGGCACGGGTTACTTCCCCAACGAGGGCACCCCCAGGGTCTGGTTCGCCAAGGCGGAAGGGGAGGGGTTTGCCCCTTTGGCGGAGGGGCTTCGGGAAGGGGTGCGGGAGTTGCTGGGGGAGGAGGCGCTTCTGGCAGGTGGGGATAAGTCCTTCAAGCCCCACATCACCCTGGCCCGGCGCAAGGCTCCTGCCCCCCGGGTGCCCCCGGTGGTCTTCGGCGTGGAGTGGCCGGTAAGGGAGTTTGCCCTGGTGCGCTCGGAGCTTAAGCCCAAGGGGCCCGTCTATACCATTTTGGAAAAGTTCCCTTTGCGAGGTGACCATGGACGAGAACAAGAGGAAAGCGCTGGAAAACGCTCTCAAGACCATTGAGAAGGAGTTCGGCAAGGGCGCGGTCATGCGCCTGGGGGAGATGCCCAAGCTGCAGGTGGATGTGATCCCCACGGGTTCCTTGGGTCTGGATCTGGCCTTGGGGATCGGGGGCATTCCCCGGGGAAGGGTTATCGAGATCTACGGCCCCGAGTCCGGGGGGAAGACCACCTTGGCCCTCACCATCATCGCCCAGGCCCAGAAGCAGGGGGGTGTGGCGGCCTTCGTGGACGCGGAGCACGCCCTGGACCCCCTATACGCCCAGAAGCTGGGGGTCAAGGTGGAGGACCTGCTGGTCTCCCAGCCGGACACGGGGGAGCAGGCCCTGGAGATCGTGGAGCTTCTCGCCCGCTCGGGGGCGGTGGACGTGATCGTGGTGGACTCGGTGGCCGCTTTGGTGCCCAAGGCGGAGATCGAGGGGGAGATGGGGGACCAGCACGTGGGCTTGCAGGCCAGGCTCATGAGCCAGGCCCTGCGCAAGCTCACCGCGGTCCTCTCCAAGAGCAACACCGCCGCCATCTTTATCAACCAGGTGCGGGAGAAGGTGGGGGTGATGTACGGCAACCCCGAGACCACCCCCGGCGGCCGGGCCCTTAAGTTCTACTCCAGTGTGCGCCTAGATGTGCGCAAAAGCGGCCAGCCCATCAAGGTGGGGAACGAGGCGGTGGGCATCCGGGTCAAGGTGAAGGTGGTGAAGAACAAGCTGGCCCCACCCTTCCGCGAGGCGGAGCTGGAGATCTACTTCGGCAAGGGACTGGATCCGGTCATGGACCTGGTGAACGTGGCCGTGGCGGCCAACGTGATCGAGAAGGCGGGAAGCTGGTTCTCCTACGGGGAGATCCGCCTGGGCCAGGGGAAGGAGAAGGCGGCGGACTACCTGCGGGAGCGGCCCGAGCTTCTGGAGGAGATCCGGGCCAAGGTGCTGGAGAGGGCCCACGAGGTGGTGCTCGCGGGCAGCGAGGAAGGGGAGGAGTAGATGACCCTGACCCTTTTGGACCTGGGGCTTCTCCTCCTGGTCTTGGTCCTCTTGGGGGCCCTGTTCCTTCGGCGCAAGGGGGAGGACCGCGCGGGGGAGGAGGCCCAAAGGCTCCTCGAGGCCGCCAGGGGGGAGGCCAGGGAGGCCCTCGAGGCGGCCCGCAAGGAAGCCAGGGAGATCCTGGAAGCCGCCCGGGCCGAGGCCAGGACCCTGCGCCAGGAGGCCGAGGAGCGGGCCAAGGCCTTGCGCCAGGAGCTGGAGGCGGAGCTTAAGCGCCGTTCGGAGGCCTTGGAGGCCGAGGCCAAAAAGCGCTTGCAGGAGGCGGAAGAGCGCCTGAGGAGCGAGCGGGAGGAGCTTAAGGGCGAGCGGGAGAGGCTTCGGGCCTTGCAGGAGGAGCTTAAGGCGGAAAGGGAGCGCCTCAAGGGGGAGCGGGAGGAGCTGAGGCGGGAAGCGGAAAGGCTTTCCAAGCGGGGCGAGGCCTTGGACGCCCGGGCCCTCAAGCTGGATGCCCTGGAGGAGGCCCTTTCCAAGCGGGAGGAGGCGCTTAAGGCCCAGGAGGCCCTTCTGCAGGAGAAGGAACGGGAGGTGGAACGGAGGCTTCACGAGGTGGCGGGCCTTTCCCCAGAAGAGGCCCGGCGCCTCATTCTGGAGAGGCTGGACCGGGAGCTGGAGGAGGAGAAGGCCCAGAGGGTGCGGGCAGCCTTGGAAAAAGTGCGCCTCGAGGCCCGCAAGGAAGCCCAAAAGATCCTGGCCCAGGCCATGCAGCGCCAGGCCTCGGAAACCGCAGCCCAGCTGGCGGTCTCCGTGGTGCCCATTCCCTCCGATGCCATGAAGGGCAGGATCATCGGGCGGGAGGGGCGGAACATCCGCACCTTTGAGGCCTTGACCGGGGTGGACCTCATCATCGACGACACGCCGGAGGCCGTGCTCCTTTCCTCCTTCAACCCCATCCGCCGGGAGATCGCCCGCATGGCCCTGGAGGAGCTCTTGAAGGACGGGCGCATCCACCCGAGCCGCATCGAGGAGGTGGTGGAGAAGGCCAAGCAGGAGATGAAGACCTTCATCTACGAACGGGGCGAGGAGGCTGCCCTCGAGGCCGGGGTGGTGGGGTTAAAGCCTGGCCTCATCCAGCTTCTCGGCCGGCTCCACTTCCGCTCCAGCTATGGCCAGAACGTCCTCAAGCACTCGGTGCAGGTGGCCCACCTGTGCGGGATCATGGCCGCGGAGCTGGGCCTGGATGCCGCCTTGGCCCGACGGGCGGGGCTTTTGCACGACATCGGCAAGAGCGTGGACCGGGAGGTGGAGGGAAGCCACGTGGAGATCGGCATCGCCCTGGCCCGCCGCTTCGGGGAACCCGCGGAGGTCATAGACGGCATCGCCCACCACCATGACCCCGAGAATGCGGAAACCGTGTATGCCGTTTTGGTGGCGGCCGCCGACGCCCTTTCCGCCGCCCGGCCCGGGGCCAGGCGGGAGAGTCTGGAGGAGTACCTGCAGCGCCTCGAGGCCCTGGAACGCATCGCCCTTTCCTTCCCCGGGGTGGAAACCGCCTTTGCCGTGCAGGCGGGAAGGGAGGTGAGGGTCATCGTCAAGCCCGACAAGATCACGGACGCCAAGGCAACCCTTCTGGCCCGGGAAATCGCCAACCGCATCGAGCGGGAGATGAACTATCCGGGCCAGGTGCAGGTGACCGTGGTGCGGGAGACCCGGGCGGTGGAGTACGCTAGGTGACATGGACTGGCGTGAGCGCATCACCGTGGACCCGGAGGTCATGGGGGGACGACCCTGCATCCGGGGTATGCGCTTTCCTGTGGCCACGCTCCTGCAACTCCTCAAGCACCAGACGCCCGAGGAAATACTTCAGGTTCCTTACCTGGAACGGGAGGACCTGGAAGCTGCTTCGGATTTCGCCGCTTATCTCGCTGAGGGGCGAGAGGTGGTCCTTTGAAAGTGGTGGTGGATGTGTGCTTGAGCCCTGGTGCTGGCGGGTGTGGAGGAGTACTGGAAGAAGGGGGGAGTGGCGGTGGTAGAGGACCATAGGGTCCGCTACCGGGTTCTTCAGTAGAATGGGGCGATTATGCTGAGGGGCGAGGACATCGGGATTGACCTGGGGACGGCGAGCGTCCTCATCTACGTGCGGGGGAAGGGGATCGTCTTGCGCGAACCCTCCGTGATCGCAGTGGTGCAGGGGAAGCGCGAGGTGAAGGCGGTGGGGGCCGAGGCCTACCGCATGCTGGGGCGCACCCCGGGGAACATCGTGGCGGTACGGCCCCTTAAGGATGGGGTTATCGCCGACTATGCCTTAACGGAGCGCATGCTCCTCCTCTTTCTGCAAAAAGTGCTCTCCCCCATGAGCCGTTTCTTTCGGCCGCGGGTCATGGTGGGGGTGCCCTCCGGGGTCACGGATGTGGAACGGCGGGCGGTGGTGCAGGCGGTCTCGGCCATGGCTCACAAGGTCTACCTCATCGAGGAACCCCTGGCGGCTGCCATCGGGGCGGGGATCAACGTGGCCGAGCCCACGGGCAGCATGGTGGTGGACATCGGGGGAGGCTCCACGGACATCGCCGTCATCTCCCTGGGGGGTATCGTGCGCTCCGAGAGCCTTAGGATCGCTGGCAACGAGATGGATCAGGCCATCATCCGCTACGTGCGACAAAAGTACAACCTCCTCATCGGGGAGCGCACCGCCGAGGAGCTCAAGATCCAGCTGGGCCGGGCCAAGGTCCTTCCCGGGGAGGAGAAGGAGGTGGCCGAGGTGCGGGGCCGGGACCTCATCACCGGCCTTCCCCGCACCGCGGAGATCCCCGCCGAGGACGTGGCCGAGGCCTTGAAGGAGCCTTTGGACAAGATCTTCCAGGGGGTGAAGGGGGTGTTGGAAACCACGCCCCCTGAGCTGGCCTCGGACATCTACGAGCGGGGCATCCTCCTCACCGGGGGTGGTGCCCTGCTAAAGAACCTGGATGTGGCCCTGCAGGAGGCCACGGGGGTGCCCGTGGTGGTGGCGGAAAACCCCATCGAGGCGGTGGCCTTGGGCACGGGCAAGGCCTTGGAGATGCTCCACGTGCTGGAGGACGCCATCCTGTCTTCGGACGACGTCCTGAAGAGGTGAGCCGTGGAGATCGGGGAGATCCTGGCCCTCTTGCCCCATCGCTATCCCTTTTTGCTCATCGACCGGGTCCTTCACGCGGACGGGAAAACCTTCCGGGCCCTGAAGAACGTTACCTTTAACGAACCCCACTTCCAGGGGCATTTCCCCGGCTACCCCATCATGCCGGGGGTGCTGATCCTCGAGGCCATGGCCCAGGCGGCGGTGGGCACCATCGCCAAGCAGCCGGGTTTCAAGCCCGGGGGCCTGGTCTTTTTGGTGGGGGTGGAGGAGGCCCGCTTCAAAAAGCCCGTGGTGCCGGGGGATGCCCTGATCCTGGAGGGGGAGCTCCTCCTCTTCCGCCGGGGCCTGGGGAAGGTGGAGGTCAGGGCCTTGGTGGAGGGGGAGGAAAGGGCCAGCGCCCGTCTAAGCTTCATGGTCCGGGAGGGTGCGGAGTAGGGTGGCGCTGAGCTCCAGGAAGTCGGGAAGCCGTTCCTCGCCACATTGCGAAAGCCCACCCTGGCCTGCATCCCTTGGGAGTGGCTTGGGGAGATCAGCCCGGCTTTTTCCAACGAAACAAGGTTTCCCGAGAGGTTTGCGGTAAACCCAGGCGCCTAAGCCGCACCCCATGCATGGCCATGTCTATGGCCGCTTTGCAGGCTCGGAGCGGGTTGAGAACGATGGCGTCCTTTCTTTCCTCGTTGAGGCGGGCGTGGGCCTTAAGGGCGAGGTCTAATACGGGCACGCAGGGCAAAGAGGTGCTCCGGAGGGTAAGGCTTGGGGCCCAGGATGGCCGGATCCAGGTCGCTTTCTGGGGTCAAAAGGCCTTGGGCTCCGGAGCCAAAGGGGTAGACCTCGAGGGGATCCAGTTCCTCCACCAGAAGGCGGATGGCTTCCCTAAGCCTTTTGCACTTCCCTTAGGGTATCATCTTTCCTTGTGGCGGACCTCATGGCCTACCTGAAGCGGGCCCGGGGGGGACGGGTGGTGGAAACGGGCTTCCTGGACCCGGAGGAGCAGGCCCTTCTGGAGGAAAAGGCCCGGGGGGAGGGACTTAGGGTGGCCTTTTTCGGGGGGTTTCCCCTGGCGGAGAGGAGGCTTGCGGTGCTGTATCCCCCGGAGGTCCCCTCCGTCCACGACCCGGTGGTGGTGGTCTTTCTGGAGAAGGAGCCCCCGGATCTGGGGGAGGCCATGGGGGATTTGGAGGCCTTTGGCGAGGGTTACCTGGTGGCGGTGTCCGCTAAGGGAAGGAGGGCCTTGGAGGAAGCGGGCTACACCCTTTTCCCACCCCCGGAGGGGGCTTTAAGGGCCACCAGCGAACGGGTGCGAACCCTGGTGGTGCCCTCCTTGCGGGTGGATACCGTGGGGGCTAAGGGCTTCGGGGTCTCCCGCAGCTACTTCGTCCAGGGGGTGAGGGCGGGGAAGGTGCGGCTAAGGGGCAAGGTGGCCTCCCCCAAGGAGGAGATGGCTCCCGGGGACACCCTTTTGGCGGAGGGTCTGGGAAGCCTGAGGCTCCTGGAGGTACTTGGCGAAACCAGGCGGGGAAACTATAAAATCAAGGTGGAGGTGGAACGGTAGCGGAGAGAAGGGTCGGGTAGGCTTGACGGCTTAAGGGATTGCCCTATAAGCTAAGGTTTGTGCTCTTTGGTCGGGCCAAGGGAGCACGGTAAGAGCCAGCCGCCGCGGGGCGCGAGGTCCCGCGGAAGAACCCTGTTAGCTTACCTCGGGCGGCCCGCTTTCCCATCCTTGAGGTGACGCATGGAGATTAAGCGGTTCGGTCGCATCCGAGAGGTTATACCCCTTCCCCCTTTGACGGAAATCCAGGTGGAATCCTATAAGAGGGCCCTTCAGGCCGATGTTCCCCCGGATAAGCGGGAGGACGTGGGCATCCAGGCGGCCTTCAAGGAGACCTTCCCCGTGGAGGAGGGGGACAAGGGCAAGGGCGGTATGGTCCTGGACTTCCTGGAGTACCGCATCGGGGAGCCCCCTTTTTCCCAGGACGAGTGCCGGGAGAAGGACCTAACCTACCAGGCTCCCCTTTATGCCCGCCTCCAGCTCATCCACAAGGACACGGGCCTCATCAAGGAGGACGAGGTCTTCCTAGGCCACATCCCCCTCATGACCGAGGACGGCTCCTTCATCATCAACGGGGCCGACCGGGTGATCGTTTCCCAGATCCACCGCTCCCCGGGGGTCTACTTCACCCCGGACCCCGCCCGCCCCGGGCGGTTTGTGGCCAGCATCATCCCCTTGCCCAAGCGGGGACCCTGGATTGACCTGGAGGTGGAACAAAACGGCACCGTCTCCATGAAGGTCAACAAGCGCAAGTTCCCCCTCATCCTCCTCCTCAGGGTTCTGGGCTATGACGCCGAGACCCTGAACCGGGAGCTTGGGGCCTACGGGGAGCTTTTGGGGGGCCTTCTGGACGAGGCGGTGCTTGCCATGCGCCCGGAGGAGGCCCTGGTGCGCCTCTTTACCCTGCTCCGCCCCGGCGATCCCCCCAAGAAGGACAAGGCCTTGGCCTACCTCTTTGGCCTTTTGGCCGACCCCAGGCGGTACGACCTGGGGGAGGCGGGGCGGTACAAGGCGGAGGAGAAGCTAGGCATTGCCCTTTCTGGCCGCACCCTGGCGCGCTTTGAGGACGGGGAGTTTAAGGACGAGATCTTCCTGCCCACCCTGCGCTACCTCTTCGCCCTCATGGCCGGGGTTCCCGGGCACGAGGTGGACGACATCGATCACCTGGGCAACCGCCGCATCCGTACCGTGGGGGAGCTCATGGCCGACCAGTTCCGGGTGGGCTTGAGCCGCCTGGCCCGGGGGGTGCGGGAGAGGATGGTGATGGGCTCCGCCGATACCCTTACCCCGGCCAAGCTGGTGAACAACCGGCCCCTCGAGGCGGCCATCCGGGAGTTCTTCAGCCGTAGCCAGCTTTCCCAGTTCAAGGACGAGACCAACCCCCTTTCCTCCTTGCGCCACAAGCGGCGCATCTCCGCCCTGGGTCCTGGGGGCCTCACCCGGGAGCGGGCGGGGTTTGACGTGCGGGACGTGCACCGCACCCACTATGGCCGCATCTGCCCGGTGGAAACCCCGGAAGGCGCCAACATCGGCCTCATCACCTCCCTGGCCGCCTACGCCCGGGTGGATCACTTGGGCTTCATCCGCACCCCCTACCGCCGGGTGAGGAACGGGGTGGTCACCGACGAGGTGGTCTACATGACCGCCACCGAGGAGGACCGGTACACCATCGCTCAGGCCAACACTCCCCTCGAGGGGAACCGCATCGCCACCGACCGGGTGGTGGCCCGGCGCCGGGGTGAGCCGGTGATCGTGGGCCCGGAGGAGGTGGAGTTCATGGACGTGAGCCCCAAGCAGGTCTTCTCCGTGAACACCAACCTCATCCCCTTCCTGGAGCACGACGACGCCAACCGGGCCCTCATGGGTTCCAACATGCAGACCCAGGCGGTGCCCCTCATCCGGGCCCAGGCCCCGGTGGTGATGACGGGCCTCGAGGAGCGGGTGGTGCGGGACTCCTTGGCCGCGGTCTACGCCGAGGAGGACGGGGAGGTGGTGGCGGTGGATGGCCGCCGCATCGCCGTGCGCTATGAGGATGGCCGCTTGGTGGAGTACACCCTGCGCCGCTTCGTGCGCTCCAACCAGGGTACCGCCCTGGACCAGCGCCCCCGGGTGACCGTGGGCCAGAGGGTGAAGAGGGGGGACCTCCTGGCGGATGGCCCCGCCTCCGAGGAGGGCTTCCTGGCCCTGGGGCAGAACGTCCTGGTGGCCATCATGCCCTTTGACGGCTACAACTTTGAGGATGCCATCGTCATCAGCGAGGAGCTTTTAAAGCGGGACTTCTACGCCTCCATCCACATCGAGCGCTACGAGATCGAGGCCCGGGACACCAAGCTGGGTCCGGAGCGGATCACCCGGGATATCCCCCACCTCTCCGAGGCGGCCCTGAGGGACCTGGACGAGGAGGGGGTGGTGCGCATCGGGGCTGAGGTGAAGCCCGGGGATATCCTGGTGGGCCGCACCAGCTTCAAGGGGGAGCAGGAGCCCTCTCCGGAGGAGAGGCTTCTGCGCTCCATCTTCGGGGATAAGGCCCGGGATGTGAAGGATACCTCCCTCCGGGTGCCCCCGGGCGAGGGGGGCATCGTGGTGGGTACCCTCCGCCTGCGCCGTGGGGACCCCGGGGTGGAGCTGAAGCCCGGGGTGCGGGAGGTGGTCCGGGTTTACGTGGCGCAGAAGCGCAAGCTCCAGGTGGGGGACAAGCTGGCCAACCGCCACGGGAACAAGGGGGTGGTGGCCAAGATCCTCCCCGTGGAGGACATGCCCCACCTGCCCGACGGCACCCCCGTGGACATCATCCTGAACCCCCTGGGCGTGCCCAGCCGTATGAACCTGGGCCAGATCCTGGAAACCCATCTGGGCCTGGCGGGCTTCTTCCTGGGCCAGCGCTACATCTCCCCAGTCTTTGATGGGGCCACGGAGCCCGAGATCAAGGCCCTTTTGGCCGAGGCTTTCGACCTTTACTTCGGCAAGCGGAAGGAGGAAGGCTTCGGGGTGGACAAGCGGGAGCTGGAGGTCCTGGCCCGGGCGGAAAAGCTGGGCCTGGTGAGCCCCGGTACAAGTCCGGAGGAGCAGCTTCGGGAGCTTTTCATCCAGGGCAAGGTGGTTCTCTACGACGGCCGCTCCGGCGAGCCCATCGAGGGCCCCATCGTGGTGGGGCAGATGTTCATCATGAAGCTCTACCACATGGTGGAGGACAAGATGCACGCCCGCTCCACCGGCCCCTACTCCCTCATCACCCAGCAGCCCTTAGGCGGTAAGGCCCAGTTCGGTGGCCAGCGTTTTGGGGAGATGGAGGTGTGGGCCCTCGAGGCCTACGGGGCCGCCCACACCCTGCAGGAGATGCTCACCTTGAAGTCCGACGACATCGAGGGCCGTAACGCCGCCTACGAGGCCATCATCAAGGGCGAGGACGTGCCCGAGCCTAGCGTGCCCGAGTCCTTCCGGGTCCTGGTAAAGGAGCTTCAGGCCTTGGCCCTGGATGTGCAGACCCTGGACGAGCGGGATAACCCCGTGGACATCTTTGAGGGCCTGGCATCCAAGCGGTAAGCCGCACCGCAGAAGCGGGATCGCCCTTAAGTGGAGGAGGAATGAAAAAGGAAGTTCGCAAGGTTCGCATCGCCCTGGCCTCTCCGGAAAAGATCCGCTCCTGGAGCTACGGGGAGGTGGAGAAGCCCGAAACCATCAACTACCGCACCCTGAAGCCCGAGCGGGATGGGCTTTTCGACGAGCGCATCTTCGGCCCCACCAAGGATTACGAGTGCGCCTGCGGCAAGTACAAGCGCCAGCGCTTTGAGGGCAAGGTGTGCGAGCGCTGCGGGGTGGAGGTCACCAAGAGCATCGTGCGCCGCTACCGCATGGGGCACATCGAGCTGGCCACCCCGGCGGCCCACATCTGGTTCGTGAAGGATGTGCCCTCCAAGATCGGCACCCTCCTGGACCTCTCCGCCACCGAGCTGGAGCAGGTCCTCTACTTCAGCAAGTACATCGTCTTGGACCCCAAAGGGGCGACGCTGGACGGGGTGCCGGTGCAAAAGCGCCAGCTCCTCACGGACGAGGAGTACCGGGAGCTCCGCTTTGGCAAGCAGGAGACCTACCCCCTGCCCCAAGGGGTGGATGCCCTGGTCAAGGACGGGGAGGAGGTGGTGAAGGGGCAGGAGCTCGCCCCTGGGGTGGTGAGCCGCATGGACGGGGTAGCCCTTTACCGCTTCCCCCGGCGGGTGCGGATCGACTACCTGCGGAAGGAGCGGGCGGGCCTTCGCCTTCCCCTGGCCGCCTGGGTGGAACGGGAGGCCTATAGGCCAGGGGAGGTCCTGGCGGAACTCCCCGAGCCCTACCTCTTCCGGGCGGAGGAGGAGGGGGTGGTGGAGCTCAAGGAGCTCGAGGAGGGTTACCTCCTCACCCTTCTCAAGGACGAGGAGGCCGTGGCCCGCTACTTCCTCCCCGTGGGGCTTACCCCCTTGGTGGTCCACGGGGAGGTGGTGGAAAAGGGCCAGCCCCTGGCCGAGGGGCGGGGTCTTCTGCGCCTGCCCCGTCACATGACCGCCAAGGAGGTGGAGGCGGAGGAGGAGGGGGACACCGTCTACCTCACCTTCTTCCTGGAGTGGACGGAGCCCAAGGACTATGCGGTGGCCCCCCACATGAACGTGGTGGTGCCGGAAGGAGCCCACGTCCAGGCGGGGGAGAAGGTGGTGGCGGCCATCGACCCCGAGGAGGAGGTGATCGCCGAGGCCGAGGGCATCGTCCACCTGCACGAGCCCGCCAGCATCGTGGTGATGAAGGCCCGCCTCTACCCCTTTGAGGAGGACGTGGAGGTAACCACCGGGGACCGGGTGGCCCCGGGGGATGCCCTGGCCGACGGGGGCAGGGTCAAGAGCGAGATCTACGGCCGGGTGGAGGTGGACCTGGTCCGGAACGTGGTGCGGGTGGTGGAATCCTACGACATCGACGCCCGCATGGGGGCCGAGGCCATCCAGGCCCTTTTGAAGGAGCTGGACCTGGAGAAGCTGGAGGCCGAGCTCCTGGAGGAGATGAAGCACCCCTCCCGGGCCCGGCGGGCCAAGGCCAGGAAGCGCCTCGAGGTGGTCCGGGCCTTCCTGGACTCCGGCAACCGCCCGGAGTGGATGATCCTCGAGGCGGTGCCCGTGCTTCCCCCGGACCTCCGCCCCATGGTCCAGGTGGACGGGGGGCGCTTCGCCACCAGCGACCTCAACGACCTCTACCGCCGCCTCATCAACCGCAACAACCGCTTGAAGAAGCTCCTGGCCCAGGGGGCCCCGGAGATCATCATCCGCAACGAGAAGCGCATGCTCCAGGAGGCGGTGGATGCGGTGATCGACAACGGCCGCCGCGGCTCCCCCGTCACCAACCCGGGCTCTGAACGGCCCCTTAGGAGCCTCACCGACATCCTCTCCGGCAAGCAGGGCCGCTTCCGCCAGAACCTCTTGGGTAAGCGGGTGGACTACTCGGGGCGGAGCGTGATCGTGGTGGGGCCCCAGCTCAAGCTCCACCAGTGCGGCCTGCCCAAGCGCATGGCCCTGGAGCTCTTCAAGCCTTTCCTCCTCAAGAAGATGGAGGAGAAGGGCATCGCCCCCAACGTGAAGGCGGCCCGTAGGATGCTGGAAAGGCAGCGGGACATCAAGGACGAGGTCTGGGACGCCCTCGAGGAGGTCATCCACGGCAAGGTGGTCCTCCTGAACCGGGCCCCCACCCTGCACCGCCTGGGCATCCAGGCCTTCCAGCCCGTCTTGGTGGAGGGCCAGTCCATCCAGCTCCACCCCCTGGTGTGCGAGGCCTTTAACGCCGACTTCGACGGGGACCAGATGGCGGTGCACGTGCCCCTCTCCTCCTTCGCCCAGGCGGAGGCCCGCGTCCAGATGCTCTCCGCCCACAACCTCCTCTCTCCCGCCTCCGGGGAGCCCTTGGCCAAGCCCAGCCGGGACATCATCCTGGGGCTTTACTACATCACCCAGGTGCGCCGAGAGAAGAAGGGAGCCGGCCGGGAGTTCGCCACGGTGGAGGAGGCCTTGGCCGCCTACGAGCGGGGGGAGGTGGCCCTAAACGCCCCCATCCGGGTGGCGGGCAGGGAAACCAGCGTGGGCCGCTTGAAGTTCGTCTTCTCGAGTCCCGACGAGGCCCTTTTGGCGGTGGCCCACGGCCTTTTAGACCTCCAGGACGTGGTGACGGTGCGCTACCTGGGCAAGCGCCTGGAAACCAGCCCGGGCCGGGTCCTCTTCGCCCGCATCGTGGGCGAGGCGGTGGGGGATGAGAGGGTGGCCCAGGAGCTCCTCCAGATGGACGTGCCCCAGGAGAAGAACTCCTTGAAGGACCTGGTCTACCAGTCCTTCCTGCGCCTGGGGGTCGAGAAGACCGCAAGGCTTCTGGACGCCCTCAAGTACTACGGCTTCACCTTGTCCACCACCAGCGGGATCACCATCGGCATCGACGACGCCGTCATCCCCCCCCAGAAGCAGAAGTACCTGGAGGAAGCCGACAAGAAACTTAGGCAGATCGAGCAGGCCTACGAGATGGGCTTCCTCACCGACCGGGAGCGCTACGACCAGGTGATCCAGCTCTGGACCGAGACCACGGAGAAGGTCACCCAGGCGGTCTTCAAGAACTTTGAGGAGAACTACCCCTTCAACCCCCTCTACGTGATGGCCCAGTCCGGGGCCCGGGGTAACCCCCAGCAGATCCGCCAGCTTTGCGGTATGCGGGGCCTCATGCAAAAGCCCTCGGGGGAGACCTTCGAGGTGCCTGTGCGCTCCTCCTTCCGGGAAGGCCTTACCGTGCTGGAGTACTTCATCAGTAGCCACGGGGCCCGAAAGGGTGGGGCGGACACCGCCCTCCGCACCGCCGACTCCGGCTACCTCACCCGGAAGCTGGTGGACGTGGCCCACGAGATCGTGGTGCGGGAGGCGGACTGCGGCACTACCAACTTCATCTCCGTACCCCTCTTCCAGCCCGACGAGGTGACCCGCACCCTGCGCCTCAGGAAGCGCTCGGACATCGAGTCCGGCCTCTATGGCCGCGTTCTGGCCCGGGAGGTGGAGGTTCTGGGCCATCGCCTGGAGGAAGGGCGCTACCTGACCCTCGAGGACGTGGGGCTTCTCATCAAGGCGGCGGAGGCCGGGGAGATCAAGGAGGTCCCCGTGCGCAGCCCCCTCACCTGCCAGACCCGCTACGGGGTCTGCCAGAAGTGCTACGGCTACGACCTCTCCATGGCCCGGCCCGTGTCCATCGGGGAAGCGGTGGGGGTGGTGGCGGCGGAGTCCATCGGCGAGCCCGGCACCCAGCTCACCATGCGCACCTTCCACACGGGCGGCGTGGCGATGGGCACCGACATCACCCAGGGTCTGCCCCGGGTCATCGAGCTCTTTGAGGCCCGCAGGCCCAAGGCCAAGGCGGTGATTTCCGAGATCGACGGGGTGGTGCGCATCGAGGAAACCGAGGAGAAGCTTTCCGTCTTCGTGGAGTCCGAGGGTTTCTCCAAGGAGTACAAGCTTCCCAAGGATGCCCGCCTGGTGGTGAAGGATGGGGATTACGTGGAGGCGGGCCAGCCCCTCACCCGTGGGGCCGTGGATCCCCACCAGCTCCTCGAGGCCCGCGGCCCCGAGGCGGTGGAGCGCTACTTGGTGGACGAGATCCAGAAGGTTTACCGGGCCCATGGGGTGAAGCTCCACGACAAGCACATTGAGATCGTGGTGCGGCAGATGCTCAAGTACGTGGAGGTTACCGACCCTGGGGATAGCCGCCTGCTGGAGGGCCAGGTCTTGGAGAAGTGGGACGTGGAGGCCCTGAACGAACGGCTCATCGCCGAGGGCAAGACCCCGGTGGCCTGGAAGCCCCTCCTCATGGGGGTCACCAAGAGCGCCCTCTCCACCAAGAGCTGGCTTTCCGCCGCCAGCTTCCAGAACACCACCCATGTGCTCACCGAGGCGGCCATCGCCGGCAAGAAGGACGAGCTCATCGGTCTTAAGGAAAACGTCATCCTGGGCCGCCTGATCCCTGCGGGGACGGGGAACGATTTCGTCCGCTTCACCCAGGTGGTGGACAAGAAGACCCTCAAGGCCATCGAGGAAGCCAGGAAGGAGGCGGTGGAGGCCAAGGAGAAGGAGCCTGCCCTCCGCCGCCCCGGCCGCCGCGAGCAGCCTGGGAAGCAGGCCTAAGGCCATCCCACCCTGGCCTAGCCAGGGTGGGGGCTCCTAAGCGCCGCCTCCAGAAGGGTTTTTGCGCCATAATGGGCCCATGCTGGCGCGGATCTACACCGCCTTTCGCCAGGTGGGGGAGGATCTTTTCCACCATAGGCTCATCTCCGCCACCGCGGGCAACTTTTCCGTGCGCACCAAGGAGGGCTTTCTCATCACCCGAAGCGGGGTGCAGAAGGCCCGCCTGACCCCCGAGGACCTGGTGGAGGTGCCCCTCGAGGGCCCTTTCCCGGAAGGGGCCAGCGTGGAGAGCGTGATCCACCGGGAGGTTTACCTTAAAACTCCGGCCCGGGCCATCGTTCACGCCCATCCCCGGGTGGCGGTGGCTCTTTCCTTGCATCTGGACCGGATTGTTCCCCTGGACCTGGAGGGCCAGTACTACCTGAAAGAAGTGCCGGTGCTTGCTCCCAGAACCGTGAGCGCCACCCTGGAGGCTGCTCTGGCCGTGGCGGAGGGCCTTAAGGAGCACCGGGCCTGCCTGTTAAGGGGCCACGGGGCCTTTGCCATAGGGCTTAAGGAGAAGCCGGAGGAAGCCCTTCTGGAGGCCTATAGCCTCCTCACCACCTTGGAGGAAAGCGCGGAGATCCTCTTTTACCACCGCCTTTGGGGGAGGGGATGAGGGTAGTCTTTGTGGAGGGCAAGGAAAAGGAGGCCCTTTTGGGCTTGGCCCGGGAGCTTCCCCATCCCTATTGGCTTCTTGCGGGGGAAGGGGTTTGGCTTTTGGAGGTGTTCGGCGCCGGGGAGGAAGCCTTGGCCAAGGCCAGGGCCCTGCCCGGGGTTAAGGTTTGGGCCTTTACCCTGGAGGATGGGGTAGTCTATAGGGGATGCGGGAAGAAATCGGCTACATCCCCATAGGGGAGGCGGAGCTTTACGTGGAGGACGTGGGGGAGGAGTGCGCCCCTGCCCTGTTCGTCCTCCACGGGGGACCTGGAGGCAACGCCTACACCCTCCGGGAGGGCCTGGGGGAGTACCTGGAAGACTTCCGCGTGATCTACTTCGACCAGCGGGGCTCGGGGCGGAGCTTGGAACTGCCTCAGGACCCCCGGCTCTTCACCCTCGATGCCCTGGTGGAGGACACCGTGGGTCTGGCCGAGGCCCTGGGGGTAGAGCGCTTCGCCCTCCTGGCCCACGGCTTTGGGGCCATGGTGGCCCTGGAGCTCCTCCGCCGTTACCCGGAGGTCCTGGGGGCGGTGCTCCTTTCCCCCTGGGTGAGCTTCCCCTGGCTTTCCGCAAGGCTTGCGGAGGCGGCGGGGCTTGAGCCTTTGGCCGACCCCGAGGCGAACTTGAGGGCGGCCTTGGAGAAGGCGGAGCCCAAGCTCCTCTTCGACCGCCTCATGTTCCCCACCCCCCATGGCCGCCTGGAGTACGAATGGGTGGCGGAGGGCTCGGGCATCCTGGGGCCGGATACCCCGGCCTTGGCCTTTTGGAAAAACGGTCTCTGGCGGCTGGACTACACTCCCTACCTCTCCCCAAGCCGCAAGCCGGTGGTCCTGGTGGTGGGGGAGAAGGACGGCACCAGCTACCCCTATGCCGAGGAGGTGGCGGAGCGCCTCAAAGCCCCCATCCGGGTGATACCCGGGGCCGGGCACTACCCCTGGATCGACCAGCCGGAGGCTTTTGGCGAGGCTTTCCGGGAGGTCCTCGAGGGCCTGCTGGCTCCCTGGAGGGTGTGAGGGATGCCCTTCCAGGACTAGGAAGGGTGGTAAACTCAGGGCGTCACCGGGGGTGCCCTCTTATGGGGCTGAGAGATACCCTTGGAACCTGATCCGGGTAATGCCGGCGTAGGGAAGGTGACCAAGGCCCCTCCCGGTGACAAGGAGGGGTTTTATGTTGAGGATCTTTGCCCTGCTGGTCCTTCTGGCCTTCGGCTTCGCCCAGGAGATCACCGTCCTCACCCACAGCAGCTTTTCCCTGGATAAGGGGCTCATCGCCCGGTTTGAGCGGGAAACCGGCCTGAAGCTGCGCTTCCTCAAAGGGGGGGATGCCGGGGAGACCCTGAACCGGGCCATCCTCACCAAGGCGGCTCCCATCGCCGACGTGATCTACGGCTTTGACAACACCTTCCTCTCCCGGGCCCTCGAGGCGGACATCATCTTGCCCTACCGGAGCCGCGAGATCCAAAACCTGAAAGCCACCCTCCTCCTGGACCCCACCTTCCGCGCCCTGCCCGTGGACTACGGCTGGGTGAGCCTGAACTACGACCGGGCCTACTTCAAGGACCGTCCCTTGCCCAAGGCCCCCGCTGACCTCGCCCGGCCCGAGTACGCCCGGCTCCTCGTGGTGGAGAACCCTGCCACCAGCTCCCCGGGCCTGGCCTTCCTCATGGCCACCGTGGCCCGCTTTGGGGAGGATGGGTACCTGGACTTCTGGGCTAAGCTCCGGGATGGGGGCGTGCGGGTGGCCAAGGGCTGGAGCGAGGCCTACTACACCCACTTCACCCCCTACAAGGGGGATAGGCCCCTGGTGGTCTCCTACACCACCAGCCCCGCCGCCGAGGTTTACTATTCCGAGGGGAAGTACCAAGAGCCGCCCACGGGGAACCTCTTTCCCGAGCTGGCCTTCTTCCAAGTGGAGTTCGTGGGGATCCTGAAGGGGACCAGGAACCTGGAAGGGGCCAGGAGGGTGGTGGACTGGCTCCTCTCCAAGCCTGTTCAGGAGAACATCCCCACGGAGATGTGGATGTACCCGGCCCGGCGGGATGCCAGGCTCCCTGAGGTCTTTCGCTTCGCGCCCGAGCCCCTGGGGAGTGTGCGCCTGGACCCTAAGGCCATGGCCCAGAACCGGGAGCGCTGGATCGAGGAGTGGACCAAGGTGGTTCTCCAGGGGCAAAGCCCCGAGGCGGTGCGCCAGGGCAGGCGGTAGCGCCTCCTTCAGGATGGGAGGGTCCAGGGCCTTCCGCTGGCAAGCTTGGGGGTTAGGCTTAGGGGGATGGCCTACGGGGGCTTTTTCGTCCTCCTCTTCTTGGGCTTGGCCCTCTTCTACCCCCTTTTCCGCATCCTGGCCCTGGGGGTAGGGGAGGGGTTTGCCCAGGCCCTGGCGAACCCCTACTACTGGGAGCGCTACCTCTGGAGCCTAGAGTATGGGCTTCTCTCCGCCCTTCTCACCTTGTCCCTGGCCCTGCCCCTGGCCTTCCTCTTCCGCCGCCGCTTTCCCTTTAGGGGGGTTTTCCTGGCTCTTTCCACCTTGCCCTTTGTCCTCCCCACCCCGGTGGTGGCCCTGGGGTTTTTAGCCCTCCTGGGCCCCAGGGGACTTCTGGGGGTGGACCTTTACGGCACCAAGGTCCTCCTCCTTCTGGCTGCCCTCTTTTACAACCTGGGCCTTGCCCTCAGGATTCTCCTGCCGGTGGCCTTGAACCTGGAAGGCCCCTTGCAGGCGGCCAGGGTCCTGGGGGCCTCGAGCCTCAGGGCTTTTCTAAGGGTGGGGCTTCCCCTCCTGCTCCCCGCCTTGGGTTCTGCGGGGCTTTTGGTGTTCGTCTACGCCTTCTCCGCCTTCGGGGTGCCCCTCCTTTTGGGGGGGGCCAGGTACGCCACCCTCGAGGTGGAGGTCTACACCCTCTTGGCCTACCGCCTGGCCTTCCCCGAAGCCAGCGCCCTCATGCTTTTGGAGATTCTCACCCTGGGCCTCGCCGTGGCCCTCTACCTGCGCCTCCGGCCCTACCCCCTGCCCCCTGGAGGGCTTCTTCCCCCTCCTCCTTGGGCCTATACCCTGGGACTAGGCGCCTTTTTTCTCCTCCTTTTTGCCCCCTTGTGGGGGCTGTTTCTGCGCCTGGACCTAGGGGCCTTGGCCTCCGCCTGGGCCTCGGAGGACTTCACCCCCCTTTCCGTGGCCTTGGAGAATAGCCTCCGTTTCACCCTCTTGGCCCTGGCCCTGGCGCTTCCTTTGGGAATAGCCTATGCCGCAGCGGCCCGCCGGAGCCCCCTCATGGACCTCTTAGGGCTTTTCCCCCTCATGGTGAGCCCGGTGGCCGTGGGCCTCGGCTACCTTTTGGCTTACCCGAACCTCCGGGGCTCCTTGCCCCTTTTGCTTGCCGCCTATGCCCTTTTGGCCTATCCCCTCCTTGCCCGGGCCCTCCTGCCTGCCTTAAGGAGCCTTTCCCCAAGCCTCCTCGAGGCGGCCCGGGTCCTGGGGGCCACGCCCCTTCGGGCGTTTTTGCGGGTGGAGATCCCCTTGGTCTTTCCCGCCCTGCAATCTGGGCTTGCCCTGGCCTTGGCCGCCATTTTGGGGGAGTTTGGGGCCACCCTGGTGCTCTGGCGGCCCGAGTGGACCACCCTGACCCTGGCCATCTATGAGCGCCTGGGAAGGCCGGGGGAGGTGCCCTATAAGGAAGCCCTGGCCATCGCCGCCCTTCTCGCCCTCATCTCCGGGCTCCTCTTCTACCTCCTGGACCGGGGGCGGGGAAGGTGGGGCTAAGTACCCCGACGGGGCCCCCGAAAAGGCCAGGGGCAAGCCGCTAGGTCTGGCAACGGGGGCAGTGGTGGGTTCCCCGCCCCGCCACCACCGCCCGGGCTACGGGAGCGCCGCACCGGGGGCAGGGAAACCCCGCGCGGCCGTAGACCGCGTGGCGCATCTGGAAGCTTCCCGGAAGGCCGTCGGGTTGCTGGTAGGCGCGGTCGGAAAGGGTACTCCCCCCTTGAGCGGTGGCCTCGGCGAGCACCTCCTTAAGGGCTGCAAACAGCCTTTGCCCTTCGGCTTCCGTAAGCTCCCGCCCCCGGCGGAAAGGGGAGAGGCGGGCCCTGAAGAGGGTTTCGTCGGCATAGATGTTTCCCACCCCGGCGGCGAGGCGCTGGTCTAAAAGGAGGCTCTTGAGGGGCTTGCCGCTTTTCCTTAAGCCTTCCCAGAACTCCGGGAAGCGGAAGGCCTTGGAAAGGGGCTCGGGGCCCAGGCGGGAGAGAAGGGGGATCTCGCGGTAATCTCCCCTCTCCACCACCCAAATGCGCCCGAAGCGCCTCGGGTCGTGGAAGAAGACCTCTCCCTGGTCCAGGCGGAAGGCCACCCGGGTGTGGGGGGTCTTTTGCAGGCGGAATCCCCCGGTCATGCCCAGGTGGACCACCATCTCCAAGCCTCCAGAGAGGGAAAAGAGGAGGAACTTCCCGCGGCGCAGGAGGCTTTCCACCGCCTGCCCCTGGGCCCCTTCCGTGTGGCGGTAGCGCCTTGGGTCCTGGTGGTGGATTTCCAGGAAGCGCCGCCCGAGAAGGAGGGGCTCGAGGCGCCGCCTTGTGGTTTCCACCTCGGGCAGTTCAGGCATGGGGCCTCCTTTCCGCCAGGGTGCGGTAGAGCCTGGGCCCAAGGCCAAAGGCCAGGCCCATGAGGAGGAGGGGGTAGAGGGGCCAGAGGAGGGATAACCTTCGGGCCAGGGCCAAAAGGGCCTGGTAGCCCCGGTGAACCCTTTCCCCATCCAGGATGTGGAGTTCCTGAAGAAGGGCTTCCCGGTCCAGGCCCTGGGCCTCCTGCAGGGGCTCTATCCGGAGGCTTCCCCCAAGGTCCAAGGCCTTTAGGGTCCGGCCAAAGGCCCGGCAGTAGGGGCAGGATGCGTCAATCAGCACCCGCATCTTGGTCCACCGGCACGGGCTGGCCCCGCTCGTTCACCGCCACGTAGGTGAGCTCTCCCTTGGTGGCCAGAACCCGGCCGTTTTCCTGGCCGAAGCGCTCCTTGTACACCTCCACCTCCACGGTCAAGGAGGTGCGCCCCACCCGCACCACCCTGGCCACCACCTCCAGGAGGTCTCCCGTGCGGATGGGCACCTTGAACTCCACGCTGCTCACCGCCACGGTTACCACGGGCTTTTTGGCCCTTCTGGCAGCGGCGTAGGAGCCCACCTTGTCCATAAGGCCCAGCACGAAGCCGCCGAAGGCAGCCCCAAGGGGATTGGTGTGCTCGGGGAAGACAAGCTCTAAGGTCCGTGCCTCCATACCTTTCCCAGGCTACCCCAGGAGAAGGTCGGTGAGGCGGGCCATCTCCCGGTCCCTTTCGGTGATGCCCCCCTGGCTGTGGGTCCACCACTCCACCGTGACCCGCCCCCACTCCACGGTGAGGCGGGGGTGGTGGCCCTTGGCCTCGGCCAACTCGGCCACCCTGTTGGCAAAGGCCATCGCCTCCTGGAAGTTCGGGAAGCGGAAGGCCTTGTACAGGCGTTCTGGGTCTTGTCGTATCTCCCAGTCCATGCTTTAAGGGTAAGGGAAAACCCCGGGCGCCCGTGTGCCCGGGGTTTCGTTTGGTTGCGGGGGCGGGATTTGAACCCGCGACCTTCGGGTTATGAGCCCGACGAGCTACCAGGCTGCTCCACCCCGCGTCGCCATCCTTAACTATAGCGGAGGGCCTAGGGCGTGTCAAGCACCTTGCCCGGGTTCAGGAGGCCTTCGGGGTCAAAAAGGGCCTTAAGTTTTCGCATCCAGTCCAAGGAGGGGCCGTGTTCCAGGGAGAGGTACTTCTTCTTCCTAAGGCCTACCCCATGCTCAGCGGTGCAGGTGCCCCCAAGCTCCAAGGCGCGGCGCACCAGGGCTTCGGCGTAGGCTTCCGCCTTAGGGTAGTCTTCCGGCAAAACGGGGACCAGGGTGTGGAAGTTCCCATCCCCCACGTGGCCCAGGATGTTTCCGGTAAGGCCCATTTCCTCAAGAAGCCCTTGGGCGTGGCGCACCATCTCCGGCAGGCGGGAGAGGGGTACGGCCACATCGGTGATCACAAAGCGGTGGCCGGGGAAGAGGTGCACCAGGGCCCAGTAGGCTTGGTGGCGGGCCTCCCACTGGCGCCGGCGCTCCTCTTCGGTTTTGGCGGCCTCCACTGCCAAAGCGCCTGCCTCCTGCATGATCGTAAGGGCCAGGTTGCTTTCCGCCTCGAGGGCCTCCCGGGTGGAGGAGTGGAACTCCAGAAAGAGGGCGGGGCGCTCGGGGAAGCCCGCCTGAAGGTAGCGGTTCAGGGCCCTTAGGGCCAGCTCGTCCAAAAGTTCCAGCCGGGCCACGGGAAGCCCGCTGGCCATCACCTGATAGCTGGCCAAGGCGGCCTCCTCCACCCCGGGGAAGAAGACCCGTAGGGTGTGGATGTGCTCGGGCAGGGGATGAAGGCGCAGGGTGAGGCGGGTGATGACCCCTAAGGTCCCTTCCGAGCCGATGAAGAGGTCTTTCAGGTCGTAGCCGGCGCTGGTTTTGCGCACCCCCCGGCCAAGCTCCAGGACCTCCCCGTTGGCCAAGACCACCTGCAGGGCCAGGACATTGGCCCGCATCCCCCCGTAGCGCACCGTGGTGGTGCCACTGGCGTTGGTGGCGGCCATCCCCCCTAGGGTGGCGTCCGCTCCGGGGTCCACGGGGAAGAAGAGGCCCGTGCCCTTTAGGGCTTCGTTTAGCGCCTTGCGGGTGAGGCCGGGTTCCACCACGCAGAGGAAGTCCTCCGGGCGCACCTCGAGGATCCGGTTCATGCAGCTGAAGTCCAAGCTGAGGGTTTCTTTCAGGGGGTAGAGGTGCCCCTCGAGGCTGGTTCCAGCCCCAAAGGGAATCACCGCCAGGCCCTCTTCCCTGGCAAACCGCAGGGCCTTTTGCACATCCGCCACGCTTTCCGGGTAGACCACCGCCAAAACCTCCCCTTCCTCCGAGTAGCCCTCGTCCCGCCCGTGGCGGCGGCGTTCGGAAAGGGAGGTGTCCACCTTGCCCGGGAAAAGGCGCTTTAGAGCCTCCAAGGTGTCCATGGGAGCCAGTTTAGTCCGGCTTGGCGTCGGGGAGAAGGGTTTCCGCCTCCCGCACCGTGGGGAAAAGGTATCCGGATAGCCCCCACACCACCCCCAGGCCGCCGAAGATTAGCAGCATGAGGGCGATGCCCTCTCCCGAACCGTACCAGGGGGCGAAGACCCGGTCAGCCAAGGGCCCAGAGAGGAGCATGGCCAGGGGATTGGCGAACCAGGCGATCATCCGCCGGGCGGCGAAGACCTTCCCCTGGACCTCGAGGGGCACCTTGGACTGCCAGATGGCCTGGTTGGAACCGTTTAGCACGGGGATGAAGAGGCTCTCCATGAAGGCCAAGGCCGCCCAGGCCTGGGGGCCCTCCACCACGCCCATGAGGGCCAGGGCCAGGCTGGAGAGGGCCATGCCCAGGAATACCCCGTGCACCCGCTTCCGGGGGCCGCCCCAGAGGGAGAGGAGAAGTCCTCCCGCCACCCCTCCGAGCCCCGAGGCCGAGCGCACCAGGGCCAAAGCGGTCTCGGAGAGGGCGGTCTTGGCCAGGACCATGGCCGGAAGGACGGTGGCCGCCAGGGTGGTGAGGAAGTTCACCCCGAAGAACATGAGCTGCAGGCCCAAGAGGGGGGGTCTTTGCAGGATGAAGCGGAAGCCGAAGAGGGCCTCCTCCAGGAGGGAGGATGGGGGCCTGAGCGGGGCCTTGGGGTTGGGAATGGGCAGGAGGAGAAGGGTAAGGATGGCCGTGCCGGCTCCGAGGAGGTCCAGGGCGAAGATGCCTCCAAGGCCCAGGGGCTTCAGGAGGGCTGCGGCCAGCACAGGGGCCCCCACCCCCGCCAAGGACTCCGCCAGGCTCATCATGCCGCTCGCCCGGGCGTAGTCCTTTTTTTCCAGCATGGCGGAAAGGGCGGCGGAGAGGGCGGGCCAGTGGAGGCTACCCAGCGCGCCGGTTAAGGCGGAGACCAGGTAGAGCTGCCATACCTGTAGCTGACCGAGAAGGAATGCCAGGAGGAGAAGGCCCGTGGCCAGGCCGCTTCCCAGGTCCGCGGCCAGCATGGTCCACTTCCTAGGGTAGCGGTCCACCAAGGCTCCCGCCAGGGGCGAGAGGAGGATCAGGGGGAGGAAGTGGAAGAAGCCCAAAAGGGAAAGGGTGGTGGCCAGACCCGTCTTCTGGTAGGCGTAGAGGGTGAGGGCGAACCAGGTCATCTCCCGGCCCACCAGGGCCAGGGCCTGGCCCACCCAGAGCAGGCGGAAGGCGGCGAAGCCCTGCATGCTGCCCACTTTCCCCTTCCCTCTACTCCAGGCGCAAGCGGACCTTTAGAGTAGAGGCATGGCTCTCTGGGTGGAAAACCCCTTGGCGGCTCGCCTCCTGGCGGACCCCGGGATGGCCGTGGCCCTGAAGCCCTTCATGAAGGGCCCGACCAGCGTGAAGGACCTGGCCTTGGCCCAGGGGCTTTCCCTGCAGCAGGCCCACTACCGGGTGGGCCTCTTCCTGCGGGCGGGGCTTTTGGTGCCCGCCGGGATCCTGCGCAGGCGGGGACGGCCCGTGCGCCTTTACCGGGCGGTGGACACCGATTTTCGCATTCCGCGGGAGCGGGTGCCGGAGAGGGTCCTGCGGGCCCTCGAGGGGGCCAGAAGCTGGCAGGAGGAGTGGGCGAGGGCCCTCGAGGCCCACGACCCCGGCTACGGGGCCGTCCTAAGGGTCTTCCTGAACGAGGAGGGCCTTTTGGAGTTCGGGGGCGAGGCGGAACCCGACCTCCTGGCCGAGGACTTTCCTCCCTTGGTGAACCTTTGGAGCGCCGGGCTTTACCTGAGCCGGGAGGAGGCCAAAACCTTCCAGCGGGAGCTTCTCGCCCTGTACCACCGCTACGCCGCCTTGTCCCCGGCGCGGCAGGCGGAGGGCCAGGCCCGGTACCTGGTCCACCTCGGCCTGGCCCCGGCACCGAAATAGGCTTCTTTACGCCTCGCCCTTCAGGATGGCCTCAATCCGCTCCAGGGCCTCCTTTGGCAGGTCCACCCCCGCGGCCCCCAGGCTTTCTCGGATCTGCTCGGGCCGGGTGGCCCCGGTGATGGCGCTGGAGATGCCAGGGAGGCGCAAAACCCAGGCCAGGGCCAGCTGGGTGCGGGTGAGGCCCAGTTCCTCCGCCACCTCCTTAAGCCGCAGCACCTTCCTGCGGTTCTCCTCGGTGAGGAAGCGCTCGGCGAACTGGGGGTAGCGGGCGAAGCGGCTTTCCGGCGGGATGCCCCCGTCGTAGCGGCCGGTGAGCATGCCCATGGCCAGGGGGCTCCAGACCACCAGGCCCATGCCGAAGCGCTCCGCCTCGGGGAGGATCTCCCCCTCCACCCGCTCCCGGTAGAGCATGGAGTACTGGGGCTGCTCCACCACGGGCGGGTGGAGGCCGTTGGCCTTGGCGAAGGCCACCGCTTCAGCGATCCTGGCCGCAGGCCACTCCGAGGTGCCCCAGTAGAGGGTGTAGCCCCGCTCCACCAGGGTATGCATGGCGTAGACGATCTCCTCCATGGGCACCTCGGGGTCGTAGCGGTGGGCGAAGAAGAGGTCCACGTAGTCGGTCCTGAGGCGCTTGAGGCTTTTCGTGAGGCTTTCCAGGAGGTGCTTGCGGCTTAAGCCCCGGTCGTTGGGGTCCTCGGACATAGGCCAGTAGGCCTTGGTGGAGAGGACCAGGGTGTGCCGGGGGAACTCCTTGAGCACCTCTCCCATGACCTCCTCCGCCAGGCCCTTGGCGTAGACGTCGGCGTTGTCAAAGAAGTTGACCCCGCCCTCGTAGGCGATCTTCACGATCTCCCGGATGGTTTCCCTGTCCTTCACCGCGTCGCCAAAGGTGACCCAGGCCCCCAAGGAGATCTCGGAAACCTTTAGGCCCCACTTCCCCAGCTTCCGGTAGCGCATCTCGCCCATAGCCTCCGGAGTTTACCCCTTTGGCCCGAGACTGACCAGTGGGTCAGTCCCCTTCCACCTCCAGCACTCCGCCCGGGGCCTGAAAACCGATCCGCTTGTGCGTGCCGTCGCAGAAGGGCTTGTTTCCCGAACCTCCGCAACGGCAGAGGAAGACCCTTGGCCTCTCTAGGACCTCCTCCCGCTCCCCCAGCCGCACTGCGAAGCGCTTTCCCTCCACCCGGATGGGACCGTTCTCCAAGAACTCCAGCCGCATGGCTTCATGCTACCGGAAGAGGAACCGGGCCAGGAGGGGCACCAGGAGGAAGAGGAGGAAGACCCGCACCGTGTGGAACACCCCCACCAGGGCTGGGTTGCCTCCCTCCGCCTGGCTTAAGGGGCTCATGCCGGTGATCCCTCCGGGGGCGAGGGCGAAGAGGAGGGCACCCGCCCCCTGCCCCAGGGCCCGGGAGAGGAGGAGGGCCAAGACCACCGCCAGGAGCAAGAAGGCCAGGGCGGTTAAGGCGGCATAGGGGAGGAGGCGCAAGGAAAGAAGCTCCCGCCGGAAGGAAAGCCCCACCAGCACCCCGGCCCCGAGCTGGACCAGGAGGTCCAGGCCCCTGGGGGTTGGGGCGGGGGGCAGGAGGATTTGGTGGATGCCCGTGCCCAGCATGGCCCCCACCACCGCTCCCCCAGGCAGGCCCAGGCGCTGGAAGAGGAGGCCTAGGAGGAGGCCGCTTAGGGTGGCGCGCAGGAGTTCCATGGCCCCATGGTATACTTCGTCCAATTATGAAACGCTTCGGGCGGGTTCTAGCCTGGGTAGTCGGTTTGGCGTTGGCGGTTGCCTTCTTGCTGGGGCTCGGCGTCTACCTCACCCTGCGGGCTTCCTTGCCCCAGATGGAGGGGCGCATCGCCCTGAAGGGCCTTTCCGCTCCTGTGGAGGTGCTGCGGGACGGATGGGGGGTGGTGCGGGTGCGGGCGGCAAGCCTCGAGGACCTCTTCTTCGCCCAAGGTTTCGTCCACGCCCAGGAGAGGCTCTGGCAGATGGAGTTCCAGCGCCGGGTGGGGCAGGGGAGGCTTGCCGAGGTCCTGGGGGAGGCCGCGCTTCCCCAGGACCGCTTCCTGCGCACCTGGGGGTTCTACCGGGCGGCCGAGAGGGCCTACGCCAGGCTTTACCTCGAGGAGAAGCGGGCGGTGGACGCCTATGTGGCCGGGGTGAACGCCTTTTTGCAAAGCGGGGCCCCCTTGCCCCCGGAGTTCCGCCTGCTCTCCTTCCGTCCCGAGCCCTGGACGGGGCCGGATGTGTTGGTCTGGGCCAAGATGATGAGCTTTGACCTCTCCGGGAACTGGGAGGAGGAGCTTTTGCGCCACCGCCTCCTCGCCCGGGGGGTGAGCCCGGAGCGGCTCCTTGACCTCCTGCCCCCTTACCCTGAGGATGCCCCCACCATCCTGCAGACCGAGGACCTGAACCTGCCCCTGCCGCGGGAGGAGGCCCCGGCGGCTCTCCTCCAGATGGCCCCGCCTCGCTTTTTGGAGGCCAGCAACAACTGGGTGGTTTCGGGAAGCCGCACGGTCACCGGAAAGCCCCTCCTGGCGGATGACCCCCACCTGGGCCTGCAGGCGCTGAGCTTATGGTTTTTGATGGTCCTCGAGGCTCCCGGTTACCGGGTTATCGGGGCCAGCCTCCCCGGGGTTCCCGGGATCGTCATCGGCCGCAACGACCGCATCGCCTGGGGAGTCACCAACGTGGGGGCGGATGTACAGGACCTCTACCTCCTGGAGGACGTGGAGGGGAAAGGGTACCGCTACAGGGGCCAGGTGCTTCCCTACCGGGTGCGGGAGGAGAGGATCCGGGTGAAGGGGGGCAAGGAGGAGGTCCTCCGGGTGCGGGAAACCCTCTATGGGCCGGTGATCACCGACGCCCTCCAAGACCCTCCCAAGACCCCCATGGCCCTCCGCTGGGTGAGCCTGGATGAGGAGGACCACCTCCTCATGGCCTATCTGGGGATCAACCGGGCGCAGAACTGGCAGGAGTTCGTGGCCGCCCTAAGCCACTACTCCGCCCCCAGCCAGAACTTCGTCTACGCCGATGTGGACGGCAATATCGGCTACATCGCTCCCGGAAAGTTTCCCATCCGTAAAGAGGGGCACACGGGCATGGTGCCGGTGCCGGGGAATGGGGAATGGGACTGGCAGGGCTACCGCAAGCCGGAGGACTGGCCCAAGGTGCTGAACCCCAAGGAGGGCTTCCTGGTCACCGCCAACAACAAGGTCACGCCCCAGGGCTTCCCCTACGCCCTCACCTACGACTGGGCCGAGCCCTACCGGGCGAGGCGCATCCGCGAGATGCTTTTGGCTAAGGAAAAACTCTCCTTGGAGGACATGGAGGCCATCCAGCTGGACCAAAAGAGCCTCCTCTTCCAGGACTTTCGCCCGGTCTTGGAGCTTTTGAATCCCCTCTCTGAGCGGAGCCGGGCCTGGCGGGAAAGGCTTCTTTCCTGGGATGGAACCATGGGTAAGGCCTCAGAGGAAGCCCTGGTCTTCGCCCTCTGGTACACCGAGCTCACCCGGCTTCCGGAAAGGGAAGTGGGCGAGCCTTACTGGGACGAGCCCCGCTACCTCCTGAAGGCCATGCGGGAGGGGGACAAAAACTGCGACCAGCCGGAAACCGAGTACCGGGAGTCCTGCCTGGACTTTGCCGCCTTGGCCCTGGAAAGGGCTTTGGACCGGAAGGAAGCCTTGAAGGTGCGTTCCTGGGGTCAGGTGCACCGGGCCACCTTCCCCCATGCGGTCCTCACCCACACCCCCTTGAAGCGCCTCACCGACCGGGTGGTTCCCTTCGGCGGGGACCGGTACACGGTGAACGTGGGCCCGTTTGTGCCTGAAAGCCTTCAGATGAACCACGGGCCTAGCTACCGCCAGATCGTGGACCTCTCCGACCCAGAGGCCTCCCTCTTCATCCACCCTATGGGCCAGTCTGGGCATTTTCTCTCCCCCCATTACGCCAACCTCCTGCCCCTATGGGCCAGGGGGGAGTACCTGTCCATGACCTTCAGCACCCCGGGTCGGGAGAGGGTGTTGCTTCTGGAGCCCGGCCGCTAGCCAGGCTCACCTCTTCCCCCAGGGCTATCTTTTCTGGGCGGCCCTTGGCCAAAGTAGAGGCCAGGCTGGCCAGGCGGATGAGGTCGTCGGCGGTGGCCCGGGGGTTGCCAGGCCGCCGCCTCCGCCGCCTTCCCCCGGAAACCCCCAGGGAAAAGCTCACCGCTACCCCTTCCACCACCAGGGGCGGCTCCAGGAGGCTGGGAAGGTGGGGCAGGAGGCCCTGGCGCAGCCGGGGGAAGAGGAGGGCAAACTCGTCCCCCCCGTAGCGGTAGGCCTCCCCCCGGTGGTGCCGGGCGAAGCCCAGGAGCCTCTCCGCCACAGCCTTCAGCACCCGGTCGCCGAAGGTGTGGCCCAGGCGCTTGTTGAGCCTCCCGAAATCGTCCAGGTCTGCGAAGACCAAGGTGGGGTCCAGGCCCCGACCCAGGGAGCGCTCCAGCTCGTCCCGCAGGAGGTCGGCCGGGGGAGGCCCGTGAGGGGATCGAAGCGCTGGCCCAGGGCGAAGGCCAGGGTACGCTTGGTGAGAAGGCCCAGAAGTTGACCTTCCTTGACCACCAGGAGCCGCTCCACCCCCTTCTCCTCCATGAGGGCGCGGGCCTCGAGGAGGCTGGCCTCGGGAGGGAGGCAAAGGGGCGGCCCCTTGAGCACGTCCAGGACCACCCGGTTGGGGTGGACTCCCCGCAGGTCCCGGCTGGTGATCACCCCCAGGAGGACCCCGTTTTGGAGCACGGGCAGGCTGCCCACCCGGTGCTGGGCCATGAGGAGGGCGGCCTCGCGCACGCTGGCCCAAGGGTTCACGGTGACGGGGGCCTTGGTCATGATCTCCCGGACCTGAGCCATGGTGGGAGTCTATTCTAGCCGGATGGTCCTCCCTGTGTGCAATACGATCTCCACTTGGACCCGCACCACCTGGTCCTCCCCTAGGAGGGGAGTGAGCTCCTCAAGGAGAATCTCCACCAGGGGTTCGGGGGCCAAAGCTTTGAGGAGGCTCTTGCGCACCAAAAGGGCCTCCACCGGGGCCTTCTGCACCCGGATCAGCTCGAATTGCCCCGGGGCCAGGCTTTCCGCCATACGCTTAGCGGCCTCGGGGCCGATGGGGGCTTGGTGGCCGATGAGGAGGACGTCCCAAAGGGGTGGGATCTCAAAGGCCTGCCCGCTCAGGCGCAGTTCCAGCTGCCTTTTGGAAGGGAATTCGCGCCGCTTGGCCATGGGCGTATTCTAATAAAGGCTTGTCTTCCCTCGCAAGTCCGTGTAGTTGGCCACCACATTTGAGACACCTTGGGGAACCGACCCCTCCTGCATCCTAGCCAGAAACTCCAAGGGAGCAAGGCCACCCAGGGCCATGTGGGGTCTCCTGCGGTTGTAGTGCTCAAGGTAGGCCTTGAGCTCCGCCTGTAGCTCCCCCACTCCCGTGGGTAAAGCTCGGGTATAAAACTCCTCCCTGAAGGTCCGCTGTAACCGCTCCACGTGCCCGTTCAGCTTGGGGCTCCGGGGAGGTAGCACAAAAAGAGCAATGCCCAGGCCCCGGCACGCCTCTTCAAACTCCCCCATGAACTCGCTACCCCCGTCCACCTGCACCGCTCGGATAGCAAAAGGAGCCTGGGCCACCAGCCGGGACAAAAACTCCCCAGCTAGCCTAGCCGTAGCCCGGCTATGCACCTCCCCCAGGGCATACCGGGTAAACAGGTCCACCGCCGAAAACTGCCGCACCACCTCCCCAGGCCCCAGGGTCACCGTGAGGGTGTCCACCTGGATGAGGTCCCCAGGAGCTTGCACTTGGTATCCCCGGGGCTTCCTCCGGGCGTAGGGTCTCCTAGCCCTTCCCCTGGCCTTCCCTCCCCCCCTCCTGGCCAGAAAGCAGGCCACCCTCTCCACCCGTCCTCTCCCCTCAAGGTGGGCCAGGATACGGCCCACCGTGCGTTCGCTCACCCCATAACCCTCCTTCCGGAGTGTCAGCCAGATGGGCCATCGCCCCCAGGTGGGGTTCTCCTTCCTCAGCTCTTCCACCCGGAGAAGAAGCTCGGGCCTCCAGTGCCTCTTTCCCCGTATACGCTTGGGGCGGCGGGGCTTGGGCTTGAGCCCGGCCAGCCCCTTCTCCCTCAAAGCCCTTTCCCAACGGTAGTAGGTGGCCCGGCTGATGCCCAAAAGCTTCTGGATCTCATCCCAGCCCCTCTTGCTCTCCCGCAAGGCTTTCACCAACTTCACCTTGCGTAGGCGTTCCTGGACATCCGGGTCGCCTGCTCCGGCCTCGGCCAGACTCTGCGCTTCCTTAGCTCCTCGCCATAGGTCTCTGCCAACCGTAGTAAGCTGCATACGGGGAACCTCCTCTCTAGGGTCGGTTCCCCATCTTTTTATCCCGCTCGGTGTCTCACATGTGTTTGTCCGGGTTCAGAATGAGGACATGGCCTATGTGCTTCTGGCGTACTTCCTGGGTTCCCTGGTGGGGGGGCTCCTCTTCTTTCCCGAGGTGCGGGCCAGGGACCTCCCGGGGGGCTCGGGCGTTTTCCGCCGGAAGGGTCCTTGGGCCGCCCTCGGAGTGGTGCTGTGGGACCTGGGCAAGGGAGCCTTGACCCTTCTCCTTGTTCCCCCGGAGTGGCGGGTGTGGGCCGCGGGGGCGGTGGTGGCGGGGCACAACTGGCCCCTGTTCTTCCGCTTCCGGGGCGGGGGTGGGATTGCCCCCTCCCTGGGTTACTTCCTGGCCTGGCTTCCCGGGGAAACCCTGGGGGCGGCCCTTTTGGGCCTGGGGGTGGCGGGGGTCTACCACCTCCTTTACTGGAGGAGGCGGCGCAAGGGTATTTATCCCATACCCTTCGGGGCCATCTTCGGCTACCTGGCGCTTTTGCTCCTGGCCCCTGCCGAGGGGCGGCTCGCGGCCTTACTGGTGGCCCTGGTGGTGGCCCTAAGGGGTCTGCAAATCCTCTCGGGAAGATGGTAGCTTTAGGGCATGAAGCTGCTGCGTTTTAACGAAGGCCGCTGGGGGATACTGGAAGGGGAGCTGGTGCTGGAGACGGATGGTCCCGGGGGAAACCCCACGGGGAGGCGCTACGACCTGGCCTCGGTGCGCCTTCTGGCCCCGGCCACGCCCAGCAAGATCGTGTGCGTGGGGAGAAACTACCGGGAACACATCCGGGAGATGGGGCACGATTTCGGCCAGGACCTGCCCAAGGAGCCGGGTCTGTTCCTGAAGGCCCCCAACACCCTGGCCCACCCCGGAAACCCGCGGGATCCCTGGAACACGGGGGATGCGGTGCCCTACCCCTTCTTTACCCAGGAACTCCACTACGAGGGGGAGCTGGCGGTGGTCATCGGCGACCGCATGCGGAATGTGTCCCCGGAGAAAGCCCTGGACCACGTGCTGGGGTACACCATCGCCGTGGACATCACCGCCCGGGATGCCCAGAAACAGGACCTCCAGTGGGTGCGGGCCAAGAGCGCCGACAAGTTCTTGCCCCTAGGTCCCTGGATTGAAACCGATCTGGACCCACAGAACACCTGGGTGCGCACCTACGTGAACGACCAGCTCCGCCAGGAAGGGCACACCTCCGCCATGATCTTCAGCGTGGCCGAGATCCTCTCCTACATCTCCAGCTTCATGACCCTGGAGCCCTTGGATGTGGTCCTCACCGGCACCCCGGAGGGCGTGGGGGCCTTAGAGCCGGGGGACAGGCTGGAGGTGGCCATTGAGGGCATCGGCACCCTGCACACCCGCATCGGCCCCAAGGAGGAGCGCCCATGGTGAGGGTCCTGGACCTCTACTTCCAAGGGGCGGAGAAGGTCATCGCCAGCTTCCTCCTTCGTTCCAAGGAGGGGCCGGTCCTGATCGAAACGGGGCCGGAGAGCACCTATGCCCGCCTCGAGGCGGCCTTGAAGCAGGAGGGAGTGGACCCGAAGGAGGTCCGCCATGTCTTCGTGACCCACATCCACCTGGACCACGCCGGGGCTGCCTGGCGGTTTGCGGAGCTGGGGGCCACGGTGTACGTGCATCCCCGAGGGGCCCCGCACCTGGTGGATCCCTCGAGGCTTCTGGCCTCCGCCGAGCGCATCTACGGGGCGATGCTGAAACCCCTCTGGGGGGAGCTTAAGGGGATCCCCCAGGAGCGGGTGCGGGCTTTAGAGGACGGGGAGGTGGTGGACCTCGGGGGGCTTAGGGTCCAGGCCCTGGAAACCCTGGGCCACGCCTCCCACCACCATGCCTACCTGGTGGATGGCCTCCTCTTCGCCGGGGACACCGCCGGGGTGCGCATCGCCCCGGGGCCGGTTCTGCCCCCTACCCCACCCCCCGACATCCACCTGGAAAGCTGGTACGCTTCCCTGGACCGCATCCTGGCCCTCAGGCCCGAGGCCCTCTACCTCACCCACTTCGGTCCTTACCGGGACGTGGAAGCCCACCTCCTGGCCTTGCGGGGGGTTTTGGAGGAGTGGGCGGGCTGGGTCCTGCACCGGCTTAAGGAGGGGCTTCCCCTGGAGGAGATGACCGAGCGCTTTGAGGCCTACTGGCGGGAGGGCTTGCGGCGGGCCGGGGTGGGGGCGGAGGGAATGCGCCTCTACGAGCTCGCCGATCCCCCCTACATGAACCTGCAAGGTCTGGTGCGCTACTGGCAGAAGCACCACCCGGCTGCTTTGGCCGAAGGCCAAACACGTTGAGGCCCTGGGATAGGCCTATGCTGAGCCCTTTTCCCTTGGGCCATCCCGCGCGGATGGCGGTTATGGCCTCGGGCCGGGGCACCAACCTGGAGGCCCTCCTGGAGGCCTTTCCCCCTCAAAACCCCTGGGGGGAGGTGGTGTTGGTCCTCTCCGACAATCCGGAGGCCTACGCTTTAAAGCGGGCCTCGAGGCGGGGGGTGGAGGCGGTGGCCATCCCCTGGCGGGGGCGGAAGGCGTTTGAAAGGGAGGCCCTGGACCTTTTGCGGGCCAGGGATGTGGACCTGGTGCTCCTGGCCGGGTTCATGCGCCTCCTTTCCCCTGGTTTTGTGGAGGCTTGGTACGGGCGGCTTCTCAACATACACCCTTCCCTCCTCCCCGACTATCCGGGGCTTCATGTGCACCGGAGGGTCTTGGAGGCGGGGGAAAGGGAAACGGGCTCCACGGTGCACTTCGTGGACCAGGGGATGGACACCGGCCCCATCGTCCTCCAGGGGCGGGTGCCCGTCCTGCCCGGGGATACCCCGGAAACCCTGGAAAGACGGGTGCTTTTCCTGGAGCACCGCCTTTACCCCAGGGCGGTGCGCCTGGTGCTTTCGGGGCTGGCCTTCCCCCCGGGGGAGAGCCTGAAGGCCCTTCTTGGGGAGGTTTGGCCCCGCTTCCAGGGGCTCACTCCCCGGGAGAAGCCCCTTTATCTCCGGGCTGCGGCCCTGCTTGCCGCCTGGGGCCTGGGGGACCTGGTGCCGGCCGCCCTTATGGGCCAAGGGGGGGACTGGGGCCGGGGGGCCTTCCTCACCGCCCACCTCCTGGGGGAGGAACATCCTGCCTTGCGCCAGGAGCTGGCCCAGCTCCCCGAGGCGGTTCGCCTGAGGGCCGAGGAGGCCTTGAGGCGGGTAGAATCTCCCCTATGAGGGTGCTGGTGGTGGGTTCCGGAGGGCGGGAGCATGCCCTCCTTTGGAAGGCGGTGCAAAGTCCCCTGGTGGATCGGCTCTACGCTGCTCCCGGCAATGCCGGGATGGCGGTTTTGGCGGAGCTGGTTCCCTGGAATGGGGACGTGGAGGCCCTGGCGGACTGGGCTTTGGCCGAGGGGATAGACCTCACCCTGGTGGGTCCCGAGGCCCCCTTGGTGGAGGGCATCGCCGACGCCTTCCAGAAGCGCGGCCTTCCGATTTTTGGTCCCACCCAGAAGGCCGCCATGATCGAGGGTTCCAAGGCCTTCGCCAAGAGGCTGATGGAGCGCTACGGCATTCCCACGGCCCGGTACCGCGTGTTCCAGGATGCCCTCCTGGCCCTGGAGTACGTGGAAAGCGTGGGGGTGCCCATCGTCATCAAGGACTCCGGCTTGGCGGCGGGCAAGGGGGTGACCGTGGCCTTTGACCTGCACACCGCCAAGCAGGCCATCCTCAACCTTCTCTCCGGCCCTGAGGGGGGGGAGGTGGTGGTGGAGGAGTACCTGGAGGGGGATGAGGCCACGGTGCTGGCCCTGACCGATGGCGAAACCGTCCTGCCCCTCCTGCCCTCCCAGGACCACAAGCGCCTGCTGGACGGGGACCAGGGGCCCATGACCGGGGGCATGGGGGCGGTGGCTCCTTACCCCATGGAGGCCGCTACCCTCAAGCGGGTGGAGGAGGAGATCCTGAAACCCTTGATCCAGGGCCTGAGGGCGGAAGGGGTGGTCTACCGGGGGGTGGTCTATGCCGGCTTGATGCTCACCCGGGAAGGCCCCAAGGTGCTGGAGTTCAACGCCCGCTTTGGCGACCCCGAGGCCCAGGCCCTTTTGCCCCTTTTGCGGAATGACCTGGTGGACCTGGCCCTGAGGGTGGCGGAGGGGCGGCTTAGGGGAACGGAGCTGGCCTGGCGGGAGGGGGCCTCCGCCTGTGTGGTTCTGGCGGCCCCCGGTTACCCGGAAAGCCCGAGGAAGGGGATCCCCCTCCATGTCCCGGAGCCGGCGGAAGGGGTTCTGGTCTTCCACGCCGGGACCCGGTGGGAGGGGAACAACCTGGTGAGCGCCGGGGGGCGGGTTTTGAACGTGGTGGGGCTAGGGAAAACCCTGGAGGAGGCCCTTTCCCGGGCCTATGGCTTCATTCCCCAGGTGGGCTTCCCCGGGGCCCAGTACCGGAAGGACATAGGTCACAAAGCCCTCCGCCTGGGTTAGCCGGCGGCTTGGTGGGAGAGGGCGTTCAGTACCTGAGCCTAGCCAGGGGCAATCGGGCACAGGCCTGGAGCACCTCCCCCAGGGTCCGGTACCCTTTGGCCTTGAGGAGGGGGACCATGCCCGCAAAGACCTCCGCGGTCATGAGGGCGTCCCCCAAGGCGGTGTGCCGGCCGATCACGGGCACGCCGAAGCGCTCCGCCAGGGTTTCCAGGCGGTGGTCCTGGAGGTCAGGGAAGAGCAGGTGGGAAAGGAGCAAGGTATCCACCAAAGGGGGCTGGTCGATTCCCACCCGCCTGAGGAAGGCCATGTCAAAGGCCCCGTTGTGGGCCAGGAGCACCGTGTCCTCCAGGAACAGGCGAAACCTAGGGAGCACCTCTTCCAGCTTGGGTTTTTCCTTCAGCATCTCCCAGGTGAGGCCGTGGACCTCGGTGGAGGCTTTGGGGATGGGGCGTCCAGGGTTGACCAGGGCCTCGAAGACCTCGTGGCGGAGCACGGTTTTCCCCAGGATGTGGACCGCCCCTAGGGCGATGATGGCGTCCCTTTCCGGATCCAGGCCCGTGGTTTCCAGGTCGAAGGCAGTGTAGAGGAGGCCCTCCAGAGGGGCTTCTTCCAGCTCCTCGGGGGCATGGAGGAGGGAGAGGTCGAAGACCTCGGCCCGGGGGGGAGGGCCCGCCTTGGCGGGAAGCCGGGGGGCTTCCCGGGCGGGGAGGAGGAGGCGAAGGTGGGATCCTGCCCACCAGGCGCTTCCGCCGGACTTCTCCACCGCCTCCTTGAGAAGAGGGGGAAGGTCGGGCTGGGCGTCCCCTGGGCTCATAGGAGGCTTGGGCAGGGTGAGGGTGAGGTGGAGCAGGTTGCCCTCCCGCCTTCCCTCCAGGAAGGCTTCCTCCTCGTCCCTTAAGGCGACGGCCAGGCCTCGAGCCAGGGCGTAGGTGTCCGCCTGGACCAGGAGGTTTTTGGCTTCCCCCTCCAGGGAGAACCCTGGGGAAACCCCTGTCTCCCGCTCCAGGGCCTGGGCCAGGAGGGTTAAAAGGTCTTCCGCCAATACCTCCGCCGCCTGGGCCGGGGCTTCAAAGGAGGCCACCAGCTGGCCGAGCTCCTCGGCGGTGGCCTTGGCGGTCTTGAGAAGGGGCTCGAGGGGGGTCCCCCTGGCTTCCTGGTCCACGGCTTCCGCCAGGGCCTTGAGCCCCGCCAGCTTGTCCCTAAGGCGGTGGAGGCGGGTGGCATCCCATCCGCCCTTTTCCCGGGCCTCCTCCAGGAGGACCAAAAACCCTCCCTCCCCCTCCAGGGGCACCACCTGGAGCCAAAGCGGTCCCTCGGGACCCTGGGTTAAGAACCGCTTCTCCGGCAGGCCCAGGGCGTGGACCATGAGCCCCCGGTCCAAGAGGCCGAAGAGGCTTTTGCCCACCCCCAGGCCCTGCCCCAGAAGCTCCCGGGCTCCCTGGTTGTAGAGGAGGACCTGGCCCTTGGGGTTGGCCAGCACCACCCCGTGGGGAAGGTGGCCGATGAGGGCGGAAAGCTTCCTCCTCTCCTCCTCCAGGAGGGATTTGGCCTCGGCAATGCGCGCCGTCACCTCCTTTTCCAAGGCTCCCTTTTCCTGGGCCAGGCGGTTGATAAGGTCCGCCAGGGCCCTGAGTTCAAAGGGCCCCCGGAGGCGCAGGCGGTGGCCAGGGTTGGCCAGGAGGATTTCCGCCTCCTGGCCCAGGGCCCGGGTGGCGGCCAGATAGCCCAGGAAGACCGGGTAGAGGAGGGCGGCCAGCACCAGGGTGAAGAGGAAGCCCACGAAGAGAAGGGTGGGAAGCTTCTCCCTCGCCAGGCGGAGGAGTTCCCTTCCCAGGACCTCCTCCCCTTGGAGCAGGAGGAAGAGGCCAAGCCCCACGGTCCCTCCCACCAAGAGGAGTCCCAGGAGAAGAGCTCCCAGAAAGCGCAAAAGCTCCCTCATCTTTTTCCTGCCAGCTCATCCACCTGGGCTAGGAGGTCCTGGATGCCAAAGGGCTTAGCCATGAAGGCCTCGGCTCCCAGGGCCAAGGCCTTGGCCCGGTCCGCCTCCCGCCCCCGGGCGGTGAGAACCAGGACCTTGGGCCTTTGGGATAGGGCCTTGGCCCGCTCCAAAACGGCGAAGCCATCCATGCCCGGAAGCATGAGGTCCAGCACCATGAGGTCAAAGGCTCCTCGGGATAGGGCCTCGAGGGCTTCCTCCCCCCTGCGGGCCAGAACCACCTCGTGGCCGGCCTTCTTCAGGAGGAACTCCAAAGGCACCAGGATGCTTTCCTCATCGTCCACCACCAGAATCCTCATGCTCCACCCCCAGGGGAAGGGTGAAGGCGAAGCTGGCTCCCTCCCCTTCCTCCAACCAGATCCGCCCCCCCAGGCTTTCCACCAGCCTCCGCGCCAGGAAAAGGCCCAGGCCTGTGCCTCCGGAGAAGCTCTGGAAGGGTTCGAATACCCGGGCCCGGGCCTGGGGGGGTACTCCAGGGCCATCGTCAAAGACCCGGAAGAGGGCCTCGCGGTTGGTGAGGGTAAGCTCCAGGCGCACCCGGCTTCGGGCGTGGCGCAGGGCATTGTGGAGGAGGTTCAAAAGCACCTGGAGGACCCGGTCCCGGTCCGTGAGGGCTTGCACCCCCGCCAGGTGGGAGTCCATTGTAATCCCCCTTTCCCGGGCCAAGGGTTCCACCAGGGCCAGGGCTTCCTCGGCCAGGGCCCGAAGGTCCGTGGGGCTGCGGGCGAGGGGCACCCCTGCCTGGAACCGGGTATAGGCCAGGATCTCCTCCACCAAGCGGGAGAGCCTGGCGGTTTCCTTGGCCAGAAGGGACACGAAGCGCCCACGCTCCTCCTCGGGAAGGTCGGGATTGGCCTCGAGGATCTCCGCCAGGGACCGCACGGCGGTGAGGGGGGTTTTAAGCTCGTGGGAAACCGCAGCCAGAAGCTCGTCCTTGGCCTGGTCCAGGGCCTTTAAGCGCTCGTAGGCCTCGGCCAGCTCCTTCCTGGCCTCCTCGAGGGCCTGGGCGTAGGCCCGAAGCTCCCAGGATTCCCGGGCTGCCTCCTCCACCTCCTCCCGCAGGGCTTCCGGGGGGACCTCCCGGGTGACGGAGAGGAGGAGGAGCTTGGCGGTGGCGGGCCCCACGGAGCCCGCCAGCAGGGTTTCCGCGAGCCCCGCCGCTTCCCGGTCCGGGAGGGTGTGGGCCTGGCGGCGGAAAGCCTTCTCCGCCTCCGGCCCCAAGACCCGCCGGAGGAGGGCGGCGAGCTCCTCCACCTCCCCGGTGCGCTCCTCCTGCAGGGGCTTCCGGCGGGTGAAGAGGGAAACCCCGAGGGTCAGGGCCAGGTTCAGGGTAAGGCTTGTCAAGAACCCGTGGGTCACGGGATCCAGGCCCCGGATTCCCAAAAGCCCCTCCGGCCTTAGGAGGGGGTGGGGGCCTTCCAAAAAGAAGGGGGAGAGCCAGCCCGAGCGGGCCAGGGCCGGGAGAAAGAGGGTATAGGCCCAGATGACGATCCCTCCCAAGAGGCCCGCCAGGGCTCCTTGGGGGGTGGCTCCCTTCCAGAAGAGCCCGAGAAGGCCCGCCGGGGCCAGCTGGGCCACGGCCACAAAGGAAATGAGGCCCATGGCCACCAGGGCATAAGCCTCCCCCGCCAGGCGGAAGTAGAGGTAGGCCAGGAGCATCACCGCCAGGATGGAGATCCTCCGCCAAAGGAGGAGGCTTCCCAGGGCCCGGAAGCGGAGGAGAAGGGGTGAAAGGAGGTGGTTGGAGATAAGGATGGAAAGGGCCAGGCCTTCCACCACCACCATGGCCGTGGCTGCCGAAACCCCGCCCAGGAAGGCCAGAAGGGCCAAAGGAGCATTTCCGAGCTCCAGGGGAAGGGCCAGCACGTAGAGGTCCGGGTTCCCCTCGGGGAGGAGAAGCCGGCCAAAGAGGGCCAGGGGAAGGACGGGCAGGTTGATGAGGAGAAGGTAGAGGGGGAAGGCCCAGGCCGCCAGGCGGAGGTGCTGGGGGTCGGTGTTCTCCACCACGCTCACGTGGAACTGCCGGGGCAGGAAGAGGAAGGCCAGGCCGGAAAGGACCACCAGGCTTGCCCACTCCAGGTAACCGGCAAGCCCCTCCGGGGGGAGGAGGAGGGGGAGGAGCTCAGGGCGGTTCTGAACCTGGGGGAAGGGGTTTCCCAGCTGCCAAAGGACCACTCCCCCCACGAGGAGGAGGGCCAGGAGCTTCACGAAGGACTCAAAGGCCACCGCCAGCACCAGGCCCTGGTGCCGCTCCGAGGGGTCCAGGCGGCGGGTGCCGAAGAGGATGGCGAAGAGGGCCAGGAGCAGAGCGGTGGGAAGGGCGATGTCCGTGAGGGGTTCCTCCTCGCCCCTGAGGAAGAGGAAGGCCTGGGCGATGGCCTTGAGTTGCAGGGCCAGGTAGGGAAGCAGGCCCACCACCAGAAAGCCGGCGGCCAGGGGGCCGAGGAGGTCGTGGCCGAAGCGCAGGTAGAGGAAATCGGCCCAGGAGGTGAGGCGGTGGGCGCGGGCCAGGGAGAGCAGTTTTTCGTGAAGAAACGGCCAGAGGAGGAGGACCAGGGTAGGTCCCAGGTAGATGGAAAGGAAGCTCATACCCTCAGTGGCCGCTCGGCCCACGCTGCCGAAAAAGGTCCAGGCGGTGGCGTAGACGGCCAAGGAAAAGGCGTAGGCATGGGCGCTTTGGGCTAAGGTTCTTCCCCGGCCCTCCCCCCACAGGGCCACCAGGAACAAGGAGGCCAGGTAAAGGAAGAGGATCAGGAGAACCCAGACAGCGCTCATGGTTTGCGGTAAAGCAAGTAGGCCAAAAGGATGACCAAGCCCCAGACCAGGAAGAAGTAAAGGTACAGGGTAGGGAGTCCCCAAGGCCCCTTAGGAGCCCAGGGAAAAAGCTCTAAGGGCATAGTGAAAAGCCCTAGGGCCAGAAAGAACAGGGCAAAGGCCTTCTCCTTCATCGCAGCTGGAAGCGGTTTGCGGTGCTTTCCTGGATCTCGGCGATGGCCCGGAAGCCTTCCAGGGCCTTCCGCCGTTCCCCGGGGGATAGGCTGGACCAAAGCACCCGGTTGCTCACCTCCCCCCCTTGCTCCAAGGCCTTTAGCTGGTGTTTCAGGCGCAGGGAGAAGAAGAAGCGGAAGGCCTCCTCGAGGCGTTCCGCCCCCTCGGGGCTTAGGGTGCCCCCTTCCGCCGCCACCTTGAGCCGCTCCACCGTGCCCTTGGCCAGGCTGCCCGCCATGAGGGCATAGAGCCGGGCCAGGGCCACGATGGGGGCGATGGCGTGCCGCTTCAGGTCCACAAAGCCCTCCTCCGTGCGCACCCTTCCAAAAAGGCCCAAGGGAGGGCGGAACTCCAGGCTGGCCTGGGCCAGGTGGTAAAGGAAGATCCCCTTCCGGCTCCCCTCCAGGATGGTTTCCTCCAGGGGCCTTAGGGAAAGGCTACCTGCCGCCTTGCGCAGGTCAAAGAAGATCTGGGTTTCCAGAAGGGCCTGGGGCTCGGGGGCCTCCATCCAACGGCGGAAGGTTTCCTGCCATTCCCCAAGGGTCTTGCGCCAGCGGGTGGCCATGTACCCTCCCTTGCACTCGGGGATTCCTGCCCGGATGAGTCCTCCCACCACGCGCTCCCCCAGGGCCTGGAAGTAGGCCTCGTGGCCTTTTCCCTCCAGAACCAAGGCGTTGTCCTGGTCGGTGAGAAGGGCCTGCTCCCGCCTTCCCTCCGAGCCGAAGACCAAAAAGGCGTAGGCCACGGGAGGGGGGCCTAAGGCGGCTTCCGCCTCCCGCACCAGGCGGCGGATGAGGGCGTCGTTCAGGGAGGCCACCACCCGGCCGATCTCCACCCCGCCCAAGCCCCTCTGGAAGAGGCCTTCCACCAAGGAGGCCACCTCGAGGCTATACCGCTCCAGCTCCAGCCTCTCGATGCGCCTCAAGAGAAGGAGGGGGCTTTGCGCCTGGTTCATAAGGAGGTCGGTGTGGGTGACCACCCCCACCACCCGTTCCTCTTCCGTAAGGGGCAGGTGGTGGATTCCCCGCTCCACCATGGCGGCCAGGGCCTCGTAGACGGGGGTTTCCGCTGGGAGGGAGAAGAGGGGAGAGGTCATCACCTTCCCCACGGGGGTGGAAGGGGGACGGCCCTCGGCCAAGACCCGGTTCCTCAGGTCGCGGTCGGTGAGGATGCCTGGGGGCTCCCCCTCCACCAGGAGGCTGGAGATGCCTTCCTGGCGCATCTTCCTGGCCGCTTCCTCCACGGTGGCGGAGGGTGGGATGAAGGCAGGCGGGCGGCGCACCAGCTGGCCCACGGGCGAGAAGAGGGAGGGGGACGGGGCCAACCTGAGCCGGACCCGTTCCACCAGGCCTTGGCCGAAAAAGCGGGCTACTTCTGGATAGGCCAGAAGCCTTTGGAAGGCCTCCTTGGGAAAGGCCAGGACCGTAACCGGCGTTTTGGCCACCACACTTAGGGAAGGAGGTTCCCCGGAGAGGAGGGAGGGGAAGCCGAAAAACTCCCCCGCCTCGAGGGTCCCCACCTCCTCCTCCCCGTCCACCAGGGCCACGGTTCCCTCCAGGAGCAGGTACAGGGCCTGCGCGGGCTCGCCCCCCTGCTCCAGGAGAAAGGTGCCAGGGGGATGCTCTTCCGCCCGGGCCTCCTTCAGCAGGGCTTCCCGTTCAGCCTCGGGAAGGGCGTTTAGGGGTGGAAGGGTCCTGGGATCCATACTCCGGGGTCAGCCAGGCCAGGAGGGGAACCAGGAGGTGAAGGGCTACTTGGGCCTGCAGGAGGATCAGAAGGCCAATGCCCAGCATGAAGGCCGGGGGGAGAAGCACCACCAGGCGGATCACCCGGCCTATCCCGGGCTCGGGTAAGGGCCAGATGCGGTGGTAAACAATTCCAAGCCCTACCCCGGTACCGGCTCCCAGGGCGATCTGGAGCAGGGTAACCGGGGTGGGGAAGGGAAGGCCCAGCAGGTAGTGGCCCGTGAGGTAGAAGCCAAAGAACACCACCAGGCTTCCCAGGTAAAACCGCAGGTAATGGAGCATGAAGATAGTTTAACCCAAGTTGCTACCTAAGCGATTTTATCGGCGATGAGTCGCAGATTGTGGGCCAGGATGAAG
>NZ_KZ672966.1 GCF_002964845.1 Thermus tenuipuniceus
GAGGTGGGAGACTTTTACGACAGCCTCTTAGTGGAGAACGTGCGGGATTAGCCTGATTGGGAGGGCAGTAAGATGACCACAGGGGTGGAACGTGTCAAGCAAGTATTCAGGACTCAACTGTGCTCTTGGATGTTGGTCTCGATGATGACAGGAGGTTCTGCGCGTTAGGCGCATACGCCCTTTGACGTGCCTGTTGACGTGTGACATGAGGAAACCGCGGGGGGAAAGTTCAAGTCGTGGAACTGGGGGGACACAGACCTTGCTTCGAGGCCTGCTTTTGCTCGAGAAGGTCAGTGAGGGGGTAAACGACTTACCCAATTTGGCAAAGTCCCTCGGATTGACTCGGAGTACAACTTATCGCCTTCTGTCGGCCTTGGTTCGCGCGGGCTACTTGAAGCATGAGCCCAGAGGAGGTTACCGCTTAGGGCCCCAGCTTATCCGCTTGGGATTTAAGGCCTACAGCCAACTCCACCTTCCCACCGTGGCGCGCCCTCATTTGGAAATGCTCCGGGACCTTACAAGTGAGACCGTTCACCTAGCTGTTCTGGAGGGCTCGGAGGTGGTATACATTGACAAGGTCGCCGGGTCTCGGGAACTGCAATTGGCTAGTCAGATTGGTAGCCGATTCCCCGCGCAGTCCACAGCCTTGGGCAAGGCCATACTAGCTTGGTTACCGGAGGAGCAGGTCCGGAGCATATTTGTGCCCGGATTGAAGCGAACGGAGAGGACCATCGCTGATTGGACTTCCTTTTCCGAGGAGCTCAGGAAAACCCGGGAAAGAGGGTATGCCCTAGATCTCGAGGAAAACGAACCCGGGGTGAGGTGTGTGGCGGCACCCATCTGGGGGGCCAAAGGTGAGCCAGTGGCCGCCGTCAGCATTTCCACAGCCACCATCTACTTAGATGAAAATAGAATTGCTCCGGTGGCCCTCACTGTGCGGCAGGTTGCCGAAGCGATTAGTCGCGAGCTTGGGGGCTAACGAGGGCTTTGGCATTGCGAATATTCCTGGACACTGCCTCAAAGCCACCTTTTATTAGCCAGGATCCGCCACATGCTATGACATTGGGTAGCGAGCAATAGATGGACACGTTCTTCTCGTCTATGCCCCCCGTAGGTATGAATTGTGCTTCCGGGAAGATCTTGGCGTAGTGTGCCAGCACCTTTACACCTTGAAAAGGCTCGGCAGGGAAGAACTTGAGGATGCTGAGGCCACGATCGAGAGCTTGCTCAACCTCTAGTGGCGTTAGAACCCCAGGTAGGTATAGCAGGCCGTGCTCCCGCGCAAAAAGGGCCACGTCTTCTCTGTAGGCCGGTGAAACCAGAAACGCTGCTCCACTGGCAAGGGCTTCCCTAGCGTGTTCAGCGTTCCGCACTGTGCCTGCTCCCACACAAAGGCCGCTTGCATTTATGCGGGTAAGCGCCTGCAAACCAAGGGGGGTTCGCAGGGTAACCTCGATTATGGGAAGATCCTCCTCCTTCAAAGTCGTTATGAGGTGCTCCAGATGCTGAAGCTCCTCGTGAGTGCGCACGGTTAAGATAGGCAGGAACCTATAACTGGTGAGCAGCTCAAGAGGGTTTTGCATGGGGCCAGTATAGTTTGGTCATCCTCCCCTGTTCAAGGGAGAAAAAACAGACTTGACCGCTATACCGCATAAAGTCCCAGGAACCGCAGGGCAGCCAGGGGGTTGAAGGAGAAAGCCTCCAAGGCCACCTCCTTCCGACGAACCCCTTTGGGGTTTAGCCACGACACCAGGTGCGCCCGCAACACCGCCAGCACCTCGCCCCCGCACCCACCCCAAAAGCTTCCCCTGGTTCCCCTTCAGGACCAAAAGGTACTCCCCCCTTTGCCCCCACCTAGCGGGCCACCTCGGGGTACAGGAAGCCCGCATCCCCCACCACCACCTTCCCTAAGAGCCCCTCGGCCCCCAGGTGTTCAGAAGAGCCCTATCTTCCCTCCCCTCCGCCCTGGCCTGGGCCAGGGTGCGCCCCAGGGCAAGGGCCCATGCCTCCACCAGGTGCACCTGGGGGCTCTTACCCTTGCCGCTTCCCCGCAGGACCTTTCCGTCGGCTACCAGGACCTTTTCCCCTTCCAGCTCCTCTTCTGGGAAGACCTTGGCCAGGGCCTTAGGGTCCAGGCGGTGGAGGAGTTGGGTGAGGGCGGTGTGGCCCGGGGCCTTGCGCAAGCCCAGGTGGGGGAGGAGGTGGGGGTTGGCGCGGGCGGTCAGCCCGTCAGACCTGGGATAGGGCTTCGCGCAGGGTCATGGAGAGCCATCTACCCCAAAAGGGGTACAACGGTCAAGTCTGGGGAGAAAAAATCCCCGTCAGGACGTGATGCTGCGGTGATCCTGAACGGAACTTTTCGGGTTGTCTCGTTGCCGATTCCCGCGCCTGAGGTAAAGTGCCCGGGGACGGTAGTGGAGGAAGCTGACTTGGGGTTGAGCCACGCCTGGACACGTGGCGGGCAAATGGGTTTCCTTGGGTAGGAGTCCTTTTGTAGAGGGTTTCAGGCATCCCTCCCGCGAGCAGGTGCTTGACAAAATGTGGGATCTAATGATAGATAGTGAGAAGAAAGGCGGGTGAGGAAAGTGAAGCGTGCTTGGGTTTATGCAGCCCTAACGGCACTGGCAGGATTGGCTGTGGGGCAGTCGTATACTCTTCGTTTCAACCATGTCTTGGGACCAAATCATCCTTATCACGCTGGGTTCCTGTCTTGGGCAGAGCGCGTGGAACAGCGGACGAACGGAAATCTCAAGATTTTGGTTTTTCACAGCAGCCAGTTGGGCATCGAAGAGGACATTATCGAACAGTTACGCCAAGGGGTACCCCTTGGGCAAAATACGGATGGTGCTCGCCTGGGCAACTACGTGCGTGAATTGGGCGTGTTCAACGGCCCATATTTCGTGGACGATTACAACTCCGTTGAGCGATTGGCTACCCTTCCAATAGTGCAGGGTTGGATAGAAAGGCTGGCTCAACAGTATGGTATCCGCGTTCTGTGCTTCAACTGGGTCCAAGGGTACCGGCACTTCATGACCAACCGCCCTGTGCGTCGGCCGGAAGATCTGAAGGGCCTCCGGATTCGTACTCCGCCGGCCCCCGTCTGGCAAGAGTCCGTACGGGCTTTGGGCGCCACCCCCGTTGCCCTTCCGTTTGGGGAAATTTACTCCGCACTGCAGCAGAGGGCTATCGACGGTGTCGAGCTTGTGTACGCCAACGTTCCCGATATGAGTCTCTGGGAGGTGCTTCGCTACATCAATGAAACGAAGCACTTCCTTCTCATTAATTTCCAGATCGTAGGGGAGGCCTGGTATCAACGGCTTCCTGCGAACTACCGGCAGATTCTCCGCGAGGAGTGCGTACGGGCAGGAAGGGAGACCTCCCTGCGGATTGCACGCGAAGAGGGTCAGATTAGGGAGCTTGCCAAGCAGAGGGGTATGACCGTGGTCACGGATGTGGACCTGGCTGCCTTCCGTAGAGCTGCAGAGACCGCCTACCAGCGCTTAGGATTGAAAACGGTCCGCGATGCACTGTATCAGGCTTTGAAACGCTAGCTAACGTACCGCTACGGGGGGGTGGGGCGATGGGGGCTTTTTGGCGTGGTCTTCACAGTCTCGAGGAGTTTCTGGCGAAGGCGTTCTTGATTCTCTCGGTTCTGACCGTGTTTGCCGGCGGGGCGGGGCGTTTCCTTGGTCATCCGTTGGACTGGGCGATGGACTGGGCAACGTTCTGCTTTGCCTGGGCTGTGTTTCTCGGCGCGGATCTTGCGTTAAAGGAAGATCGCCACGTGGCGGTTGAGATCCTCCTCCGCCTGCTCCCCCACCCAGTTCAGCGCTACCTTCGCACGTTGTTGTGGGCCATAATAGCTCTTTTCCTTGTTGTGCTTGCTATCTACAGCATCCAGGCTTCCTATCAGACGCGTTTCCGATCCTTTCAGGGCATACCCGGGTTCAGCTACACATGGTTAACGCTAAGTGTCACTGTGGGTAGTGGGCTGATGCTGCTGTCTGTGTTAAGGAAACTCCGTCAAACCGTTAGGGGCGAGGAGCCATGAAAGGAGAAGGGCGATGTTGTTGAGCTTCTTGGTCTTTCTCACCCTACTCTTGCTCGGGATGCCTGTGGTCTTTGCCATTGGTATTGGCGGACTGATCTTCTTCTTGACGCACCCCGACCTGCAACTCACCATGCCGGTCCAGCTTGCCCTTGCGGAAACGCAGAATTTTTCCCTGCTGGCAATCCCCACCTTTATTCTTGCCAGCAACCTCATGAACGAGCTGGGCGTTACGAGGCGGTTACTGCAAGTTGCTTATGCCTTAACGGCGTTCATCAGAGGGGGATTGGCTCATGCCAGCATAGTCCTTGGATTCCTAATGGGTGGGGTCTCGGGATCAGCCATAGCCGATGCCACCATGCAGTCGAGGCTCCTGGGACCAGAGATGCTGCGTCAAGGTTATTCCAGGGGATTCATAGCTGCCCTTCAGGGTTTTGCCGGTCTGCTTGCTGTGGCCATTCCCCCCAGTATCGGGCTCATTCTCTACGGAAGCATTGGACAAGTGTCGATAGGCCAGCTTTTTGCTGGGGGAATAGGGCTGGGGCTGGTCATGGCAGTGTCCCTTTTGCTAGCCGTAACTGTACTTGGACCGAAGCTCCCTCCTGGCGAGGGATCGTTCCACGTGTCCGAGATTGCTAGGGCCCTCAAGGATGGGTTCTGGGCGGTTGTTTTTCCGATCTTACTCTTGGTCTCCTTACGTTTTGGCGTTTTTGTGCCATCTGAGGTGGGAGCGGCCGCCGTGGTTTATTCGTTGTTCGTTGGACTTGTCTATAGAGAATTGTCCGTGGACAGGGTAGGTAGAGCGCTCTCCAATTCTGTGCGGGACATAGGGATGGTGGCTTTACTGATCGCGATGGCGGGGGTTTTAGGGTATGGAATGAAGTGGGAGATGGTTCCCCAGCAGGTGTCTAGCTTTCTGCTGGATGTTGTGCAGAATCCTCAGTTCGCTTTGGTTCTTATTCTTCTTTCGCTTTTGGTACTTGGTATGATCCTGGATTCGACGGTGATGATTATCATGCTGACCCCAATTCTGGTACCAGCGGTCAAGGCGCTCGGTATCGATCTGGTCTATTTCGGTGTACTCATGGTTATGACGTGCGCTATTGGCTTGCTGACGCCCCCGGTTGGGCTGTCCATGTATTCCGTCTGCTCGATTATGAATTGCGATCTGGAGGAGTACGTTCGGGAGGGGTGGCCCCTCTTCGTAGCCGCGTTGGTAGCCCTTATCGTGGTAATGACGTTTCCGCAAGTCGTTTTATTCTTGCCAGAACTGCTATTTAGGGGTAGGTGACCATGAAGCTATTGGGAAAGAAAGCTTTGGTAATTGCTGCTGGGCAGGGAATCGGAAGAGCAATAGCGATAGCCTTCCGTGAGGAGGGAGCGGAGGTACTGGGAGCCACTTTGCATCCCGAAAAGTTGAAGGGCGTGGTTCCAGCGGTGAAGCTGGATGCCAGGGATCGGGAGAGCCTGGTTCGGCTTTTAGGTAGCTTGGACGACCTGGACATACTTGTAAATGCGCAAGGCATTGTTCCCGAAGGGGGACTCGTCGATGCGACCGATAGGGATTGGGATGAGGCCTTCTTGTTGAACACCAAAAGTATCTTCTGGGCCATGCAGGTGGCTCTACCGAAAATGGCAGCTAGGGGAGGAGGAAGTGTCATCAATATCGCTTCCGTTGCTGCCCTGAAGGTGGTCCCTAGGCGCTTCATTTACAGCGCCACGAAGGCGGCCGTGGTGGCCATGACCAGGGCCGCAGCCTTAGAGTTCGCCCCCATGGGGGTGCGTGTCAATGCCATCTGTCCAGGGACTGTGGACACACCTTCCCTAAGAGAACGTGCTCGAGATGAAAGCGGACTAAAAAAGTTTGCAGAACGCCAGCCCTTAGGTCGGTTGGGGCGGCCAGAGGAAATCGCAGCCTTGGCAGTATATCTGGCCTCAGACGAGGGTGCGTTTGCCACGGGGGGCGTGTTTGTGGTTGACGGAGGCTTAAGCTTATGAAGACATTTCCTTCCGCCGCGTTGCAGACCTTTGCGGAGCGTATTCTCAGGGCCGCCGGTGCGGATGAGGCTTCGGCTAGGGCCACGGCCCAGGTTTTGCTCGACGCCGAACTTAAGGGAATCCATAGCCACGGGTTGTCGCGCCTTCCCATTTATGTGCGACGGCTTACGTCGAAGTTGGTCAATCCGTCTCCTTTTCCACAAGTGGTGAGCCGTCATGGAGCCATCACAGTGGTTGATGGCGACAACGGATTAGGACCTCGAGTGGGGATATTCGCACTGGAGGAGGTGAGGCAACTTGCCCTTGCCTATGGTATCGGGGCTGTGGGGGTGAGACGCAGTACCCATTTTGGCGCAGCGGGCTTCTATGCGGAAGCCCTGGCAAAAGAGGGCCTGCTAGGCCTTGTCATGACCAATGCGGAGCCAGACGTTGTACCCTTTGGTGGTAAACGGTCCGCTCTGGGAACGAACCCAATAGCTTTTGCCGCACCCGCTCCGCAGGGGATACTCGTGGTGGACTTGGCTACCGCTCAGGTAGCCATGGGTAAGGTGCTGATGGCCCGGGCTAGGGGCAGTGCCATCCCCTTGGATTGGGGTGTGGATGAGGAGGGCGTTCCAACAGGTGATCCCCATAAGGTTAGGGCGTTGTTGCCTTTGGGTGGTCCGAAAGGATATGCGCTTGCGTTAATGGTGGAAGTCCTTGCGGGAGTGCTCACGGGAGCTGGGGTCGCAGACACGATTGGCCGCATGTACGATGATTGGGATCGTCCTCAAAATGTGGGCCATTTCTTGGTGGCGATTGATCCAACATTCCTGTCAAGTCGGGAAGAGTTTCTTGGACGCATGGAGTATCTGTGGAACCACATCAAACGCATACCACCCGCTCCAGAGTTTTCAGAAGTGTTCTTGCCAGGAGAAAAGGAGGCCCGTCTTAGAAATGCGCGCCTCCTAGAGGGAGTTCCGCTGGAGGACGCGGTAGTGGAGTCTCTTCTGGAGTTGGGTGAGAGCTACGGCGTGTCCTTGGAGGTGCGTGGTGATTGAGGTTGTAACTGCTGGAGAGGCTATGGTGCTTCTCCTGTCCCCGAGAAAAGGGTATCTCCGGCACCAGACTTGTCTCGAGGTCCGTATAGGAGGGGCGGAAGCCAACACGGCCATAGCCCTGGCCAGGCTTGGATTTTCTGTTGGGTTTTTCACTTTTGTTGGCCAGGATGAGCTCGGTGACGTAGTGTTGCACCGTCTGCGCGCCGAAGGGCTCCAGGTGTTCGCCAGGAGAGTGGATGCGCCCACGGGACTTTATATAAGGGAAAATTTAGCGTTCGGTGGGAGGGTTTATTATTACCGCCAAGGTTCGGCGGCTGCCTATATGGCTCCTGAAGCGTTCGATCTGGATTGCTTGGGCGAAGCAAAAATCTTTCACCTTAGTGGGATTACGCTAGCACTTTCGGAAAGGACCTGGGCCTTTTCCCGATGGCTCTTACAAGAAGCCAAGGAGCGGAAGATGCGGGTGAGCCTCGATGTGAATTATCGGAAAAAGCTATGGGCGCCCGAGGATGCTAAACCACTCATTGAGGACGTTCTTCCGTTAACGGACATTTTGTTCTTGAGTGAGGATGACGCCGTGCTCTGGCCTGGCGATAGAACTTCGATTCTCTACACGCTTGCAGCTAAAGGTCCGGCGGAAGTTGTGCTGAAGAGAGGGAAAAAGGGTGCGGTGGCGTTAGTGGAAGGTTCGCTTGTAGAGGCCGATCCGTTCCCAGTTAACGAGATAGACTCCGTGGGGGCTGGGGATGCCTTTAATGCAGGCTATCTCGCAGGGGTGCTGTGGCAATATCCCGCTCAGGAGAGGCTCAAATTGGGAAACGCCATGGGTGCCTTGGCCGTAACCACACTGGGTGATTACGAGGGGGCCCCGTCTCGGGAGGATCTTTTTCGGTTCCTCGGTAAAAGTCCCATACTCGATCGGTGAGGTGGCAGTATGCGCGTTGCGATAGTCACAGGAGGAAGTCGCGGAATTGGACGGGCACTGGCTGAGGAGCTGGCGAAGAAGGGATTCAAGGTGGGTATAGTCAGTCGTCATCCAGAAGGGGCTGTCAAGAGTTTTCAGGAAATGGGCCTACCCGCATTCCCAGTTGCCGTAGACTTGGAAAAGGATCCGCCTGAAAAGGTGGTCGACCTGGCTTTGGCGGAAGGCGATATCCATGCTCTCATACACGCAGCTGGAATCAACGTGCGTAAGCCCGCCCTGGAGCTATCCTACGAGGAGTGGCGTAGAGTCTTGTACCTCCACCTAGATGTTGCCTTTCTTCTGGCAAAAGCGGTGGCCCCCCACATGGCTTGTGTCGGATGGGGCCGAATCTTATTCATTGGGTCTGTAACCACCTTTACCTCAGGCGGGCCGGTTCCCATCCCTGCATATGTGTCTGCTAAGACTGGCTTGTTAGGTTTGACCCGGGCCCTCGCCAAAGAGTGGGCACCTCTCGGAATCCGGGTCAATCTCCTCTGTCCAGGCTATGTGCAAACGGACTTCACCGCTCCAGTGTGGAGTAACCCCGATCTCTATCAGGCAATCACCAGTCGCATTCCGGTAGGACGTTGGGCTTCTCCAGGGGAAATCGCTAAGGTTGGCGCTTTGCTATGTACTGAGGACATGGATTACGTTACGGGCACGACCGTGGTTGTAGATGGGGGCTTTCTGAGCTATTAACCACGGGAAACCCCTATTCGTAATCTGGTCATGCGCTAGCCTTAGGGAAAAGTTTGTCGTAACGAGGGGTGTACGTGAGTCAAGCCGCGATTTTTGTGGGTTTCCCTTCCGCAGCCCAAAGCGGGGTCATGTCCACGTAGCGCCTGAACCCCACTCTTCCGTGACCCTGAGCATCACCACCGTGGCCAGGTCGGCCAGGCTCTCTTCGTTGGAAAACACCCCCACCCCCTGAAGCCCCCGCTCCACAAGCCCCTTCAGCAGGTTGCGCCACCCTTCCTTCCTCTCCCCGCCTGCCCCAGTTCGCCTTGAAGTAGCTGGCGTCCAGGTACAGGTAGGGGGTGGAGACCCCTTGCGGGTACATCTCCAGGACCGCCCCTTCCATCTCCCCGGTCATCCGCTTGCAGCGTTCAAAGACCTCCGTGAGAAAGCTCCCCTCGCGATCCCGGGGGGCCTTGAGCTGGGCAATCTTGCCCGCCGGCGTGATCAGGTCCCGGGTGTAGTGACCGTTGCGCTCCCCCCGCCGGCTCGGCGGGCCTTTTCATCTCTTCCCGGTCCATCCGCCCCTCCGTGCTTAACCCACAAATTAACCCACAAAATAAGCGACACTACCAGGAGTCCTGTGGGCCTCATAATGGGGGACATGTGGACTTTCCCCGAGGCCTTTCAGGGCCGGTATGTCCGCCTGGAGCTCCTAACCCTCTCCCACCTTCCGGGCTTCCAAGCCCAGTTCGACCCCGAGGTCTACCGCCACATGAGCCATAGGGTAAGGGGGCCGGAGGACCTAAGGGATCACCTCGAGGCCCTTCTTTCCGAGCCTGGCCGGGTTAACTGGGCCGTTTTCCTGGGAGGGAAGCTGGCCGGGCGGATCTCCGTCATCGCCCCGGATCCGCAAAACCGCAAGCTGGAGATCGGTACCCTCATCTTCAAACCCTTCTGGGGAAGCCCCGCCAACAAGGAGGCCAAGTACCTCCTCCTGCGCCACGCCTTCCAGGTGCTCCTCGCGGAAAGGGTGCAGTTTAAGGTGGACCCCTTGAACCTGCGAAGCCAAAGGGCCTTAGAGTCCTTGGGGGCGGTGCGGGAAGGGGTCTTGAGGCGTAACCGCCTTCTCTCGGATGGCCGTTTCCGCGACGACGTGGTCTACAGCATCCTGCGGGAGGAGTGGCCTCGTGTGAAGGCCCGGCTGGAGGAGAAACTGTATGGAGCTTTCCCAGGAGATACGGGAGGGGCTTAGCCTCTTGGTACTCCTCCTCACCTACCTGGGCCTGGCCCTGGGGGGGCTCCCCGGCTACCGCATGAACCGGGCGGGGGTGGCCCTGGTGGGGGCGAGTTTTCTGGTGCTCCTCGGGGTCTTGGACCTCCGGGAGGCCTGGCAGGCCCTGGACGCCCAAACCCTCACCTTCCTCTTCGGGATCATGGTCCTGAACGCCCATCTGGGCTATGCGGGCTTCTTTGGCCTGGTGGCGGAGAGGCTTTTGCGCCTGGCCAAGACTCCCTTGGCCCTTCTCCTCCTTCTTACCTTGGGAAGCGGGTTCCTTTCCGCCCTCTTCTTGAACGACACCATGGCCCTCCTCCTCACCCCCTTGGTCCTCTCGGTCACCCGGGGTCTGGGGCTCAACCCGGTGCCCTACCTCCTGGCCCTCATGGGGGCGGTGAACACCGGGAGCCTCATGACCCCCACGGGGAACCCCCAGAACATCGTGGTGGCGAGCCTATCCGGCATCTCCTACCTGGGGTTTGTGGCGGCCCTTTGGCCCGTGGCCGTCTTGGGGCTTTTGCTCCAGGTGGCCTTATTGGCCCTCCTTTACCCTGAGGTACGCTCCCTAAAGCCCCTTCCTCCCCTGCCCCCCTTGCGCTACCGGCTTCACCGTCCCCTTCTGCGGAAGGGGGTTTGGGTAGCCCTTGGGCTTTTCCTAGCCTTCCTCCTGGGCTACCCCATGGCCCAGGGGGCCTTGGTGGCTGCGGGAATCCTCCTCTTCACCCGCCGAATACGCTCCGAGCGCTATTTCTTGCGGGTGGACTGGGAGCTACTGGTGATGTTCGCCGCCCTCTTCATGGTCACCGAGGGGGTACGAAGGCTGGGCCTGGCGGAGTTTCTTGTGCCCTTGGCCACCACGCCTTTAGGGCTTCTTTTGGCCGCCACCTTCCTCTCCCTGCTCGTCTCCAATGTGCCCGCGGTCTTGCTCCTGGCTCCCCTGGTGCAGGAGCCCAGGGACTGGCTTCTTCTGGCCGGGGGAAGCACCCTGGCGGGGAACCTCACCCTCCTCGCCAGCGTGGCCAACCTCATCGTGGCCGAGGGGGCGGGAAAGGAGGGAATGCGGGTGAGCTTTCTGGAACATCTCCGCTTTGGCCTGTCCTTGACCCTCCTGACCCTGGCCCTGCTTTACGCCCTACTTTAGCCGCGCCTCGAGCCAGCCCCCAATGGCCAGCACCCGGCCGTCCTCCACGTAGGGCCCCATCACCTGGAGCCCCACGGGCATCCCCTCCACCCGGGCGAAGGGGAGGGTTAGGGTGGGCACCCCGAGGAGGCTGAAGGGCAGGGTGAGGGTGATGAAGGCCTCCCGGTGGCTCTTCTTCCCCGATTCCAGCTCCACCTCCTCCGTGCCCAAAGGGGGGGCAGGAAGGGGCTGGGCGGGGAGGAGGAGGGCGTCCACCCCTCTTAGGGCCTTCACCAACTGGAGGCGCAGGGCCTCCCTTTCCGCCACCGCATCCCGGTAATCCTTCTCCGTGAGGGAAAGCCCGGCCATAAGGGCCTCCCGCACCTGGGGGGAGAAGCCTTCCGGCTGTTCCCTTAAGGCTTTTTCGTGGATGCGGGCTGCCTCGTAGCGCACCAGGCGGGTGTAGACCTCATAGACCCCGGATAGGGGTAAGGATACCTCCCTTACCTCGGCCCTCAAGGAGGGGAGTTCCTCTAGAAGCCTCTGGAAGGCCCTGCGCACCTCCACCCCCAGACGGCCCTCCAGGAAGTCCAGGGGCACGCCGAAGGTGGGGTTTTGCGGGCCCTCGAGGGGGATGCTTTCCCCGGCCAGGATCTCCGTGAGGAAGTGGGCGTCCCGCACGCTCCTGGCGATGGGCCCCGCGTGGTCGGTGGAGCGGGAGAGGGGCAAGGCGCCTTCCAGGCTTACCCGGCCGTAGGAGGGCTTGAAGCCCACCACCCCGTTGAAGGCGGCGGGGATGCGGATGGAGCCCCCGGTGTCCGTGCCCAAGGAGGCAAGGCCGATCCCCAAGGCCACGGCCACGGCGCTTCCGCTGCTGCTTCCCCCGGCTTGGCGGCTTGCGTTTAAGGCGTTGCGCACCGGGCCCGTCCAGGGGTTTTCCCCGGTGATGCCCAGGGCCACCTCGTGCATGTTGGTTTTGGCGAAGAGGAGGGCCCCGGCTTCCCTCAGGCGCCTTACCGCCTGGGCCTCCTCGGGAAGGGGAGGGAGGGGGGCCCGGGTTCCTGCCCGGGTGGGCATGCCCTTGACCGGGAAGAGGTCCTTTACCGTGAGGGGGATGCCGTGTAGGGGTCCGCGGATGTACCCCTGCCTTAGCTCCTCCGTAAGCCGCTGGGCTTCCTCCTTGGCTCCCTCCTCGTCCAGGTAGGCCAAGGCGTTGCGGTCCTGGAAGGCCCGGGCCCTTTCCAAGGCTTCCTCCAAAAGGGCCAAGGGAGTGGTTTCGCCCCTTCCCAGGAGGGCTTTAGCCGTCAAGAGGTCCATGCTCCATTATAGGGGCCTTCTCCTGAGCCCCTGGTAGGGGTTTTTGCCCCGGCCAGGTGTAGCGCACCACCTCCCGGCCCTCGAGGGCCAAGGCGATGAGCCTTTCCGTATCCAAACGGCTTTCCGTTTCCAAGGCCACGGAAAGTTGGGCCCGGGTCACGGGGTGCTTGGGGGCGAAAAGGGTGCAGCACTCCTCGTCGGGGAGGATGGAGATGGCGTAGGTGCCGATGCGCTCCGCCTCCGCCTTGATCTCCACCTTGTCAAAGCCGATCAAGGGCCGGAAGACGGGAAGGGTGGCCGCCTGGTTGACCACATGGAGGTTCTCCAGAGTCTGCGAGGCCACCTGGCCCAGGCTGTCCCCGGTGGCCAAGGCCAAGGCTCCTTCCTCCTTGGCGATGGCCTCGGCGATGCGGAGCATGTAGCGGCGGTAGAGGACCACCCGGTAGGCCTTGGGGGCCTCGAGGATGATCTGCCGCTGCACCTCGCTGAAGGGAACCAGGTGGAGAGTGATGCGGTGCTGGAAGCGGGCCAGGCGCTCGGCGATGGCCTTGGCCTTTTCCCGGCTCTGGCCCGAGAGAAGGGGGAAAGGGTGGAAGTGCACCAGGACCACCTCCGCTCCCCGGCGCATGAGGCGGTAAGCGGCCACGGGGGAGTCAATCCCCCCGGAAAGGAGGGCCACCACCTTCCCGGAAACCCCCGGGGGAAGCCCTCCCGGTCCCGGGTGGCGCTCCACCTCCAAAAGGGCAGCGTTGGGCAGGATGCGCACCACCCACTCCCTTTCCGCCCCCTTGAGCTGTACCCTGGCTCCCGTCTTCTCCTTCACGAAGGCCCCAAGGAGGCGCTCAATCTCGGGAGAGGTGAGGGGGAAGGTCTTGTCGGAGCGCTTGGCGGTGATGCGGAAGCTCTGGAAGGGCACTTCCGGCAGGACCTGCTCCAGGGCACCTTTGAGGGCCTCGAGGTCCGCCGCCGTGCGCAGCACCCGGGCGAAGCTTTCCACGCCCAAGGTTTCCTGCAGGCGCCCCCTGGTTTCCGGCCAGGACGGCTCGGGCAGGCGGAAGAGGAGGGCCATGGGCCACTCCGCTTCCAGCCTGGCCCCCGTGCCTTTGAGGGCCCGCTTCACGTGATCCTTGGCCTTCCTCAGGAAAAGGGGGCGGTTTTGGCCCTTCAGGGCCAGTTCGTGGAAGAGGTTGACCAAGACCAGGGTTTCCATGGCTAAGTGTCCATGCATGAAGGTTGCCCCATCGGCAAGGACGAATGCGGCTTATCCATGGCCTTTTGGGGTCCCCCTTGGGGTGCAAGCCCCAAGGGGGTACCTAGGAGCACAGGCCCTTTACCGCCAGATAGAGGCGGCTGCAGAGGGAACCCACCCGGGCGGCCCCCCGTAGCTCCTCCGGCTTGCCGAAACGAAAGGCGGTGTAGAAGGTCTTCCCCGGCTTGGGCTCGGGCAGCCGGGGGGTAGTGAGGAGCCGGGCCTCGAGGACCCAAAGCTCCAGGGTATAAGCGGGGCGCTCCTCTATCCCGCAGGCCACGGGGCGGGCCGCCGCCACCTCCGCCTGGAGTTTCTCCTGCGCCACCCGGAAGGCGACCTCCTCAAGGCCTTCCCCTTCTACGAGGCTCACCGCCGGCAGACCCCAGGCCCCGCCGAACTCGGGGTCCTCCTCGGGCCGCTTCACCAAGAGAAGCCCTTCCTCGCTCCAGGCGGCCAGGGCCACCGCGCGCTTAAGGGGCTTGGCCGTCTGCACCCAACCAGCCTAGCAAAACCCTAGCCCAGGCGCAAATCAGGCCAGGCGGAGGGGCTCCACCTCCACCGGGGTGCTGTGGAAGGTGCTTCCGCCCCCTAAGTCGGTGAGGGTTTCCGCGGTGAGGTGGTTGATGCCCTTGCCGTCTGGGGCCCACTTTTCCCACCAGGTGCCCTCGAGGACCACCGTCCCCGGCATGGGGGCCTCGGTCACCTTGGCCTTGCGCACCACCCTGCCTTGGGGGGAGTGGATGTAGACCAGCATGCCCTCAGTGATCCCCCGCTCCTCGGCGTCCTTGGGGTGGATGAGAAGCCTGGGCTCGCCTCCTTCCGCCTCCACCAGGGCCTGGACGTTCCCGTAAGTGGTGTTCAGGAAGCGGTGGGCCGGGGGGGTGAGGAGGATCAAGGGGTAGCCGGGGAGGGTTTGGGTGGGGATGACCTCCGGCGGGGGGCTGAAGCGCACGGGGCCCTTTTGGAAGGGCAGGAAGGGCTTGGGGAGGTTGAGCTTCACAAACCCCTCCTCCTTAAGCCTCTTCGGGTTGATGCCCGCCAGGTAGGGGTGGTCCACATCCAGGAGGCTTTCTGCCACCTCTTCCGCGGTCCAGTAGAGGGTGGGTTCCTTTAGGCCAAGCCTCCTCCCCAGTTCCCGGAAGACCCAGGTGTTGGGCCTGGCCTCCCCTTCGGGCTCGGTTAGGGGCTCATTCCAGGAGAGGTAGTAGTGGCCGTAGCTGGTGTAAAGGTCGGGGTGCTCGTAAAAGAAGGTGGCGGGGAGGAGGTAGTCCGCGTAGCGGGCGGTTTCCGTCATCACCTGCTCCAGCACCACGGTGAAGAGGTCCTCCCGCAAGAGGCCCTCCTTGACCCTTCCCGTGTCCGGGGCCACCACCAGGGGGTTGGAGTTGAAGACGAAGAGGGCCCTTATGGGGGGCTCGAGGCGGGTGAGGGCGCTGGCGAGCTCGTTCATGTTCACCCGGCGCACCTTTGGATTGGGGCGGAAGTAGCCCTCGTGCGGGTGTTCCCCCTCCAGAAGGTGCCGCCCCCCTAGAAAGCGTTTATTCAGGGGGAAGGCCCCGCTGGTGGAAAGAAGGGCCCCGCACCCCGGGTAGCGCCAGGCCCCCAGGAGGGCGGGGAGGAGGCTCGCTGCCCTTAGGGCATTCCCCCCACCTGGATGCCGGGTCATCCCGTAGCCCACCCGGAGGAAGACCCGTTTGGCTTCCCCCAGTTCCCGGGCCAGCCGCTCTATGGCCTCCTCGGGCACCCCGGTAAGGGCGCTGGCCCTTTCTGGGGGCCACTTCCGGGCCTCTTCCTGGAAAGCTTCCAACCCTGTGGCGGCCTCCTTGAGGTATTCCCAGTCCACCAGGTTTTCACGGAACAGCAAGTGGGCCAGGGCGTAGGCCAAGGCAGCGTCGGTGCCAGGGCGGAGCTTGATGTGCTCGTCGGCGAATCGGCTGGTGTGGTTCTTGTAGGGGTCGATGTGGACCACCTTGGCCCCCCGCCTTCTCGCCTCCTTGAGAAAGGGGGTGAGGTGGCTGTTGGTGGAGAGGCTGTTGATGCCCCAAAGGAGGATGTAGCGGGCCTCGGGCACCTCCTCCGGGTCGGGGCCGAGCCTAGGGCCATAGGTCATCTCCCAGGCGGCGCTTCCTGCGGTGGAGCAGATGGTTTCCAGAAGCTCGCTGGCCCCGATGGCCCGGAAGAAGGCCAGGGGGTGTTGGTTCTCCACGAGGCCCATGGTTCCCGCGTAGTGGTAGGGGAGGACGGCCTCGCCCCCGTGGGTGTCCAGGATGGCCTTGAGCCTTTCGGCGATCCCGTCCAGGGCCTCCTCCCAGGAGACCCTTTCAAAGCGGCCTTCCCCCTTCCTCCCCACCCGGCGCAAGGGGTAGAGGAGACGCTCCCTTACCCTTTCGGGATAGCTGTAGGTTTTGGCGCAGGCGAAGCCTTGGGTGACGGGGTGGCGGGGGTCGCCCTCCACCCGAAAGAGCCTTCCCTCTTCAAAGGTGAGCAGGAGGCTACAGGCATCGGGGCAGTCCAGGGGGCAGGTGGCTCGGGCCTTCATGCCCCTATAGTAGCTCCAGGGCCTCGAGGGCGCCGCAACGCTCCTCATAAGGGTCCGGCATCAGCCCCGGGGGCTCGTCCAGCCGGAGGAGGTAGCCCTCCGAGTAGAAGGGCCAGCGGGGCCAGCCCCGGGGCTCCCCTTCCTGGGCGAAGCTCACCCAGTAGCGGCGCATGCGTTTTCCCAGGGCCTCGGCCCTTTCCCTGGCCTCGGCGCTGAGGAAAAGCGGAAGAAAGGGCATTTCCTCGAGGTTTCCGAAAAGGAGGGCGAGCTCCAGGCCGTGGAAGGCCCCGAGTCCCTCCCAGCCTGGGATTCGGAAGGTGAAGAGATAGGCATGGGTGAGGGCGAAAGGGGCCTGGAGCCTTGCGGCCTTTAAGGAGGGGCAGAGGAGGAGAAGATCGGTTTGGGCCTCTCCCCAGGCTTTTCGGGGGTCGGGAAAACGTTTCTGATACACACTTTTTAAGGCCTCGCGTTGTTGCGGGGTGAAGCCTTGGGCGGCAAGCCTTTGGTCAAACTCCTCCCAACTCCTTGGTCCCAGGAGCCAGGCTAGACCCGGGAAAGCGAGTTCCTCCAGGTTGGCCCCTGCCAAGAGGGGGATACCCCGGGCCCGCCCCTTCTGAAGGGCCTCGAGGGGGCTTTCCGGAAGCAGGGCCCCCAGGTGGGGCTTGAAAGGGGAGTTGGGAAAGCCCAGGGCAGAGGCGGTGATGTCGGGAGGGGCTTTGGGTTCCGTGGGCGGAAAAAGGCGGGAGAGGGGAAGGCTCCGCAGGCAGACCAGGTCTTCCGGGGGGCAGCCTAAGGCCTTAGCCCACCGTTCCCCGAAGGGGAAATCCCTTTCCAAGGGGCGGACCTGGTGGCACCCCCCCGACTGGACGATCGCCTTCTGAAAAAGTCCCCGGGCCTCCGGGGTGGCCAGGAGGGTGCAGACCAGCATGCCCCCAGCGGATTCCCCGAAGAGGGTCACGTTTTGGGGGTCGCCGCCAAAATAGGGGATGTAGCGCTGGACAAAGCGCAGGGCTTCCATCACGTCCAGGAGGCCATAGTTGCCCACCGCCTTGGGATCTTCCTTCGCCAGGGCGGGAAGGGCCAAAAAGCCCAAGGGTCCCAGGCGGTAGTTTATGGAAACCACCACTACCCCCTCCTGGGCTAGCCGGTGCCCCCCGTAGATGGGCTCGGCGGCGCTTCCCGAGGTGAAGCCACCCCCGTGCAGGTAGACCATCACGGGAAAGCCTTCCGGGGGTGGGAGTTCCAGGGGAAGGAAAAGGTTTGCCACCAGGCAGTCCTCCCTCTGCGGGGGGATGTATCCCCCCAGCCGGGCGGTGGTCCCAAGGGTTTGGGGGCAGGCTACCCGCTCCCTTCCCACCCCAGGGGGCCAGGTGGCCACGGGCCTGGGGGCCTCAAAGCGGCCCGCTTCCGCGTAGGGCAGGCCGTAGAAGGCGATGGCGCCCTTTTCGATCTGGCCTTGGGCGGGGCCGAGGGGGGTCCGGACCGTGATCCCCTGGGCTAGAGCAAGGCCCAGGGTTAGGTTCAGGGTAGCCGCAATCAGGAAGGCAGCGGGGTTCATATTCAAACTTTTCCAGATCGTTTCCCCCGATGTCAATAAGCGGGGCAAAGGAGACATAATGCCAAAGGATGGAAGGGGTGCAGGGGTGCCTCGAGGCCTCCTTCTGGTCCTTGGGCCTAAGGGTGGCCGGGGTGGATGAGGCAGGCCGGGGGGCCTGGGCGGGGCCCATCGTGGTGGGGGCGGTGATCTTGCCGTCTGGCCGCTACCCCTTCCGGGATTCCAAGCTCCTAAGGCCCAAGGAGCGCGAGCACCTGGCGGAGGAGGTGCAGCGGGTGGCCTTGGCCCATGCCCTGGGGGTGGCGGAGGTGGCGGAGGTGGACCGACTTGGGGTTTTGAAGGCCACCCTTCTAGCGGCGCAAAGGGCCTTGAGCCTTCTGGATCCACCCCCTGAAGCCCTGGTCACCGATTATCTCCAGGTGTCCACTTCCTTGCCCCTCCTTGCCCCTCCCAAGGCGGACCAGCATAGCCCCAGCGTGGCCGCGGCCAGCATCCTGGCCAAGGTGCACCGGGACCGGCTTATGGTGGAGTTGGATCGCCTTTACCCCGGTTACGGGTTTGCCCGGCACAAGGGCTACGGCACCCCTGAGCACCAAGCGGCTCTTCTGGTCCTAGGGCCTTCCCCTGTGCACCGCAGGCGCTTTGCCCCGGTGGCCCAGGCTCCCTTAAGGTTTTCTGAAGAGGAGTAGTCCCATTGAGGACTAGACTGAGGGTGGAGGTGGCCATGCGGCTTTTGTGGATTATAATGGCGGGGCTTCTTTCCGCCTGCACCCTGACCCTTGAAGGGATCACGGTCAGTTACTGCTGGGACTTCTCCCCTGCCATCCTGCGCTTTGAGCCGGACCGGGGGGCAGGGGCCACCTATTACGTGGGGGAGGAGGTGCGCTTCTTCCTTACCCTGGCTGAACCCGGCTGGATAAGCTTAGTGGCCATAGATCCCGATGGACGCACCTACGAGTTTGACAGGTTTTACCTGGGCCGGGGTACCTACGTGCTGCCTCCAGGGGCCTACCGCTACACCCTCATGCCCCCGAGGGGGCTCCAGCGGGTGCGGGCAGTATACACGGATAGGCAGCCTGGGAGCCTGCGCCTGGAGGGGGTATACACGGACTGGGATGCCCGGCTCAGGGTGTACCTGGATGCCTCTGGGGCCCACCGCTACCAGGTGGTGGAGACTTACTTCTACGTGCGCTAACCGCAAGAACTTGCAAGGGGACTTGCGCTTTCTACCCCCAGGTGGGGTATAATCCTCCCGGACCGCTAAGGAGGTCAAAAATGAAGCGGCGTGATTTCTTAAAGAAGGCAGGTATCGGCGTAGCAGCCAGTGCAGCCTTTGGCCCGGTCTTCGCCCAAGCCCAGCCCAGCGTGAGGTGGCGGCTAGCCAGCAGCTTCCCCAAGAGCCTGGACACCATCTATGGGGCAGCAGAAGTGCTGGCGGAGCGGGTTTCCGCCCTCACCGGCGGCCGCTTCCAGATCCGTCCCTACCAGGCTGGAGAGATCGTGCCTGGGCTACAGGTGATGGATGCCGTGCAGCAGGGCACGGTGGAAATGGGTCACACCGCTAGCTACTACTTCGTGGGCAAAGCGGCGGTTTTCGCCTTTGACACCGCGGTGCCCTTTGGCCTCACCGCTCGACAACAGAACGCCTGGATGTACTACGGAGGAGGTATTGAGCTCTTCCGCCCCATCTTTGCTGATTTCAATATCATCCAGTTCCCAGGTGGCAACACCGGGGTCCAGATGGGGGGCTGGTTCCGCAAGGAGATCAAGGGCGTGGCGGACCTCAAGGGGCTCAAGATGCGCATTCCTGGCCCTGGCGGCCAGGTGATGAGCCGGCTTGGGGTGGTTCCCCAGGTGCTGGCGGGTGGGGATATCTATCCCGCTCTAGAACGGGGCGTGGTGGATGCTGCTGAGTGGGTGGGCCCCTACGACGACGAGAAGCTGGGTTTCTACAAGGTCGCCAAGTACTACTACTACCCTGGCTGGCACGAGCCCGGACCCCAGCTTGCCTTCTATATCAACCTGAGGGAGTGGCAGAAGCTCCCTAAGGAGTACCAACAGGCCCTCGAGGTGGCGGCCGCCGAGGCCAACCTGGTCATGATGGCCAAGTACGACCAGGTGAACCCCCCTGCCCTTCAGCGGCTCATCAGGGCGGGGGTACGGTTGCGCAAGTGGCCTGCTGACGTGATGAAGGCGGCCCAGAAGGCGGCCTTTGACTGGTACGAGGAAGAGGCGGCCAAGGACGCCACCTACCGGAAGGTCTACACCGCCTGGAAGAGGTTCCGCGAGGAGCAGTACCGCTGGTTCGGGGTGGCGGAGCTGGGCTACGAGCAGTTCGCCTTCCCCGCCCCTTAGGGCGTAGAGCTAAGGGGCCCGGGGCCTTGTGCCCCGGGCCCCTTAGGTTTTTTTCAACCTCCTAAGCCGTTCACAAACCGCAGGATGGGCTCGCGCAGGAAATAGACCATGACCAGTACCAGAAGCTGGAGGCCAATGAAGGGGATGCCTCCTAGGTAGATGTCTATGGTCTTCACCTCTTTGGGGGCCACGTTGCGCAGGTAAAAGAGGGCGAAGCCAAAGGGTGGGGTGAGGAAGGAGGTTTGCAGGTTTACCCCCACGAGGAGGCCGAACCAGAGTTTGTCGATGTTGAGCGCCTCGGCGCCGATGGCCAGGAGGGGTAGGGCGATGAAGGCGATCTCAAAGAAGTCAATGAAGAAGCCCAGGAGGAAAACCAGGACCATCACGAAAAGGATGAAGCCCACTTCCCCGCCGGGAAGCCCAGTGAGAAAGCCCTCCACCCAGAGGTCTCCATCCACCCCCCGGAAGACCAAGCTGAAGAGGGTGGAGCCGATGAGGATGAAGATGACAAAGGCGGTGAGCTTAGCCGTGCCCTCCATGGCACCGTAGAGCACCTGGAAGGAAAGCTTCCGGTTTAAAGCCGCTAGGATCAAGGCTCCCACCACCCCCATGGCTCCGGCCTCCGTAGGGGTGGCCAGGCCGATGAGCACCGTGCCCAGCACCAGGAAGATGAGCACCAAGGGGGGCACCATGGAGAGGAGGGCCCGTTGCAGGAGGCGGTTGTTGCGGATCCAGGGCAGGAGGACCAGGGTCCAAAGGGACAAGGCGGCCAGCACCTCCAGCCACTCCGCCCAGGCGGGGAGAAAGCGGCCTACGGCGTAGGCTCCTACCCCCACCAGGAGGTACGAAAGGAGGACGAAGGCCGTTTGGGCTTCCTTGCCCGCATCGGGGCGGGCTTCCGGGGGAAGGGCCGGAGCCCACCTGGGCCGGAAGAGGGCCACGTAGATCACGTACAGGAAGTAGAAGGCTACGGTGAGCCCGGCGGGGATCAGGGCTGCTTTGTACATGTCCCCCACGCTGACTCCCAGCTGGTCGGATAGAACGATGAGCACCACGCTGGGGGGGATGATCTGGGCCAGGGTGGCGGAACCCAGGATCACCCCGCTGGCGAAACGGGGGTTGTAGCCGTACTTGAGCATGACGGGCAGGGAGATGAGCCCCATGGCCATGACGCTGGCGGCCACCACGCCCGTGGTGGCCGCCAGGATGGCTCCCACGAAGACCACGCTCAGGCCAAGCCCTCCCCTTAGGGGGCCGAAGAGCTTGCCCATGGTGTCCAATAGGTCTTCCGCCAGGCCGCTTTTTTCCAGAATGATGCCCATAAGGGTGAAAAAGGGGATAGCCAGGAGGAGCTGGTTGGACATGATGCCAAAGATGCGGTCGGGCATGGCCCTTAGGAGAGGCGCGGGGAAAATGTCCAGGGCTATCCCCAGGAAACCGAAAACGATGCCCACCGCCCCTAGGGAGAAGGCCACCGGGTACCCGGAGAGCAGGAAGACCACCAGGGCCAGAAACATCAGGGGGGGCAAGAGGCTCTCCAGGCTCATTCCACCACCTCCTGCTCCTCCTTCCCCATCTGCAGGTGCCCGGTCAGGTAGGCGATGCGCTTGATGAGTTCCGAAATCCCCTGGAGGGCCAAGAGGGCGAAGCCCACGGGCAGGGCCAGCTTAATGGGCCAGCGGGGAAGGCCCCCCACGTCGGGGGACATCTCGCGGCCCAGGAGGGAGTTTTGCGCCCAGGGCCAAGAGAGGTAGATGACTCCGATGGCCATGGGGAGCAGAAACAGAAACGTGCCCACGATGTCTATCCAGGCCTGGGTGCGCTTGGAAAAGCGGCCGAAGAGGAGGTCGATGCGCACGTGGGCGTTGTGCTTCAGGGCGTAGGCCCCCCCCAGGAGGAAGATCAGGCTGAACATGTACCACTGGGCCTCGAGGTAGGCGTTGGAACTATAGCTGAAGCCGTAGCGCATGACGGCGTTGCCCGCGGAGAGCAAGGCTACCAGGAGGACCAGCCAGACCACCAGCCGTCCTACCCCTTCCGTGAGGGCATCGATCCACCGAGATAGGGCTACCAACACTCCCATGCGTTGCCTCCCCTGCGTTTACCTGCCAGATACAGCCCGCCGTATCTTAATGCGGGGTTTCGGGAGGTGTCAATGCGAGGGGCCTTCCGGAGGTCAATCCGGACGCGCATCAGGCAAGGGCCTTGCGCACCAGGGCCATGGCCGCCTCCAGCACCTCCTGCAGGTGGGCCTCGCCCTTGAAGCTTTCCGCGTACACCTTGGCCACGTCCTCGGTGCCGCTGGGACGGGCGGCGAACCAGGCGTTTTCCGTCACCACCTTGAGGCCTCCTAGGGGCTCACCGTTTCCGGGAGCCCGGGTGAGGATGGCCAGGAGGGGCTCCCCTGCCAGCTCCTTTTCCTTTACATCCTCGGGGGAAAGGCGGGCCAGCCTGGCCTTGGCCTCGGGGGAGATGGGGAGGTCCTTGCGGGCGTAGTGGGGCCGGCCCAGGCGCTCGGCCAGCTCCTCGTAGAGCTCGTCGGGCCCCTTTTCCCGCTTGGCCAGGATCTCCGCCGCCAAAAGCCCCAGGAGGATGCCGTCCTTATCGGTGGAAAAGGGCCTGCTGTCAAAGCGCAGGAAGCTGGCCCCGGCGCTTTCCTCCCCGCCGAAGCCCAGCCAGCCTTCCAGGAGCCCGTCCACGAAGTACTTGAAGCCCACGGGGGTTTCGTAAACCTTCCGCCCCAAGGCCCTGGCCACCCGGTCCAGAAGGGCGCTGGTCACCGCGGTCTTGCCCACCTTGGCCTTAGGCCAGGTGCGGGTGGTGTAGAGGTGGGAGACGGCGGCCGCCAGGTAGTGGTTGGGGTTCATGAGGCCCTTCCTGGTGACGATGCCGTGGCGGTCGGCGTCGGGGTCGTTGCCGATGGCCAGGTCAAAGCGGTCTTTAAGGGCCAGAAGGCCCGCCATGGCGTAGGGGCTGGAGCAGTCCATGCGAATCTTGCCGTCGTGGTCCGGGGGCATGAAGCGGAAGGTGGGGTCTACGGTGGGGTTGACCACCTCGAGGTTGAGCCGGTAGGCCTCGGCAAGCCGCTCCCACACCCTTAGGCTCGCTCCTCCCAAAGGGTCCACCCCCAGGCGCAGGCCGGAAACCCGGATGGCCTCGAGGTCCACGGCCTCCCGGATCTTCTCCACATAAAGCCCCACGTAGTCAAAGGGCTTAGCCTTTTTCAGGGCCTCCCGAAGGGGAAGGCGTTTCACTCCCTTTAGCCCTTCCGCAAGGAGGGCGTTGGCCCTTTCCTCAATGGCCTTGGTGATGCGGGTATCGGCGGGGCCACCCGTGGGGGGGTTGTACTTAAGCCCCCCGTCCTCGGGGGGGTTGTGGCTGGGGGTGAGGAGGATGCCATCCGCCTTAGCGGGGTGGTGGGCGTTGTGCTCCAGGATGGCCAGGGAAACCAGAGGGGTGGGGGTGTAGCCCTCCTCGAGGTGCACCTCTATGCCGTTGGCGGTGAGGACGGCAAGGGCCGTGGCCCAGGCGGGTTCGGAGAGGGCGTGGGTGTCCTTGGCCAGGAAGAGGGGTCCGGTGGCCCCAAAGGAGGCCCGGAGGTCGGCGATGGCCTGGGAGATGGCCAGCACGTGGGCCTCGGTAAAGGTGCCCTTAAGGCTTGTGCCCCGGTGGCCGCTGGTGCCGAAGGCCACCCGCTGGAGGGGGTTTTGGGGGTCGGGGCGCTCTTCGTAGTAAAGGGTGAGGAGCTTGAGGAGGTTCATGCTTCCATCTTAAAAAACCGAGGAGGCCCCAAGCGTCTGGGGCCTCCCGCGGGCTCCTTCCAGCCTAGGGCTTGGAAGGCGCTTCCTTGGGAGCCTCCTGTGTGGGGGACTTCGCCGGCTCCTGGGTTTTGGGGGTGAGTTCCGCCAGCACCTGGCTCAGGCGGTTTTCTATTTGGGCTGCCTTACGGAGCTCCTGAATGAGGGCCTGGGCCTGCTGCTGCCGCTTCCGGTTGATGACCCCTTCCTTAGCTTGCTCCGTCACTTCCGCGAAGGGCTTGAGCACCTCCGGCTTGCGGTCTTTGATGATCAGTACGGCAAAGGTCCCGTCTTCCAGCTTTACCACCTCGCTCACCTCCCCCAAAGGACCCGTGGGGAAGGTTTCCTTCACCTTGAAGACCAGGCGATCCAAGACGGCGGGGAGCTGGTTGGGGTTCACGGTGCCGTACTCGGTGACGCTGCCCTCCTGGGCCTTGGCCAGGGCCTGTAGATCGCCGCCTTTTAAAGCCGCCTCCCGGAAGGCCTTGGCCTTGGCCTCGGCCTTAAAGACTACCCCCGTCACCTCGGCGCTGGCCGGGATGGTGAAGAGGGCGGGGTTTTCCGCGTAGAATTTGCGGGCTTCCTCCTCGGTGGCGGCGAGGCCACGGGTTTCGTAGAGGAGGTAGGCCTGGGCGATCTGGTCCTTGGAGCCGATGAAGGGCTTGCCGGTCTTCTTGGCGGCCTCCACCAGGAGCTCGCGGTCGATCAGGCTTTCCAGGGTCTGGGGCAGGAAGAACTGCACCGCTAGCTCCCCCAGGCCTTGCTGGATGAGGGATGCGGTCTGCTGGTTGGAAAAAACCGGCTGGAGAACCTCGCTCAGCAGGATTTCCCTGTCGCCCACCTTGGCCACGGGAGGGTTCTTGTAGCTATAGGGGCTCTCCTCGGCGAAGCGGACCTGGGCCTTCCGGCGGAGGTCTTCCAGGTAGGCCTCGAGGGCCCCGTTCCCCTCGGCCTCCTGGGCATCCTTCTCCACCTGCTCCTTCACCTCCTCAAAGGTGGGCACCTTGGGGGGCAGGTACTCCTCCACCTTCACCAGGTAATACCGGCCCCCTGCCTCTATGGGCCCCATCAGGCCAGGCCCCTTCGTTGCAAAGACCGCCTCCGCCACCTTCTCGGGGAAGACCACCTTGGTCACGGGTTTGGGCTCGCTCTCCCCTGGAGCTGCTCCCAGGGCCCCACCTTGCTCGGCCCCCACCTTGGAGTACTGCTTGGCCAAGGCGGCAAACTCCTCCCCGGCCTTGGCCTTGGCCAGAAGCTCCGCCGCTAGCTTGGCATCGTCCACCACGATCTGCCGGGCCTTCACCCGGGGCTCGCCCTTGTAGTCCTCCTGGTGCACCTCAAAGTAAAACCGCACCTCTTCCGGGGTGGGCTTGGCTGCGGAGCGGATCTGCTCGAGGCGCTTTTGGATCTGGAGCTGGGTTTTTACCTCGCTCCTAAGCTGGGCATCGGTGTACCCCACCTGGTTCAGGAACTGCTCGTAGGCCTTCTTGTCCTTCAGGCCAAACTGCTCCCGGATGCGGTCCACCTCCTTGCGCACCTCGGCGCTACCCACCCGGATCCGGGCAGCGTCCTGTTTGAGGGCCTCGGTGAGGATCACCTGCTCCAGGAAATGGGTGTCCACCAGGTTCTTTAGGAGCCCTTGCGGGTTTGCGGCGTAAAGGGGATCGTTTCCCTGGAGCCTAAGCAGGTCCAGCTCGTAAACCGCCTTCCCGTTCACCCACAGCACGGGCTTACCCCGTGCCTGCTGTCCCGCTTGGGGGGTGAAGAGGAGGATGGCCCCCACGGCGAAGGCCAAGGCCAGAAGACCGAAAAGGATGGTGATGGCTTTCTTGCTGATACCGAACACTTGACCGCCTCCTCCTTAGCGTGCTAGGATACTTCCCGCTGAGTGCGCCCGTAGCTCAGCTGGATAGAGCGTCGGCCTCCGGAGCCGAAGGTCAGAGGTTCGAGTCCTCTCGGGCGCGCCATTTTTCTTTTTCCCCCGTCTACCGGAAAGCCCACAAGCACGAAGGGATTGTAGCACACTCCTCATGAGAAAGGGGTTTAGCATGGGAGGGTGCTGCCGCTTCTCCTGGCCTGGCTTCACACGGTCAACGACCTCTTCTCCAACTTCCTCACGCCCCTTCTGCCCAAGCTGATGGCCCACTTTGGGGTAGGGCTGGGGACGGTGGGGCTTCTGGTGTCCGTCTACTCCTTAACGGGCAGCCTTTTCCAGCCCTTGGCCGGCCTCATCGCCGACCGGTGGGACCGAAGGCTTTTGGCGGCCTTGGGGCCGGTGCTGGTGGCTTTGGGCATGGGTTCCTTGGGCCTATGGCCTCGGTTCGAGGTACTGCTTCTGGTCCTGGGGCTCGCCGGCTTGGGTTCGGCCCTTTTTCACGCCTCGGGGGCCAGCCTGGTGGGGGAGTTCGCCCCGAGGGAGCGGAGGGGTTTTTGGCTTTCCTTTTTTGGGTCCGCTGGGTACCTGGGCCTTTCCCTGGGGCCGGTGGTGGCCTTGTTCGCCGTGGGGGCTTGGGGGCTTAGGGGCCTAGTGTGGTTAACCCCGCTTGCCCTGGTGCCGGCCCTGCTTCTCCTGCGCCTGCCTCCGGTGCGGCGCCAGGGAAAGCCTGCGGGTTTCAGGGACTTTCTGAGGGTCTTTCGCGGGGATGTGGCCCGGCTTTGGGGGATGGCCACCTTAAGGAGCCTGGTGTTTATGAGCTTTTCCACCACCTTACCCTATTGGTTTACCCAAAGGGGCCTTTCCGATGCGTACATCGCCTTAAGCCTTTCCACCTATAGCTTCTCCGCCACCTTGGGCGCCTTCCTTGGGGGTACCCTTTCCGACCGCCTCGGGCGGAAGGCGGTTTTGGTGGGGACCCTGGCCTTCGGGCTTCCCCTGTACCTGGGCCTTCTTTTCCTGCCTCCCGAGGGTGCGCCCTACCTGGTCCTTCTGGCCTTGACCGGGGCCTTGATGAACGCGGGGATCCCGGTGGCTGTGGCCTTGGCCCAGGAGCTGGAACCGGGCCAAACGGCCACCGTTTCCGGGCTTCTCATGGGCTTCACCTGGGGTTTCGCCGGGCTCTTCTACGCCCCCATAGGACACTTGATCGAGGTCTTTGGCGTGATGCCGGTTCTCCTGGCCCTGGGGGCCTTGATCCTGCCCGCCTGGGCCTTGGCCCAGGGGGTACGGGAACCTGGGGCTGGGCCTCAGGGACGTAAGATGGATCCATGAGGATCCTTCTGGCCACAGATGGCTCTCCCCAGGCCCGGGGAGCGGAGGTGTTGGCGGAGTGGCTTTGCTACAAGCTTTCCGCCAAGTTGGTGGCCCTCTACGTCCGGGATTCCCGCCTCATCCGGGTGTTGGAGCTCATGGACTTCGGGGCCCTTACCGTGCCCGTGCCCGCCTACCGGGAAGAGCTGGAAAAGGCCCTTTCCGCCCATGGCGAGGCCTTATTGGAGCGCATTCACAAAAGCGTCGAAGAGGCGGGGCTTCAGGCGGAGGTTTTCATGGAAACCGGGTTGCCCCACGAGGTGATCCTGCGCCACGCCCGTACCGCAGACCTCCTGGTCATGGGCCGGAGCGGGGAAACCCACGGGGGGAGCTTCGCTGGTCTGGGGAGCACCGTGGATAGGGTACTGAGGACCTCGCCCACCCCGGTTTTGGTAGCCCCCACCGACTACGTGGAGATAGAGGGGGCCGTCCTGGGCTACAACGCTTCGGAAAGCGCAGTGCGGGCCTTGCACACCCTAGCCCTTCTGGCCAAGCCTCTTGGGCTTTCGGTCCGGGTGGTGAGCGTGCACGATGACCCGGTTCAGGCTGGGGCGTGGGCCCTCGAGGCTCAGACCTACCTGCAGGACCAGGGGATCCGGGTGGAGTCCCTGGCCTTCTCCGGCGATCCCGCTGAGCACCTTTTGTCCCTGCAGACCCCCTCGGATCTTTTGGCCTTGGGAGCGCCGGTGCGCCGCCTGGTTCTGGGGAGTACTGCCGAACACGTGGTGCGCCACGCGGTGGGGCCAGTGCTCACCGTGCGATAAGTTACATCGCGGTCTGGTATAATGGACCCCTAAAGGAAAGGGGGGTTCTATGACCGTTCGTCAGGTCCTGTTGCGCAAGGGGGTAGGGGCCCATAGCGTTCACCCCCAGGCCACGGTGCTGGAGGCCCTCAGGAAGCTGGCCGAGCACGACATCGGAGCCCTTTTGGTTATGGAAGGGGATAGGCTTCTTGGCGTCTTCTCCGAGCGGGACTATGCCCGGAAACTGGTCCTCCTGGGCCGGTTTTCCAAGGACACCCTGGTGGAGGAGGTCATGACCCGCGAGGTGATCACGGTGACTCCCGAAACCACCTTGGAAGAGGCCATGCGCCTGATGACCGAGTACCGGGTGCGGCATCTTCCTGTCTTGGAGGAAGGCAGGGTGGTTGGGGTGGTTTCCATCGGGGATGCGGTCAAGGCCATCATCACCGAGCAGGAGGTCCTGATCGAGGAGCTTTCCCGCTACGTGATGGAAAACCGCTAGTCGCGGAAAAGCCAGCTGAGAAGAAGGCTTACTAGGGAAAGGATCAAGGCCCCGATGAGGGCTTCGGCAAAGCCCGGCACCTGAAGGGCCGTGGCCTCGGCCACCAGGTAAAGCACGATGCCGTTGACCACCAGGGTGAAGAGCCCCAGGGTCATGAGGTTTAAGGGCAGGGTCAGGAAAAGGAGAATGGGTCGCAGTAGGGCGTTGGCCAGCCCCCATACCGCACCTGCTACCAAGTAGTCCAAAAGCCCTGCCTCCCGGGCGAAGGAAACCCCCGGGTATACCAGGCTTACCACCCAAAGGGCTAGGGTGTTGAGGAGAAGCCGTGCCAGTAGGCCGCGCACGGCCTTAGCTTACCCCAAAAGCCTCCACCCCCCTTGACAGTTTTGTTTTGNTCCGGTCCAAACGGCAAGCTCCTCATACAGCCCCATTTTGTCTGAACTCAAAGGGGGAGCTCAGATTACACCCCCTTGACATAGCTTCTCGGGTCTGGTAGTTTTTTCTTTGCGCTGCCTGGTGGGCGGCGGGGGATCTTGAAAGCTGGGGTGGAGGATAGGTGGTTGGAGGCCGCGATGAGCGGCCTTTGAGGGTCAAGATGCTAAGGGCCCACGGTGGATGCCTTGGCACCCGAGCCGATGAAGGACGTGGCTACCTGCGATAAGCCAGGGGGAGCCGGTAGCGGGCGTTGATCCCTGGATGTCCGAATGGGGGAACCCGGCCCGTGGGAACACGGGTCACCGCCGGTTGGCGGGGGGAACCTGGGGAACTGAAACATCTCAGTACCCAGAGGAGAGGAAAGCGAAAGCGACTCCCTGAGTAGCGGCGAGCGAAAGGGGAAGAGCCTAAACCGTCTGGCTTGTCCGGGCGGGGTAGTGGGGCCCTCGGATACCGAATCCCCGACTCTAGCCGAAGCTGTTGGGAAGCAGCGCCAGAGAAGGTGAAAGCCCTGTAGGCGAAAGGGGAGGGGATAGGTGAGGGTACCCGAGTACCCTGTGGTTCGTGGAGCCATGGGGGAATCTGGGCGGACCACCGCCTAAGGCTAAGTACTCCGGGTGACCGATAGTGGACCAGTACCGTGAGGGAAAGGTGAAAAGAACCCCGGGAGGGGAGTGAAATAGAGCCTGAAACCGTGGGCTTACAAGCAGTCGCGGCCCCTTTGGGGGTTGCGGCGTGCCTATTGAAGCATGAGCCGGCGACTCACGGTCGTGGGCGAGCTTAAGCCGTGGAGGCGGAGGCGTAGGGAAACCGAGTCCGAAGAGGGCGTTAGTCCGCGGCCGTGGACCCGAAACCGGGTGAGCTAGCCCTGGCCAGGGTGAAGCTGGGGTGAAGCCCAGTGGAGGCCCGAACCGGTGGGGGATGCAAACCCCTCGGATGAGCTGGGGTTAGGAGTGAAAAGCTAACCGAACCCGGAGATAGCTGGTTCTCCCCGAAATGACTTTAGGGTCAGCCTCAGGTACTGACTGGGGCCTGTAGAGCACTGATAGGGCTAGGGGGCCCACCAGCCTACCAAACCCTGTCAAACTCCGAAGGGTCCCAGGTGGAGCCTGGGAGTGAGGGCGCGGGCGATAACGTCCGTGTCCAAGCGCGGGAACAACCGAGACCGCCAGCTAAGGTCCCGAAGTCTGGGCTAAGTGGGAAAGGATGTGGCGTTGCTGAGACAGCCAGGAGGTTGGCTTAGAAGCAGCCATCCTTTAAAGAGTGCGTAATAGCTCACTGGTCGAGTGACGCTGCGCCGAAAATGATCGGGGCTTAAGCCCAGCGCCGAAGCTGCGGGTCTGAGGGGTGATCCCTCAGGCGGTAGGGGAGCGTTCCCGATGCCGATGAAGGTTGTCCGCGAGGGCGGCTGGAGGTAAGGGAAGTGCGAATGCCGGCATGAGTAACGATAAACAGGGTGAGAATCCCTGTCGCCGTAAGCCCAAGGGTTCCTACGCAATGGTCGTCAGCGTAGGGTTAGGCGGGGCCTAAGGTGAGGCCGAAAGGCGTAGCCGAAGGGCAGCCGGTTAATATTCCGGCCCTTCCCATGGGTGCGATGGGGGGACGCTCTAGGCTAGGGGGACCGGAGCCATGGACGAGCCCGGCCAGAAGCGCAGGGTGGGGGGTAGGCAAATCCGCCCTCCGCGAGCTCTGCGTGGTGGGGAAGCCCGTGAGGGTGACAACCCCCCGAAGCCAGGGAGCCGAGAAAAGCCTCTAAGCACAACCCATGGGAACCCGTACCGGAAACCGACACAGGTGGGCGGGTGCGAGAGCACTCAGGCGCGCGGGATAACCCTCGCCAAGGAACTTTGCAAGTTGGCCCCGTAACTTCGGGAGAAGGGGTGCTCTCTGTCGGCGCCGCGTGCGGCGCCGATGGCGAGCCGCAGTGAACAGGCTCTGGCGACTGTTTACCAAAAACACAGCTCTCTGCGAACTCGTAAGAGGAGGTATAGGGAGCGACGCTTGCCCGGTGCCGGAAGGTCAAGGGGAGGGGTGCGAGCCCTGAACCGAAGCCCCGGTGAACGGCGGCCGTAACTATAACGGTCCTAAGGTAGCGAAATTCCTTGTCGGGTAAGTTCCGACCTGCACGAAAAGCGTAACGACCGGAGCGCTGTCTCGGCGAGGGACCCGGTGAAATTGAACTGGCCGTGAAGATGCGGCCTACCCGTGGCAGGACGAAAAGACCCCGTGGAGCTTTACTGCAGCCTGGTGTTGGCTCTTGGTCGCGTCTGCGTAGGATAGGTGGGAGCCTGGGAAGCCGCCCTTTCGGGGGCGGTGGAGGCGCCGGTGAAATACCACCCTGATGCGGCTGGGGGCCTAACCCAAGGGATTGGGGACAGCGCTTGGCGGGCAGTTTGACTGGGGCGGTCGCCTCCCAAAAGGTAACGGAGGCGCCCAAAGGTTCCCTCAGGCGGGACGGAAATCCGCCGGAGAGCGCAAGGGTAGAAGGGAGCCTGACTGTGAGGCCTGCAAGCCGAGCAGGGGCGAAAGCCGGGCCTAGTGAACCGGTGGTCCCGTGTGGAAGGGCCATCGATCAACGGATAAAAGTTACCCCGGGGATAACAGGCTGATCTCCCCCGAGCGTCCACAGCGGCGGGGAGGTTTGGCACCTCGATGTCGGCTCGTCGCATCCTGGGGCTGAAGAAGGTCCCAAGGGTTGGGCTGTTCGCCCATTAAAGCGGCACGCGAGCTGGGTTCAGAACGTCGTGAGACAGTTCGGTCTCTATCCGCCACGGGCGCAGGAGGCTTGAGGGGGGCTCTTCCTAGTACGAGAGGACCGGAAGGGACGCACCTCTGGTTTCCCAGCTGTCCCTCCAGGGGCATACGCTGGGTAGCCATGTGCGGGAGGGATAACCGCTGAAAGCATCTAAGCGGGAAACCCGCCCCAAGATGAGGCCTCCCACGGCTTTAGCCGGTAAGGACCCGGGAAGACGACCCGGTGGATGGGCCGGGGGTGTAAGCGCTGCGAGGCGTTGAGCCGACCGGTCCCAATCGTCCGAGGTCTTGACCCTTTTTGCACTGATGGTCCACCCCAGCCCAAATCCCCCGCCTCCCCAGGGGGCGTGGAATTTTGAAAAGCAAAACACCAGAATCCCCCGTGCCCCTAGCGGCGTGGAACCACCCGTTCCCATTCCGAACACGGAAGTGAAACGCGCCAGCGCCGATGGTACTGGGACCGCAGGGTCCCGGGAGAGTAGGTCGGTGCGGGGGATTTTTACTACGCGCCGCGTGTGGCGCGTGCGGGAGTAGCTCAGTTGGTAGAGCACGACCTTGCCAAGGTCGGGGTCGCGGGTTCAAGTCCCGTCTCCCGCTCCAACAAAACCCCCAGGCATAGGCCTGGGGGTTTTTCATTTGACACTTTCGTCGGAAAGCCAGTCGGCCCAGGTTTCCAAATGGGCGCTATCGGAAACGGCGAGGACCTCCCGCTCGGGCAGAAGGATCCGGGTGATGGAGGTGTTGGGGATGTGGAAGCGCCGCCAGGCGTCGCCCTCGAGGTCCAGGGCCATCTTCAAGGCGGCGCGGATTACGCCCCCATGGGTCACCAGGAGGTGCCGGCCGGCTGGGAGCGTTTCAAGGAAGGCCTCCAGGCGCCGGGCCAGGTCGGCCATGCTTTCCCCACCAGGGCGGGGGGTATGCCAGGGATCCCTTTGGGCAGCCCGGATGAACTCGGGGTACCGGGCCTCCGCTTCCTCCCGGCTCAGGCCGGCCAGGGCTCCCACGTTGATTTCCCGCAAAAGGGGGGTGGTTTCCAAGGGAAGGCCCAGCATTGCCGCCAGGGGCTCGGCGGTTTCCCGGGCCCGGCGGAGGTCGGAGGCGTAAAGCCCGTGAAAGGAAAGCTGGCTTCGGGAAAGGCGTTGGGCCAGGCGGAAGGCCTGGCCGATCCCCGCAGGGGAGAGGGGTACATCCAGGTGGCCCTGGAAGCGCTTCTTGACGTTCCACTCGGTTTCTCCGTGGCGGATGAGCCAGATCTCTTTCATACCAGGTGGATTCTGGAGCCGGCCACCACCCTTCCCACCGGGAAGCTTTCCACCAATTTCTGGGCCCTTTGGGCCTCTCTTTCCGGTAGGACCAGGATGAGCCCTAGACCCATGTTGAAGACCCGGTACATCTCCTCCTCCGGTACGGTTCCCATCCGTTGTAGGTAGGGAAAGATGGGGGGAATGGGCCAGCTTCCCTTATGGATTTCCGCCCCCAGTCCCTCGGGGAGGGCCCGGGGTAGGTTTTCCGGGAGGCCGCCCCCGGTGATGTGGGCGATGGCGTGGATCCTCACCCCAGCTTCCCTAAGCGTTAGGAACTCCTTGAGGTAAGCCCGGTGGGGGCGGAGGAGGGCTTCTTTTAGGCTTTCCCCAAGCTCCGGCACCGGCGCCTCGAGGTCCAGCCCCCCCACCACCTTCCGGATCAGGGAGTAGCCGTTGGTGTGGGGGCCGGAGGAGGGAAGGGCCAGGAGAACGTCCCCTTCCTGGACCCTTTCCGGGCCCAGGATCTCCCCCTTCTCCACCACGCCCACCAGGGTGCCCACCACATCCCAGGCCCCTTCCCGGTAGACCCCGGGCATCTCCGCGGTCTCCCCGCCCAGAAGGGGAATGCCCAGGGCCTTGCAGGCCTCGGCGAGGGAGGAGAGGAGTGCGGAGAGCACCTCCTCCTCCAGGCGGCTTGCCGCCAGGTAGTCCATGAAGAAGAGGGGGGTAGCCCCTTGGCAAAGGAGGTCGTTCACCGAGTGGTTCACCAGGTCAAAGCCCAGCCCGGACACCTCGCCCGCCTGCAGGGCCAAAAGGGTCTTGGTCCCCACCCCGTCCGTGGTGGCCACCAGGACGGGTTCCTTCATCTCCTTTAGCTCCCCGGCGTCAAAAAGCCCCCCAAAGGCGCCAAGCCCTCGTAACACCCTGGGGGTATAGGTGGCGGCGATGGCCTCCTTGGCCCTTTTCAGGGCTTCCGCTTTGGCCTCGATGTGCACCCCGGCTTCCTCGTAACGCATCCGCCTCATCCTACCCCAAGGGCCTCGAGGAGAAACCTTCGCACCAGCTCGGGCTTGGCCTGGCCCTTGGTCCTCCGCATCACCTGGCCCACGAGGGCGTCCAGGGCCTTGAGCTTGCCCTGGCGCACGCTTTCTGCCGCCTCGGGCATGGCGGCGATCACCTCGGCCACCACGGCCCTCAAGGCTCCCTCGTCCGCCACCACCCTTAGGCCCCGCTCCCGCACCAGGGCCTCGGGATCCTTGCCCTCCAGCACCTCCGGCAGAAGCTCCTTGGCCACCCGGCTGGTGATCTCCCCCCGCTCAAAGAGGGCCACCAGGCGGGCGAGGCCTTCCGGGGTAAGGCGGGTCTGTTCCAGGGTAAGCCCCCGATCGTTCAAGAGCCCGGCCACGTCCGCCAGAAGCCAGTTGGCCAGGGCCTGGGGGGAGGCTTGGCCCAGGCTGAGGGCCCGGTCCAGGAAGCGGGCCAGGGAGGGGGTATAGGCCAGGACCTCGGCGTCTTGGGCCTTGATCCCTAAGGCCTGGTAGCGCCCTTCCTTTTCCCAGGGGAGTTCGGGGAGGTCTTGCCGGATGGCCTCGAGCCACTCCCGGGAAATGGGCACCGGGGGGATGTCGGGCTCGGGGAAGTAGCGGTAGTCCGCCTCCTCCTCCTTGGTGCGCATGGGGTAGGTTTTTCCGCTTCCCTCCTCAAAGCCCAGGGTGGCCTGTTTTACCCTCTCCCCCCGCCGCAGGATCTCGGTCTGGCGGCGGATCTCGTACTCCAGGGCCCGTTGCACGCTCTTAAAGGAGTTCAGGTTTTTGATCTCCACCTTGGTGCCCAAAGGCTCCCCCGCACGGCGCACGGAAACGTTCACGTCAGCCCTCATTTTCCCTTCCTCGGGGCTGGCCTCGGAGATGCCCAGGGTCTGGACCAGAGCCTGGATGCGCTGCAGGAAAAGCCGGGTTTCCTCGGGGCTTTTGAGGTCGGGTTCGGTGACGAGCTCGATCAAGGGGCTTCCCGCCCGGTTCAGGTCCAGAAGGGTGCGGTCCTCCAGGTGGAGGCTTTTCCCGGCATCCTCCTCCAGGTGGAGGCGCTTGATGCGCACGGTCCTCTCCCCCAAGGGGAGGCTACCTCCCTGGCCCAGGGGGAGGTCATACTGGCTGATCTGGTAGTTCTTGGGCAGGTCGGGGTAGAAGTAGTTCTTGCGATGGAAGACCAGCCTCTCCGGAATCCGGCTTCCCAGGGCCAGGGCGAGCCTGAGCCCGAACTCCACCGCCTTCTTGTTGGGCACGGGGAGGCTTCCGGGTAACCCCAGGCACACGGGGCAGGTGTGGGTGTTGGGCGGGGCGCCGAAATAATCGGCCTGGCACCCGCAGAAGGCCTTGGTCCGGGTCTTTAAGTGCAGGTGGACCTCGAGGCCAATGGCCGCCTCGTACATGGCCTAAAGTTTACCAAGCCCCCTGGGTACTTAAGGGCGCTTGCTCCCCTCCTGCACCCCGGCCAGGCGCATGAACTCCTTGGGGTCCACCGCCCGGCTCAAACCCATCTCGTAGGTGATCAGCTTGCGCCGGTAGAGATCCGCCAGGCAGGCGTCCATGGTGATCATCCCGTACTGGCCCCCGGTCTGGATGACACTCCTAAGCTGGTGGCTCTTGCCCTCCCGGATCAAAGCCCTTACCGCAGGGGTGGCGATCATGAGCTCGTAGGCCAAGACCCTTCCGCCCCCAAAGGCCTTGGGCAGAAGCTGCTGGGTGAGCACCGCCACCAGGTTGTTGGAAAGCTGCACCCGCACCTGCTCCTGCTGGTTTTCCGGGAAGACGTCGATGATGCGGTCGATGGTCTCGGGGGCGGAGTTGGTGTGCAAGGTACCCATGACCAGGTGCCCGGTTTCCGCGGCGGTGATGGCGGCGGCGATGGTTTCGTAGTCCCGCATCTCCCCCACCAGGATCACATCCGGGGCCTGGCGGAGAACGCTCCTAAGCGCCTTGTGAAAGCCGTGGGTATCGGAGCCGATCTCCCGCTGGTTGACGATGGCCTTCTTGTGCTTGTGGAAGAACTCTATGGGGTCCTCAATGGTCACGATGTGCACGGGCTTGCGTTCGTTGATGTAGTCGATCATGGAGGCCAGGGTGGTGCTCTTCCCCGACCCGGTGGGCCCCGTGACCAGGACCAGGCCCCTGGGAGAAAGGGCGATCTCGGCGATGTTCTTGGGCAGGCCCAGCTCCTCAAAGCTCTTGATGGTGGCGGGCACCACCCTTAAGACCCCTCCCACGCTTCCCCGTTGCAGGAAGACGTTCACCCGGTAGCGCCCTTTTCCCGGGAGGCTGAAGGAGAAGTCCAGCTCCTTTTCCTCCTCAAAGATCCGCTGCTGCTTCTCATCCATGAGGGCGTACATGAGCCGGCGGGTGTCCTGGGGGGAGAGGGGCTCGTACTCCGTGGGGTGGAACTCCCCGTCCACCTTGATCATGGGGGGGAGGCCCACGGTGATCACCAGGTCGCTGGCCCCCCGCTCCACGGCCAGGGTTAGAAGATCCACAATATCCGGTGTTTTGGCCATAGCCAACTCCTTTACTCAATGGTACGCGCCAGGACCTCCTCGAGGGTGGTGATTCCCTGGAGGGCCTTGTAGATGCCGTCCTCCCGCAGGGTTTTCATGCCCTTCTTACGGGCGATCTCCTTGATCTCCGTGGCCGACTTTCCGGCCACGATGGCATGGCGGATCTCGTCATTCACCACCAAAAGCTCGTGGATGGCGTAACGCCCCTTATAGCCCGTTCCCCCGCAGCGCTCGCACCCCATGCCCTTGTAGAGCTTGGCCCCTTGGATCTCCTCCGGGGAAAGGCCCAGGCGCCGCAGGACCTCGAGGTCGGGTTTCACCTCCACCTTGCAGTGGTCGCAGATCCTCCGCACCAGGCGCTGGGAGAGCACCCCGATGAGGGCGGCGGAGATGTTGAAAAGCTCCACCCCCATCTCGTCCAGGCGGGTGATGGCCTGGGCGGCGTCGTTGGTGTGCAGGGTGGCGATGACCAGGTGGCCGGTGAGGGCGGCCTCGGTGGCGATCTTGGCGGTTTCCGAGTCCCGGATCTCCCCCACCATGATGATGTCCGGGTCCTGCCTCAAAAAGGCCCTAAGGGCCCGGGCGAAGGTGAGCCCAGCCTGGGGGTTCACCTGGGTCTGGTTGATGCCGGGGATCTCGTACTCCACGGGATCTTCGATGGTCTGGGTGTTCTTGTCGGGGGTGGCGATGCGCTTGAGGATGGAGAAGGTGGTGAAGCTTTTGCCGCTTCCGGTGGGCCCGGTGATGAGGAAGATGCCGTAGGGCTTGGAGATCACCTCCTGGAAGCGCTCAAAGACCCCGGGGGCGAAGCCCAGGCCCTCGATCTCGGGGATGTCGGCGGCCTTCTTCAAAAGGCGCATCACCGCCTTTTCCCCGTAGACCGTGGGCAGGGTGGAGAGGCGGAGGTCCACGTCGATGGCCCCTTCCCGGTAGCGCACCCGCCCGTCCTGGGGCAGGCGCCTTTCGGCGATGTTGAGGCCCCCCATGATCTTGACCACGCTGATGATGGAGTTTAGGGCCCCCTTGGGCAGGGTGGTGTACTGGCGCAGGGTGCCGTCGATGCGCAGGCGCACCAGCACATCCGACTGCCGGGGTTCTATGTGGATGTCGGAGGCATCCTGCAGGAAGGCCTCCCGGATCACCTGCTTGACGAACTTTTGGGCGGCGCTCTCGTCCAGCTCCGAAAGGGCAGGCGCCTCCTCTTCCTGCTGGTACCCCTTGGAGAGCTCCTTGGCCAGTTCTCCGAGCTCCTCCTTGCCGTAGAAGCGCTCGATGAGCTTGGTGATGGCCGCTTCTGTGGCTACTGCGGGCACCACCTCGTAAGTGAGGCCCTTCCGCTTCAGGGCCAAGCGCACGTCGTCCAGGGCCAGGATGTTCCTGGGGTCCTTCATGAGGAGGACCAGGGTTTTGCCCTCCAGGCGGTGGGGGAAGAGCCCGTAGCGCCGGGCCAGGTCCTCGGGGAGGAGGAGGGCGGCCCCGGGGTCCGGGGGGTTCTCCTCGGGGTTGATGTAGGCGTAGCCCAGCTGGGCGGCTACCGCCTGGGCCAGGGCCTCGGGTTTGAGCTTGCCCGAGGCCACCAGGGTGTCCTCGAGGCGCCCTCCGCCCTGGCGTTGCTTTTTCAGGGCCTCCTCCACGTCCTCGGGCCGGGCCAGGCCCAGCTCCACCAGGATCTCCCCCAGGGGCTTGGCCTTGGGCAGGCGTCGTTGCACCTCGAGGGCCTCCCTTAAATCCTCGCGACTCAGGCGCCCCTCCTGGACCAGGACCTCCCCCAGGCGGCTTTTTTCCGGATAGGCCTTGTGGAAAAGGGCCTCCCACTCCTTGGGAAGGGTGAGGAGGAAACGGGCAGGGCGCCCAAGGAGCTCCGCCACCGCTTCCTTGTGCCGGGGGTCGGCCAGGACCACCTCCACCTCCCCATCCCGGAAGGCCACGGGCACGGCGCTATAGCGCAGGGCATCCAAGCGGAGGAGAAGGCTGGCGGCGGCGGGGTCGGGGGATAGGTCCTGGGTGGAGGGGAGAAACTCCATTTCCTTCTGTTCCGCCAAAACCCGGTAGAGATCTTCCTCGGCCAGCCCCTTTCGCACCAGGATGCGGCCCAGGAGATCCCCGGTTTTTTCCTGCTCCACCAGGGCTTCCTCCAGGGTACTCCGGTCCAGGAGACCCTTCTCCACCAGAAGCTCGCCCACCTTTAGCTCCTCCCGGCTGGGGCCGCTGGGAGGAGGGGGTAGGGGTAGGCCGAGCTCCGGGTAGTTCTTGGCCAAGGCATAGAGGAAGGCGCTCCTGGTGGCCTGGTAGGGTTCCACCACCATCCCGGTGAGGTCCTCCACCTCCTCGAGGGCCAGGGTGTCCAGGGGGTTCACGAAGGCCACCCGCACCACCCCTGCCTCCTCGTCCAGGGCGAAGGGGATGGCCTGGAGCTCCTTGGCCTTCTCCGCCGGTAGGAGGGCCTTCACCTTGGGGGGGATCTCCAGGGTGTGGAGCTCCACCAAAGGGATGCCGAAGTGGTCCTCGATGGCCTGGGCGATGCGCCTTTCCGAAAGCAGTCCCGAGTCCACGATGACCTCCGCCAAGGAACCCCCCACCTCCCGGTGCTTTTCCAGGGCCATCTGTAGCTCCTCGTCGGTGAGGAGGCCAGCATCCAACAGGATGGCCCCTAGCCGTTTGTCCCCGATGGTGAGCACGCTCATCCCAATCCTCCCCGTGGTCTTCTGAATGGAGTCTCCAGCATCCGTATGAAACGGGTGTAAAAGAATTCCCTTTCCCGCAAGGGGGGTACCAAAACAGTATAGGCTCCCACCAGGTTGCCCCCAAGGACGTCGGTGAAGATCTGGTCCCCCACCACCGCCACCTCCTTGGGAGGAAGGCCCAGGGCCTTCAGGGCCCTTTGAAACCCAAGCCAGGGCTTGAGGGCGGGGGCGTGGCCGGGGAGGCCCAGCCTTTCCTGGATCCGGGCGAAGCGGTCGGGGAGGGCGTTGGAGAGGAGGTAGACGGGAACCTCGGCCTTTAGGGCCTCCAGCCAGGCCCGATGCTCGGGCAAGGGTTCCTCCTCCCCGTAGGGCAGGAGGGTGTTGTCCAGGTCCAGGATCACCCCCTTAAGGCCCCGTTCCTTCAGCCACTGGGGGGTGAGGTGGAGGAGGGAGGGCAGGACCGCCCGGGGGAAGAGCATAGCCTTATTGTGGCACGGCAGGGTGAACAGACCCTTGACGGGGAAGCATGACGAGCCCCCACATCCGCCCCGTCTTCCCCCGGTCGCGGCGGTGGGAGAAGAGGGTGGGTTCGCAGTGGGTGCATAGGCCTGCCCGGTAGATCCTTTCCGGGGAAAGCCCAGCCCTTTCCGCCTGGAGGAGGAGGGCCCTTTCCAGGTCCAGAAGGTACTTGCCCGGGGCTTTAGGGTCCGGGGTAAAGGTGTTTAGGCCCGCTTGGGCAAACCGCTCCGCCACCTCCTCCCCCACCTGGTAGCACCGGCCCCCGATGCCAGGGCCGATGGCCAGGTGGGCCTCCTTCGGATCCAGCCCCAGCCTTTCTAGGAGCCCTAAGGCTCGAGGTAGGATGCCCCCTACCACCCCCCGCCAGCCGGCATGCAGGGCCGCCACCGCCCCTTCTGGGTGGTAAAGCAGAAGGGGGTAGCAGTCCGCCACCCCCACCCGGAGGAGGAGTCCGGGGGTCTGGGTGAGGAGGCCATCCCCTTCCCAAACCCCGGGGCCTTCCACCAGGTGGATCGCCGTGCCGTGCACCTGCTTGAGCCCGGCCACGGGGGGATGGCCAAAGAGGGACAGGACCCGCCTTTGGTTCTCGGCCACCCGTTCGGGCTCGTCCCCGGTGGCGGCGGAGAGGTTCAAGCTCTGAAAGGGTCCTGGGGAGACCCCGCCTAAGCGGGTGGTGAAACCGTGGGGCACGGGCAGGGGGGTGGTGAGGAGGGGAACCATGCCTCTATTGTGCCCTGGGGTTCCGCAAAGTGTACTCTTACCCCTATTCTTCACAGGCTCATGTGTATACTATAGCCCCATGAAGACAGACCGGAACCAGCTCCGCTTCAACCAGGTTCTCCTCACCCTACTCCTCCCCCTGGCGGCGCTTTTGGACCTGCCCCTTCTGGTCTATCTCCTCTTCCTCCTCATGGTAAGCCAACACACCCCTTGGGATCTGATGGGGGTCCTGAAGCGAGCCCTGGGCATCCCGGCCAGGCTGGTGGAGGAGGACCCCAGGCCCCACCGCTTCGCCCGCACCCTGGGGGCGGTGTTTTTGGGGCTTGCCTCCCTCTTTCTCCTCCTTGGGCTCAAGGGGGTGGGGTACGCCTTGGCCCTGTTGGTGGCCCTATTGGCCTTCGTTAACCTGGCCTTCGGCTTCTGCCTGGGTTGCTTCCTCTACCTGCACCTGCGCTACGCCCGGGCCCTTTTCACCGGGAAATAGCCTCCAGAAGGCGCACCATTTCTATGGCGGTGAACACCGCCTCGGCTCCCTTGTTCCCCGCCTTACCCCCGGCCCTTTCCTGGGCCTCCTCCGGGGTATTGGTGGTGAGGACACCGAAGACGATGGGTTTTTCCGTCTGGAGCATGGCCTGCATGAGGCCAGAAGCGGCCTGGGCGGCCACGTACTCGAAATGGGGGGTTTCCCCCCGCACCACGGCCCCCAGGGCCACCACCGCGTCCACGTCCGAGCGCTGGGCCAGGCGCTTGGCCACCAGGGGGAGCTCAAAGGAGCCCGGCACCCAGGCCACGAGAACCTCGCCGGGGTCCCCGCCCAGGCGGGCGTAGGCCTCGAGGGCCCCTTCCAGGAGGAGCTTGGTTACCCGCTCGTTGAAGCGGCCCACGGCGATGGCCAGGCGAACCCCTTTGGCGGTGAGGATGGGGGAGAGGGTCTTGGGCTTCATGGTCCCAATATACTTTGGGGGTGGAGCGGTATCTCCTGGTGGCCTTGGGCGGGGCCTTGGGCTCCGCCTTGCGCTACGGGCTTGGGGCCTGGGTGCAGGCCCTTACCGGGCCCAGCTTCCCCTATAGCACCCTCTTGATCAACGCTTTGGGCAGTTTTCTCATCGGCGTGGTGATCCGCCTGTCCCTGGAGGGGGCCCTGTCCGGGGAGGGGCGCCTCTTCCTGGCGGTGGGGGTGTTAGGGGGGTTCACCACCTTCTCCACCTTTAGCTACGAGACCCTGGCCCTCATCCAGGACGGCGAGGCGTGGAGGGCTTTTTTATACGTCTTTTTCAGCGTCTTCCTGGGCCTTTTCCTGGTGCTTCTGGGCTACCGCCTGGGCGGGGTCCTGGTAGCCTAGGGGTATGAAGCTGGAAGGGGAGGCCAAGCTCCTGCGCATCTTCGTGGGGGAGTCGGACCGGCATGGGGGGAGGCTCCTCTATGAAGCCATCGTCCTCGAGGCCAAGCGCCAAGGCCTGGCCGGGGCTACGGTGTTCAAGGGCTTCATGGGCTTTGGTGCCCACTCCCGTATCCACACCGCCAAGGTGCTCCAGCTCTCCGAGGACCTGCCCGTCATGATCGAGATCGTGGACACCGAGGAGAAGATCCGGGCCTTTCTGCCCGCCTTGGAGGGGATGGTGAAGGAGGGGCTGGTGACCCTGGAAAAGGTGGAGGTCATCTGCTACCGAAGCCGGTGATCCAGGGCGCCTTCTTTCCCCGTGGGCTGGTCTAGCCTAAAGGTATGGAGAGGATTCCCCCGGGCCAGGTGGTCACGGAGCGGTTCCCCATCCTCACCTATGGGGAGGAGCCCAGGGTTTTCCCCGAGGAGTGGCGGTTTTCCCTCTTCGGCCTGGTGGAGGAGTCCTTTACCCTCACCTACCCGGAGCTCCTCCGCCTGCCCCAGGTGGAGGTGGTGCGGGACTTCCACTGCGTCACCCGCTGGAGCCGCCTGGATGTGGCCTGGCGGGGGGTGCGGGTTAAGGACCTTTTGCTGAGGGCCAAGCCCAAGCCCCAGGCGGTGGCCGCCTTGGTCCACAGCTACGGGGGCTACACCACCAACCTCTTCCTGGAGGACCTCTTGCGGGAGGATGTCCTCCTCGCCCATACCCTTTTCGACAAGCCCCTGCCCTTGGAGCGGGGTGGGCCGGTGCGCCTCTTGGTGCCCCACCTCTACGCCTGGAAAAGCGCCAAGTGGGTGCGGGGCATTGAGCTTCTGGACCATCTGGAGCTGGGGTTTTGGGAAAAGCTGGGTTACCACTTCCGGGGCGACCCCTGGCGGGAGGAGCGCTTTCAGGAAGGCCCCATCCCCGCGGCGAGCCTGCGGTTCCCAAGCCGGAAAGGAGGGAGGGAAGGATGACGGCTCTGGAGCAAGCCCGTCTGGATGTGGAGGAGGCCTTGCGCCGTTACTGGGAATGCGTGAAGGCGGAGGAGGAGGAGTACGCCGAGGACTACGAGCGGGTCACCTTTATGGAGTACGAGGCCCCCGCCCCCGATCCCTGCGCCGAGGCCTTTTCCCGGCTGGTAGCGGCGGTGCGGGCCTACGAGAAGGCCTCGGGGCGGCGGGATGACCTGGACCTGGGCGCGCTGAGGAACCGGGTCTACGAGGCCCTGGACAAGGGGTAGGCTTGAGCCCTACCTCCCTGGAAGTAGTGGGCCTCTTGGTATCCGAGGTTGAGGAGAAGATCCACCGTCTCCTTAAAGGCGTACCCCACCTGGGGGGGCTGGTGGGCGTCGGAGCCCAGCACCACCCCGATCCCGAGCTCCCGGGCCCGCCGTAGGAGGGCGGGGGCCGGGTAGATCTCCAGGGCCGGGTTCCGGAGCCCGGCGGTGTTCACGTCCAGGAAAAGCCCCTCCTCCGCAATGGCCCTAAGGGCGGGTTCGGCCAGCTCCACCAGGGCTTCCTTCGGAAGACGGTGGCCGAACTTCTTGGGCAGGTCCAGATGGCCGATGGCGTGAAAGAGGCCGCTTCTTGCCGCTTTTTCCACCTCCTGGAAGTAGGCTTGGAAAATCCCCTTCAGGTCCCGCCAGGTGTACTCCTCCTGGTGGTCGGGATGGTCCAGGGGCCAGGCCCCCAGGTAGTGGACGCTGCCGATCACGTAGTCAAAGGGGTAGCCTTTAAGCAGGATCCGCACGAACTCCTCCGTGCCCTCGTGGAAGTCGGCCTCGAGGCCGATCCCCACGTAAAGGTCCGGGTGGTCCTCCCGGATTTTCTCCAGGGCCAGGAGGTAAAAGGGTAGGGCCTCGAGGCGCATGCGGCTCATGGGATCGTACCAGGAGGGCATGGGGCTGTGGTCGGTGAAAACCAAGCCCTTTAACCCCGCTTTCCGGGTGTAAAACAGGTACTCCCCCGGGGCCCCCTGGGCATGGCCGCAAAGAGGGGTGTGGACGTGGCTATCCACCATGTACCGATTCTATCCGAAGAAGGGTTCCCTCCCAGGTGTAGGCGACCACCCCTTGTCCCAGGGCCTGGGATAGGTCCAGGGAGAGGAAGGGGTCCTCCAGGAGCCCCCCTTCGGGCGGAGGGAGGGTGGTCACCTCCTGCACCAGGACGGGCAGGGATGGGGGAAAAAGGGTGGGGTAGCGTTCCAGGATGGCTTCCGCCCGGAAGGCTTCAGCCCAAACCCGCTTTAGGGCGAAAAGGGCCTCCTGTGGGTTCCGGGCCAGGTGGTAGGTTCCCTCCCCTTCCCGGCGGACGAGGAAGGGCCCTCTACCCTGGAGAACTTCCAGGAACATTTCGGACCGCTCGGGGAGGAGGTAGCTTTCCCGCACCGCCCGCTTTGCCTCCTCCACCGCCAGCAGCAACCTCTCCTCGTCTATGCGCACGCCAAAGACCCCCTGAAAAAGCCTTCCGATGCGCTCGAAAAGGTTGTTTAGGCGGGCGAACTCCTCCCAAAGCCCCACCACCCAGGTTCCCCCCACGGGGAAACCCAGGTCCTGGGCCCGCTTCAGGAGAAACACCTCCCCCTGGCCTGCCGCTTGGGCCAAGGGGCTTAGCTCAAACAAAGCGTACCCCTTCGGCCCGGGTCACCTTCCCCTGGTAGAGGAAGGTGATCTGGCGCAAGGCGGCCTGAAGGTCAAAGGGGGTGAGGGCGCTGGTGGCGTCCTCCGGGAGGACCACCCGGTACCAGCGAAGGGCGGCGGAGCCCGCGGTGTGGAGCACGCAGATGTTGGCCACGGTGCCCGTCACCACCACGTTCTTCACCCCCCAAAGGTGCAGGTAGTGGTCCAGGGGGGTGCCGTAGAAGGCGTCGTAGCGCACCTTCTGGAGGATCAAGTCCCCCGGTTCAGGGCGGAGATCCTCCAGGATCTCCGCCCCCCAGGTGCCCGCCACCGCATGCCGGGGCCAGATCTGGAACTCGGGGTCGTCCTCCCGGTGCCAGTCCTGGGTGTAGACCACCCTTGCCCCTGCCTGACGCGCCCTTTCCAGAAGAAGCCGGATGGCCGGGACGCTTTTGGGGGCATCGGGCACGAAAAGGGCACCTTGAGGGTGGGCGAAGTCGTTTTGCATGTCCACCACGATCAAGGCGGTTTCCCTGGCGGGAAGCTCCAGGCCTTCCACCTTGGGGATTTCCGGAACCTCTACCATACCCTTATTTTGCCACCTTGACCAGGGGGAGGGGAGGGGCTACACTCTAGCGCATGAAAATACGGGACCTCCTTAAGGCGCGCAAGGGGCCCCTTTTCTCCTTTGAGTTCTTCCCCCCCAAGACCCCGGAGGGGGAGGGGGCCCTTTTCCGCACCATGGAGGAGCTCAAGGCCTTCCGGCCCGCCTTCGTCTCCATCACCTACGGGGCCATGGGGAGCACCCGGGAAAGGAGCGTCCTCTGGGCGGAGCGGATCCTGGGCCTAAAGCTAAACGCCCTCGCCCACCTTACCGTGGCCGGGCAAAGCCGGAAGGAGGTGGCGGAGGTCCTGGACCGCTTCGTGGCGGCGGGGGTGGAGAACATCCTGGCCCTCCGGGGCGATCCGCCCCAAGGGGAGAGGATCTTCCGTCCCCATCCCGAGGGTTTCCGCTACGCCGCCGAGCTGGTGGCCCATATTCGCGCCCGCTATGGGGAGGGGCTCTCCGTGGGCGGGGCCGCCTACCCCGAGGGGCATCCGGAAAGCGAGAGCCTCGAGGCCGACCTGCGCCACTTCCGGGCCAAGGTGGAAGCGGGGCTGGACTTCGCCATCACCCAGCTTTTCTTCAACAACGCCCACTACTTCGGTTTCCTGGAAAGGGCCCGGCGCGTGGGCATAGGAATCCCCATCCTCCCCGGCATCATGCCCATCACCAGCTACGCCCAGCTCCGCCGCTTCACCGAGGTCTGCGGGGCCAGCATCCCCGGGCCCCTCCTTTCCAGGCTGGAAAGGTACCAGGAGGATCCCAAGGCCATCCTGGAGATCGGGGTGGAACACGCCACCCGCCAGGTGGCGGAGCTTTTAGAGGCCGGGGTGGAGGGAGTGCACTTTTACACCCTCAACAAAAGCCCGGCCACCCGCATGGTTCTGGAGAGGCTTGGCTTTAAGCCAAAGCCTTAGACCCCCAGGGCCTCCCCGAAGGTGGCCAGGTGGGCCGCCTGGCCCCGCTGGGCAAGAAGCCGCTGAAGCTCCCCTAGCTTCTCCTCCTCCCCGTGCACCAGGGCTACCCGGGGTTGCCCTTCCAGCCAGTCCAGAAGCTCGTCCTGCCCCGCATGCCCCGAGAAGCCGCCCAGGGTGTGGACGCTGGCCCTAAGGGGTACCTCCTGCCCCAGGAGGTGGATGCGCTCGGGCCTTTGGATGATCTCGGCTCCTAGGCCCCCTCGAGGCTGGTAGCCCACGAAGACCAGGGTGTTCCTGGGATCGGAAAGGCCGTGCTTCAGGTGGTGGAGGATCCGTCCCCCGGTGAGCATGCCGCTTCCCGCGATGATCACCATGGGGCCGGGCTCGCGGTTTAAGGCCTTGGATTCCTCCACGCTTTCCACCAGCCGAAGCCCCCGGGGGCGGAAGGGATTCTTCCCCGCCAGGAAGTAGGCCTGCACCTCCTCGCTGAAGTAGCGCACCAGCCGGGGATAGAGGTCAAGGACCCGCTCGGCCATGGGGGAGTCCAGGTAGATGGGGGCCTCAGGCAGACGGTGGCCGTTTTCGTAGAGGAGGAAAAGGATTTCCTGGGCGCGCTCCACGGCAAAGGAGGGGATGAAGACCTTGCCGCCTTGGCCCAGGGTTCGTTCCAGGATTTCCAAAAACTCCTGCACCGTGGCGGCGAAGGAGCGGTGGGGCCGGTCCCCGTAGGTGCCCTCGCAGAGGATTAGATCCGCCCTGGGAGGCAGGGAGGGATCGGGGAGGACGGTCTTTTGCCGGTTGCCCAGGTCCCCGCTGTAGACCAGGGTCTTTCCCTCTCCCTGAACCACCACAAAGGCGCTTCCCGGAAGGTGTCCCGCCTGGCCGAAGGTGAGGGTAAGGTCCCCTAGCCTGAGCCATTCCCCGTACTCCAGGGGGCGGACGTGGCGGAGGGCCTCCTCCACATCCTCCTCGTCGAAAAAGGGGGTTTCCATGACCTTTAGGGCGTCCTGGAGGACGATCTGCATCAACAAGAAGGTGGCCTGGGTGGCGTAGACCGGCCCCCTGTACCCCTCCCGGAAAAGCTTGGGCAGACGGCCCACGTGGTCCAGGTGGGCGTGGGTGAGGACCACCGCGTCCACCGCCTGGGGGTCAAAGCCAAAGGGGGCGTGGTTCTTCTCCTCCTCGCGCCCCTGGAACAGGCCGCAGTCCAGGAGGACCCGCCTGCCCTCGGCCAAGAGGAGGTGGCAGCTTCCCGTGACCTCCCGAGCGGCGCCAAAAGGTACGATGCGCATGCCTTTATCTTGACACTCACCCGTGGGTGTGCTAGCCTATTCCCTCGGACAGGGTCCTATCCCCCGTCCTGCCACCCTAGCTCAACAGGCAGAGCACCCGACTTGTAATCGGGGGGTTGGGGGTTCAACTCCCCTGGGTGGCTCCAAGCGGGCGTGGGCAGGTGCCCGAGCGGCCAAAGGGGACGGTCTGTAAAACCGTTGGCGCATGCCTTCGCTGGTTCGAATCCAGCCCTGCCCACCAAAGGTGTGCCCAGCACACCCCCATGCGGGAGTAGCTCAGTTGGTAGAGCATCGGCTTCCCAAGCCGAGGGTCGCGGGTTCGAGTCCCGTCTCCCGCTCCACGAGCTCGCGTAGCTCAGCAGGTAGAGCACACCCTTGGTAAGGGTGAGGTCGCCGGTTCGAGCCCGGCCGCGAGCTCCATCTTTTTGTCTGCCCTGGGCTTAAGGCCCCCAGGGCGGCTTTTGCGTGCAAGAAAGAAGGAGGAACCATGGCCAAGGGCGAGTTTATCCGTACGAAGCCTCACGTGAACGTGGGGACGATTGGGCACGTGGA
>NZ_KZ672967.1 GCF_002964845.1 Thermus tenuipuniceus
CCTCCACGTGGAACGCCTGCGCACCCTACCCCGCACCCACGACCTGCTGGCCCTGGCCGAGGCCCTGGGAGCCCCTGAAGGGGTGGTGGAAGGAGCCCGCCTCGTCACCCCGGACTACACGGTGAGCCGTTATCCGGACGCTGCCGGCACCCTGCCTGCCCGGCTTTACGGCAGGACCCAGGCGGAAGCCCGCCTGCGGGTGGCGGAGGAGGTGCTCACATGGGCGGAGAGGTCCATTGGGAAAAGCTGAGGGAAGCCCTGGCCCAGGCCCCTCTGCCCATCGCCCTGGCTCTGCTGTTTGGCTCCCGAGCCCGGGGAGAGGCCCTGCTGGAAAGCGACTGGGACCTTCTGGTGGTCTCCCCTGCCTTTCGGGGCATGGACTACCTGGAAAGACTCCTTCTCCTCCACCGTACTCTTCCCCTCCGCCACGTGGAGTATGTGGCCCTTACCCCGGAGGAATGGGCGGCCCGGCAAGGGGAGATCGGGGTGGTGGGGGAGGCGGCCCGGGAAGGGATCGTCCTGCTGCAAACCCCTTCCCCGGCCATCCTTCCCCAAGACCCAAACCCCTAGGCTAGAGGCATGCACGCCCTGGTCACCGGGGCCACGGGGTACGTGGGGGGCTCGTCCCCCGCCTCTTAGAGGCGGGGCACCGGGTGTGGGTCCTGGTGCGGGAGCTTACCCGCCTGGAAGGCCCCCCTTGAACGGGGCGGGTGGAGGTGGTCCAGGGGAGCCGCGAGAACCTTCTGGCCCTGCAGCGGGCCCTTGAGGGGGTGGAGGCGGGAAGGCTTCTGCGCCTCTGGCTGGAGATGCGCCTGCCCGGCAAGGCCTGGCTGGAGTGGCAGGCCCTCCCCAAGGGAGGAGGTTCCCGGCTGGTGCAGACCGCCTACTTTGACCCCAAGGGCCTCACCGGCCTCCTCTACTGGTGGCTCCTCTACCCCTTCTACCGGCGTATCTTCAGCGACCTGGCGCGGGCTATCGTGCGAGAGGCGGAGGCCGCCGCAGCCAAGCCTCCATGACCAAGGCGTGGGGCAGGGTAAGGGCAAAGACCGCCGCCATGTAGGGCGCCAGGGGGTTGCGGAAGAAGGGGTAAAGGGCCAAGGCCAGCTGGCTGCCCGGGGGGGCCACCCAGGAGGTGGCCATCCGGTTGGGGTACAGCTTGGCCGACCTAATCGCCAAGCCCATCTACGGCCTCCTGGTCTTCGCCATCGCCCGGGCCAAGAGCCTCGAGGAGGGCTTCGGAGCCGAAATTAAGGCCGCTTAGGCCTAGAGGGGCAGGCCTGCCCTTGGGCCCCTTGCGGGCCCACGTTTCTTTGGGCTACAAAGCCCCTCTTGGAAAGGGTGTAGTTTTCAGGCATGCGGGTTTTGGTGCTGGGCGCCACTGGGGGCCTGGGCACGGCCCTCTCTCGGCTCCTCCGGGGGGAGGAGCTGCTCCTTTCTGGGCGGCGGGCGGAGCCCCTCCAGGCCCTGGCAGCCGAGGTGGGAGGCAAGGCCCTCCCTGTGGACCTCGAGGACGAGCTGGAGACCAAGGCGCTCCTGGAGGAGGCGGGTCCCCTGGACCTCCTCCTCCACGCCGTGGGCCAGGTGGGCCGGGCAGGGGTGCGGGAAATAGGGCGGGACCTCTTGGAGAGGGCGCTCAGCTCCCACCTCCTCACCGCCGCCTTCGCCCTCAAGCACGCCCGCTTCCGCCCGGGGGCGAGGGCGGTCTTCTTTGGAGCTTATCCTGCCTACGTGCGGGTGCCGGGCTTCGCTGCTTACGCTGCGGCCAAGGGGGCCCTCGAGGCCTACCTGGAGGCCGCCCGCAAGGAACTGCGGCGGGAAGGGGTCCACCTGGTCCTGGTACGCCTCCCGGCGGTGGCCACGGGGCTTTGGGCTCCCCTGGGCGGCCCTCCTAAAGGGGCCCTAGCCCCCGAAGAGGCAGCAAGGCAGGTGTTGGAAGGTGTCTTCAGGGAACCTCCTCCAGAAATCCTGGAGCTTTAGGCCATGACAGAGGAAAGAAAATCCACGGGAAAAAGCGCCCCCTACCGGGCCTTCTTCTACCCCATGCACCTGGCCCTCTTGTGCGTGGGGAAGAACTTCATGCCCATGGCCTGGTGGACCCCCGTTTCCAAAGAGCCCTTCCGCTTCCTCTTCGCCATGGACCGGGAAAACCACACCCTTATCCTTCTGCGGGAGCTGGGGGAGGCCGCTCTCACCTTCCTTTCCTGGGAGGAACGGGACTGGGTGGTGCGCTCGGGTTACCTCTCGGGCCGTAGGGTGCGCAAGGCGGAAAGGCTCGGGGTGGACCTGCGCCCAGCCCGGAAGCTCCGGCACACCCAGGTGCCGGAAGGGGCTTTGGCGGTCTTTGAACTGGAGGTAATGGAGCTACCCCTGGAAGGGGACCGCGCCCTCTTCTTGGGGGACGTGGTCCACGCGGAGGGGTCCCCCCAGGCTAAAGAGCGGCCTATCCTCTTCCTGGGCTTCCGGGACTACGCCACCCTGGGGGAGCGCTGGAGGTTTCGGCCGTGAGGCGGCTTCTCCCCTTCCTCCTCCCCCTTTTGGCCCTGGCCCAAGCTCCTTACCGGGTAGAGGGAGAGGCCCGCTACCGGGGCTTCTACCCCCTAGGGAGCTGGGAGGGTCAGAACCTCACCGCCCGGGGAGAGATCCTGTGGGACGGCGAGCGGGCCTCGGGCCAGGTCTGCCTGGAACAGGCTGCCTGGGACTCAGGCATCCCTGAGTGGGACAAGAAAGCGCTGGAAATCCTTAAGGTCAAGGATCACCCTAAGGCCTGCTTCTATCCCCAGAGGACCCGTCATGAGGGAAACCGCTTCGTGGTGGAAGGGGAGCTGGAGCTGGCGGGAAAGCGGCGGCCTGTGCGGGTGGAGGGAGAGCTCTTGGGAGACCCGGCCAACGGGCTTTTCCGCGGGAGCTTCCGCACCCGTTTCCCCGAATGGGACCTGGAGCGCCCCCGCTTCCTCTTCCTGGAGGTACGGGACGAGGTGGAGGTCTACTTGGAGGCCAGGGTACGCCGATGATCCGCCTGGGCTACCCCTGCGAGAACCTGACCCTTAGGGCCAGCACCAACCACACCCTCCGCCTGGCCTCCCTTACGGAGGAGAGGGTCCAGGCCAAGGTAGCGGAGAACCTGAAGGACCTGGAGCGCATCCTCCGCTGGAACCGGGAGGCGGGCTTCGGCCTCTTCCGCATCGGCCAGCACCTGGTGCCCTTCGCCTCCCATCCCCACTTCCCCTACGACTGGGCCAAGGCCCACGGGGGGGAGCTCGGGCGGCTTGGGGCCCTGGCGCAAGCCCTAGGCCAGCGGCTCTCCCTCCACCCCGGGCAGTACGTGAACCCGGGAAGCCCAGACCCCCGGGTGGTGGAGCGCTCCCTAGCCGAGCTCCGCTACTCCGCGCGGGTGTTGACGCTCTTGGGGGTGGAAGACGGGGTACTGGTCCTGCACCTGGGCGGAACCTACGGGGATCGGGAAAAGGCCCTCCGGCGGTTCGTAGCCAACCTGCAAGGGGAGAGGGAGGTCCTGCGTTTCCTGGCCTTGGAAAACGACGAGCGCCTTTGGAGCGTAAAGGAGGTCCTAAGGGCCGCAGAAGCCTTAGGGGTGCCAGTGGTGGTGGACACCCTGCACCACGCCCTAAACCCTGGCCAGCTTTCCCTGGAAGAAGCCCTAGGCCTAGCCTTCCTCACCTGGGGGACTCGGCCCAAGGTGCACCTGGCGAGCCAGGATCCCAGGAAACGCCCCGGAGCCCACGCCTTCGCCGTGGCGGAGGAGGACTGGGAGGCCCTCCTCCAAGCCCTCCCCGGCCCGGCGGACGTGATGGTGGAGGTCAAGGGGAAGGAGCAGGGGCTTCCCGAGAAGGCAAGGGTTTACCTCAGCCCCCAGGCCACCCCCACCGCAGCCCACGCCACAGAAGGCCGCTCCTTCTGAGCTGCAGCCCCTCACGGTGAACCTCCACGAAAGCCGGGAAAGCCTTCGCCCCAAGGATGTCCCGCCGGGAGTCCCAGGAGACATCTTTCCCCTCTATACCTGTGTTAGCCTTATGGCAGGGGTAAGGAGGTGAGCAGTGATACCGGCCTTCCAAAGCGCGCGCAGCCAAACCCAGTGGGCCCTGGAGTTCATCCGCCTGGTCATGCTCCTTCTGTGCTTGGTGGGATGGGTGATGTATCCGGTGGAGCTCCTCCTCCTGGACCACTGGACAGAAAGCTGGCAGAGTAAGATTCCCTTCTTTGTAGCCATCCCAGGGTTTATTTTCACCCTGTGGGTGCTCTTCGACCGGAAAACACCCTGGGTGAGGTGGGCCTTCATCCTCACCATGTGGGCTTCGGTGTTCACCGGTATGCTCGGGGCCTACTTCCACTTGCTCTGGAACTTTGAGGGGGAGGTGGCCTGGGAGTTTGAGGCTGCCATGGAGGCCGTGGCGGGAAGCCGCCCCGTCTTGGCGGCCCTGGCCTTTACCCACATAGGGGTAACCGGGCTTCTGGCCATCTACCGGGCCAGGTAGGAGGTGAGGTATGATCGAAGCCCTCATCAAAGCCAAAACCGAGGAAGAAAGGCTTTTGGAGTTCTTGCGGTCCACCTTTCTCCTCATCGCCCTGGTGGGCTTTGCTTTCTACAGCATGGAGCACTGGGTGCTGGACCACTGGACGGAAAGTTGGCAGAGCAGGATCCCCTTTTATGTGTCCCTGGTGGGCTTTCCCCTCACCCTTCTCATGTTCTTCCACCGGGGCAAGTGGGTTCGCTACCCCTTTCTACTCTGGATGCTGGTAACCGTGGCCACAGGCATCCTAGGGGCTTACTATCACCTACTTTGGAATGCCCAGGATGCTGAAGTAAGCCTTTGGAGCCTTAAGGGGTTCCTGGAAGCTTTTGAGGGAAGCCGCCCGGTTCTTGCGGCTTTGGCCCACACCCATGTGGGGGCAGTGGCCTTCGTGGTGGGGATAACCGTACGCGACTAAAAGGGGGTAGGCGATGAGAAAAACTCTGGTCTGGCTTCTGGTCCTTGCCCTAGGCGCGGCGCTGGCGCAGGCACCCAAGGTGGACGGCAGGGTCGCAAGCGGCGAGTACGCCAAGAGCCTCAAGCACGAAAAAAGCGGCATCACCCTGCACTGGAGCATCGTGGGGGACACCCTGTATTTGGCCCTCGAGGGCAAGAGCAAGGGTTGGATCGGCATTGGCTTCCTGCCGGAGAAGACCGACAAGAAGAAGGGGGCGGACCTGTACCTCTTCTATATGGAAGGGGGCAAGCTGGTGGCCTTGGACACGTACCAGGTGAAGCGCACGGGAGCCCCGGTAGCCGACGAGAAGGAAGGAGGGAAAAACTCCATCCTGGCCGCTGCGGCCACCTACGAGAGCGATACCTGGGTGGTGGAGTTCAGCCGCAAGTTGAAAACCGGGGAAGCCACCGACGTGGAGATCACCCCGGGGAAAAAGCTAATCGTCCTCCTGGCCCATGCGTCCAAGATGGACCCCAAGGAGGAGCATAAGAAGACCGAGCGCTGGTACCTCGAGGACTTCGTCTTCTAATACCACCCCACCCCCCCCTNATGAGGAAGGGGTATAAGGACTCCACCCCTCGGGCCTGGAATCCCCTTCCAGGCCCAATGCTTTATCGCGGTATAGATACCCTTGACTTTTACAGGCTCATAGGTATCATAAAGGGCATGAACCGGCCGCAACCCACCCAACCCCTTTGTCTCGTTTATCTCGGTCTTTTTCTCCTGGCGACCCTGGGTCTTTCCTACGCCGTTTGGCTAGCTTCCGGTGTCAGGCTGGTCCTGGCCTTCTGGGTAGCCATCCTCCTAGGACTAGCCCTTTTTCACGCCAAGTTTGGCTTCGCCTCGGGGTTCCGGCGTTTCCTCCTCACGGGAGAAAGCCGCTTATTGAGGGTCCACTTTCTCCTCTTTGCCCTCACCAGCCTGCTTTTCTTCCCCTTCCTGGTCCAAGGGGAAGCCTTTGGCCAGGCGGTGCAGGGGTTTGTGGTACCCGTCGGGATCGCCCTCGCCGTGGGGGCTTTCCTTTTCGGTATCGGCATGCAGCTTGGGGACGGGTGCGCCTCCGGTACCCTCTACCACACGGGAAGCGGGGACAGCCGGGGGATTTTGGTCCTCTTGGGCTTCATGGTGGGCTCTTTGCTGGGGGTCTACCACCTTCCTTACTGGCAAGCCCTTCCCGCCTGGGACCCAGGTAGTGCCCTCACCTGGTTTTCCTCCCCCTACCCGGGCCTTCTCCTCTGGATAGGCCTTTTGGCCTTCCTCTACCTTCTGGTTTCCCGAGTGGAAAAAAGGCGCACGGGCCAGGTGGTACCTCTCTGGCAACGGGAAGCCACCCACCCCCTCCTCGGCCCTTGGAGCCTGGTGGGAGGTGCCGCAGTCTTAGCCTTAGGAAGCCTCCTTATCCTCCTATTACTGGGCCGCCCCTGGGGGGTAACAGCGGCCTTCGCCCTTTGGGGAGGCAAGCTGGCCCAACTTTTGGGGATCCCGGTGATGGATTGGGCCCTCTTCAACAACCCCGCCTTCGCTGAAAAGCTAGAGCAGAGCATCCTGAAAGACCCCACCAGCGTGACCAACTTCGGGGTCTTCCTGGGAGCCTTCCTGGGAGCCACCCTGGGCGGGGCCTTTAAGCTTCAGGACCTGCGCCGCATCCCCTGGACCACCCACCTGGGGGTCTTCCTGGGAGGGGTGCTCATGGGCTACGGAGCCCGGCTGGCAGGGGGTTGCAACATCGGAGCCTACCTAGGGGGCACTGCCTCCTTCAGCCTCCACGGTCCCCTTTGGGGGGTCTTCGCCCTCCTGGGCACAGCCCTGGGGGTGCGGTTTAGGCCCGCCTGCCGCCTGGAGAACGAAGGCAGGGCGGGAAAGGGCCTGCCTAGCACTTGAGGTAGGTGGGAAGGACCTCCTCCAGGGCCTTAGGCGCCGGGAGGAGGTCCTTTAGGGCTTCCGGAAAGGGAGCGGTGTTCCCCTCCTTCAGCATGAGGTACTGATCCTGGGTGATGGGGGCAAAGGGCAGGCGGGACAGGAGGGGTACGGCCAGGTCCATCAGCCGAAGGGGTATGGGGAGAAAGGGTTTCCTCCGGCCCACAACCCCCATGCAAAGCCCTAAAAGCTCCCGGAAGGTGTACTCCCTTGGCCCCACCAGGTCAAAGGTGCCCTCGAGGCCCCTCTCCAATGCCTGGGCGAAGACCTCGGCCACATCCCCCACGTAGACGGGGCGAAAGCGAAAGCTTCCATCCCCAATCAGGGGCACGAAAGGCCAGGGCCCGCAGACCAAGCCCCTCAGGACCTGGCCAAAGAACTCGTCCCCGGGGCCGAAGATGAGGCTAGGGCGGAAAATAGCGTAGCTCAGGCCGCTACCCCGCACCAGTTCCTCGGCCTCCGCCTTGGTTTCGTAGTAGCGGCTACCCGTGCCCCGTCTGGCCCCTAAGGCGGACATGTGAAGGATGCGGTTCACCCCGGCTTGCCTTAAACCTTGAAGGAGGTTTCCCACCCCTTCCACATGAACCTGGCGGAAGGTCTGGCCCCTTTCCCGGATGATCCCCGCCAGGTAGATGGCGGCCTCCACCCCCTCCAGGGCCGGCACCTCCCGGGTAATGTCCCCAGGGATATGGACCGCTCCCTGGGGAAGGTCCCTAGGGGTGCGGGAAAGGACCAAGGGGGTGTGGCCCCGTTGCACGAGCCGGGCCACCAGGTGCCGGCCCACGAACCCTGTTCCCCCCACCACCAAGACCCGCATCTAGGCCGCCTCGAGGATCCCCTGGGCCTCCTCCTCCAAGCCCTTCAGGTTCAGAAGGTAGACCTTGCGGTAGGCGGTGGCGATCAGGCCCTCGTACCGCAGGTCGGAAAGAATCTTGGACACCGACTCCCGGGTGGAGGCGGTGGCATCGGCAATTTCCTCGTGGGAAACGGTGACGAAAAGGCCCTGTTCATCCCTAAAGGAAGCAGGGGTGTCCGCCAGAAACAGAAGGTACCGGGCAATCCGGGCCCTGAGCTCCCCCGACTGGAGGTGGGCCTCATAGGCCTGCACCCGCCGCATCTGCCGGGCCAGGTTACGGGCCACCTGGTGCAGGGCCTCATGGTTCATCCCTTTGGGATCCAATCCCTCCACCACCGCCTCGGTCATGGCCTCGGCGGCATAGCGATAGCGCCGGCCCTCTAGGGCCTCCTCGCCGAAATAATCCCCGGGCAAGACGTGGCGCAAGGTGAGGGTGCGCCCATCAGGAAGGAGCTCCACAATGCGCACCAGGCCCGACTGCAATCGGTACAGGGTGTCCACCCGGTCACCGGCCAAGAAGACCGCCTCCTTGCGATTTAGCCTCTTCATGCCTCCTCCTCCAATGCCTGGGGCAAAGCCTCTAGGTCCGACGCGTAGGTCGCCCCTAGGCGCCGGGCCGTCTCCGGGTCCGCCCCTTGCCCCCCCAGGAACACCCTGGGGGCAAGGCCTTTTAGGGAACCCTCGGGAAGGGCCTTAAGGGTATCCGGGAGGAGGGCGGAAAGCACCACGGTCCGCGCCCCCAGTTCCCGGGCAAGGGCCTCGAGGTCGGAAAGGGGCGTGTCGGGCCCCAGGTACAAGGCGGGAAACCCCCGGCGGCGCAGGTAGTAGGCGGCGAGCATAGCCCCGAGCTCATGCCGTTCCCCCGGGGGGGTGGTGACCAGGATGGGCGCCCCCCGGGGGTAGCCGGCCAGGTCCAGGAGTTCCTGCAGGCGGGAGCGGAGAAACTGGGTGGCCAGGTGCTCTTGGGCCACACTGACCTCCCCCCGGTGCCAGCCCTCCCCCACCTCCCGCAAAACCGGCACCAAGACCCCGCGCAAAGCCCCTTCGGGCCCCAAAAGTTTCACGGATCGGCGGAATAAGGCTTCTGCACGGGAAAGGTCTGCCGCCAAAAGGGCGGCAAGGAGCTCCTGGGGAAGCTCCCCCGGCCGTGCCTCCTGGGACAGGAGACGGCGGATGGCTGCCTGGGGGGTAGCCCCCTCGTCCAACCAACGGCGGATGACCTTGAGGGCCTCCACGTCTTCCGCCCGGTACAGGCGATGGCCACCCGGGGTTCTCTCCGGCTTGGGGAAGCCGTAACGCCTCTCCCACTGCCTGAGCACCTCGGCGGAAAAACCGGTCAGGGCCTCCACCTCGGAGATGGTGTACACCCCGGAGCGGGTCATACCTCTAGGCTAGCCGGTCGGCCAACTTTTGTCAAGCTTATGTACAGGTTTAAAATGTGTGCGGGACAAAACTCCTTCACGGGCCAAGGGCTAGCCTGGTGTAAAGATGGATCCCGACTGGAAATCCCTATCGGGCCTTATCCGCCGGCACTCCACCACCTTTTACCTGGGAAGCCTCCTCTTCCCCCCCACGGAGCGCAAGGGCGCCTGGGCGGTGTACGCCGCCTGCCGCCTGGGCGACGAGGCGGTGGACGGGCCCCAAGGAGGCCAGGAGGCCCTGGAAGCCTGGTGGCGGGGGGTGGAACGGGCCTACCGGGGGCTTCCCAAGGAGGAATGGGAAAAAGGCCTGGCCTGGGCCCTGGAGCGCTGGCCCATTCCCCAGGAGGCTTTCTGGGACATGCGCCAGGGCTTTGAGCGGGACCTGGGCCCCGTGCGCCTGCAAACGGAGGCCGAGCTCCTCACCTACTGCTACCAGGTGGCGGGTACCGTGGGGCGGATGATCGCCCCCATCGCGGGAGGGAGCAAGGAGGTGGAGGAGAAGGCCATCCTCCTTGGCCAGGCCATGCAGCTCACCAACATCCTGCGGGACGTGGGGGAGGATCTGGGAAGGGACCGGGTCTACCTGCCCGGGGAACTCCTGGAGCGCTACGGTGTCCACCTGGCCCACCTGCACGCGGGGAGGATCACCCCGGAGTACCGGGCCCTCATGGCCCACCTGGAGGGCCGGGCCCGAAGGCTTTACCACGAGGGATTGCAGGGCCTCACAGGCCTGCGGGTGGGCCGGGCGGCCATCGCCCTCGCCGCCTTGCAGTACCAAGGCATTCTGGACAAGCTCAGGCTCATGGGCTACGACAACCTCAACCAACGGGCTCACCTCAAGGGTTGGGAGCGCCTGCGCCTCCTTCCGCGGGCCTTTCGCCTCTCCCAAAAGGGGCTTCCGGCTACGGAAGCCTGAGCCCTCTGCCCGTAGACTCGTTCCGTGTACCTGGTTTGGCACAAGGGGAATTTGCGGCTTGCCGACCACCCGGCCCTCCTCGAGGCCCTAGCCCAGGGCCCGGCGGTCGGCCTCGTGGTGCTGGACCCCAACAACCTTGCCCAAGCGAGCCCAAGGAGGCGGGCCTGGTTCCTGGCCAACGTGCGGGCCCTGAGGCGGGCCTACCGGGAGCGGGGCGGGGCCCTTTGGGTGCTCCAGGGCCCCCCCTGGGAAAAGGTGCCCGAGGCGGCCCAGGCCCTTAGGGCCAAGGGGGTCTACGCCCTTAGGAGCTACACCCCCTATGGGCGCTACCGGGACGAACGGGTGCGGGAATCCCTGCTTGTCCCCCTCCATCTCCTCCCCGCCCCCCACCTCGTCCCCCCCGACCTCCCCAAGGCCTACCGGGTCTACACCCCCTTTAGCCGCCACTTCCTGGGGGTGGATCCACCCCTACCCGCCCCAGACGCCCTGCCCCAAGCCCCGGAGGAAGGGGAGGTGCCGGGGGAGACTCCTGACATCCCCCTGCCCGAGCCGGGGGAGGAGGCGGCCTGGAGGCGTCTTGAACGCTTCTTGGAGGAAGGGCTTTCCCGCTACCACCGGGAGCGGGACCGGCTGGACGGGGCGGGGGGCTCACGGCTTTCCCCCTACTTCACCCTGGGGGTCCTCTCCCCCCGCCAGGCCGCCTGGGAGGCCCTCAAGCGGGGCGGGGAGGGGGCCAGGAAGTGGGTGGCGGAGCTCCTCTGGCGGGACTTTTCCTACCACCTCCTTTACCACTTCCCTAGGATGCGGGAACACCCCCTGGATCCGCGCTTCGCCTCGCTGCCCTGGCAGGAGGATGAGGAACTCCTTTCCGCCTGGTACTGGGGCAAGACGGGGGTGCCCCTGGTGGACGCCGCCATGCGGGAGCTCCACGCCACCGGCTTCCTCTCCAACCGGGCCCGAATGGCAGTGGCCCAGTTTGCGGTGAAGTACCTCCTCCTCCCTTGGCAGAAGGCGGAGGCCCTCTTCAAGAACCTCCTCCTGGACGGGGATACCCCGCAGAACCTCCAGGGCTGGCAGTGGGCGGGAGGCCTTGGGGTGGACGCCGCCCCCTACTTCCGGGTGTTCAACCTGGTGGAGCAGGGGCGGCGGCACGACCCCGAAGGGGACTGGCTCCGCCGCTGGGCGCCGGAGTACCCCTCCTATGAACCCCAGGATCCCGTGGTGGACCTCCTCGAGGCCCGCAGGCGCTACCTGGAGCTGGTCCAGCGGCTAACCCGAGGGTAGGCGGGGCTACACCTCTTGGGAATCTGGATAGAGTAGACTCAGCCCATGTTCCAGGTGCGCGATTCCCAAAAGGCCCTTCGGGCCATCGCCTTTGTGCGCCACGGCCTGGTGGCCCTCTTCCTCCTTCTGGCCCTTTTCCGGGAAGAAAAGATCCTCTTCCTGGGCCTAGCCCTCCTGGCCTTCCTCATGGCCCGCACGGGCTACTGCCCCCTCATCCGCCGCTAAGATGGCCCCATGACCGCCACCTTGAACCTCAAAAAAGCCCTGCCCGACCTAAGGCGGCTCCGGGAAGACCCCCTCTCTACCCTCTTGGCCTGGGGCCGGGCCCACCCCCGGCTGCACCTGCCCCTTCCAGGGATGCCCCTCCACCTGGTCTTCGACCCCCAAGGAGTGGAAAAGGTGCTCCACGCCACCGACCACAAGGCCACCTTCCAGTACCAGGAGCTTTCCCGGCTTACGGGGCGGGGCCTCCTCACCGACTGGGGGGAAGCCTACCAAAGGGCCCGCAAGGCCCTCAAAGACCCCTTCCTCCCCCGGAGCGTGGCGGGCTACCGGGGAGCCTTGGTGGAGGAGGCGGAGGCTTTTTTCTCCTCCTGGCGCCCCAGGGAACGGCGGGAGCTGGACCACGCCATGCTGGCCCTTTCCCTGCGCTTCCTGGGCCGGGCCCTTTGGGGAAAAGCCCTACCCGAGCGGATTGCCGAGTTGGCCCTCTCCGCCCTGGAGCGGATCGTGGAGCGGATGCAAAACCCCTTCTCCCGGCTGGACCTCCTGGCAGAGTGGCGCTTCCATCAACACAGAAGGGCCCTGGAGGAAGCGGCCCTCCCCCTACTTTCCGAGCCCCCCCTCTCCGCTCTCCCCCGGGAAAGGGCCCTGGCCGAGGCCAAAACCCTCCTGGTGGCGGGGCACGAAACCACCGCTAGCGCCCTCACCTGGAGCCTCTACCTCCTCTCCCACAGGCCGGACTGGCAGGAGAAGGTGGCGGAAAGCGAGGCCCACGCCCTGGCCGCCTTCCAGGAAGCTCTGAGGCTTTACCCCCCTGCCTGGATCCTCACCCGCAAGGCAGAGGCCCCCCTGAACCTGGGGAACGAAGAGGTCCCCCCGGGCACCACGGTGGTCCTCTCCCCCTACGTGACCCACCGGCTCCACTTTCCCCAGGGCGAGGCCTTCCGCCCCGAGCGTTTCCTGGAAGGACGGGGCACCCCTTCCGGGCACTACTTCCCCTTCGGCCTGGGAAGGCGGCTCTGCCTGGGGCGGGACTTCGCCCTCTTAGAAGGCCCCGTGGCTCTCATGGCCTTCTTCCGCCGCTTCCGGCTCTCTCCTTTGCCCACGCCTAAGGTTCACGCCGGAGTAACCTTACGGCCCGAGGGGGGGCTTTGGGCCACCCTGGAGGCCGCATGACCTACCTGGGGTTCCACCTCATCCTCCTCCTTCCCCCCTTGGCCCTGCTCCTCCTCTGGGCCCGGCCCAAAGCCCCAAGGCTTTGGGCCTACCTCCTCATGCCCCTCATCGCCCTCCTCTACACCACCCCCTGGGACAACTACCTGGTCTGGAAGGGGGTCTGGGGCTACCCCGAGGGGCGGGTGCTCCTCCGCATCGGGTACGTGCCCTTGGAGGAGTACCTTTTCTTCCTCCTCCAGCCCCTCCTCACCGGGGCCCTCCTCCTCCAGCCCCTCCTCACCGGGGCCCTCCTCCTCCGCCTCGCGGGGGAGCCCCCAAGCCCGGGCCCGGGCCTTGCCCGGGTGGTGGGGGGTGGGCTATGGCTCCTCCTGGCCGCCTTGGGCGTACTGCTCGTGGCCCTGGAGGGCCGCTACCTCTACCTGGGCCTCATCCTGGCCTACTTCGCCCCGGTCTTCGTCCTCCAGTGGGCCTTCGGGGGGGATCTGCTCTGGGCCTGGCGGAAGCCCTTCTTCCTTGGAACGGCTCTCCCCACCCTCTACCTCTGGCTCGCCGACTTCTGGGCCATCACCCTCGAAGAAATTTGGTGGATCTCCGAGGCCCATACCCTGGGGGTAAAGGCCTGGGGCCTGCCCCTGGAGGAGATGGCCTTCTTCCTCTTCACCAACCTGGCGGTGGTGCAGGGCCTGCTCCTGGCCTGGCACCCCGAGGCCCTGAGGCGCCTGCGATGAGGCTGGACCCAAAGCGCCCGTTCCCCTGTCTGCTTAAGGCCCTGGTGGAGGGAATGCTCCAGGCTTCCTTAAGGGGGAGCCTCCGGGGGGTCTATCTGCGGGGGGAGGTGCCGCCCGGTCCCCTGGTCCTGGCCATGAACCACCACAGCCACTTTGACGGCCACCTGGTCTGGTTTTTGGGAAAGCACCACCGCCGCCCCTTGAGCCTCTTGGTGGCGGAGGAAAACCTGAGGGCCTTCCCCGTCCTGGTCCTGGCAGGGGCCCTCGAGGCGGGACGGGTGCGGGAAGCCCTGCGGCGCCTCGCCAAGGGCGAGTGGGTGGCGGTCTTCCCCGAAGGGACCATGCGCTACCCCGGCCCCCTGGGCCCCTTACGCCCTGGGGCGGCCTGGCTCTCCGCCAAGGCCGGGGTACCCCTCCTCCCCGTGGCCTGCCGGGTAGCCCTGCGGGGCTTTGAGCACCCCGAAGCCTTCGTGTGGGTGGGAAAGCCCCTTCCCCCGGAGGGGGATCTGGAAAGGGCCCTGGCGGGCCTCCTGGCCGAGCTGGACCGCCTGCTGGCGCAAACCCACCCTAGGGCGCTCCCCGAGGGCTTCCGGGAGGTCCTCCGGGGGCGGCGGAGCCTGGAGGAGCGGGTACGCCCCCTGGTGGAGGCTGTGAAGCGGCTATGAACCCCCCAAGCGACTTTTTCTTCGGGGTGTTCCTCTTCCTGCTCCTCCGCCTCTTGTCCCTTTTCTACAACCTTTCGCGCTTTCCCCGGCTCACGCCCGCGCCTACCCCCAAGCGGCCCAGCGCCTCCCTCCTGGTCCCCGCCCGCAACGAGGCGGAAAACCTGAGGCGCACCCTCCCCAGCCTCCTGCAGCAGGGGGCCCTGGAGGTCCTGGTCCTGGACGACGGCTCGGAGGACGGCACCGCGGAGGTGGCCCTGGAGCTGGGAAGGGGCTACCCGGGCTTCCGCCTCCTAAAGGGCAAACCCCTTCCCTCAGGATGGACCGGGAAGAACTGGGCCTGCTGGCAACTGGCCCAGGAAGCCCGGGGAGAGGTCCTGGTCTTCACCGACGCGGACGTGCGCTGGGAAAAGGGGGCCCTAGGAGGGCTTTTGCAGGCCCTGGAGGGGGTAGACCTCCTCTCCGCCTTGCCCCAGCAGGAGGCCCGGGGGGCCTTGGTGACGGCTACGGTACCCTTTGTGATGGGGGGCTTTTTCTCCTTTCTGCCCCATCCCCTCCTCGAGGCCCTAAGGGTGGCCAACGGCCAGGTGCTGGCCTTCCGCCGGGAGGCCTACTTCGCCCTTGGAGGGCACCAGGCGGTGCGGGCAGAGGTGCTGGAGGACGTGGCCCTAGGCCGGAGGGCGGGGCGGTTCCGCCTGGCCCTGGGCACGAACCTCTTCGCCGCGGAGATGTACCGGGGCTACCGGGAGGTGGTGGAGGGCTTTGGCAAAAACTTTCTGGAGATTCACCTCAAGAACCCCGTAGTCCTTTTGGGAAGCGCCTTCTACCACCTCTCCCTCTACACCCTTCCCTGGCTTTTTGGCCGCTTGGAGCTGGGGCTTTTGGGCCTCGCGGAGAGGCTTCTGGTGCAAGCGGCCCTGGGGGGCCCCCTCTGGCCCGCCCTCCTCACCCCCCTTGCCCCAGTCGTCCTCCTCCCCGCGTACCTGCGGGCCCTCCTACCGGGCAAGCGCTGGAAGGGGCGGGTCCTTTAGCAGTGTGGGCCCGGCCCAACTTCTCCTTCCGCCCTTCCGGGTAAACTCCTGCCCATGCGGGCTATCGTCATCGGAAGCGGGGTGGGCGGGCTTTCCGTCGCCATACGCCTGGCGGCCATGGGCCTCGAGGTCCTGGTCTTGGAGAAACTGGACGACCCCGGGGGTAGGGCCCGGGTACACCGGGCGGAGGGCTTTACCTTTGACATGGGCCCTACGGTGATCACCGTGCCCCCTTTCCTGGAGGACCTCTTCGCCACCCGCCCGGGGGACCCTAGGCTTTACCCTGATTTCCCAGAGGAAGAGGGCCTCACCCACACCACCCGCTACGTGAGGCTTGTCCCCCTGGACCCCTTCTACCGCATTCACTTCCCCGACGGCACCCACTTTGACTACAAGGACGACCGGGAGCACCTCCTAGGGGAGATCCGCCGCCTGGCCCCGGAGGACCTGGAGGGCTACCTCCGTTTTGAAGAGGCGGCCCGGGCCATCTTCCAACGGGGCTTCTTGGAGCTGGGCTTCACCCACTTTGGAAGCCTCCTGGACCTTCTCAAGGTGGCCCCTGACCTCCTCAGGCTGGATGCGGTCCGCCCCCTTTTCACCTTCGTGAAGAAGTACTTCCAAAACCCCAAGATGCGCCGGGTCTTCTCCTTTGAAAGCCTCCTCATCGGCGGCAACCCCCTTGCGGTCCCCGCCATCTACGCCATGATCCACTTCGTGGAGCGGAACTGGGGGGTGCACTTCGCCATGGGGGGCACGGGGGCCCTGGTGCGGGGCTTGGTGCGCAAGCTGGAGGAGCTGGGGGGAAGGATCCGCTACGAGGCTCCCGTGCGCCGCATCCTCACCCGGAAGGGCAAGGCGGTGGGGGTGGTCCTGGAAAACGGCGAGCGCCTGGACGCTGACCTGGTGGTCTCCAACGCCGACTACGTGCACACCTACGGGGAGCTCCTGGCCCCGGAAGACCGCTTTTGGCATGGGGACTGGCGCCTAAAGCGCACCCGGCTTTCCATGAGCCTCTTCGTGGCCTACTTCGGCTTCCAGGCCCGGGGGGACGAGGGAGAGCGGCTCCGCCACCACAACGTCCTCCTCTCGGAGCGGTACGAGGACCTACTCAAGGACATCTTCGGGCGAAAGGTCCTCCCCGAGGACTTTGCCCACTACCTCCACCTGCCCACCCTCACCGACCCCTCCCTGGCCCCCCCAGGGCATCATGCCGCCTACACCCTGGTGCCCGTGCCCCACAACGGAAGCGGCCTGGACTGGCGGGCGCTAGGCCCCAGGTACCTGGAGAAGGCCCTTCGCTACCTGGACGAGGCGGGCTACCTGCCCGGGCTCATGGACCGCCTGGTCTACACCCACTTCGTCACCCCCGACTACTTCCAGTGGACCCTCAACAGCCACCTGGGCAACGCCTTTGGCCCCGAGCCCGTCCTTTGGCAGACCGCCTCCTTCCGGCCCAGGAACCGCTCGGAGGACGTCAGGGGCCTCTACCTAGTGGGCCAAAGCTACCAGCCAGGGGCGGGTCTGCCCAGCGTGATGATGTCCGCCAAGATGACCGCCAGGCTCATCGCCCACGACCTGGGCCTGGAGCGGGCCCCAAGGGCCCTCCTGGAGGCCCGGGCGTGAGCACCCTGGCAAGGAAGCGGAAGCACCTCGAGGCCTGCCTCCACGGGGAGGTGGCCTACCAGCGGACCACCACCGGCCTGGAGCGCTACCGCCTCCGCTACCAGGCCCTGGCGGGCCTGGCCCTTGCCGAGGTGGACCTCACCACCCCCTTTTTGGGCAAGGTCCTGAAGGCCCCCTTCCTGATCGGGGCCATGACCGGGGGGGAGGCTATGGGCGAGAGGATCAACCTGGCCCTGGCCGAGGCGGCCGAGGCCCTGGGGGTGGGGATGATGCTGGGCTCAGGGCGCATCGTCCTGGAAAGGCCCGAGGCCCTAAGGAGCTTCCGGGTGCGCAAGGTGGCCCCGAAGGTACTCCTCATCGCCAACCTGGGCCTGGCCCAGCTCCGGTGCTACGGGCGGGACAACCTTCTGCGGCTGGTGGAGATGCTGGAAGCCGACGCCCTGGCCCTGCACGTGAACCCCCTGCAGGAGGCGGTGCAAGGGGGGGACACGGACTTCCGGGGGCTTCTGGAACGCCTGCAAGCCCTCCTTCCCCTCCCCTTCCCCGTGCTGGTGAAGGAGGTAGGGCACGGCCTTTCCCGGGAAGCCGCCTTAGCCCTAAGGGGGCTTCCCCTGGCGGCGGTGGACGTGGCCGGGGCTGGGGGGACGAGCTGGGCAAGGGTGGAGGAATGGGTCCGCTATGGGGAAGTGCGCCACCCGGAGCTTTGCGAGATCGGCCTTCCCACAGCAAGGGCCATCCTGGAGGTGCGGGAGGTCCTCCACGAGGTACCCCTCATCGCCTCCGGGGGGATCTACACGGGCACGGAGGCGGTGAAGGCCCTGGCCCTGGGGGCCGACCTGGTGGCGGTGGCAAGGCCTCTCCTGAAGCCGGCCCTGGAGGGCCCAAAGGCCGTGGCCGCCTTCCTGGAGGATTACCTGAAGGAGATGCGCACCGCCCTCTTCGCCATCGGGGCCAAGACCCCTAAGGAGGCCCGGGGGCGGATTGAGCCCGACTACCCCCTGGGGGCTCCGGGCCCAACGGGGACCACCCGAGGAGGGTGATCCGCTCGGCCTCGAGGGTGCAGCGGGGTTCATGCATAACCGCTCAAGTACCCCGTTGGGGCTTGCGCGCCAACGAGGCCCAAAAAGCCATGGGCAAGCCGCATCCGCCCTTGCCGGTAGGGCACCCCCTATGCACGGGCACTTGTCAGGAGCTTCTAGCCTCCATGAGGCCCCTGGGGTAGGGCTCAAAGAGGGCCTGGCCCTCCAGGTACTCCTCCCCCTGCCGCAGGGCCCAGGACCGGAGGAGGGCCAGGGGGGCCTCGAGGGGCACCCTTTCCTCCCGGAAATCCGCGAGAAGGTCCAGGAAATGGGCCTTTTCCTTAGGCGAAAGAACCCCTTTAAAGTGGCCAAAGGCGTGGAGGAGGGCATCCGCCATGGAGGGCAGGCGGAAGGGAAGGCGGGTGGCCTGCAAGAACCCCTCCTCGTACGCCCGGCGCAACGCCACAAAGGGCCTGCCCTTCCCCTCCGCCAGGAGCCGGCCCAAAGCCCGAGCCGCCGCCTGATGGTGGGCGTGTAGGAGAAGTTTGTAGCGGGCGTGGAAGGCCATAAGGCCAGGGAGGTCCTCCACCGCCCTAAGCCGGGCCAAGGCGAAGATGCGGGTGAGGAAGTGGGCCCGGAGGCGGGCGTTGGTCAGCCTGCCCTCATCCTCCTTGGGGAGGAGGGGGAAGGCCCTTTCCACCGCTTGGGCGAAGAGGCCAGCCCCTTTGCCTACCACCCCGCCGCCCACAGCGTGAGCGTAGACCTTGGCGTCTTTGAGGGCGCAGGAGGGGGAACGGTTTTTCAGGATGAACCCCTCCACCTGGCCCAAGGAGGCGAGAAACCTCTGGCTGAATGCCTGCATTCTCCCCGTGAGGTCCTCGCCCGTCTGGGGCTGAACCATGCGCACCCCCTCCCCCACCCGCACCAGGCGCACCGTGGGCCTCGGCACCCCTAGGCCGATCTCCACTTCCGGGCACACGGGGATGAAGTCCACATGCTCCCGCAAGGCAGCCACAATCCGATCTGGTATCAGTTCCCCCGAGTAGCGCACGGCGGCAAAGCCCAAGCAGGCGCTCACCACCACTTTAGGCCTTGGCCAAAGGGGCTCCATGGGCTCATTTTCCCATGGCTTCCCTAGACAAAGCTTGCTCCCTTTAACCTTCTTCCCCCCGTCGACAAGGTAGCCCGCTGGGCTGACGTCCCCGGGGCCCCCTTTTTCCCGTCTTCACCGACTGGCTATCCATCGCCAGGGCGCTTGGAGAGGCATACCGCCCCTCCCGCTCCCGGTCAAGGCGGACCAGGGTCTGGGCCACCCGCTCCCAGACCCCCTCCTTCTGCCACTTGCGAAAGTAGGGGTAGACCGTGGACCGGTGGGGTAAGTCATGAGGCATGGCCCGCCACTGGATGCCGTTGTTCAGGACGTAGAGGTTGAAGCCCGGGGCCTTAGAAGCCCTAGCCCACGAGCTCCTTCCCCTGGCCCGCCAAGCGGAGAGGGCCGCAGCCAAGGCGGGGTAAGCGCTTGTCTAAAACCCCCACCCCTGCCACCATGAGGGCATGGGAGAGATCCGGGTGGGTACCGCCAGCTGGACGGACGAAACCCTCCTCGCCTCCGGGTGGTATCCTCCCGAGGTACGCCACCATCCCGAGAAGCGCCTCCGCTACTACGCGGAGCACTTTGACACCGTGGAGGTGGACAGCACCTTCTACGCCCTACCCCGGCGGGAGGTGGTGGCGAAATGGGCAGAGAGGACCCCAGCGGGCTTTCTCTTCCACGTGAAGGCATTTTCCGCCTTCACCGGGCACGGCCTCGAGGCCACCACCCTTCCCAAGGACCTTCGCTCCCTTCTCCCCAAAACCGAAGGCCACCTGGCCCAGCGGGAAATCCCCCAAGAGGTTCTAGAGGAAGCCTGGAACCGCTTCTTCGCCGCCATCACCCCCTTAAGGGAGGCCGGCAAGCTGGGGTACCTGCACTTCGGCCTTCCGCCCTGGACTGAACCCAAGCCCCGAAGCTTCCAGTACCTGGAGCACCTAGCGGAAAGGACAAGGGGCTACTTTGTAGCGGTGGAGTTCCGCAACCCCAGGTGGTATGTGGCCTGGGGGTTTGTGAAGAAGGAGCTTGAGCGGCTTGGCCTCATCCACGTGAGCGTGGATGCCCCACCCCATCCCGAGGCCCCACCCCGGGTCCTGGAACCCACCCACCCCGTGGCGGTGCTCCGATGCCACGGAAGAAACGCAGAGTCCTGGAAAGGCCCGCACCAAAAGCCCTACGAGCGCTTCAACTGGCGTTACTCGGAAGAGGAGCTTCAGGACCTGGCCCAGGCCACCCTGACCCTTGCGGAGAAGGCCGAGACGGTTTTCGTCATTTTCAACAATAACTACGGCACCCAGGGCGTGGAGGCAGCCCTGGGACTTAAAGGCCTCCTGGGCCTAGGGCCTCCTCCCTGGACCAAGAAGCTCCTTTAACCCCTAGGGTTTCATGCTACCTTGAGGGGGATGGCGCGCCCTCCCCTGTCCGAGGCCCAGGAGGACTACCTGAAGCAGCTCTTCCTCCTGGAGGCGGAGAGGCAAGGTCCGGTGCCCACCCAGGCGCTTGCCGAGCGCTTGGGGGTTAAACCCCCCTCGGTGACGGAGATGCTCAAGAAGCTCACCGCCTTGGGCCTGGTGGAGCATGCCCCCTACCAGGGAGCCCGGCTCACCGAGCCCGGGCGGCGGATCGCCCTGGAGGTCCTAAGGCACCACCGGCTCCTCGAGGCCTACCTCCACCAGGCCCTTGGTTACGGTTGGGAAGAGGTCCACCAGGAAGCGGAACGGCTGGAGCACGTGATCAGCGAGGCCTTTGAGGAAAGGATCGCCGAGCTCTTAGGCCACCCTCCCTTTGACCCCCACGGGGACCCCATCCCCACCAAGGACCTGGCCCTCCCGGAAGCCCCTGCCCTCCCCCTTTCCGAGGCCCCCCTGGGGGAGGCCCGGGTGGTGCGGGCCTTGGCCCAGGACCGGGGCACCCTCAACCTCCTGGCCAAGCTGGGCCTGGTTCCCGGAAAGGTCCTTAGGGTGGTGGAGAAGGAAAATGGGGTGGGCATCGAAATGGCAGGGGAGGTATTGCGCCTTCCCGAGGAACTGGCCCAGGCTGTTGGGGTAGAGTCCCTTCAGGAAAGGGCCCCGTAAACCAGGGTACGGAAGGCCAGGCCAAGCCGCTGCCCAAGCCGGGAGTGAAGGGCCTTTTCCGGCTCCAGCACGGAAAGGAGATTGGGGGCCTGGGTGAAAAGCAAGGCGCTCAGTTCCAGGGCGGGATCCACCAGGAAATAGGTGCCGGCAAACCCCCACCAGTAGAAGTCCCCGGGGCTTCCCGGAGCCAGACCCCCATGGCCCAAACGCACCGCCACCCCCAGGCCAAAGCCGTAACCCGGACCTGGGGTGTACTCCAAGCCCCGCCGCAACCCGGCCTCGTAAAGGGGACCCAGGTGGTCCTGGGTCATGAGGCGGCACAGGCTCGGGTGCAGCACACCCCGGCCCGTGCGCAGGGCCTCCAGGAACCGCAGGTAGTCCCAGGCCGTGCTCACCCCGCCCAGGCCCCCCGCATACCGGGGGGGCTCCGCCTCCAGGGGGATCAGGCGGATGGACCTGCCCGTTTCCGGGTCTTGGGGGAAGGACTTTGCCAAACGGGCAGGATCCTTGGCCCGAAAACCCGAGTCCCGCATCCCCAAGGGGGCGAATACCCGTTCCTTCAAGAGCTCCGCCAGGCTTTTCCCCGAAAGCACCTCCAAAAGATGTCCAAGCACATCGGTGGAAAGCCCGTACTCAAAGGCCTCTCCCGGCTGAAAGCGCAGGGGCAAAGCGGCCAGGCGCCCAAGAAACTCCTCCCGGGAAAGGTCAAACCGGTCCACCCCCGCCTCTAGGTAGAGCCTCTTCAGCGGGGAGCGGAAGAAGACCCCATAGGTAAAGCCCGCCGTGTGGCGCAGGAGGTCGTAGACGGTGAGGGGCCGCCTAAGGTCCTCGAGGGCCACCTCCTCCCCCACTTCCCGCCCCACCTTGACCCCGGCGAACCCCGGCAGGTACTTTTCCACAGGGTCCAGAAGGGAAAGGCTGCCCTCCTCCACGAAGGTGAGGGCCAGGGCGGAAACCCAGGGCTTGGTCATGGAGTAGATGCGGAAAAGAGCGTCTTCCCGCATGGGAAGAGCCCTTTCCGGATCCAGATACCCCCCCACCCCCTGATAGACCACCTCTCCCCCCCGGGCCACCAGGGCCACGTACCCGGGAAGAAGGCCCTCAGCCACCTGCCTCTTCAAAAAACCATCCAGCCAGGAAAAATCCATGGTTCCCCCCTGGGGACCTAGCCTCCCTACCCTCAGGCGGGAGCAGCTCCCACCGTTCTACCCCCATCCACGAAGAGGACCTGGCCGGTAATGAAGCTGGATTCATCCGAAACCAGGAAAAGGGCGGCGTAGGCCACCTCTATGGGCTGGCCGGCCCGACCCAAGGGTGTGGCGGCGATGGCCTTCTCCCGCACCTTCTCCGGCACCTTAGCCGTCATCCGAGTTTCAATGAACCCAGGGGCCAGGGCGTTCACCCGGATCCCATACCGCCCCAGCTCCAGGGCCAGGGTACGGGTAAGCCCCACCACCCCCGCCTTGGAAGCCGCATAGTTGGCCTGCCCCAGGTTACCCAGGTACACCCGGGAACTGGTGAGCACGATGGAACCGGGGTTCCGCTCCCGCATGGCCTCGGAGGCCGCTTTGGCCACCAGGAAGCTTCCCGTAAGGTTCACCCTCAACACCGCCTCCCAGTCCTCCAGGGGCATCTTCCAGTGGAAGTTGTCCCGGGTGATGCCGGCATAGTGCACCAACCCGTCCAGGCGGCCCATGGCCTGAAGGGCCTCCCGGAATCCCCTCTCCACGGAAAGCGGGTCGGCCACGTTCATGGGAAGGGCCAAGGCCCCCGTGGCCGCCGCCGCCTCCCTTAGGGGCTCCTCCTCCAGATCGCAGGCCACCAGCCTGGCCCCCTCCCGGGCAAACAGCTCCAAGGTAGCCCGGCCGATCCCGTGGGCCGCCCCCGTGATCAGCACCACCTTGTCCTTTAGCCGCATCCCCCACCTCCTGCGTGTGGCGACCGAACGGTCGGTAAGTTCACCCTACCCCGTGGCGGGGTTTCCGTCAAGGGCTTCTTCGCCTCACCCCAGCCGCCAGGCATAGTAAGGGGTTTCCACAAAGGCCGGAGGCCCTCCCAAATACACCCTGAGCCCCGGAAGGATCAGGGTCTCCCCCTCCCACTCAAAGGCTAGGGGGTCCACCGGCAAAGGGTAGTGGAGAACCCCCGCCCGGGGCAGGCCAAGCCGCAAGCGCTCGGGCAGGGAAAGCTTACCCACCAGGAGGTAACGGGCCCTCTTGGGTCCGGATTCCGTGTAAAAGGCCACCTCCTCCCCAAGGTCCAGGAGGAAAGCCCGGCCCCGGATGTAGAGCCTGGCCCTATCCGTCCAGGTAGACATGGGGCCTCCCCATGAGGTGGGCTACCCGCACCCCTGGGCCGTAGAGGTTTTGCAGAAGGGTTTCCGTGAGCACCGCCTCCGGTCTTCCTTCCGCCAAAAGCCGTCCCCCTTTCAACACCGCCACCCGTCCAGCCAAAGCCGCCTGGTTGGGGTCGTGAAGGATGGAAAGAATCCCCATCCCCTTAGCAACCAGGTTTTGGAAGAGGGCCAGAAGCCCACCCTGGTATTCCAGGTCCAGGAAGGTGGTGGGTTCGTCCAGAAGGAGGTAGCGGGGCCTAGCCGCCAGGGCCCGGGCTAGAAGAACCCGCTGGCGCTCCCCGCCAGAAAGGCTACCCAGGTACCGGCCCCGGAAACGGGAAGCCCCCGTAACCTCCAAAGCCCACTCCACCACTTCCCCATCCTCCCGCCCTTCCCGCCCCCAAAGGCCCAGGTGGGGAAGCCTTCCTAAGCGCACCACCTCCTCCACCAAGAGCCCCTCCGGGTAGGGGCCTCCCTGGGGCAGGTAGGCGAGGAGCCGGCCCCGGGCATAGCTTCCATAGGCCGGAAGGGGCTTTCCCTCCAGAAAGACCCCCCCTGCCCTGGGCCGGAGGAGCCCCGCCATAACCCTTAGAAGGGTGCTCTTCCCCGATCCATTGGGGCCCAAAAGAGCCACCCACTCCCCTGGCCTTACGGCCAGGTCCACCCCTAAGAGGGCGTAGGGCCCCACGATCCCCTTGGCCTCAAGCCCTTCCACGCCGCCTCCACATCAGGTACAGGAAGAATGGCCCCCCAAGAAGGGTGGTGACCACCCCCACAGGAAGCTCCGCCGGCCGGGTAAGGGTGCGGGCCAGGAGGTCCGCCAACGTTAGGAGGACCGCCCCGCCCAGGGCAGAAGCAGGCAGAAGCAAGCGGTAATCCTCATCCAAGAGGCGCCGGAGGAGATGGGGGGTAATCAGGCCCACGAAACCGATGATCCCCGCCTGGGCCACGGCAGCAGCCACCAACAGGCTTGCGGCAAGGAGGAGGAGGAGTTTCAGGCCCTCGAGGGGTAGCCCCATACTCCGGGCCACCTCCTCCCCTAGCTGGAGAGCGTTCAACACCCGGCCCAGAAGCAACAGCGGGGGAAGGGCCAGAAGGAAAAAAAGGACCATGGCCTTCACCGAAGGCCAGCCCATGAAGGCCAGGTTGCCCAGGGTGTAGGCGAAGACCGCCCGCACCCGGTCGGCGTCCTGCATCATCAGGTAGGTGGTGGCCCCGGTCAGAACGCTCCCCACCACCACCCCTGCCAGAACCAGCTCCCCCGTCCGGGCCGCCCCCCCTGCCAGAACCAGGGTGAGGAAGGTGGCGGAGAGGGCCCCGAGGAACCCGAAGAGGGTGGCGGGAAGGGGCAGGCTTTGGAAGATGGCGTGCTGGGCAAAGGCGGGGGCCAGGCCCCCCAGCAGGCTGGCCAGAAGGGTCACGGCGAAGGCCGCCCCCGCCGCCGAGCCCATGAGGTAGGGGTCGGCCAGGGGATTGCGGAAAAGCCCCTGGAAGCTGGCCCCCGCCACCCCCAAGGCCGCCCCCACCAGCATCCCCCCCAGGACCCGGGGGAGGCGCATCTCCGTGACGATGGGATTCTCCGTTAGGCCCAAAAGGGCCTGGAACACCTCGCCCGGCGGCAGGCTCACCGCCCCCATGGCTACCCCCAGCACCAGGGCCAGGAGGAGCAGGAGGAGGAGCCAGAAAAAGACCAGGCTCCGCCTAAGGGCCAGGGGGAGGGCCCGGGTCATGGCCTAACGCCCGTGGAAGCAATCCACCAAGAGCCTAAGCCCTTGGGCCACCCGGGGGCCTGGGCGGGAGAGGAGGCTATCCTGACCCCCGGTAAACACGCAGATGCGCCCCGTCTGCACCGCCTTCACCCGGCTCCAGCCAGGCCTGGCCCGGATGGTTTCCAGGGCGCCCGGGTAGGTGGCCACGATTACCTCGGGGTTCTTCTCCACCACGAACTCGGGGGCAATCTTGGGGAAAAGGCCCAGCTCCTTGGGGATGACGTTCACCCCCCGGGCCTTTTGAATCAGGACCCCGATGAAGCTCTCCGGACCCACGGTGTAGGGGGTGGGGTCGATCTCATAGTAAACCCGGGGCCGGGTCGTGGCCTTGGCCGCACGGGACTCCTCCTGGTACACCTCCCGCTGAATCTGGGCCACCAGGCGCTCCGCCTGGGCCTCGAGGCCAAGAAGCTTCCCCAGGGTGCGGGTGGTGCGGAAGATGTCCTCGTAGGTCTCCGTGCGCACCGCATACACCGTTAGGCCCGCCCGCTCCAGGGTTTCGTACAGACGCCCGTACTTGGAAACCAAAACCAGATCTGGCTTCAGGGAGACGATGAACTCGGGGTTGGGGTTGTAAAGCCCTCCCGCCTTGGGCAGGGCCTTCACCCTCTCGGGCCAGTCGGAGTAGTCGTCGGTGGCCACGATGCGGTCGCAGGCCCCTAGGGCGCAAACCGTCTCCGTCACCGAGGGCAACATGGTGACGATCCGTTTGGGCGGTGCCTTGACGGTAACCGTGCGCCCTAGGTCGTCGGTGAGGGTAAGGGGAAAGGCAAAGGCCAGAGCCAAAAGAACCGAAAGAACCGAAATAACTCTCCTCATGCCTACCTCCCTAAGACCGCTAGGGCCAGGCCCGGGGGAGGTAGGGAAAACCCCTGCCGGAAAGCGGCAGGGGCGCAAATGGCTTTGCAAACCCCCATCGCTCCCCCATCCGCGTGAGGTGCCCGCCTCGGGGTCTAGCGGGCGGCCCTGGCAGGTATTCGGGCTTCCGGCCTGCGAAGCTTAAGCCCAAAGCGTGGCCGGTTACCGTTGCGGGACAGCGCCGGACTTGCACCGGACTTCCCCACTTTAAGCCTGGACTACGCGCCCAGGCACCAGGGCAACGGACCTGGCTTTGAGGCCCTAGCGGGCCTTAAGGCAAGGCTAAGCCTAACGGGGCAAAAAGGCAAGGGCTTGACACATCCGGGGACGGGTGATTTACTTAGTCCCGAGAACGAACTAAAGGGGCAAGGGGAAGGAGCGAGGATGCGCAAAGGGGACACGCAGGAAATCCGCAGGCTCAACCGCCGGGCTATCCTGGCCCACCTGAGGCGGGGCCCCCTTACCCGCGCAGACCTTTCCCGGCTTACCGGTTTGGCCAAAAGCGCAGTAAGCCGCCTGGTGGACGAGCTATTACAAGAAGGCCTCCTGGAGGAAGGGACCCTTACCTCTCCCCCCGTGGGCCGGCCCGGCACCCTCTTGCACCTGCGCCCTGGCGCTCGCTTTGCCCTAGGCGCGGAACTGGGGGTGGAGGGAACCGTCCTTCTGGCCCTGGACTGGCGGGGGGAGGTCCTATGGGCCAAGGAATGGAGCCACCCCCGGGAGGCTGGTCCCAAGAAACGTCTGGAACGGCTTTTGCATGAAGTACTGCCCCATGTGCCCGGTCCCTTAGGCCTGGGGTTCACCCTGCCAGGGGTGGTGGTGGAAGACCGCCTCCTCCTAGCCCCCAATCTGGGTTGGAGAAATCTGGACCTCCGGCCCTTGCTTGCCGACTTCCCCTTGCCCACAGCCCTGGAAAACGACGCCAAAGCCTCGGCCCTGTCCGAGGTCTTCTTCCACGGGGAGGCCAATCTGGCCTACCTGGTGCTGAGCACGGGCCTTGGGGTTGGGGTGGTGTCGGAAAGCCGGCTTTTGCGCGGGGCCAGCGGGGCCGCAGGGGAACTGGGCCACTGGCTAAGCCAGGGGCACCAGCTCTGCGCCTGCGGCCGGGTGGGGTGCCTGGAAACCGAACTGGGCCTTGGTGCCCTCTTGGAGCATCACCGTTCCCTCGGCGGAAAGGCAGGGGACCTCGAGGCCCTGCTCCAGCAGGCCAAGCAGGGGGAGGCTTTGGCCCTCGAGGCCATCCGCCACCTAGGCGAGGCCCTGGGCCGCTTCCTGGCTAACCTGGCCGTGGCCTACGACCCCGCCTTGGTGGTGGTGGGGGGAAAGGCAGCGGAGTTCTTTCCCTTCCTGGAGACTCCCCTGCGCCAATCCCTCCGGGCACACGCCTTCTTGGAAGCCCACCGGGACCTCCCCGTGCGCCCCTCGGTCTACGGCCACCTGGCCCCGGCGGTGGGGGGAGCCAGCCTCTTTCTGGCGCGATTCTTTGAGCTGGGCGGCCTGTGGGCGGAACGCCCACGTCGCAATGGAGGTAGGTATGAGGAAGTGGTTTTTGGCGATCGGCGTGGCCTTGGGGCTTAGCGCCCTGGCCCAGACGGGCAAGCTGGAGATCTTCTCCTGGTGGGCAGGGGACGAAGGGCCGGCCCTCGAGGCCCTCATACGGCTCTACAAGCAGAGGTACCCCGGGGTGGAGGTGATCAACGCCACCGTTACGGGCGGCGCCGGGGTCAACGCCAAGGCGGTCCTGAAGACCCGCATGCTGGGCGGCGACCCCCCAGACACCTTCCAGGTGCACGCGGGGCAGGAACTCATCGGCACCTGGGTGGTGGCCGAGCGCATGGAGGACCTCACCAGCCTCTTCCGGCAGGAGGGTTGGCTCCAGGCCTTCCCCAAGGGCCTCGTTGACCTCCTCTCCTACAAGGGAGGCATCTGGAGCGTGCCCGTTAACATCCACCGCTCCAACGTCATGTGGTACATCCCCGCCAAGCTGAAGGAATGGGGGGTGACCCCGCCCAAGACCTGGGCGGAGTTCCTCGCCACCTGCCAGACCTTGAAGCGGAAGGGCCTTGAAGCACCCTTGGCCCTGGGCGAGAACTGGACCCAGCAGCACCTTTGGGAAAGCGTGGCCCTGGCCACCCTGGGAGCCGACGGCTGGAATAACCTCTGGAGCGGCAAGCTGAAGTTCACCGACCCCAAGGTGGTGGCCGTATGGGAAACCTTTGGCAAGGTGCTGGATTGCGCCAACAAGGACGCCGCTGGGCTTTCCTGGCAGCAGGCGGTGGACCGGGTAGTCCAGGGCAAGGCCGCTTTCAACATCATGGGCGACTGGGCCGCCGGCTACATAAGCACCACCTTGAAGCTCAAGCCCGGCACCGACTTCGCCTGGGCCCCGTCGCCCGGCACCTCCGGGATCTTCATGATGCTTTCCGACTCCTTTGGCCTGCCCAAGGGAGCCAAGAACCGGCAAAACGCCATCAACTGGCTCAAGCTGGTGGGCTCCAAGGAGGGCCAGGACACCTTTAACCCCCTGAAGGGCTCCATCGCCGCAAGGCTGGACTCCGACCCCGCCAAGTACAACGCCTACGGCCAGTCGGCCATGAAGGACTGGAAGTCCAACCGCATCGTGGGCTCTTTGGTGCACGGGGCGGTGGCACCCGAAAGCTTCATGAGCCAGTTCGGCACGGTGATGGAGATCTTCTTGCAGAGCAGGAACCCGCAAGCGGCGGCCAACGCTGCCCAGGCCATCGCCAACCAGGTGGGCTTGGGCCGCTAGAACCCCTCGGCCCGTGGGGGCAAAAGCCCCCACGGGCTTTTCCCGGAGGCCTCATGCGCGACCGGATCACGGCCTTTTTGGTCCTCCTCCCCTCCTTGGCGGCGGTGGCCATCTTCGTCTATGGCTTCATCGGGCAAAACCTCTGGGTTTCCCTCACCGACTGGGGAAAGAATCCAGCCCAGGCCCTGGCCCTGAGGCCAGAGCTCCACTTCGTGGGCCTGGAAAACTACCTTGAGCTCTTCACCGGCTTCGTGGACGTGCGTTTCCGCCAAAGCGTGGTCAACCTCATCTTCTTCACCCTCTTCTTCATGGGGGGAAGCCTGGGCCTAGGCCTCCTCCTGGCCATGGCCCTGGACCGCGGGCCCAAGGGGGAGGGCTTTTTCCGCACCGTCTTCCTCTTTCCCATGGCCCTCTCCTTCGTGGTCACCGGCACCATCTGGCGCTGGCTCCTGCAGCCCCAGGGCGGGGTCAACGTCCTGCCCACCCTCTTTGGCCTACCCCCCTTCCACTTCCCCTGGCTCACCACCAGGCAGCAGACCTGGGTCTTTGACTGGAACCAACTGCCCTTTTACACCGCCTTGGCGGTGGGCCTAACCCTCTTGTACGTGGCTTGGAAAGCCCACAGGGAAGGGGAAAGGAAGCGACTTTTCTGGAGCCTGTTGTCCAGTGGAGTCCTCCTGGTTTGGGCCTTCACCCTGGGCAGGACCACCCACCTTCTCCCCTACCCCGAGCCCCACGGCTTCAGCCTGGCCCTGGTGGGGGTGATCCTGGCGGCGGTCTGGCAGATGTCCGGCTACACCATGGCCCTTTATCTGGCGGGTCTAAGGGGAATCCCCGTGGAGGTGCTGGAAGCGGCCAAGGTGGACGGGGCCAGCGAGTGGCAGACCTACCGTCACGTGATCCTCCCCCTCCTTGCCCCTATCACCCTCTCGGCCATGATCGTCCTGGGGCACATCGCCCTGAAGATCTTCGACCTTATCTTCGCCATGGCCGGGTTGGATTACGCCCCCACCGATGTACCCGCCATCTACATGTACCTCCTCGCCTTCCGCGGCAACCAGTTCGCCAAGGGGGCGGCCATCGGCATACTCCTCCTGCTTTTGGTGGCCTTGGTGGTCATCCCCTACCTGGTAAGCCAGCTTCGGAAGGAGGTCAGGCGCTGATGGGCCGGTTCTTCCTGCACGCCTTCTTACTCCTCGCCACCCTCTTCTTCCTTCTCCCCGTCTATCTGGTGATCCTCACCGCTCTGAAGGAACCCGCCAAGATTACCCTGGACACGGTCTGGCACTGGCCGGAACCCGTCTACTGGGAAAGCTTCCACATCGCTTGGGAGGCCTTCCGGCCCAAGTTTCAAAACAGCGTGGTCCTGGCCCTCTCGGCCACGGCCCTCTCCGCCTTGGTAGGGGCCCTCAACGGCTACGTCCTGGCCAAGTGGCCCTTTAGGGGTTCCAACCTCTTGTTTGCCCTCATGCTCTTCGGGATGTTCATCCCCTACCAGAGCATCCTCATCCCCCTTTTCCAGTTCGTAAAGGCCATAGGCCTTTACGGCACCCTATGGGGCCTCATCCTGGTCCACGTGGTCTACGGCATCCCCATTGTCACCCTTATCTTCAAGAACTACTACAGTGAAATCCCCGATGAGCTGGTGGAGGCTGCCCGCATAGACGGGGCAGGCTTCTTCGGCATTTTCCGCCACGTAATCCTGCCCCTTTCTGCCCCCGCCTTCGTGGTGGTGGCCATCTGGCAGTTCACCCAGATCTGGAACGAGTTCCTCTTCGCCGTCACCCTGACCCGGCCGGAGAGCCAGCCCATCACCGTGGCCCTGGCCCAGCTGGCCGGAGGCGAGGCGGTGAAGTGGAACCTGCCCATGGCCGGGGCCATTCTGGCCGCCTTACCCACCCTTCTGGTCTACATCTTCCTGGGGCGGTACTTCCTGCGGGGGCTCCTGGCTGGCTCCGTCAAGGGGTAGACTCCAGCCATGCGCGCCTGGGTACAAGAACGCTTGCGGGAACCCCTGGTCCTTAAAGAACTTCCCGACCCCACCCCGGGCCCGGGAGAGGTGGTGCTGGAGGTGGAGGCGGTGGGCCTGAACTTTGCCGACCACCTCATGCGGCTTGGCGGGTACCTTACCCGGATTCATCCGCCCTTCGTGCCGGGCATGGAGGCGGTGGGGCGGGTGGGGGGAGAGCGCTTCGCCGCCTTGGTGGGGCATGGGGCCCTGGCGGAGCAGGTGGCCGTGCCCAGGGAAGCCCTCCTTCCCGTGCCCGAGGGGCTTTCTCCCGAAGAGGCCGCCGCCTACCCGGTTTCCTTCCTCACCACCTACCTGGCCCTTAGGCGGGCAGGGGCGAGGCCCGGGGAGAGGGTCTTGGTGCAGGCGGCGGGCGGGGCCCTGGGCACAGCGGCGGTACAGGTGGCAAGGGCCCTGGGCTTAAGGGTGCTAGCGGCGGCCTCGAGGCCCGAAAACCTCCCCTTGGCCCAAACCTTGGGCGCTGAGGAGGTGGCCACCTACGAGGCCCTTCCCGAAAAGGCCAAGGCCCTGGGCGGGGTGGACGTGGTCTTGGAGGTGCGGGGGAAGGACCTGGAAGGAAGCCTCTCCTTGCTGCGGCCAGGGGGTAGGCTGGTCTATATCGGGGCCGCCGAGGGAGAGGTGACGCCCCTGAATCCCTTGCGCCTCATGCGCAGAAACCTCACGGTAATGGGTTTTTGGCTGGCTCCCCTCCTCAGGGAAGAGGCCCTGGTACAAGAGGCCTTGAAATTTCTCCTGCCCCGGTTGGGCCAGGAACTCAAGCCCGTGGTGGGGGCGGTCTTCCCCTTCCTCGAGGCTGAAGCCGCCTTCCAAGCCCTCCTGGACCGGGGCCATGTGGGCAAGATCGTCGTCCGCCTTTAGTCCAAGCCCAGGAGGTGCCGCACCGCTGCCAGGTCAAAAAGGGCTTGGCCCACGCTCTTGAAAAGCACGGGGTCCCCTTCCGACCGTCTACCCAAAAGGGCTTCCCTTAAGGTCACCACCGGTTTAGAAAGGCCCTGAAGCTCCCCGGCCTCCACCAGGGCATCCTCCGTATCGCAATAAACCGCCGCCCGCTCCACCAAGGCCCTTGGCACCTCGCGCATCTCCGGGCGGAAGCTCCCCACGGCGGCGATGAAGGTGCCTTCCGGTACCCTCTCGGGCAACACCGGGGTAGGGCTCGAGGTGGCCGTGACGATGAAGGCCACCTCCTCAGGCACCTCAGGGGCCACCCACTCCTCTGCCTCGAGGCCCATACCCCTGGCCTTGGCCAAAAGGGCCTCGGTCCGCTCCCTGCTCCTTCCCCGGATCCACACCCGGCGCAGGGTAAATCCCTCGGCGAAGGCCTCGAGGTGGGCTTCCCCTTGAACCCCAGGCCCCACCAGAAGAAGTGCCCCCTCTTGCCTTGGAGCAAGAAGCTTAGCCGCCAGAAGAGAAAGGGCGGCGGTGCGTTTTTTCGTGATCTCCTCCCCCGGCAGGTGCAAGACCTCCCCGGTATCCAGCCTCCTGGCCCAGATCTCCGCCTGCACCGAAGGCTGGCGCCGAGGCCCCTCCTCTTCTCCTCGAGAAACCCCCACCGTGACCAGCTTGCAAAGGGCCACCTCTTGGTCTGCGGCGGGCATCACCAAAAACTGCCCTCCCGGGATGGGAAGAACCTGCCTTCTCGGAACCTCCGCCTTCCGGAGGAGCACCTTCTCTATAGCCTCAGAAAGCGCCAGATAGCCTGCCATGCCTTTAGAATGCCTCACATGCAGGCCCTCCTCAACACGGTTCTTCCCGTGGCCCTGGTGGTCTTCTCCGGGTATCTGTTGGGAAAGCGCATTCCCATGGACCTCACCACCTTAAGCCGCCTCACCCTCTACCTCCTGGTGCCCGCCCTCATCTTCGACGCCATGTACCGGGCAGAGTACTCCCGGGAAGGCCTAGTGGGCCTTGCCCTGGGCTTTGCCCTCACCTACCTCCTCCTCTTTCTGGCCATCACCGGGATGGCCAGACTCCTTGGCCTCTCCCCCGAGACCGCCAAGTCCCTTCTCGTCTGCAGCCTGTTCCCCAACTCCGGCAACATGGGGCTTTCCCTGGTCTACTTCGCCCTGGGAGAAGAGGGCCTGAGGCAGGCCGTGGTGTACTTCATCCTCTCCAGCGTGGTCATGTTCGGCCTGGGGCCGGCCTTCATAAGGGGAGGCGGCCTAAAGGAAGGGCTCCTTTTTACCCTGCGCCTGCCCCTCTTTTACGCCCTCCTTCTGGGCCTGCTGCTGAAGACCCTGGGGGTAAGCCTTCCCTTCCGCCTGGACGAGGGCCTACGCCTCATGGGCCAGGCGGCCATCCCCGTCCTCCTCCTCACCCTGGGAATGCAGATGAGCCAGACCCGCTTCCAGGTGGGGGCCTTTGAGGGAGTGGCCAGCAGCCTGCGGCTCCTTGTGGCCCCCCTCCTGGCCTACGGGGTGGGGTTCATCCTGGGCCTTGCCCGTCTGGAGCACCAAGTCCTGGTCCTGCAGTCGGCCACCCCCGTGGCGGTGAATGCCTTTCTCCTCACCCGGGAGTTTGGGGGGGAAGCCCTACGGGTGGCCAGGAGCGTGGTGGTTTCCACCTTCCTAGCCTTCTTGACCATTCCCCTTTTTCTCCTCCTCATCGGGGTCCGGTAGGCTGGGCGTCCCCAGGTCCAGCTGGAAAAGAACCCCACCCGCCCAAAGCCCCACCAGGCGGTGGTAGCCCTGGCTCAAGGGAAAGGAAACCCGGTAGGAGCCCGGCTCCTCTAGAAAGAGGACTTTCTCCTGGAGCAAGGCCTCCTCCCGGAACCACTTGAGGTGAAGGTAGCCCGGGGAAGGAAGGCGCTCCACCCTGAGGACCAGGACGGCCTCCTCCGCGCCCTTCTCCAGGCGGGCCACCACAAAAGGCCTTTCCAGGGGCAGGGGCTTGCCCGGGTCCAGGGGGAGGAAGGTGTAGCGGCAGCCCGCAAGGAAGAGGAGGAGCGCCGCACCCCCAAGCCAGCCCAAGATCTTCATCTCCCCTCCCCGGCGGTGCACAGGGCGAGGAGGGCGATGGCCGCCGTTTCCGCCCGCAGAATCCTCCGGCCCAGGAAGACCGGGGTAAAGCCCTTTTCCTGCAAAAGCTCCACCTCCTCTTCCGTAAATCCCCCTTCCGGTCCCACGGCCAAGGCCAGGGACTTCCCAAGGTCCAGCACCTCCCGAACCAGGCTTCTTGCTCCCACATGGGCCACCATACCCTGCTCCACCTTCGGAAGGGCGTTCATGGGAATGGGAGGTAGGACCTCTGGCACCCTTAGCCTTCCCGACTGTTTGGCCGCCTCTACGGCTATGGCCTGAAGCCTTTTCAGCTTCCCCTCCCCCATCTCCTTGGGCACGGAGTGCCGGGTGACGAGGGGTTGGATGCGGGTGGCCCCGAGCTCCGTGGCCGCGCGCACCACCTCGGAAAGCTTGTCCCCCTTTAAAAGAGCGGGGTAAAGGGCCACCTCCACCCCCACCTCCCGCTCCGGGCGCCGCTCCTCCAGGATGCGGTAGCGCACCGGCGGCCCCAGCTCCACCACCTCCGCCACGGCCTCCCGGTCCACGTCAAAAACGGTGAACCGGTCTCCCACCTTGGCCCGCAACACCTCCAGGAGGTGCCGGCTTTCCCTTAAGGGAAGCACTCCGGTAAGGCCTGGACTATAGGCGCGGTGCGGGCGCATGGCTCAGATCCCGTAGGCCAGCAACACCCACTCCCCTTCCCTCTCCTTCTCCAGGAGGGAGAAGCCTTCCCTGGCCATGGCCTCCCTCACCAGGGTGGCCTTTTCCGCCAGGATCCCCGTGAGGAGAAGCCTTCCCCCAGGAGCTAAGGCCTTTTGGTACCGGGGGGCCAGCTCCTGGTGAAGCTCCGCAAACAGGTTGGCCACCAAGAGGTCAAAGGGGCCATAGGGAAGGGCTTCCTCCAGGCTTCCCAAGAAGAAACGCACCGTCACCCCATTCCTTCTGGCGTTTTCCCCCGCCTGGGGGAGGACGGCCTCGTCAATGTCCACCCCCACGGCCTCTCCGCCCAGCTTGGCGGCGGCGATGGCCAGGATGCCCGAGCCCGTGCCCAGGTCCAGCACCCTTTCCCCAGGACGCAGGTGGCGGGCCAGGGCGGAGAGGGCCAGACGGGTGGTCTCGTGGTGCCCGGTGCCAAAGGCCATCCCGGGCTCGATCACCAAAGGAATCCCCTCCCCCTCCCAGGGGTGCCAGGGAGCCAGCACCACGAAGGGCCCAGCCCACACGGGCTTAAGATCCCGCCGCCAGGCCTCTAGCCAGTCCTCGTCGGGGAGCTCCTCCCACGCCCCCCCAAAGGGAAGGTCCACGGGAGCGGGGAAATAGGCCCATACCTCGCCTTCCTGCTCCTCGAGGCCCCGCGCCCCCCGATCGAAGAGTTCCGGGATCAGGGGGTCCAGCTCTGCCGCCGTGCCCTTGAGGCGGTAAACCCACACCCCGCTATTCTACCCGGTAACGGCAACAGTTCCCCCCCTCCGCCAGCCTCTCCTCCCGCATCAGGGGCAACGCTTCTGGCAGAGGTACAGCTTCCCCTCTTCCTCCACCACCTCCGCCTCGTAGCCCTGCTCCCGCAGGAACTGGGCCAGGCGGGTAAGCCGCTCCCGTAAAGGTAAGGCCGCCAGATTCAGGGGGGCAAACAGGCTCCGGTTCCTTTCCAAGAGAAGGCGCACCACCCCTTCCCGGCCCAGAACCCTTTCCACCCCTTTAAGCACATCCCCGCACAGGGCGGCGTAAGGGGCCTCCCGGTCCTGGGCCACGTAGAGGCGGTAGGGCCGGCCCCGGCCCAGGCACTTCCTCACCTCCGAGCGCACCAGGCCCCGAGCCTCGAGGTCCTGCAGGTGCTTCAGAACCGCCACCCGGCTCACCCCCAGGGCTTCGGCTAGCTCCTTGGCGGTATAGGGCCTGAGCCTCAGGAGGTCCAGAACCCGTTCCTTGGTGCCTTCCAGAACTAGGGCCATATCAAGCCATGGGCAAGGCGATGAAGGCTTGCACGCTCAAGGCAGCGGCCAGCTCCCGGGCCGCCCTTCTAAAGGCCTCCGCCTCGGGACCCTCCGGGCTTTCCACCAGGATGGGCCTTCCCCGGTCCCCGCTTTCCCGCAAGGGTAGGGTGAGGGGAATCTCCCCCAGGAAACGGGTCTTGAGCCGTTCCGCAAGCCGCTTTCCGCCGCCTTCCCCGAAGATGGGGGTGGGCTTGCCGCAGTGGGGGCAGAGGAAGTGGCTCATGTTCTCCAAAACCCCCAGGACGGGCACCTGCACCTTCTTGAACATGTCCGCAGCCCTTTCCGCATCGATCAGGGCCACCTCCTGCGGGGTGGTCACGATCACCCCGCCGGAAACCCGGGTGAGCTGGGCCAGGCTGAGCTGCACATCCCCGGTACCTGGGGGTAGGTCCACCACCAGGTAGTCCAGCTCCCCCCAGTTCACCTCCTCCAGGAATTGCTTGATGGTGCCGTGGAGGATGGGCCCCCGCCAGATCATGGCCTGGCCAGGGGGAACGATGTTGGCGATGGAGAGGACCTTGAGGCCAAAGGCCTCGAGGGGAAGGATCTTCCGGTGTTGGTCCACCTTGAGCCTCTCCCCCTCCAGGCCGAACATCTTGGCCTGGCTGGGCCCGTAAAGATCCGCGTCCAAGAGGCCCACCCTGGCCCCTTCTGACACCAGGGCCAACGCCAGGTTGGCGGCCACGGTGCTCTTCCCCACCCCACCCTTGCCTGAGCCCACCGCCACCACATGCTTCACCCCGGGAATGGGGTACTGCTCGGGAGCCTTAACCCCACCGCCGAAACGCACCCGCACCTCCTCCACCCCCAAAGGATGAAGGGCCCGCTTGATGTCCGCTTCGATTTGGCCCTTTAAGGGACAGGCGGGGGTGGTGAGGTTGATGAGAAGGTCCACCCAGCCTCCCTCTAGCCTCACCTCCCCCACCATGCCCAAGGAAACCAGGTCCTTACCCAGCTCGGGGTCCATCACCGTGCGCAGGGCCTCGAGGACCCGCTCTTCCGTAAGCGCCATACCGGGCTCAGGGTATACCCGGACATGGTTTTGGGCAAGGGGGGGACTCACAGTTTTCATCCAAACCCTCCCGGTGTCTGGGCTAATATGGGTTCGCATGTACCCCGAGTGGCAAAAGCGACCCTTCTTTGAGCTCCACCTGGCCTGGCTGGTTCAGGGACCCAGGGGCTACGACCTCCTCTTCAAGGTGAACCCCTATAGCCTTTACCAAACCCGCGAGGAGGCCCTGGAGGCCGCCAAAGCCCTCCTAAGGGGAGAAAGGCTGGACCAGGACCCCAAGGTGGGAAGGAATAAGGCCCCTGTGCTCCTTTCCCCGGAGGACCGCACCCGCTTCCTGGTCCTCTTGGAAAGCGGCAAGGCCCTTTTGCCCCTGGACCGCTACGCCCTCTTGGGGGAGATCGTCCAAGTGGAGGAACGCCTCCTCCACCGGGCTCCCTTCCGGGACCCCAGCAACGTGCTCCATAGCCTCGAGGGGCTTCCCGTCCGGCTCCTCCACACACCCGTCAACGACCCCGAGGCGGATTCCAAGGAGGTATCCCAGGGAATCCTCCAGCTGGAACCGGAGGGGATCCGGGTGGGGGAAACCTTCCTGGCCATCCCCGGGGAAACCCCGATAGAGGGCCTAGCCTACGAGGATGCCTTTTTCGACCTGGGGGAGGGCCACTACTACCTCTATGCCCTTTCCAGCTCCACGCCCTCGTAAAGGGCCTCGAGGTCCAAGGCTCCCCCTGGGAAGAGCTACCGGGCCTTTCCTGCGCTAGCGTTCCCTGAACGCACCCCACCCGGCTTGGGTAAACTATCGGACAGCATGGACCTACCCAAGGCCTACGACCCCAAGACCGTGGAACCCAAGTGGGCGGAGAAGTGGGCGAACAACCCCTTCGTGGCCAACCCCAAAAACGGCAAAACCCCCTTCGTCATCTTCATGCCGCCTCCCAACGTGACGGGAAGCCTGCACATGGGCCACGCCCTGGACAATTCCCTACAGGATGCCCTCATCCGCTATAAGCGCATGCAGGGGTATGAAGCCGTGTGGCTTCCCGGCACCGACCATGCGGGCATCGCCACCCAGGTGGTGGTGGAAAGGCTTCTCCTAAAAGAGGGCAAGACCCGGCACGACCTGGGACGGGAGGCCTTCCTGAAGCGGGTTTGGGAGTGGAAGGAGGAATCGGGGGGCACCATCCTAAAGCAGCTCAAACGCCTTGGGGCCAGCGCCGACTGGAGCCGGGAGGCCTTCACCATGGACGAAGCTCGCTCCAAGGCGGTGCGCTACGCCTTCAGCCGCTACTACCACGAGGGCCTGGCCTACCGGGCCCCCCGGCTGGTCAACTGGTGCCCCCGGTGCGAGACCACGCTTTCGGACCTGGAGGTGGAAACGGAGCCCACCCCGGGCAGGCTCTACACCCTGACCTACGAGGTGGAAGGTGGCGACCGCATCGCCATCGCCACCGTGAGGCCGGAAACCGTCTTCGCTGACCAGGCCATCGCCGTCCACCCCGAGGACGAGCGCTACCGGCACCTTATTGGCAAAAAAGCCCGCATTCCCCTCACGAACATCTGGATCCCCATCCTGGCGGACAGTGCCGTGGAGCGGGAGTTCGGCACCGGGGCCCTCAAGGTGACCCCCGCTCACGACCCCTTGGACTACGAAATCGGGGAACGGCACGGACTGGAGGCGGTGTCCGTCATCAACCTGGAAGGCCGGATGGAAGGGGAAAGGGTGCCGGAGCCCTTGCGGGGCCTGGACCGGTTCGAAGCCCGGAAGAAGGCCGTGGAGCTCTTCCGGGAGGCTGGCCACCTCCTGAGGGAGGAGGACTACACCATCCAGATGGCCACCTGCTCCCGCTGCGGCACCCCCTTGGAGTACGCCATCTTCCCCCAGTGGTGGCTTTCCATGAAGCCCCTGGCGGAAAAGGTGATAAGGGGCCTGGAACGGGATGAGATCGCCTTCGTGCCCGAGCGCTGGAAGAAGGTAAACCTGGACTGGCTAAGGAACGTCCGGGACTGGAACATTTCCCGCCAGCTCTGGTGGGGGCACCAGATCCCCGCCTGGTACTGCCAGGACTGCCAGGCGGTGAACGTGCCCCACCCCGAGCACTACCTGGAAGACCCCAGCACCTGCGAGGCCTGCGGAAGCCCCAACCTCAAGCGGGATGAGGACGTCTTCGACACCTGGTTCTCCTCGGCCCTTTGGCCCCTTTCCACCCTGGGCTGGCCTGAGGAAACGGAAGACCTCAAGGCCTTCTACCCCGGGGACGTCCTGGTCACGGGCTACGACATCCTCTTCCTGTGGGTGAGCCGCATGGAGGTCTCCGGTTACCACTTCCGGGGGGAAAGGCCCTTTAAGACCGTGCTCCTCCACGGTCTCGTCCTGGACGAGAAGGGGCAAAAGATGTCCAAATCCAAGGGGAACGTCATAGATCCCCTGGAGATGGTGGAGCGATATGGAGCGGACGCCCTCCGCTTTGCCCTCACCTATCTGGCCACCGGAGGCCAAGACATCAGGCTGGACCTCCGCTGGCTGGAAATGGCCCGGAACTTCGCCAACAAGCTCTATAATGCCGCTCGCTTTGTGCTCCTGAGCCGGGAGGCCTTCCAGGCCAAGGCGGAAGAGCCCACCCTGGCCGACCGCTTTATGCAAAGCCGTTTAAGCCGGGGCGTGGCGGAAATCACCCGCCTCTATGAGGCCCTGGACCTGGCCCAGGCGGCCCGGGAGGTGTACGAGCTGGTCTGGAGCGAGTTCTGCGACTGGTACCTGGAGGCCAGCAAGCCAGCCCTCAAGGCAGGGAATGCCTTTACCCTACGCACCCTCGAGGAAACCCTCGCCACCCTCCTGAAGCTCCTCCATCCCATCATGCCCTTCCTCACCAGCGAGCTCTACCAGGCCCTCACGGGCAAGGAGGAACTGGCCCTCGAGGCCTGGCCCCAACCCAAGGCCACGGACGAGGAAGCCGAAGCCCGGTTTGAAGCCCTCAAGCAGGCGGTAACGGCGGTGCGGGCCCTAAAGGCCGAGGCCGGGCTTCCCTTGGCCCAGGAGGTACGGGTCTACCTGGAAGGGGAAGCTACGCCCGTGGTGGAAAACCAGGAGGTCTTCCGCTTCCTGGCCCGGGCCGAAGTCCTTGACGTAAGGCCAGAAAAGGCCCTAGTGAAGGCCATGCCCAAGGTGACGGTGCGCATGCCCCTAGAGGGCCTTCTCGACGTGTGGGAGTGGAGGCGTCGGCAGGAGAAGCGCCTGCAAGAACTTCAGGCCCTGGTAGAAAGAAGCCAGAAAAAGCTTTCCGCCCCCGGCTTCCGGGAGAAGGCCCCCAAGGAGGTGGTGGAGGCCGAGGAGGAAAGGCTTAAGGAAAACCTGGCCCAGATCGAGCGCATCCGGGAGGCCCTCAGCCAAATAGGGTAAGCCGGGGATCTTGGGCCTCCCCCGGAGCCTCGGCCACCGCCTCGGCCCGGCGCAGGTTCAGGGTGACGAAGGGAAAAGTTTCCAAAGGTTCCAGGTCCACGATGGGTTTGTTGGGGGTGAGGACGTAAAGCTTGGCTTCGAGGAGGGTCTGGAAGGGTTTGGCCTGGGAAAGGTGGTCGGAAAGCCGTACCCCCCGGGGAAGTAAGAGCTCGCCCGCAAGAAGGTAGTCCCCAAAGAGGAAGGCCAGCTTGCGCCGCTCCAAAAGGCTTGGGCTGGTGCGGGGCTCGCTGGGTTTCCCCCCCACCATCCACTGGATCCGCTCCTTGCGCAGAGCCAGGAAGCTGGTGCTAGCCTTGAGGTCCTTGGCCTCCGGGGGATGGGTGTAGCCCGGGGTGTAAAGGAGGGCACCAGTGACCGGAAGATAGGGCCTCTCCTGGTTCAAAAGGTCGGCAGTGCCCGCCCCGGGCACCAGGTAGATGAGCCCGTAGACCCGGTAAGCCTGGGTGTAGATCCTGGCCTCATGTACCTCTCGGGGCTGCTTGTACATCCCTCACCCCCTCTTCGGCAATGCATGTGCCCTATCGGAGAAAACCGCCCAGTAGGCCAAAAGAGCCTCGCTGAAAAGGGGGGCATGCCCTCGCTGATAGGCGAAGAGGAGCCTCTGCCCCACCAGGGCCCTAAGCCGCTCCTCGTCCGTGGGGAGCATGGGCGAAGCCAGGAGCTTGGCCCGGGCACCCGCCCCCAGGGCCACGTACACCGGACCGCGGGAAATCTCCACGGGGGTGGGGGGTATCCCTAGCCAAAGCGTAGCCTCCCCAGGGCTTAATAGGCGAAACCCCGCCCTCTTCGCATACTCCAGGCCCTCGGGGTTATCCTCGGGAACGTATACCCCCTCCCCCATCCTGGCTCGGGCCAAGGCCTCGGGCAAAGGAATGGGATAGGCAAAGGGCTCCACCCCTCCCTCAAGCTCCCCGGGCTCGCGGAAGTCCAGGGCCTGGGCCTCATAGGACACGGTACCGTTCCAGCGGTTTTCCACCAGTAAGACGGCGGCTTCCAACTCCGAGGGCATAGCGGCCGCCCGCTCCCCCATGCGCCAGGCCACCACTCTAACCCCCTGCAGGCGGAAGGCGAGGTGCTTTCCCTCCCCCATGGAGCGGGCCTCCTCCGGGGAGCCTTGGAGAAGGAAAAGGGGCTCGGGATTCCCTTCCCCAAAGGGCTCTAAGGCCAGCAAGGCTTGGTGAAGGTCCGGAAGTGACGTCAAAGGGGGTAAAAGCCCTACAAGGGGCACCTCTCGCACGGGGTCGGGGAAGGAGGAGGCAAAGGCCTCCACCCGCTCCTTAAACCGGGGGAAATGGGCCTCATCCACGGCAAAGCCCGCAGCCTCCCGGTGGCCTCCATAGCGGAGAAGAAGGTCCTCGGCACTCCTTAAGGCCTCCACGGCGCTGATGGGGGGGAGGCTTCGCACCGTGCCCTTCCCCTGGGCCACGATGAAGACCGGGCGCAAGGTGGCCTCGAGGATCCGGCTCGCCACGATGCCCATCACCCCCGGGTGCCCCTCGGGATCGTGCAGAACGATGGCCTTGGCCTCGGGATCCGCCTGGGGAAGGAGCCTTTTAAGCATCTCCTCCTCTATGGCTTGGCGGCGGGCGTTCAGCCGGTTCAGCTCCTCCACCAAACCCTTGGCCTCCTCCTCGTCCTCCGTGAGGAGAAGCCTAAGGGCTTTCTCCGCCTCCCCCAGGCGGCTTGCCGCATTGATGCGGGGAGCGATGCGGAAGGCCACCTCCACCGCCTTCCCCGTGTAACCCACGCTTTCCGCAAGGAGGCGAAGCCCCAAGAGGCGGGAGTCCTTAAGGCGCTCAAGCCCTTCCCGCACCAACGCCCGGTTCCACCCCCAAAGGGGAGCCACGTCGGCGATGGTGCCCACCGCCGCCAGGTCGGCATACTCCAGGGGCGGGGGCAGGCCCAGCCGCTCATGGAGGGCCCAAAGAAGCAGGAAGGCCACCCCGGCCCCCGTGGGGTGCTCCTTAAGGTCCGGGGTGTAGGCGGGATGGAGAACGACACCCGGCGGCGGGGTATCGCGGGGCGTGTGGTGGTCGGTCACCAGAACCTCCACCCCGTTTTCCACCAGCTCCCGAAGCTCGGCATGGTTGGCGATGCCGCAGTCCACCGTCAGGAACAGATCGGCGGCTTCCAGGTGCTCGGGGATGCGCTTGGGGTGGACTCCATACCCCTCCTCGAGGCGATGAGGGATAAAGGGATGCACCTCCGCCCCCAAGGCCCTGAGGCCCCGCACCAGGATGGCGGTTCCGTTGAGGCCATCCGCATCGTAGTCCCCGTGGATGCGGATGCGCTTCTTCCCCTCTAGCGCCCAAAGGAGAAGCTCCACCGCCCCCTTGAGGCCCCTGAGGGGAAGAAGGCCCAGGGAAGGCTTCAGGTCCTCCGGGCGGCGTACCCCCCGGTGCCAGTAGGCTAAGGCAGTCTCCGGCCCCACCCCAAAGGCCCCCATCACCTCCCACCACTCCTTCAAGGGCGGCAAGGGAAGAAGGCGCCAGCGCACCCGGTCCTTCATACAGCTCCTCCCCTATCCCCCAGAGGGGGGATCGCTACACCTCTTCCCGATCGGGGATTCTGGGAATCTCCTCAATGCGTTCCCGCTTTAAGGCGTTGACCTCGCCCTGAAGCCGCCGCACTTCCCTGAGAAGGGCGCGCCTTTCCCCCACGCCCCAAAGCCAAAGAACCAGGGCATACACTCCCCCCACCAAGAAACCCAAGGTATAGGCCCCCGGAAGAAGGTAGTAAAGGGGCCAGGAACCTAAGGGCGTGGGCACCTCCAGGAAGGGGAAGGCCAGGTAGAGGTAAAACCCCGCTCCCGCCACCCCCAGGGTGACGAGGAGAAACACCCAGTGGGCCAGCTTCATGGCCTTAGAATACCCCCTCTTTGTAGTCGGAAAGGCGCACGCGCCCCTCGTATAGGGCCTTGCCCAAAAGGGCACCCTCCACCCCCAGGCGCTTTAAGCCCAGAAGGTCCTCCGGGCCAGCGATCCCCCCGCCCGCAATGAGCTCATGGGGCCAAGCCTCCCGCACCCGGGCCACCACCTCCAGGTCCAAACCCTTCAGGGTCCCATCCCGCCGCACATCGGTGTAGATCACCGTGCGCACCCCCATGGTTTTCCAACGCCCAAGGAGGTCCAGGGCGGAAAGGGAAGCGGCCTCCTGCCAACCTGAGACCACCACCTCGAGGCCCCGGGCATCCAAAGCCACCGCCAGCCTGGCAGGCCCCACCTCCGCCAACATGTCCTCCAAGAGGGCAGGATTCTTTACCGCCACCGTGCCCACCACCACCCGCGAAGCCCCCAGCAGGAGGATCTCCCGCAGAACCTCCAGGGAACGCACCCCACCCCCCACCTCAAAGGGAATGCATATCCCCTGGGCGATCCGTCGGAGGGCCTCGAGGTTATCCCCCTTTCCCAAGGCCCGGTCCAGGTCCACCAGGTGCAGGAGCCTGGCCCCCTCTTCCTGCCAGCGCAAGGCGGCCGCCACCGGATCCCCGTACTGGGTTTCCCGCCCCGGGTCCCCCTCGTAAAGCCGGACCGCTTTGCTCCCCTTCAGGTCCACGGCGGGAATCAGCAACATGGAGCTATCCTACCAGCGCCCTCAGGGCTTCCTCCAGATCGGGGCTTTTCATGAGGCTGGTGCCGATGAGCACGGCGTCGAAAAGCCCTTCCAAGGGTTTCAGCTCCTCCCGGTGGGAATAGCCCGACTCCGCCACCAAAACCCCGCCAAAGCCAGCCTCCCGGGCCAAGCGGCCAAGCCTCGGGGCCGTGGTGAGGTCTATCTGCAGGGTGGAGAGGTTCCGGTTGTTGATGCCCACCATCTCCGCTCCCGCCTCGAGGGCCAGCTCCAGCTCCCTTTCCGTGTGCACCTCCACCAGGGCATCCAGGCCAAGGCGCCTCGCCTCCTCCAGGTAGACCCCGGTGAGTTCCCCCAAAAGGGCCACGATGAGGAGAACCGCGCTGGCCCCGTAGGCCCTGGCCTCCTTGAGCATGAAGGGATCCACCACGAAGTCCTTGCGCAGCAGGGGTAGGTCCACCGCCTGGCGGACCCTAAGAAGATCCTCCAGGCTGCCCCCAAAGTAATGGGGCTCGGTGAGGACGCTGATGGCCCTGGCCCCGCCCCGCTGGTAGGCCCGGGCGGCCGCCACGGTATCCAGCGCCCTTATGGCCCCTTCCGAGGGGCTTGACTTCTTCACCTCGGCGATGACGGAAAGCCCGGGGCGGAGGAGGGCTTCCCGGAAGGAGGGGACGGGTTCGGGCTCGGAGAGGGGGTAAGGGGCCACCTCGAGGGCCCTCTGCCGGGCGATCTCCCCCAAAACCCCCGGCACCCGGGAAAGGTCGGGCCTCATAGGAGGCATTGTAAGCATATCGGCCCACCCCAGAATAGCCCCCACCAGACGGGTGCCTCCTGACCTTAGGCGAGGCCCAGGTCCACGCTCGCGGCCTATCCCAGCCCCTGCTAGGCCTATTGCAAACACACCGCTTCAAGCTCACCCGCCCTCCCCTAAGTCCAGAGGCGTTTCTCGGTGCCTCGGAGAAAACGGGGCTAAAAGGATTCGCTCGGTGGCTCCAGAGCTTTCGTTCCCGCCTCCAGGGGTTGCGTTTGTTTCGTTTATCTGCTATCCTGAACCCGCATGGAAACCATGGCCTTTGCCCGCAAGGAAGAGCGGGAATCCCTAAAGGCCTTCTTGGCCCACTTGCGGCCAGGAACGCGCTTGCGTCTGGGAGAAACCGCCTTGGAGCTAACCCCCGAGCTCGCCCACCTCTTGCGCAACCTGCTGGAGCCTTTGGCCCGGGGCGAGCCGGTTAGGGTGGTCCCTCTGGAGGCGGAACTCACCACACAGGAGGCCGCGGAGCTCCTGGGGGTTTCCCGGCCTCATTTGGTGCGGCTTCTGGAGGAAGGCAAGATCCCCTTCCGCAAGGTGGGGAGCCACCGACGGGTACGCGCCAAGGACCTTCTCGCCTATCTAGAAACCTCCCGGAAAGAATGGGGGAAGCTCTTGGGCCAGCCCTTTGCGGAAGGTCAAGAGCTGGGCCTTGGGTACTGAATGCGCGGGGTAGCCTTGGCCTTGGGAGGCGGTGGGGTGCGGGGGTACGGCCACTTGGGCCTCCTTTCCGTCTTGGAAGAGACGGGGGTGCCCATCCGGGGCCTTGCGGGGAGCTCTGCGGGGGCTTTGGCGGCCTGTGCCTACGCCTTCGGCCACAAGGACCCTTGGAAGGTGCACGAGGCCATCTTCGACGAGGAGGTGGCCAGCCTACGGAAAACGGGAAGCCTGCGCACCCTGGCCCGGCTCTTCTCCGCCTTCCGCCGCCCTGCCCTGGTGGAAACGAAGCGGGTAGCGGAAGGGCTTAAGCGTCTTTTCGGGGAGGCCCGCCTCGAGGAAAGCCCCATTCCCTTGGCCGTCCAGGCCGCAGACCTCCTCAGCGGGGAAGCCGTGGTCCTGCGCCAAGGCCCGGTGTGGCGGGCAGTCTTAGCCAGCATGGCCATCCCTGGCCTCTTTCCCCCCGTGGACTGGGAGGGGCGGCTTCTGGTGGACGGAGACGTGGCGGAGAAGGTGCCGGTGCGGGCGGCCAAGGCCCTCTTCCCCAAGGTGGTGGCGATGGACGTGTCCAACCCCCCGCCCCAAGAGGGGCCGAAGACGGCCCTCGAGGCCGCCCTCCTGGCCGGGGAAGCCAGCCGCAGACGGCTCAAGGAACTGGCCCTCCAGGAGGCTGACCTGGTCATCTTCCTGGAACCACCCTTCCCCATAGACACCTTTGACCACGAAAAGCTACCTCTGGTCTACGACCTGGGGAGGAAGCGGGCGCAAGAGCACCTGAAGGACATCCAAGCCCTCTCCCGGGTGCGCCTCAAGGACCTCCTTTGGGCGCTTCCTCTCCCCGGACGAGGACCCCTTCCGCCCGCCTGAAGAGGTGGTAAAACCCCACCGCCCCCGCGAGGAGCAGGAACAGCCCCGGGGGACGGAGGAGCAATCCCATCACTCCCAGGAAGAAGAAAAGCCCCCCTCCAAACCCCACCGCCACCAACGCCCCCCAGGGAGCCTCTTGCCGTAAGGACCAGAGGCCCTGGAGGAAAAGCCACCCCCCACCCAAGAGGGCCAGGAGGAAGAGCCCAGGGTGTCCGGCGCCGGGCAGGAAGGGGGAAAGCGCGAGAAGGGCCATCCCCTGGAAGGCTGCGAGAAAGGCGGCGTAAAGGCGAAGCCCCCGCCGCCTCCTCTTTGGGCCCGCCTTGGGGTCCAGCAGGGCACGGAGCTCGGCCCAAGGTTTCTCTCCCAAAGGCTTCATGGCCTAGTGGTGCAGGACCCGTTGCAGGAAGGCCCGGGTCCTCTCCTCCCTGGGGGAGGAAAAGA
>NZ_PRDA01000039.1 GCF_002964845.1 Thermus tenuipuniceus
CTGCTTCTGCCGGAGGTGGTCTTGCGGGTCCTCATGGCCGAGCTGGGGGCTTTGGGTCTTTGGCCTCCGCCTGCGGGGGGAAGGGGGTGTTTATGCAGGGTATTCGGGAGGTGCAAGTTTTGAGCCAAGGAACGCTTCTTCCAGCTGGTGGAAGCCCGCCCGCCTTTAGCCCGGGCCTTGATCCGGTACCTGGCCCGCCGCCAGGGGCAGCTTCTCCACCTTTTGGACCGCCTGGTCTTCCACGAGGTGCGGGAGAGGCTCTGCGAGTTCCTCCTGGAGAAACTTTCCCAGGAAGGGCAGGGCTTCCACCTGCCCACCAACCCGGAGCTCGCCGCCCTTTTGGGCACCGTGCCCGAGGCCGTTTCCCGCAACCTGGGCCAGCTTTACCGCCAGGGCCTGATCCAGTTGAAGAGGCGGCGGGTGGAGATCCCCAACCCACAGGCCCTGGTGGACTTACTCAAATGAAAATAGTTATCGTTTCTAAATTGCAAAAATCCGAGCGGAATACTTGACATTAGCCCGGCCCTGGTTTAGCCTGGCTCTAGGAGGTCGGTTATGCTTTCCCTAGCCCAGCTCCCACCTGGTCACCGGGCCCGCATCCTCCAGGTCCCCCCGGAAAAGAAGCGGCTTCTCGCCTTGGGGCTAAGACCTGGCGCCGTGGTGGAGATCCTCCTCAAGGCTCCTTTGGGAGATCCCCTCGAGGTCCGGGCCGAGGAAACCTACCTGCTCTTACGCCGGGCAGAAGCCAGGGGAATCCTGGTGGAAACCCTGATCGCCGCAGAACCCCATGAGCTGCCCCCGGTGCGACTCAGATAACGCCAGCCAGAAAACCCTCTCCCCCCGCTTGGAACGCTGGGCCCTGGTGGGCGGGCCCAATACTGGCAAGTCCTCTCTGATAAACGCCCTGGCAGGAAGCCAGCTCTCGGTGGGCAACTGGGCGGGGACCACCTTGGAGCGCCTTTCCGCCCGCCTGGACCTGGAGCAAGCCCAGGTGGAGTTAGTGGACCTTCCCGGCACCTACAGCCTCCTCGCCACCTCCCCCGAGGAGGCCCTGGTGGTCCGCGAGCTGCTGCAAAACCCCCCAGACCTGGTCCTTAACGTCCTGGACGCGGGCAACCTGGAAAGGAGCCTGGTCCTCACCCTGGAGCTCATGGAGCTTGGGTTGCCCATGGTCCTGGTGGTTAATCTTCTGGACGAAGCGGAGGCTAAGGGCCTGAAGATCAACCTCGAGGCCCTGGAGGAGGTCCTGGGCCCACCTGTGGCCGGCACCGTAGCCAGCCGGGGCCAGGTGGCGGAGGTCTTGGCCAAAGCTAAGGAGGCCCGTGTTCCAAGCCCTAAGGTGCGATACCCCGAGGCCCTGGAGAAGGCGATAGACCGCCTTACCCCTCGGATTCCCAACCGGGCCTTGGCCCTGCTGGCCCTCATGGGGGAGGAAAACCTTCCCCTATCCCAGGAAGCGCTGAAGGCCGTCGAGGAAGAACGAGCACACCTGGAGAAAACCGGCCTGGATCCCTACCTCCTGGCCCTCGAGGCCCGGTACGCCACGGCCCAGGAGGTTTACCACCGGGTAGCCCATCGGATAGGAAGCAAGCCCCCCCTTACCGAGAAGCTGGACCGCCTGGTTCTTCACCCCCTCCTGGGGCTACCCTTGTTCCTCCTGGCCCTGTTCCTTACCTTCCGCTTCACCTTCACTCTTTCCACCCCCTGGGTGGACCTGATCGGCAGGGTCCAAGAGGTCCTGGCAGGATGGGTCGTCGCCCTGCCCATACCCCCTTTAGCCCGGTCCTTCCTGGCGGAAGGGTTGGTGGCCGGGGTGGGCACGGTCTTGGCCTTTGCTCCCCTGCTCTTCCTCCTCTACCTGGCCCTGGCCTTCTTGGAGCTGTCCGGCTTCCTGGCCCGTATGGCCTTTGTCGCCGACCGGGCCATGCAGTGGGCAGGGCTTCCGGGCAAGGCCTTCGTTCCCCTGGTGCTGGGTTTCGGTTGCAATGTGCCCGCCGTATACGCCACCCGCACCCTTTCACACCCCCTGGACCGCCTCCGAACCGCCTTGGCCATCCCCTTCATGGCCTGTGGAGCCAGGCTTCCCGTCTTCACCCTTTTCGCCTTTGTCTTCTTCCCCCAGCAAGCGCCCCTGGTGGTCTTAGGGCTCTACCTCCTGGGGTTGGTCACGGGCCTACTCACCGCTCTTCTTCTGGGCAAGGTGCTGCGGGCTGAACGAGGAGAGGGAACCATGGAGCTTCCCCCCTACCGCTTCCCCCCCTGGCGGCTTCTCCTGCGCCTGGCCTGGGCCCGGACCCAGAGCTTCGTTCAAGGGGCAGGGGGACCCATCCTGATAGCGGTTTTAACCGTTTGGGGTTTGCTTCACCTCCCCTTCCCGGGAGGAAGTCCCTATGCCTTCTTGGCCCAGGCCCTCACCCCTCTCTTTCATCCCTTGGGCCTCGAGGATTGGCGACTGGTGGGGGCCTTGATCCCGGGATTTATCGCTAAGGAAGTGGTGGTGGGCACCCTGGGGGTGAGCCTCCTCGGGGCAGAGGGCCTTAATCCGCTGAGCTTTCTCGCAGGGGTAAGAGCGCTTCTCGATAGCCTCCTTTCCGCCTTAACCGGTACCCTTCAGGGCCTTGGGTCGCTCTTTCTTCCCTTCTCCTTAAACCTTGCCCCTGAGCCCACTCCCCTTCAGGTGGCCCTTAAAGAAGCGGTTTCCCCCTCCGGGGCCTTGGCTTATCTGGTCTTCGTCCTCCTTTACACCCCTTGCGTGGCCACCGTGGCCGCACTCCGCCAGGTGATTGGCGGAAGGGTAGCCCTGGCCGCCGTGGTGTACCAGTTTTCCGTGGCCTACATGCTGGCCTTTTTGGCCCGCCAGTTACTGCCATGATGGCCAAAGTCCTGGACCTCCTCACGTCCCCCAAGACTCCCCGGGAGCTGGCTGGAGCGCTGGGGCTCAGCCTCGAGGCCACCCTTCTTCTTCTTCAGCAACTGGAGCGAAGGGGCTATGTGCAATCTCTCCCCTGCACTACATCCTGCGGGGCCTGCGCCTTCCGCAACCTCTGCCCCGGGCCCAACGAAACCCCCTGGATGCGAATCCTGGGAAAACTCACTCCAGGCCCCACGCCCTAGTTCTTAGCCCGCTACCCTTGCTCCAGCACGGGCACGTTAGGCAGGGTTTTAGCCCAGTGCCGATTCTTTTCTATGTACTCCCTCCACGGCTCGGGAACATCCTCCTCGGGGAAGATGGCGTTCACCGGGCAGGCGGGCACACAGGCCCCGCAGTCAATGCACTCGTCGGGATGGATGTAAAGCTGCTCTCCGGCGTCGTAGATGCACTCCACGGGGCAGACCTCCTGGCAGGACCGGTCTTTGACGCCGATGCAGGGCTCGCAGATCACGTGGGGCATAGCTACCTCCAAGGCCTAGCCTGCTCCCTGGCTTTCGGCCCGTCCATGACCCGGGTCAAGGGGCTTTGAGGCCTGGAATTGGCGCCCCAAGCCTCCTAGGAACAAGCTCACACTTAGGGGGCAGCCAAAAAGACGAAAATGAAGCATGGTAGCTTTGAGAAAGCCCCTTCCCCCCTATACCCTCCACACCCCTGGAGGGCAAAGGGTGTACCTGCCCGACCTTAAGGGGAAGACGCTGGTTCTCCTACGCAACCCCGGGATGGCCCAGGCCTTGGCCCTCCGCCAGGAAGAGCTCGCTGCCCTCGAGGCCCAGGCCTTCCTCCTTGCCCCAAAAGCCCAGGAAAGCCCTTTGCCCCTTCTCTTGGATCGGGAAGGGGACCTGGTTTCCGTTATCCCGGAAAAGGGCACGTTGGTGGCCGAACCCTTCCTGGAGGTCTACCACCTGGGGACGGTGGAAGACGCAGAGGAGATCCTGGACTGGGTGCGCTTCGTAGGGGCCCAGTGCCCGGAGTGCGTCCTCCCTGAGGCGGAATGGCTCTAAAGTAAAGCGGGTCTACGAGCCAGCCTCACCAGACGACGGGGTGCGGGTGCTGGTGGACCGCCTCTGGCCCTGGGGGCTTTTCAAGGAAAAGGCCCGGGTGGATTGGTGGGCCGAGGAACTTGCGCCCTCCCACGCCTTGTGCCACTTCTTCGGTAAAGCGGGAAGAGCCCTACGCCCTTCACGCTCTCTTGCTCGTGGCTGAAGAACCGGAGCTTTCTACGGCGGAGATCGCCAGGAAGCTCAAGGCCCCAGCTGCCTTCATGGCCAAGGTACTCTCCAGGTTAGCTAAAGCCGGCCTGGTGGAAAGCCGCATGGGCCGGGCCGGAGGGGTGTGGCTCAGACTTCCCCCCGAGGAGATCTCCCTCCTCAAGGTGATGGAAAGCCTCTCCGGTCCCGTGGCCCTGGACCTCTGCGCCACCCTGCGGCGTTGCCCCACGGAGGAAAGGCGGGGGTTTTGCTACCTCAAGCCCAACCTGGTGCGCATGAACCAGGAGATCCGCAAGGCCTTTTCCAGCCTCACCCTCAAGGACCTCCTCCCCGAAGCGCCCCAGAAGGCTTGACCGAGGTCATGGCGGGGAAACCCCTGGGGGCCCCAGGCTAAGGAGCATGGAGGGGATCACCCTGAACACCACGGTCAACGAGATCCTCAGGCGCTTCCCCAAGGCGGTGGAGCTCCTCAATGGGCTAGGCCTGGACACCTGTTGCGGCGGGGCGGAACCCTGGGGGAGGCGGCCAAAGCTGAAGGCCAGGAACCGAAGGCGGTGGCGTGGAGCCTGGGGCCTGGGACTCCCATATGTATGGGGGCTTTTCGCTCTCCTCTCCGTTTTGGCGGGAAACTTCTTCGTCCTCCTCATGCTGGAGGTGCTTTGGGGCTAAGGAACCTTTGGACCTCACTTCAGAAAATGGTATGCGTGCGACAAGCGTTCCCCTTAAATCTGTGGCCCTCCCCACGGAGCACGGGGGCTGGGGATTCACCCTAGAACCCATCCTCCTAGGCTTATTCCTCTCCCCAGGACCCCACACCCTGGGGCTTGCCCTCTTGGGCCTCTTTGGGTTCCTGGCCCGGCACCCCTTGAAGCTGGTCTACCAGGACCTAAGGAAGGGCAAACGCTATCCCCGCACCGAGCTGGCCTTAAAGGTGGGCGGGGCCTATTTGGCCCTGGCCCTTTTGGGCCTTCTCCTTGCCGCCTTGACCGCCAAAGGCCCCTTCCTCCTCCCCCTTCTTTTGGCGGTGCCCTTGGGGGTCTACATGCTCTGGGCGGATACCTCAAACCGTTCCCGGGACCTTTTCCCCGAGATCGCCGCCGCCTTGGCCATGGCTTCCTTGGCCCCTGCGGGGGTTTTGGCAGGAGGCCTGGAGCCAGGGATCGCTTTGGGAAGCTTTCTCGCCTTGGCCATCAGGGACATCGCCGCCCTGTACTATGCCCGCACCCAGGTACTCAGGGCCCGGGGAAGAAACCCCAAGCATTACCCCGCCCACCTGGCCCTTTGGACTTCTTCCCTCCTCGCCATGCTTCTCCAAAGCCAGGGGCTGTTTCCCTTTACCACCACCTTCGCCCTTCTCCTCCTGGCCTTTTATGGAAGTCTCGCCCTCTTGAGACCACCGGTGGAGGCCAGGATCATCGGCTGGACGCAGATGGGCTTTGGCCTTTTGGTGGTCCTGGCCACCGCCTTGGGCTACACCCTCCAGGGCCTCCCCACCGCCCTTTTGGGGATGCCGCTTCTGCACCGGTTTCTGGGATGGACCCTGGTGGGACTGGCCTTTCTGGCAGGGCTTTACCTCCTCCTGCGGAAGGAGGTAAACAGGCCCGTGCGCCTTCTCCTGGGGCTTTACGACCTGAACACCCTTTTGGGCCTCCTCTACCTGGCCTTCCTCTGGAAGCCCCTCCCTCACCCCCTCCTGGCCCTCATCGGGGTGGTCCTCCTCCACATCCTCCTGAAAAAACCCCATCCCTGGCCCGGGATTGGCTTCCTCCTCCTAGGATTCCTCCTTCTTTGGCACTGAGGCCCATGGTGGGCGGAACCACCCTCTTCCCCCCGCCACCGGGGAAAATGGAAGCATGAGGAAAGCCTGGGGGATTCTCCTCCTTCTTCCCTTAGCGGGGGCCCTCTACGCCCTGTGGAGCCAGCCCGTACAGCTTTGGGGTAGGCCAGAAAACGTAACTTGGGAACTGGCCCAGGCGCCTCCTGAACGCCTGCAGGAGGTCTACACCAGGGCCCATCCCGCCGTCTTGCGCATAGATGGCCCGGAGGGAAGCCGGGGCACGGGGTTCTTTTACCGGGAGGGCCTCGTCCTTACCGCCTACCACGTGGTGGCCGAGGGCGGGCCTTATACTTTGGTGCTCTCCAACCAAAAGCGGGCCACGGCCACCCTTCTCGGTTTCGCCGAGCCCATGGACCTGGCGATCCTGGCCACGGAGGCCCGCGCCCCCGCCCTCCTTTCCCTGGAAACCCAAAGGCGCCCCCAGGTGGGGGAAGCGGTCTTGCACATCGGCAACGGGCGCAACCAGTTCATCGCCCCCCGGTATGGGCGCATCACCCAGCTTTTCGTGAACCCCTCGCCTTTTCTTCCCCAGGGCCTGGTGGAAACCAGCCTCCCCCTTTCCCCCGGGGACTCGGGAGGACCTGTGCTGGACCTCGAGGGGAAGGTGGTGGGGGTGGCGGTGGCCATCGGCCAGACGGAGGAGGGCTTCCGGAGTTTCTTCACCCCGTTCCTGGGCCGGGGCCAGGTCCTGGCGGAGATGGAAGGGGGTAAGCGAAGCTACTGGCCCTACCTGGGCCTGAGGGGTCCGAGGGGCTTAACCCCCGAGCTGGCCCGGGAGCTGGGCCTGCCCCCGGGTGGGGTGCTGGTGGGCGAGGTGGTCCCGGGCGGGGCCGCCCACCGGGCAGGGCTAAGGGGCCTGGAGGCAGGGGGGGTGCCGGATGTGATCCTCGAGGTAAACGGGGTCCCGGTGAACACCTTTGAGGACCTCCTGCGGGAGGTACGCCGCTACCAAGTGGGGGACAGGATCCGCCTTAGCGTGCGCCGGGGCGGGGAGGTCCTCCAGGTGGAGGCGGAGCTCGCCCCCTTTCCCGGAAGGTGATCAGTCCATGAGGTCCCGGTAAGCGGGGATCCCCGGTGCGCTTTCCGAAAGGAGCACCGACCGAAGGATCGCCCGGGTTACGGCGTCGGCGGCGTAGGCCCCAAGGCGCAGAAGGGTGTAAGGGTCCACCCCCTTCCCCTCACCTTGGGCCAAAGCAAAGACCAGGTCCCCATCCAGGGGCGTATGGGCAGGACGGATGGCCCGGGCAATCCCGTCCTGGGCCATGATGGCAAGCCTCTTGGCCTGGGCCTTGCTCAGGGGCGCATCCGTGGCCACCACCGCCAGGGTGGTGTTCTGGCCGAGGAGGAAAGGGTAGCGGTAGTCCTCAGGCCTCCCCTGGTAGCGGGAGCGGTCCGGCAGCAGGGCCCTTTCCTCCTCCGCCAAAAGCTCCTCCCCATAAAGCCTCCCCGTCTTGGGGTCAAAGGGCCGGCCTAGGCTGTTCACCGCCACCAGGGCCATGACCCGGTACCCTTCCTCCAGGAGGTACCCCGCCAGGCCCACCCCGCCCTTGACTCCCCCTGCCACCGCCCCCGTGCCCGCCCCCGCGCTACCCTCCTCCACCCTTTCCCCTGCGGCCAAGGCCGCCTGGTACCCCGCCTCCACCCCGGGCGGACGGTGGATCCTCCCCCGGCCCAGGTCGTAGAGGACCGCCGCGGGCACGATGGGCACCACACCCCCTGGGGTGGGGAAGCCCTTTCCCCTTTCCGCCAAGTAACGCATGACCCCATCCGCCGCCCTTAGGCCGAAGGCGCTTCCCCCGGTAAGCAGGATGGACTGCACCTTCTCCACGGTGTTCTCCGGGGACAGGAGGTCGGTTTCCCGCGTACCGGGAGCCGCCCCCCGCACGTCCACCGCTGCCACCCACCCCTCCTCCACCAGGACCACGGTGCAGCCGGTGAGGGCCTCGAGGTCGGTGAAATGCCCCACCCTTAGCCCGGGGACAAGGGCCCGGCTACCCGCTAAGGCTTCCGCCATAGGACCAGTATGGGGTAGGCTAAGGACCAGAGCAAGGAGGGCATATGTGGGAGTACCTGATCCACGGTGAGCCTTCTCCTAAGGTCCGGGTTTTTCTGGAAGGACTGGGGAAAGCTTTGGAAGCCCAGGGGTTTCGCCATAACCCTAAGGCCGAGGCTCCCAACCTAGTGCTGAACGCCATCTCCCCGGAAAACCCGCGCCCTTACCGCCGGCGGGCCCAGGCCACCTTCGTGGCCTCGGTGATGGAGCTCCCGGAGTTCCCCCAAGAACCCCTGCAAGCCCTCTACCCCTACCTGGTCCGGGCTCTTTCCAACGTGCTCCTGGCCTACGTGCCCCACCAGGGGGTCAAGTTCCTCACCCTGGAGCTCGGGCACTACGACGAGCCCAATGGGGAGGGGTTTTACGAAAGGGTGGCCGCGCGCCTAAGGCCCATCGCCTGTAGCCGCTTGGTCATCAACAATATCTTCCACACGGACCTCGAGCCCGAGCTTTGGCAAGGGGATGCGCTCACGGAAAGCATGTACCGGGCGGGGAAGAAACTCAAGGAGTGGGACCTCCTTCCCGCCCCCTTCCCCATCGAGGAGATCCTTCCCCCCGAGGACCTGCGCCACGTGAAGCGCCTCTATGGCATCGGTGGGCTTTCATATGGCAACCTCTCCGTGCGCAAGGACGAACGGCGCTTCTGGATGTCGGCCAGCGGGGTGGACAAGGCGAACCTCAAGGAGATTGGCCGGGACATCCTCATGGTGAAGGACTACGACCCTGAGGAAAACGCCATCCTCCTCTCTGTTCCCCCCCACGTGGAACCCCGGCGGGTCAGCGTGGACGCCATCGAGCACTGGATGATCTACCGGGAACACCCCGGGGTGGGGGCCATTCTGCACGTGCACGCCTGGATGGAAGGGGTTCCCGCCACCCCCTTCAACTACCCCTGCGGCACCTACGAGCTGGCCCAGGCGGTGGCGGAAAAGGTACGGGAGGCTCCTGACCCCACGCGGGCGGTGGTGGGCCTCAAGAACCACGGCCTCACCATCACCGGGCGTAGCCTGGACGAGATCATGGAAAGGATCGAGGGCAGGCTCATCCGCACCGTCCCCATGTCATGAAGGCCCTCCTCTACACCCCCTCCCTCCCCCGCTTCCTTGCGGCCCGGGTCTTGAGCAAGCGCTTTCCCAAGGGCCTTCTGCCCCTAGCCCTCGCCCAGGTACCTCTCCCCGAGCGGCAGGGCTTCGTAAAAGTCAAGGTGAGGCTAAGCGGGGTCTGCGGCTCGGACCTCGCCCTCCTCTACGGGAAAAGCCCCCCTTCCCTCAGCCCCTTCTTTTCCTTCCCCGCCGTCCTTGGCCACGAGATCCTGGGGGAGGTGGAGGGGAGCCTGGTGGCGGTGAACCCCCTCCTGGCCTGCGCCGACCGGGGCCTCCCCCCCTGCCCCGCCTGCCAGCGGGGAGAGGAGGGGCTTTGCCAGAACGTGGCCGAAGGGAACCTGGCCCCAGGGATGCTGGGGTACAACCGCGACCTCCCCGGGGGCTGGGGGGAGTGGCTCCTGGCCCGACCCGAAAGGCTCTACCCCATCCCCGGGGGCGTACCCGAGGAAAGAGGGGTGCTAGCCGAGCCCCTGGCGGTGGTGCTTCGGGGGCTGAAAAAGCTCAGACCTTGGCCCGGGGAGATCCTCGTGCTGGGCATGGGCACCCTCGGCCTCCTCTCCGTGAGGCTTCTCCGAACCTTGGGGTTTTCGGGAAAGGTCTACGCGGTGGCTAAGCACCCCCACCAGGCGGCAAAGGCTAAGGCCTTTGGGGCGGACGAGATCTTCCCGAACGCCAAGGAGGCCCTCCTGGCCCGGGCGCGGCGCTACCGCTACCTCCTCTTCGAGGGGTACCGGGGTGGGTACGAGGCGGTGGTGGAGGCCTCGGGGAGCGGCTCGGGCTTCCGCCAAGCCCTCGCCCTGGCCCAGGAGGGAGGCCGGGTCCTCCTCTTGGGGGCCCCGGGGCTGGAGTGGGCCGACCTCTCTCCCTTCTGGTTCAAGGAGGTGGGCCTTTTGGGAGGCTACACCTACACCCGGGAGGAGTTCGCCCAGGCGGTGGCCCTTCTCCCGGAGCTTGTGGGCCTCGAGGGCCTCATCGGGGGCATCTTTCCCCTCGATGCCTGGCAAAAAGCCCTTTCCGCCAAGGGCAAGGCCCTATTCCGGCCAAATGTGTCCTGAAGGGGAGTATCCCCTGGCCTGGGGGGTTATACTCCTGGGAAACCCTTAGGGGGTGGGCATGGCCTGGGAAGAAGAACCCTTTTTGGCAGCAGGGGAAAGGCTTCGGGCCCTCCTGAAGGAAGTCAAGCGGGTCATCGTGGGCCAGGACCACCTCCTGGAGAGGATGCTGGTGGCCCTTCTCGCCCGGGGGCACCTGCTCATCGAAGGGGTGCCGGGCCTGGCCAAGACCCTGGCGGTGAAGACCCTGGCCCAGGCGGTGGGGGGTAGCTTCAAGCGGATCCAGTTCACCCCCGACCTGGTGCCCGCCGATCTTCTGGGAACCCGCATCTACAACCCCAAGGAGGGGGAGTTCAAGACCGAGCTCGGCCCCATCTTCGCCCACCTCCTTCTGGCGGACGAGATCAACCGGGCCCCAGCCAAGGTGCAGTCGGCCCTCCTCGAGGCCATGCAGGAGCGCCAGGTGACCCTGGGCAAGGAAACCTGCCCCCTACCCAAGCCCTTCCTGGTGCTGGCCACGCAAAACCCCATAGAAAGCGAGGGCACCTATCCCCTGCCGGAAGCCCAGCTGGACCGCTTCCTCCTCAAGGTGGTGGTGGGCTACCCTGCCTTCCACGAGGAGCTCCTCATCGTGGGGCGCATGACCACGGGGGAGGAGATCCAGGTGGCCCAGGTGCTTTCCCTGGAGGAGGTATTGGAGCTCTCCCACCTGGCCGACCGCATCTACGTCCACCCCAAGGTGGCCGAGCACGCCGTGGCCCTGGTCCAGGCCACCCGGGATCTGGAAAGGGCGGGGCTTAAGGACCTGAAGCCCTTCGTGGCCTACGGGGCAAGCCCCCGGGCCTCCTTGGCCCTGGTTCAGGGGGCCAAGGCCTTAGCCCTGGTCCGGGGGCGGGCCCACACCCTGCCGGAGGATGTGCGGGACCTGTACCTGGACGCCCTCCGCCACCGCGTGATCCTCTCCTACCAGGCTTTGGCGGAGGGCGTGCGGGTGGAGGACGTGCTGGAAGCCATCCTCAACCGCCTTCCCCCACCCTTCGTGCCCCTTCACGACCCCTATGGAGACGCCCGAAGCCCTCTTGGCCCGCCTGGAGCTTAAGGTGGTGCGTCCCCTGGACGGACTCCTCTTCGGGGACTACCGGGGGGTGTTCTACGGCAAAAGCCTGGAGCTGGCGGAGATCAGCCCCTACAACCCCGGGGACGAGGCCGAGCGGATCGACTGGCCCGCCACCGCCCGAACCGGGGAACTCCACGTGCGGCGCTTTCGCGAGGAGCGGGAGCTCACCCTGTGGCTCCTCCTGGATGGAAGCCCCTCCATGCGCTTTGGCTCTAGGAGGCGGGAAAAGTACACCCTGGCCCTGGAGCTGGCCCTGAGCGTGGCCTATATCGCCCTCCGTCACGGGAACCGCGTGGGGGCTATCCTGCCCTCAGGCCTGCTGCCCCCCAAAGGGGGCAAAGCCCAGGCCCTCCTCCTGGCCCGGGAGGCCCTTAAGGGCGGGAAGCCGCTTCCCCTGGGGGAAGCCTTGGGGCTTCTGGAAAGGGTGGCCAGGCGCCGGAGCCTGGTCTTCGTCTTCTCGGACTTCCTGGACCCCTTTTCCGCTCCCTTTGCCCGCCTGGCCGCCCGGCACGACCTGGTGGGGGTCTTGGTGGAGGACCCCTTGGAACGGGCCCTGCCCCGGGCAGGGATGCTCTCCTTTGTGGACCCGGAAACCGGGGCCCAGGTGGAGGTGAACACCCTGGACCCAAGGGTGCGGGAAGCCTACCGCCTCCGGGCGGAGGCCCTCAGGGTAGCCAGGATGGGGGAGATCCTCAAGGCGGGTGCCGATCTCCTGGTGGCCTCCACGGAGATGGACCTGCTTCCCCTCCTCCTCAGCTTCGTGGAAAGGAGGCGCAGGTGGCCTTCAAAAGCCCCGAGGGCTTCCTCCTAGGCCTTCTCCTCCTGGGCGCAGGAGGGCTTCTCCTCTGGCTTTTGGAGCGGGCCGGGCGGAGGCGGCTTCTCTCCGCCTTGGACCCCGCCTTCCTCCCTGGGCCCAGGCCCCTACCTCTTCCCTTCCTCCTGGCCCCTCTTTTCCTTCCCCTGGCGGCAGGCCGCCTCGAGGCCAGCCTTCCCTGGCGGGAGAACCTCACCCAGGCCCTGCTGGTGGTGGACACCAGCCACTCCATGGCCGCGGACGACGAGACCCCCACCCGGCTGGAGCGGGCCAAGGCCCTGGCCCAAGGCTTCCTTCGCGGCCTGGATCCCTCGGTCAAGGTGGGGCTGGTGAGCTTCGGACCCCAGGCGGTCCTGGTCCTCTCCCCTACCCGGGACCGCCAGGCCCTCCTCAAGGCCCTGCAAGGCCTCAAACCCGGGGGGACGACCCCCTTGGGCCAGGGCCTCCTCCAGGCCAAACGGGTCCTGCGTCCAGAAGGCCCCGAGCGGGACCTGCCCCAGGCCAAACCCCCTGCCGCCCTCCTCCTCTTCTCCGACGGGGCCGCCAACGCCGGTCAGGATCCCCTCGAGGTGGCAGGAGAGCTCTCCCGGGCAGGCCTCCCCGTCTTCGTGCGTCCCTTGGGCGACCCCAGGGGGGCGGTGAGTCGCATCGGGGAGGGACTTTACTTCGTGCCCACCAACCCCACAAGCCTCCTGCGCCTGGCCCAGGCTACCGGGGGCCAGGTGCTCGGCGAGGATTTCCAACCCCTCTACCGAACCCTCCGCCCCTACCGGGTGTGGCGGACCCAGACCCTAGACCTTACCCAGGCCCTGGTGGTGGCCGGGCTCTTATCCCTTTCCTTTGGCGCTTACCTGAACCTGGCCCGGGAAGGGAGGTGGCCGTGAGCCTGCAGGCCCCCGAGGCTTTAAGCCTTCTCCTCCTTTTGGCCTTCCTGCTCCTGGGCCTTTATCCAAGGCATCCCAAGGCCCGCCTGCCCCATCCCCTGGTCCCCCTGCTGCAACAGGCGGCCCGGGAGTCCCGGGGCATCCTTCCCTGGTTGCCCCCAGCCCTCTTTTTCCTTGGGCTTTGCCTCCTGGTCTTGGCAGCCACAAGACCGCTGATGCCCCTCCCCGGCCAGGCGAGCCGGAACGTGGTGATCCTGGTCATGGACGTAAGCCGCAGCATGATGGCGGGAGACCTGAAGCCAAGCCGCCTCGAGGCGGCCAAGGAAGCCGCCCGGGTCTTCCTCCGCGAGGCGCCGAGGGCCCTGAGGATAGGGCTGGTGGCCTTCAGCGGCTACGCCCAGACCATCCACCCCCCCACCACCGACCGTAGGCTCCTAAGGGAGAGCCTAGACAGCCTGGAGTTCGGCCGCTCCACGGCCATCGGGGAGGGAATCCTGGAAGCCCTGCGCAACATCCGCGAGGCCGGGGGCGAAGGGGAGATCCTCCTCCTCACCGACGGCAGGAACCGAACGGGGAAAGACCCCTTGGAGGCGGCGGCCGAAGCCTCCCGCATGGGGGTGCGCATCTACGCCGTGGGGGTGGGGGTACCGGGATGGACCCCGGGCCCCGAGGATCCGGTGAGCGCCTTCGGCTTTTTCCCAGGGGCCTTTGAGGTGGACGAGGAACTCCTCTGGTCCCTGGCGGGGTTCACCGGGGGGCGGTATTACCTGGTGGCCTCGGAAAAGGAGCTTTCCGACCTCTACCGGATGCTCGCCCGCTCGGTTCGCCTCGAGGTCATGCCAGGGGAAGCCGCTGGGCTCCTGGGGGCCCTGGGAGGGTTTTTGGCCCTCTTAGGGGTGGCCTTACGGCGTTACCTTTCCCCCGCCTAGGACCCGCCAAAGGGGTTAGGGACGGGCTCCACCGGGAAAAGCTCCTGGGGCTCACCCCCAGGCACCGGGAGCATGCGGAAAAACTCCCCGTTCAGGAAGAGGTAAACCTGGGGCTCGCATCCCTCCCCGCCTGGGGAAGGGAGTTGCTGGACGGGTATGGACCCCAAAACCCAGGAGGCGGGGACTCCCTGCAAGGACCCGCTCCCGGGTAGCCGCCCCATCCAGGCCACACCCACCCCAAGAAGCCCTCCCAGGGCCAGACCCAGTAGAAAAGGCCTCATACCTCTTAGGGTAGCAGCCCGGGCAAGAAGGGCAGGTCGGGGAGCACTTTTCAAGCCATACGCCCGCCAACCCCTTCTTGATCCCCTCCCAAGCCTTTTCTCAAGCCAGGAGCGTAAGATGTAAGGCATGTACGCCCTGCACGAGGGCCTGCGGCAGATCCTCCGCCACCCCACGGCCAGCCTCGCCACCTTCTTCACCGCCCTCGTATCCTTTGCCCTGCTTTACTTCCTGGGCCTTGTCCTTTGGAACCTGGAGCGGGTGGTGCATACCCTGGAGCGGGAACTGGAAGTGGCGGCTTTCCTGCAAAAGGAAGCCAACGTGGAAGCCCTCCTCACCGAGATCCAAGGCTGGCCGGAAGTGGGCGAGGTGCGGCTCCAAAGCAAGGAGGAGGCTCTGGCCCAGCTGGTCCTGGACTACCCCTACCTGGCCGAGGCCAAGGACCTGGTGGAAAATCCCTTGCCCGACACCCTGCGCCTGAAGCTTAAGGATCCGGAGGCGGTGCGCAAGGTGGCGGAAAGGCTACGGAGGCTTCCGGGGGTAGAAGGGGTAGAGTATGGGGGGGAGCTTACGGAAAGGCTGGTCCAGGTGCTATCCGGAAGCCGGCTGGCCATGGGGGTCCTGGTGGGGCTCCTTCTCCTCAACACCTTCTTCAGCGTCATGGGCTCCATTCGGCTATCCTTGGAAAGCCGCAAGGAAGCCCTGGGCATCATGCTCCTGGTGGGGGCCACCCGGCGCTTTATTCAGGCTCCCTTCGTGGTGGAAGGGATCCTGCTCACCCTGGGAGCAAGCCTTCTGGCAGTGGTCTTCGGTAGCCTCCTCTACCGGGGCCTAGCGCAGGCCCTCCAGGGGCTCCTTCCCTTCCTCCCCGTGCTGGGGGTCAAGGACCTCTGGCAGACGGGTCTCACGGTCCTGGCCCTGGCAGTGGTTCTAGGGGCCGGGGGAGCCTTCATGGCCACCCGGGCCTATCTGAGGGAAGTCTAGGATGCGCCCTAGCTGGCTTCTCCTCCCCTTGCTTTTGTGCCAGGGCCTTCTCCCCTGGGCCTTGGGTCAGAACGTGCCCGTCCAGGAGCGCACCGTGCGCAACCTGGAAGGCCAGCTGGACCGGGCCAAGGCCCTCGAGGAGCGAAGCCAAAGGCGGATCCAGATCCTAAACCAGGAGCTTTCCCGCCTCTCCACCCGGGTGGAGAACCTGCTTAAGGAGAAGGCCCGCCTGGAAGGAGAAATCACCCGATTGGAGAGGGAGCGCGCCGCCTTAAGCCGGCAGATCGCCCAGCTGAAAGAGGAGATACGCCAGACGGAAGGGCGCATCACCCAACTGGAAAAGGACCTGGAAAACCTCAAGGAACGGCTCCAGGCCCTGATGCGAAGCCTACACCGGGAAAAGGCGGGCCGCTACCTACCCCTCCTCAGGGCCCAGTCCTTCACCGACCTGGCGGTCCGGGCCCGCTGGGTGGGGTACATCTCAAAGCGGGATGCGGACCTGGTCCATGCCCTTCAGGCCACCCTGAAGGCCCTAAGGGAAGAACGGGAGCGCTTAGGCCTTCTCCTCGCCGACCTCACCGCCAAGGAAAAGGCTCTCGGGGAAACCCAAAGGACCCTCGAGGGGCAGAAGAAGGAGCTGGAGGCTACCCTCTCCAGCCTGGAGCGGGAAGCCCAGGGCAAACGAGCCCTCCTGCGGGAGGCTCTACAGGAAAGGCAACGCCTGCAGGCGGAGCTGGCCCAGCTCCAGGCCCGGGTCCTGGCGGAGAGGCAACGCCTCCTGGAGCTCAAGCGCCAGGAGGAGGAGCGGAGAAGGCAGGAGGAGGAACGGCGTAGGCGGGAAGCCGAGCGCCGCCAGGCCGCGGCCCAGCCAGCGCCCCGGGAAGCCAGTGTGGTGGTGCCCCCTCCCCCCTTACCCGCCACCGTGGGCCGGTTGGCCTTCCCCGTCCCCGGGGGCAGGATCCTGGTGGCTTACGGGCAGGAAGGGCCTTTCCAGGTCATCCAGGGCCCAGCCCCGGGAAGCCCCGTGCAGGCAGCCGCGGAAGGGTACGTGGCCGGAATCCTCTACCTGCCCAACCTGGGCTACACGGTGATGCTGGTGCACACGGAAACCCTCTCCACCGTCTACACCAACCTGCAAGAACCCCTGGTGCAGGAAGGGCAAAGGGTAGAGCGAGGCCAGCTCCTCGGCTACACGGGAGGAGGCCTTCTCATCCGCCCGGAGGAGCTGGAGTTCAGGGTGGCAGTACGCATAGACGGAGAGACCCGCTTCGTGGATCCCTCCGCCTACTACTAAGGGCCTTGAAGGCTATGCGGGCTCGATAAGCCCGTAGTTGCCGTCCTTACGGCGGTAGATGACGTTGATCTCGTCGGTCTTGGCGTTGCGGAACACGAAGAAGTCGTGGCCCAAAGCCTCCATCTGGAAAACGGCCTCCTCGGGGTCCATGGGCTTCATCTCGAAGCGCTTGACCCGGACGATTTTGGGCCCCTCCTCTTCCTCGGGCTTACGCAGGGCCTCGAGGTCCTGCACCTCGGGGGGCGGAGGCCCCTGGTACGAGTGGCGCTTACCGATAAAACGGCGCTCCTTGAAGCGCTTGAGCTGGGTTTCCAGGCGATCCACCATGCGGTCGATGGCCGCGTAAAGGTCGGGATCCTCCTCCTCCACCCTGACGAGCCCCCCGGGGAGGTCCACCTGCACCTCGGCCTTGGCCTTGCGGGCCACGTGATTACTACCCGCCAGGGAGAGAACCACCTTGGCCATGAGCTCCCCGTTTTGGTAGCGGTCCAGGCGGGAGAGCTTCCGCTCCACGTAGTCCCGGATGGCGTCGGTGATCTCCAGGTTGCGACCGATGAGTTTGTAGACGTTCATGCGCCCTCCTTTCCGCCCCGGTCAGGGCTTTCCCTTACCCTTATGCTACCACCTTCCCCAGGACGTTCGTCCCGCACCACCTGCCCGGCCTTCAGGACCACCACCCGCGCCGGATAGGCCTCCAGAAGCTCCCGGCTGTGGGTGGCCACCACCACCGTGGCCCCCCGCTGGTGAGCAGCCTTGAGAATATCCAACACCTGAAGGGCGTTATCCAGGTCCAGGTTCCCCGTGGGCTCGTCCGCCAGGATCACGGGGGGGTCCAGAAGCAAGGCCCGGGCTATGGCCACCCGCTGGGCCTCCCCCACGGAAAGCTCCTCGGGAAAGGCCCTTTTCTTGTGAACGAGCCCCACCCGGCGCAGGGCGGTGGCAATCCGCTCTCCCCACTCCCCGGAAGGAATCCCTTGCACCCTAAGCACAAAGGCCAGGTTCTCCTCCACCGTCATATCGGAAAGGAGGCGGTGGTCCTGGAAGACCATGCCGATGCGGCGGCGGTGAAGGGCCACCTGGTTCCCCCTGAGGAGATTGAGGTTCTGCCCAGCAAAGTACACCGCCCCCTGGGTGGGAAGAAGGCGGCGGAGGATAAGGGCGAGCAAGGTGGACTTCCCGGCTCCGGAGTGGCCCACCACATAGACGAACTCCCCCTTCTTCACCTCGAGGCTCACGTTGTAAAGCGCCTTGGTCCCCGTGCGGGGGTACTCCAGGCCCACCCGGTGGAAGGCGATCATGCTCCTACTATACGGAAGGCAGGCCAGACTTTCTTCTCATGGAAAGGCGCTATAGTGGAAGCTAGGTGAGGGAAGAGATGAAAAAACGCGCATGGCTTATCGCAGGGCTCGGGGTGGTCCTGGCCCTAGTATACGCCCAGCTTCCTCGGCCGCAGGCGGAAAACCTCCTGCAAAACCCCAACGGCCAAGCCCTCCTCGAGGTCTACCAGAGGATCCAGCAGGACTACCTGGAACCCCTGCCCCGGGAGAAACTCAACGCCCTCCTGGAAGGGGCCATCGGGGGGATGGTTTCCGCCTTGAAGGACCCCTTCACCAACTACTCCCCACCCCAGCGGGCAAGCCTCCGGCAGGAGGACCTCAGGGGAGAGTTCTTCGGCATCGGGGCCACCCTTTCCCCCACCAACCCTGACGGCACGGGGGCCAAGATCGAAGGGGTGATGAAGGGCCTTCCCGCCCAACGGGCCGGGATGCGGGCCGGGGATGTGATCCTGGAGGTGGACGGGGAGGATGTGACCGGCCTGCCTCTCCAGGAAGTGGTGGCCAGAATCCGCGGCCGCGAGGGCACCAAGGTCACCATCAAGGTTCGTCGGGAAGGCACCCCCGCCCCCCTAGTCTTTGAGCTCATCCGGGAAAAGGTGGAGATCATCTCGGTTTCCACGGGCAGGATCGGGGACGTGGGCTACATTGCCCTGGAAACCTTCGCCAACTTCAAGGTGGAGGACCAGCTGAAGCGGGCCATAGACGAGCTCAAGGCCCAGGGCATAAAGAAGCTCATCTTTGACCTTAGGGACAACGGAGGGGGCCTCCTGGACCAGGGTTGCGCCGTGGCCAGCGCTTTCTTGAAGGAAGGACCCATCGTCTACACCCGTACCAAAAACCTCACCCGGGTCTGGTGCGAGGCCTCGGGGAAGCCTTTATGGGATGGCCCCATGGTGGTCCTGGTGAACGGGAACTCGGCCTCCGCCAGCGAAATCGTGGCCGGGGCCCTGCAGGACCACGGCCGGGCCAAGGTCATCGGGGAGAAGACCTTCGGCAAGGGTGTGGGCCAGACCCCCTACACCCTGGCCAACGGGGGTGAGCTCACCCTGGTCACCTTCGAGTGGCTCACCCCCAAGCGCCGGGCCATCAACAAGGAGGGCCTTAAGCCCGACATTGAGGTTAAGGACACCCGCTTCCCCACCCCTTTCTCCCTGGAAGGAGCCGGGGCACCGCCGGGGGCCGAGGTCAGCGTAACCCTAAACGGCAAGACCGTGAAGGTGAAGGCCGACGCCGAGGGCAAGTTCACCTACGCCGAACCCCAGCGCCAGCGGCCTCTTCCCGAGGACCGGGGCCAGGCGGTCTTGGACCTGGAGCAAGACGCCATCCTCAAGCGGGCTTTGCAGGAGCTTAACGCCACCCGTTAGCCTGGGAGGAAGGCTAAAGGGGCCGGGTTTCTCCGGCCCCTTTAAACCACCCCACCCTGGCTTCCTCATGGCGGGAGCTCAGGTGGTTCCTTCCCTTACACCCCTCTTGCGCCGAGGGCTATTTCACCACCGCCCCCGGGGGGATCTCCCCCTCCACGGTGACCAGGGTGAGCTTATCCCCTTCCGAAGCCGCCAGGATCATTCCCTGGCTCTCCACGCCCCGGAGCCTGGCGGGTTTCAGGTTGGCCACCAGCACCACCTTCTTCCCCACGAGCTCCTCGGGGCGGTACCAGCGGGCGATGCCGGAAACCACGGTGCGCTCCTCCTTCCCCAGGGAAAGCCTAAGCACCAGAAGCCTGTCGGCGTTGGGGTGCTTCTCCGCCGCCACCACCTCCGCCACCCTCAGCTCCACCTTGGCAAAGTCCTCTATGCTGATGGAGCGATCCTCTGCGCTATCCTCCCTTTTGCCCTCCTCGGAGCCCCTGGCCTCCTCCCTGGGAGCCTCCTTGGGAAAGAGAACCCCCGCCTCCTGGGGAAGGGGAAGGGGTTCCGCCAGGCCCCAGCGCTCCGCCTCCTCGAGGCGCACCTCCTCCCCCAAGCCCAAAGCCCGGCGCAGCTCGGCCATCTTGTCCGGCATGGCCGGGGTAAGGAGGATGGAGGCGATCCGCAGGCCCTCCACCACCCGGTAAAGCACTCCCCTAGCCGCCTCCGGATCCTCCTTGAATAGCTCCCAGGGGCGCTTTTCGTTAATGTAGCGGTTCAGGGCCTTCACATAGGCCATGGTCTCCTCGAGGGCCACGTGGAAGCGGAGGTCCCGCACCAGCCCCCTTAAACGCCCCGCAAGCCGCGTCCCCTCCTCCAGCTCCTCCCCGGGAACCGGCTCGGGAATGCGTCCTTCGGCGAAGCGGAAGAGCATGGCCCGGGTACGCTGGAGAAGGTTGCCCAGGTCATCGGCCAAATCCGCCTCGTACCTGGCTCTCAGGGCCTCCTCGCTCACGGGCGTATCCTGGCCATAGGGAATCTCCCGCAAGAGGTAGTACCGCACCGCATCCCGGCCGTACTTCTCCGTGAGGGCAAAGGGATCCACCACGTTTCCCAGAGTCTTGCTCATCTTCCGCCCATCCGGCCCCAGCAGAAACCCTCCCACGTTCAGGTGCCGGTACATGGGAATCCCTGCCGCCTTCAGCATGGTGGGCCAGAAGACCGCGTGGGGCTTCAGGATGTCCTTGCCGATCAGGTGCCAAGCCTGCGGCCAGAAGGTGGCGTAGCGAGGATCGTCGGGGTAGCCTAGGGCGGACACGTAGTTGAGGAGGGCGTCAAACCAGACGTAGGTCACGTGGGCTTCATCCCAGGGCAAGGGGATCCCCCAGGGAACCCGGGCCTTGGGCCGGGAGATGGAAAGATCCCCGATGGGTTCGGAGAGCATGGAGAGCACCTCGTTCCTGTACCCTTCAGGACGGATGAGATCCGGGTGGGTCTGGAGGTAATCTATGAGCCACTCCCGGTACTTCTCCATGCGGAAGAAGTAGTTCCCCTCCCGCCTCCTCTCCACGGGTCGGCCGTGAATGGGGCAGAGGTCCCCTTGAAGCTCCTTCTCCGTGTAAAAGCGCTCGCAGCTTACGCAGTAAAGCCCCTCGTACTCTCCGTAGTAGATGTCCCCAGCCTCGTAGACCCTTTGCAACACCCTTTGCACCACCCGCTTGTGCCGCTCCTCGGTGGTGCGGATGAAATCGTCGTAGGCGATGCCCAAAAGCTCCCAGGCCTTGCGAAAGCGCTGGGATACCCGGTCCACAAAGGCCTTTGGTTCCTCCCCCGCCCTCTGGGCTGCCCGGTAAACGGTCTCCCCGTGCTCATCCGTACCGGTCAGGAAAAAGGTCCGGTACCCGTCCAACCGATGCCAGCGGGCCAGGAAGTCCGCCACCACCGTGGTGTAGGCGTGGCCCAGGTGGGGTTCCGCGTTCACGTAGTAGATGGGGGTGGTGATGTAAAAAACCTTTTCCATCCCTCCTCCAAGAAAAACCGGGGCATGCGCCCCGGGCGGGAAGGCTCTCCCGCCCTAAGAATGGGGCATGCCCTTCATGGGTCCGATTCTACACCTCAGGGGAGGATCTCCTCCACCCCCATGGGCCCCGCCACCAGGGCCCGGGTGGCGAGCCCCACGAAGATCCCCGTTTCCACCACCCCGGGGATCTCCAAAAGAGCCTTGTGGAGGCCCAAAGGATCCCCAATGGGGCCAAAGCGCACATCGGCGATGAGGTGGCCCCCGTCGGTGAAATAAACCTCATCCCCGTTCATCCTCAGCTCCGGCTCCCCCCCAAGGGCGCGGATGGCCCTTAGGGTAGCCAGGTGGCCAAAGGGCACGATCTCCACCGGCACCACCCCTCGGCCCAATACCGACACCTTCTTGGTGTGGTCGGCGATGACGATGAACTCCTTGGCGTTGCTCTCCACGATCTTCTCCCGCAAAAGAGCCCCGCCAAGGCCCTTGATAAGGGAGAGGTCCGGGGCGATCTCGTCAGCCCCGTCAATGGCCAGGTCCACCCCCTCTGGAGGAAGATCCACCAAGGGAATCCCCTCCTTCAGGGCCAGGTCCTTGGTGGCCTCCGAGGTGGGAACCCCTTTAACCCCTCTAAGCTCCCCTTCCCGGAGGCGCCGGGCCAGCTCCAAGACGGCATACCTGGCCGTGGACCCCGTGCCCAAGCCCACCACCATGCCATCCTGCACAAAGGCCACCGCCGCATGGGCAGCCTCTTTCTTGTAGCTTTCCAAAGGCCTTTCCATCCTCAAGACCCCCTCAGGGCCCGCAGGGCTTCCGCCACCTCCTCGGCGTGGTCCTCCGGGGATACCTTGCGCCAGACTTTGGCAATCCGGCCCTCGGGATCGATCAGGAAGGTCTGGCGCAAGACCCCCTCGTACTCCTTGCCGTAAAGGTTCTTCTTCCCCCAAGCCCCGTAGGCCAGGATGACCCCCCGCTCGGGATCGGCAAGAAGGGGAAAATTCAAAGCGTACTTCTCAGCGAAGCGCTTATGGCTTTGGACATCGTCCGCCGACACCCCAAGCACCACGGCACCCAGCTCCTGCAGATCCCCCATGCGGTCGCGGAAGCCGCAGGCCTCCTTGGTGCAACCGGGGGTGTCATCCTTGGGGTAGAAGTAGAGAACCACCCACTTCCCCCGGTAATCGGAAAGCCGGTGAATCCTCCCCTCCTGGTCCGGCAGGGCAAAGTCGGGCGCAGCAGTTCCAGGCTCCATGAGGGCATCTTACCCCAAGCCCCCGGAGCGCGGATAAGGGGGCGCTAAAGTTTGTAGCCAAAACGGCGGAGAAGGTCCTTACGCCAGGCCACCTCGGCGTCGTCCTCCACCCCCAGGGGCTTAAAGCCATCCATGACCCCCAGGATGGCTCGCCCTTCCCCCTCCTCCGCCACCACCACCTTTAGGGGATTGGCAGTGGCAGCAAAAATGCGCACCACCTCAGGACAGGCCTTCACCGCATGGAGCACGTTGATGGGGTAAAACCCCTCCCCTAAAATAATGAGGAAGCTGTGCCCTGCCGCCAGGTTGAGGAGGTTCCTGACCGCAAGTTCGGTAAGCTCGGGATCGGTGCCCGAGCGCCGCACCAGGCGCTTGCCGCTGGCCTCGGAGAAAGCCAGGCCGAACTTGATGCCCGGCACGGCGGTCACCAAAGCCTCGTGCAAGTCCTCCACCGTCTTGATGAAGTGGGCCTGGCCCAGGATGACGTTCAGGTTTTCCGGCTTCTCGATGGGGATTATCTTGAGTTCCATGCCTACATTTTATGGCCCAGCCTCCAACCGGCGAAGCCAGAAGGGTGTAGCATGAGGCCCATGGATGTACTGGAAAAAGCCGTGGCGGGAGAAAGGCTTTCCGAAGCGGAGGTTATGGCCCTCTTTGACCTACCCCTTCCCGAGCTGGCCGCCGCCGCCCACGAGGTGCGCCTTCAGAAAACCAATCCGGAGGTGGTCACCTTCCTCATCGACCGCAACATCAACTACACCAACATCTGCACTGTGGCCTGCGCCTTCTGCGCCTTTTACCGCACCCGGCGGCAAGAGGACGCTTACACCCTCACCTACGAGGAGATCGCCAGGAAGGTGGAGGAACTCTACCAGGTGGGGGGAAGGCGCATCCTCATGCAAGGAGGCGTTAATCCGGACCTGCCCTTGGAGTGGTACCTGGACCTCCTGCGCTACCTCAAGAACCGCTTCCCCGACCTGCGCATCGATGCCTTCAGCCCCGAGGAGATCCTGGGACTGGAACGGCTCACCGGGCTTAAGGCGGAGAAGATCTTGGAAAAACTTATGGAGGCTGGCCTAGATGGGATGCCGGGGGCCGGGGCGGAGATCCTGGTGGACGAGGTGCGGCACAAGGCTGCCCCTGCCCGCATCAAAACCGCTGACTGGTACCGCATCGTGGACGCTGCCCAGGCCCTGGGGCTTTACACCCTGGCCAGCATGGTGATCGGCTTCGGAGAAGGCCCGAAGGAACGCACCCTCCACCTCCTGGGCCTTAGGGCCCAGCAAGACAAAGCCCTGAAGCAGTACCGGAATGGCTTTTCCGCCTTCGCCCTTTGGACCCTGCAAGTGGAGCACACCCGCCTGAAGGGCAAGGCTCCCGGGGCCACCGCCCACGAGTACCTGAAAACCTTGGCCATCGCCCGGCTTGCCCTGGACAACTTTGCCCACTTCCAGGCTTCCTGGCCCACCTTAGGGTTCAAGGTGGCCCAGACGGCCCTTTACTACGGAGCCGACGACTTCGGTAGCACCATGCTGGAGGAAAACGTGGTCTCGGCGGCAGGGGGGCACGGGCGCACCCACGCCACGGTGCGCCAGATCGTGCGCCACATCGTGGACGCGGGCTTCAAGCCCGCAGAGCGAGATCCCCTTTACCGCATCCTGCGGTATCCGGACCCCAAGGCCATCCTGGGAGAGGAAGCCGAGCTTCCCCTGGCCTAAGCGGGCTCCTTTTGCATAAGCCCTTGACGGATCTCCTCGAGGAGAGGGGCCAGGGGCCGGCCCCCCTCGAGGGCCCGCACCAAGGCGCTTCCCACCACCACCCCGTCGGCCACCGCCGCCTGGGCCGCGGTTTCCCGTCCCGAAACCCCAAAGCCCACGGCCACGGGCAAGGAGGTTCTGGCCTTGATCCGCCGCACCAGGTCCCGCACCTCGTCGGGCAGGCGCTCCCGCTCCCCGGTGACCCCGGTGACGGAAACCGCATAGATGAACCCGGTGGCGTAGCCCACCACGGTTTCCACCCGCCTATCCGTGGAGGTGGGGGCCAGGAGAAATACCGTTTCCAGGCCGATCTCCTGCGCCAGGCGCACCAGGGAGGGATCCTCATCGGGAGGAAGGTCGGGTAGGATGAGACCCGTGGCCCCCGCCTGCTTGAAAAGGCTGAAGAACCGCTCCGGTCCCCAGGCCAGCACGGGGTTCAGGTAGGTCATGAGGAAAAGGGGCTTTTCGGTGAGGGCCCGCACCTCCCGGAAGAGCTCCAAAACGCCCTGGACGCTCATCCCCTTCCTCAAGGCCTCCTCGCTGGCCCGCTGGATCACCGGGCCGTCCCCCAGGGGATCGGAGTAGGGGAGGCCGATCTCCAAAAGATCCGCGTAGGGCAACACCTCCTTCACCGCCTGCAAAAACCCTTCCCGGCTGGGGAAGCCCGCGGTGAGGTAGGGGATTAAGGCGGCCCGGCCCTCGGCCTTGGCCCGAGCGAAGGCTTCCAGCGTGGTCATAGCTCCCCTCCCAGAAGGCGCATCACCTCGGTCACGTCCTTATCTCCCCGGCCCGAGAGGTTGATGACCACGATCTGGTCCTTGTCCATCTCCGGGACCACCTTGGCGGCGTGGGCGATGGCATGGGCGGACTCCAAGGCGGGGATGATCCCCTCGAGGCGGGCGAGGAGCTTGAAGCCCTCGAGGGCCTCCTCATCCGTCACCCCCGCGTACTCGGCGATGCCCTGGTCGGCGTAGTAGCTGTGCTCCGGCCCCACCCCTGGGTAATCCAGCCCGGCGGAAACCGAGTGGGCCGGGGTGATCTGGCCGTCGTGGTCGTAGAGGAGGTACATGTAGCTCCCATGCAACACCCCCCGCTTCCCCGCCCCAATGCTGGCGGCGTGCCTGCCGGTGGAAAGCCCTTCCCCAGCGGCCTCCACCCCGATGAGCCGGGGACGCTCCTTTTCGGGAAGGTAGGCGAAGGGGGCGAAGAGACCGATGGCGTTGGACCCCCCGCCCACGGCGGCGATAAGGGCATCGGGATAACGGCCGAAAAGCTCAAGGCTTTGCCCCTTCACCTCCTCCCCGATCACGCTCTGGAACTCCCGAACCATCATGGGGTAGGGGTGGGGGCCCACCACCGAGCCCAGGATGTAGAAGGTGGTGCGCACGTGGGTGAGCCAGTCGCGGATGGCCTCGTTGGTGGCGTCCTTAAGGGTGCGGCTTCCCGCGGCCACCGGCCGCACCTCCGCCCCCAGAAGCTTCATGCGGAAGACATTCAGGGCCTGCCGCCTTACATCCTCCTCCCCCATGTAAACCACGCATTCCAGGCCAAAGAGAGCGGCCACCGTGGCCACGGAAACCCCGTGCTGCCCGGCTCCGGTTTCGGCGATAACCCGCTTTTTGCCCATGCGCCGGGCCAGAAGAGCCTGGCCCAGGGTGTTGTTGATCTTGTGGGCCCCCGTGTGCAAGAGGTCCTCCCGCTTCAGGTACACCTGGGCCCCGCCCCAGTACTCGGAAAGCCTCCTGGCATGGTACAGGGGAGTGGGCCGGCCGGCAAAGGTCTTGAGGTAGTACTCAAGCTCCGCCAAGAATGCCGGGTCCTTCTTGGCCTCCCTGTAGGCGGCCTCCACCTCCTCCAGGGCCGGGATCAAGGTTTCGGGAACGTACCTTCCTCCGTAAGGACCGAAGCGTCCTCGAGGGTCAGGCAGGGGAAAGTCTGGCAACCTCAACATACGTACTCCAGAAATGGGCGCCCTAGCGCCGCAAAGCCTATCCATCCTACACGCCGCAAGCCCTTAGAGCCAAGGTCAAGAGGGCCTGTAGCGCCCGTGCCGCCACTTGTAGGCAAAGGGGGTGCGGACCCGCATGAGCTTAGGGTAGACCCCTTTGGGCCAAAGAGCAAGTAGACTCAAGGGCATGGAGATTGCGGTCCTTGACAAGGGGTTCGTGCGCCTGGTGGAGGCGATGGGGGATGACGCCTCCATCGTCCAGGCGGCCAGGGTATCCTACGGACCCGGCACCAAGACGGTGCGGGAGGATGCCGCCCTTATCGACTACCTCATGCGCCACCGCCACACCAGCCCCTTTGAGATGGTGGAGTTCAAGTTCCACGTGAAGGCCCCTATTTTCGTGGTGCGCCAGTGGTTTCGCCACCGCACCGCCAGCGTGAACGAGATCTCCGGCCGCTACTCCGTTCTCAAGGAGGAGTTTTACGAACCGGAAGTATGGCGGAAACAAGCCCGGCGGAACAAGCAAGGCTCCGAAGGGGAGTTTTCCGATGAGGAAGCCTCCCTTCTCCTCAAAGGGGTGGAGCGAGAAGCCTACCAGGCCTACCAAACCCTTCTGGAAAAGGGGATCGCCCGGGAGATGGCCCGCATGGTCCTGCCCCTAAACCTCTACACCGAGTTCTATTGGAAGCAGGACCTCCACAATCTTTTCCACTTCCTGGCCCTGCGCCTGGATCCCCATGCCCAGTGGGAGATAAGGCTGTACGCCAAGGCCATCGCCGAGATCGTCAAGGCCCATGTGCCCCTGGCCTGGCAAAGCTTTGAGGAGCACGTATTAATGGGAGCCCATCTCTCCCGTACGGAGCTTAAGGCCCTCCAGGGGCTTCTCACCCCGGAGCTTTACGAAAAGGCCCTCAAAGGGCTTGGCTTGTCCGGCTCCAGGCTCCAGGAGGCCCTGGAAAAGATCTTCCCACCCGGCCACCAACTCTAGGAAGCGAAGGTTTCCTGGCGCTTCCCCGTGCGCTCCTCTATGAGCCTGTAAAGTTCCTCCTCCGTCAGCGTGGGCACCCCCAGGGCCCGGGCCTTCTCCAGCTTGCTCCCCGGGGCCTCCCCCACCACCAGGTAGCTGGTCTTGCGGCTCACGGAATCCGTCACCTTGGCCCCCAGGCGCCTCAAGAGGGCCTTCACCTCCTCCCGCGGGCGGGAAAGCTCCCCCGTGATGACGAAGGTAAGGCCCTTTAAAGCCTCCTCCCCCCGTTCCTTGGCCTCCATCTCCACCCCAGCCTCCTTAAGGCGCCTCACCAGGTCCCGAAAGGCAGGGTCCTGCAGGGTTTCGTAAATTCCCCGGGCGGTGAGCTCCCCCACCTCCTCCACCTGGAGGAGTTCCTCCAGGGTGGCCTCGAGGAGGCGGTCCATGGTGCCGAAGTGGGCCGCCAGGTTGCGGGCCAGAACCTCCCCTACCCCCGGCAATCCCAGGGCATAGAGGAGCCGCTCCAGGCCCCGGCTCCGGCTCTCCTCAATCTGGCGAAGAAGGTTCCCCGCGCTCTTCTTCCCCATGCGCTCGAGGCCCACCAGGTCCTCCTCCTTAAGCCGGTAAAGGTCGGCCACATCCTTCACCAAGCCCTTTTCCAGGAGCTTCTCAATGAGCTTCTCCCCGAGGCCCCCGATGTCCATGGCCTTGCGGGAGGCGTAGTGGCGGATGGCCTCAAAGCGCTTGGCCGGGCACAAGGGATTGGGGCAGCGGTGCACCTTTCCCTCCTTAACCAGGCGGTGGCCGCACTCGGGGCAGGTTTCCGGCCAGCGAATGGGCCTCTCCTCCCCGGTCCTCTTCTCCTTCAGGACCCTCTGGACCTCGGGGATCACCCCCCCCGCCTTGTGCACCAAAACCCAGTCCCCGATGCGCACGTCCAGCTCCTCGATGTAGCTTTCGTTGTGCAGGGTAACCCGGCTCACCTCGCTCCCCTCAATGAAGACGGGCTCCAGGATACCCACCGGGGTCACCCTGCCCGTGCGCCCCACCTGGAAGACCACCTCCAAAAGGCGGGTTTCCTTCTCCTCCGCGGGGAACTTGTAGGCAATGGCAAAGCGCGGAGCCCTTGCGGTGTAGCCCAGTTCCCGCCAGAGGGAAAGCTCATCCAGCTTCACCACCACCCCATCCGCCTCAAAGGGAAGGCTTCGCCGCTCCTTCAGCCAGCCCTGGTAGATCCTTTCCACCCCCTCTGCCCCTTCTGCCCGGGCGAAGCCGTGCTCCACGGGAAACCCCTTCTCCCTAAGCCAGCGAAGGAGGTCCAGCTGGGTCTTGAGCCCGCTTTCCTCCAGGCCGAGGCCCAGGGCGTAGAAGGTGGCCCTGAGGCCCCTCCTTGCGGTAATCCGGGGGTCCTTCTGCCTGAGGGAGCCGGCGGCAGCGTTCCTGGGGTTTTTGAAGATCTTCTCTCCCTTTTCCTCCAGCTCCTCGTTGAGGCGGAGGAAAGCCTCTATGGGCATGTACACCTCCCCCCGGACCTCGAGGCGCTCCGGTACCCCTTTAAGCCTTCGGGGAATGGTGGGGATGGTGAGGAGGTTCTGGGTCACCTCCTCCCCCGTTTCCCCGTCCCCCCGGGTGGCCCCCCAGACCAGGACCCCCTCCTCGTAGTAGAGGTTCACGGAAAGCCCGTCCACCTTGTGCTCCACCGTGTACACGAAGGGCCCCTTCCTCCCCAAGGCCCGCTCGATCCGCTCCTCAAAAGCCCTGACCTCCTCCAGGGTGAAGGCGTTATCCAGGGAGTACATGCGGCTTGGGTGGCGGATGGGACGGAAGGTAGCCTCAAGGGGCTTAGCCCCCACCTGTTCCGTGGGGGAGTCCGGGCTTTTGAGTTCGGGAAAGCGTTCCTCCAGCTCCTTAAGCTCCCTCAAAAGCCGGTCGTATTCGGCATCGGAGATCTCCGGGGCATCCAGGACGTAGTAACGGTAGTTGTGGTAACGGATGAGGTCCCGGAGCTCGTTGATCCGCCTGCGAGCCTCCTCCAGGGTCATGCCTTGAGTTTACCCAACCCGGTATAATGCCCTACGGCGAAATGCCATAGGAGGTGGCAGATGAAACGTATTGTGGCCCTTTTGGCGGTATTGGCCCTAGGTTTGAGCCTGGCCCAGGTGCGCGTGGGAATCGCCTTTGATGCGGGCGGCAAGTTTGACCGCTCCTTCAACCAGTCCGCTTGGGAAGGGGCGCAAAAGGCGGCCAAGGACTTCGGGGTTAAGCTCTTCGACTTCGAGCCCGCCGACCCCTCCCAGGTGGGCCAGGGCATCCGCACCTTCGCCGAGGAGGGCTTTGACCTGGTGATCGGGGTGGGCTTCGCCAACGAACCCGCCATCACCGCCACCGCCAAGGAGTTCCCCAAGGTGAACTTTGCGGTGATCGACGCCGTCCCCGGGGAAGGCAAGCTTTTAAACGCCGTGGGCCTGGTCTTCCGGGAGCACGAGGGGAGCTTCCTGGTGGGCTACATCGCCGGCAAGATGAGCCGCACCGGGGTGGTGGGCTTCATCGGCGGCATGGACATCCCCCTCATCCACAAGTTTGAGGCGGGCTTCCGGGCCGGGGCGGAGTACGCCTTCAAGGAGGACAAGATCCAGGGCAAGGTCCTGGTGGGGTACGTGGGCAACACCCCCGCCGCCTGGAACGACCCCGCCAAGGCCAAGGAGATCGCCGCCAGCCAGGTGCGCCAGGGAGCGGACATCATCTACGCCGCCGCCGGTGGCTCGGGCCTTGGGCTCATCGACTACGTGAAGCAGGCCAAGTGCCTGAAGGAAGGTGGCGCCATCCGCTTCGTGCGTAAGGCTGACCCCTACGCCAAGGTACCCAAGTACGCGGATTACACCAAGACCTGCGGCACCGACGGCACCAAGGCCACGCCCCTCTTCTTCATCGGGGTGGATGCCAACCAGAACTACCTCGGGGACACCGACAACAACCCGAACACCCTGAACCACGGCCTCACCTCCATGATGAAGCGGGTGGACGTGGCCACCTACGAGGTCATCAAGAGCGTGGTGCAGAAGGCCTTCAAGGGCGGGGTGCGGGAGTTCGGCTTGGCCAACAACGGGGTGGGCTACGCCCTGGACGAGTACAACAAGGCCCTGATCCCCGCTGCGGTGGTCAGCAAGCTGGAGGTCTTGAAGCAGCAGATCATCAAGGGCCAGCTTAAGGTGCCCGAAAAACGCTAGGAAGGCAGGCTCAGCAAAAGGCCGGGAAGTTCCCGGCCTTTTTGTATACTCCGGGCGTGGAGGTCGGCGGAACTACCTCAAAGGCCCTGGTCCTAAAGGACATCACCAAGCGCTTCCCCCTGGTCCTGGCCAACGACCACATCAGCCTGGACCTGAACTGGGGCGAGGTCCTGGCCCTGGTGGGGGAAAACGGGGCGGGGAAATCCACCTTGATGAAGATCGTCTACGGCCTGCAGCCCCCGGACAAAGGGGAGATGTGGGTGGACGGCAAGCCCTATCGGCCCAAGAGCCCCCTGGACGCCATCGCCCACGGCATCGGCATGGTCCACCAACACTTCATGCTGGTGGAACCCTTCACCGTGCTGGAAAACCTGGTTTTGGGCCTCGAGCCGGGAAGCCCTCTATACCTCAATCTGGACGAGGCCAGGAAGCGGGCCACCGCCCTCATGGAGGAGCTGGGCTTCCAGGTACCCCTGGACGAGCGCATCGAGAACCTTCCCGTGGGCTTGCAGCAGCGGGTGGAGATCCTAAAGGCCCTTTACCGGCAGGCCAAAATCCTCATCCTGGACGAGCCCACCGCCGTTCTAACCCCCCAGGAGGCGGAGGAGCTTTTCCGCTTCCTGAGGGCCTACGTGGCCCAGGGAAACGCCGTGATCTTCATCAGCCACAAGCTGAAGGAGGTGCTTTCCGTGTCCGACCGGGTCACGGTGATCCGGGACGGGAAAGTGGTGGGCACGGTGAGGACCCCCGAGACCTCTTTAGAGGAGCTGGCCCGGATGATGGTGGGCCGGGAGGTGGTCCTAAGGGTGGAAAAAGGCCCGGCCAGGCCTGGGGAAGTGGTGCTGGAGGTGGAGGGCCTCGAGGCGCCCCCCAGGCTAAGGGGGGTGAGCTTCTTTGTGCGGGCTGGGGAGATCGTGGGCATCGCCGGGGTGGAAGGGAACGGCCAGACCGAGCTGGTGGAGGCCCTGGCGGGTCTGCGCAAGTACCGGGGAGCGGTGCGCTACCTGGGCCACCCTCTTCCCCACCTAGCCCTCAAGGTACGGGGGGCGGGCGTGAGCCACATCCCCGAGGACCGGCTTGCCCGGGGTTTGGTCCTGGACTTTTCCGTACGGGAAAACGCCATCCTTGGGGACCAGCACCGCCCCCCCTTCCGCGGCTTCCTGGGCTTTCTGGATGGGAAGGCCATGGAGCAGCGCGCCCGGACCCTGGTGGAAACCTTTGACGTCCGCCCTCGCTCCACGGACCTCTCCGCCCGGCGCTTCTCCGGGGGGAACCAGCAGAAGATCGTGGTGGGCAGGGAGCTTTTGCGGGGGCCCCGCCTCCTCATCGCCGCCCAGCCCACCCGGGGCGTGGACGTGGGGGCCATCGAGTTCATCCACCAGCGCCTGGTGGAGGCCCGCGACCAGGGCCTGGCGGTGCTTCTGGTTTCCGCCGACCTTTCCGAGGTGATCAGCCTCTCGGACCGCATCCTGGTTATGTACGAGGGGCGCATCGTGGGGGAACTCACCCCGGAAGAAGCCAAGGAAGAGCGCCTGGGCCTTCTGATGGCAGGCGTGCCCGCCTAGTCGCCGCGGAACTCCCCGGTCACCCCCCCCAGGACCACCACTTCCCCGCTCTTTAGGGCGTAGCGCACCCGCTCCCCCCGCACCACACCCCTTTCGTCCCGGCTTTCCACCTTCCCATACAGGAAGGCGTACCCTTCCTTTTCCCTGAGAAGCGCCCGCTCGGCCTTGGTGGTGCGCCCGCCCTGGCTAAGCTCCACCCCTCCGAGAAGCCAAAGCCGGTCCTCATCCAGAAGATAGCGCAAGGAGCCCGCCTTGCCCGAAAGGGGTTTTTCCCCTTCGCGGCGCACTTCCAGAGGACCCTCCAATAGGGCCTCCCCGGTGTCGTTTTGGTAGCGGAGCCTCTGCCCCTCCACCCGCACCTGCCCCTGGGCCACCGCCACCTTTCCGGGAGCCGGCCTTAGCTCCAGCCGGCCTTCCTCCTCCAGGTACCGGGCCTCTCCCCCGGAGAGGAAGAGCTCCTCCACCCCACCCCGCTCCACCACCGCCAGGGGCCCCCTGGCCTCCACCTCCTCCCCCAGGCGCACCTCCACCCCCTTGGGGTCAAAGAGGACGAGGCGGAGGTAGCGCTCCCCTTTCCCTTTGCCGGCCCTTCGCAAACGCATCAGGTAGGGAAGCCCCTCCTGTTCCCAATCGGGGTTATAGGCCACCTCCACCCTTTCCCCCACTTTCAGCCCCTCCTCCACCGCGCTTCCCAGATCCCTGAAGAAGGCTCGGTTCTCCACCTGAACCCTCTCGGGAGAAAGGGCTTGAAGCTCCCCTACCAGGAGGTCCCCGTAGTCCGCGTAGAAGAGGCTTCCCTCCTCCCCGCTCACCCAGGCCACCACCTTCTTCTCCTTGCGGGTGAGCTCCACCTGGGGGTGGAAGACCTCCTGGGCCAAGGCGAGGAGGCAAAGAGCGGCCACCCCAAGGAGGAACCTTGGGGCACGGCGGCCAGGGTGGGAGAGGAGCACCTTAAACCCCGCTTACTTCTCCCCAAGCTTCCTAAACTCCCCCACGGGCAGGCGGAACTCCTTGCCGTAAACCCGCACCTGGTGGCGGTTCACATTGTGCTGGAGCGTGTTCCCGGAAAGCCTGAACCCTTCCTTCTTGTTCTCGCTCACCGCCGGCCTGCCCAAAACGATGGCCTCCCCGGTGGTATCGTCGTAGTAGAGGCTCTCCCCCACGGTGACCAAATCCCCGTCCTGGAGCCGCACTCCCCCAGTGGCGATGAGCTTTTTGGGCCCGGTGAGGCTTCGCACCTCCTTGGCCCGAATCACCAGGTCCCCGTCCTTGCGCTTGCGGGTGAGGACCACCTCCTTGGAATCGGTGAACACCGCCAGGCCCTTCTCCTCCTCGTAGTAGACAAAAGCGGCCCGCCCCTCCTGGTTCCCGCTCTTAAGGAGGGCATTTTCGCTGCTGGAGGTGTCCGTGTCCACCTGGAAGGTCATGCGGCTGGCCTCCACCTCCACCGGATCCTCCCCCGGCTTGGGCTCCTGGCGCATGCGGGCCGGGCCCAGAAGCTCTCCCTCCCCGGTCTTCTCCCGGTAGACCAAAACCGGTCCCCTGGCCTCCACCCGGCCCCGGCGCACCACCACCCCGCCCTCAAAGCGGGCCTCCCGCTCCCCTTCCGCCTCCTGCATGGTCTTGCCCTTGGGTGCGGTGAGGGTGGCCCTGGGGGAGCGGATCTCCAGGTCCTTCACCCGCCCCCTCGCCTCTCCCTCAAAGGTCCAGGGGCCGTAGCGCAGGTCCCCCGAAAGCCGACCCCCTTCCACCTGAATCACCCGGACGCCGGAAGCGGCCAAGGCCAAACCCAAAAGGGACAACCAAACCCACCTTCTCATGAGCTACCTCCTTCCACGGTACAAGGACCAAAGGTGCCACCCGCGGGAAACTCAAACCGCGGGCTTTCCGCCTCTATGCGCTCCATGCCGAAATCCGAGCGAAAGCCCTGGGCCTCCCCCCTCAGGTTAGGGGCTTCAATCCGCACCCAGGGGGCGAAAAACCCCTCCCTCTGACGGATGAGGACCTCCCCCCTGCCCGGGGCGGAAAGCTGGAGGCGGAAGCATCCCTTAAGGATCTCCACCCGGGCGAAAGGAGCCCGCAGGTTATCCCCTGGCTCCACCACCACCTCGGGGGCGAAAAGGCGCAGGTCCAGCCGGTCCTCCACATAGCGTTCCCCTTTAAGCCCCCCCTGGATGCGGAAAACTCCTCCCTCCTCCACCATCTCCTGGCCAGTGAACCGCCACTCCACCGCCTCCTCCTCGGGGAAAAGGTAGAACTCCACCCCCTTAAGGCGCACGCCTTCCGTGGGCAAGGGCCTTGGCGGGGACTGGAGGAACCAAAAAACCATACCGAGGATGACAAGAAGGAGAAGGAGGAGCCGCACCACCTTCCCACCTTACCCAAGGCCCCTTGAGAAAGATGACAAGACCCGCAAGCCCTTTCAGCCCAGGACATCCCGCGGGTTCCCCCGCACCCGCAGGTTCACCCAGGTCTTGCGCAGGCGCAGGAGGAGCTTCAAGGGACGGTAGAGGGGGGAAAGGGGCAGGGTGTAGGCGGGAAAGTGGACGCGCCTACCCCCAAACCCCTCCTTGAACCGCCATATCCCCTCCGCGTGGCTGCCCTCCGGGGTCTTGGGCACGCCCCAGAGGTCGTAGATGCGGTAGCCGCGTCCGATCCCATGGCGGATGGCCGCCAGGTGCATGCCCATGGGAGCCTTGACCTCGGGGTGGGCACGGCTGCTTCCTCCATAAAGGTAGTCCACCTTACCGGCGAAGGCCACGAAAAGCCCCGCCGCCAAGGCCTCCCCTTCCTTTCGGGCCACGGCCAAGAAGGCCTCCCCGTAGGGCTGGTTCATCTCCCTGAGCACCGCCTGGTAGTACTCCTTTGCGTGCTGCAGGAGCTTGGCCCGGCGGTTGGTCTCCTCAAAGAGGCGGAAGAACTCGGGAAAGGCCTCCTCCCCCTCCACGCCAAGCTCCGTGCGCTTGAGGGCCAAGCGGGCATTGCGGCGGTGCATCTCCTTCATCCCCTTAAGGAGGGCTTCTTCCCCTTGGGTGAGGTCCAGCCATAGGGAATAGGCGGGCTGGATGGATTCCTCGAGGAGGAGGCCAGGGAAGGTGGGGGGGGGTTCCTCCGCCGGCAATCCCGCCTCGGGCTCGAGGACCAGGTGGGTACCCCGCACTCCCTGGGCCAGGGCCTTGGCCACCAGAGGTAGGTCCTCGAGGCGGGAAAGGGCAGGGCCCCTAGGAGCGTAGGCCAGGCGGAAACCCCCAGGCAGGGGACGCAGCAGCACCTGGGCTGCCCCCAAAAGCCCCTCCTTTCCGTAGACCGCAAGCCGCCTGGGCACCCAGCCGGAAAGCCGCTTCACCTCCCCCCAGCCCCAGGACTGCAGGGCACTGGTGATGGGGAAGTTGGAAACCATCCGGTTCCAGGCCTCAGGATCCGTGATCTCTAAAAGTTCGGCCACCCCCTAAGCGTACAGGGCCTGGGCCAGCTCTTCCAGGTGGCCGTTCCCCTCCAGGGGTAGCCGCTTCTCCTCCAGATAGGCCTCCAGGTGGGAAGCCAGGCGGGGGTCCTGCACCCGGGCTGCCCGCTCCCTCAAGGGCACCAAAGGCCAGCCGAAGGCCAGGTGGCCAAGGAGGTCATAGAGGTCGTATTCACCGGGAAGAATGCGCCGCAAAAGGGCCTCGGTCCAGCCCTTGGCCAAAAGGTTTTTGAGAAGGGCACGGCGGCTTGCCGTCTTTTGCCAAAGGAGCTTGAAGCGGGCCTCCTCGGGCAAGGCGTGCCGCAAGCGGCTACCCACCTCCTCGAGGCTATTTACCCGCTCCCCGCCGGGCAGCACATACCCTTCCCGAGCAAGAAGGTTTTCCACCACCTCCTTGAGCCGGCGGCCGGAAACGGGCTTCTCCAGGAAGAGATCCGCCCCCAAAGCCCGGCTGGGTCCCTCCAGCTCCTTGCCACCCCCGGTGAACATGATCACCGGCACCTTGGCCAGGCGGCGCACCGCCCGGATGCGCCCCAGGAGGGTAAGGCCATCCATATCCGGCATCATGATGTCCAGGAGGATCAGATCCGGGGTTTCCCTGCGCAGATGCTCTAGGGCAGCTTTCGCCGAATCCGCCAGCACCACCTGGTGGCCGGCCCCGGAAAGAAGGAGCTCTAACAGGTGCCGGATGCGGGGGTCATCGTCCACCACCAGCAGCCGCGCCACAAGGACCATGCTAAGGGAGGCGCCTTTCCCTTGTCTACGGGAAGCGGTAGGATGGAGGGCATGAGGATCGCCTTCCAGGGAACGGAAGGAGCCTATAGCGAGGAGGCCCTGCTCAGGAACTTCCCCGGCTCCACCCCCATAGGCTTCCCCACCTTTCACCAGGTCTTCGAGGCGGTGGAAGCAGGGGAGGCACAGCTCGGGGTGGTGCCCGTGGAGAACACCACCGCAGGCAGCATCAACCAGACCTACGACCTGCTTCTGGAAAGCGACCTCCACGTGGTGGGGGAGATCATCCACCGGGTGGAGCACTGCCTCCTCGCTCCCGAGGGCACCGAGCTCAAAGATCTCAAGGCGGTCAAAAGCCACCCCCAGGCCCTGGCCCAGTGCGACGGCTTCCTGGCTCGCATGCGCCTTACGCCCATCCCGGTTTTTGACACGGCAGGGGCAGCCCGGTCCCTGTCGGAGAACCCCGAGCCCGGGGTGGGGGCCATCGCCAGCCGGCGGGCCGCGGAGCTTTACGGCCTAAAGGTGCTGGCGGAAAACATCGAGGATTACCCCCACAACTACACCCGGTTCTTCGTCATTGGGCGGGAGGAAGCCCCTAAGGGGGAAGGCCCCCACAAGACCAGCATCGTCTTCGCCGTGCGCCACCGACCCGGGGGGCTTCTGGAGGCTCTTTCCGTGTTCGCCGAGGCCGGGGTGAACCTCACCAAGCTGGAGTCCCGGCCCAGGCGCGACAAGCCCTTCAGCTACCTCTTCTACCTGGACCTCGAGGGCCACCTGGAAGACCCAGGCCCCACCCAGGCCCTTCTCGGCCTCCTCAGGCGGGCCGCCTTCCTCAAGGTTTTGGGCTCTTATCCCGCCTACCGCAACAGCGCCTAACCGGGGCGTACGTCCACCACCCTCTCCCCAGCGACCTTTAGCCGGTCGGGGACCCCTCCCACATCCTCCCCCACCACCCTCAGGACCAGGCGCTGGTACCCGTTCAAGTGGGCGGCGGTGGCGATGGACACGATGTTGGCCGGCGGGACCGCCCGGGCCATCTGGGCCAGGGCCCCGGGCACATCAGGGATGTCCACGGTGATGCGCAGGCCACCCATCTTAAGCCCCAACACCTCAATAAAGGCCCTCAGGACATCGGTCACGGTGATGATGCCCACCAGTTTCTCCCCTTCCATCACCGGAAGACCGCCGATCTTCTTCTCCTCCAGCAAAAGGGCCGCCTTTTCCAAAGGCTCATCGGCCTCCACCGTAATGACGGGCTTGGCCATCACCTCCTGCACGGTGAGCTTGGAGAGGAGGTAGTTCATCTCCCACACCGAGAGGGTGGTGGCCTTGGAGGGCATGGCGTCCTTGAGGTCCTTGTCGGTGACGAGACCTATAAGCTTCCCGTCCTTTACTACGGGTAAGCGCCGGAAGCCCTTATTTTTCAAGAGGTTGATGGCTTCCAGCACCGGGGTATCCGGGGCCACGGTGAGGGGGTCCTTGGTCATCCAGTCCCTGACCAGCATGGTTTCACCTCCGGTTTTCAGTCTACCCCGGGACAAGAAGAAAAATGTCCCCGCCAAAGTTTTTGCGGGGACAAGGAGGTCCCTCTAGCGCAGGTTGGCCCCTATAACCGTGCGGCCAAACCGGCCTCCGCCAAAGGCGTAAAAGTACTCCCCGTCCAGGAAAATCCCCGTGCGGGCATCCAGGAGAACCTCTACCCCTAGGGAAAGATGAAGTCCCACCTCGCCCGGGCCGGCAAAGCGGCCGGCAAGCCCCCCGCCAAAGTACGGGCGTATGCCCTTGAGGTCCCGGTCCAGCTGGCCCAGGTCGGGCTTGAAAAGCACCTCGCCTGCCACGAGGAAGCTGGGCCCCGTGGGGAAGAGATCCGCAAACCCGCGGAAGGCCAGGTTGCGCGCCAAGGGCGCCTCGAGGCCGAGCCCTAGCCCAGCTGGAGGTAAGGAAAGGCGAAAAGAAACCGCCCGCTGGGCAAAAGCCCCTGTGCCTAAAGCCAGCAGCGCCAAAAGCAAAAGGATCTTGCGCATAACCCACCTCCTCCAAAGTATCCTACCCCCACCTGGGGCAAAGCGATAGAGAGGCTTCTCTCACGCACCCTTCACCCTAAGGCCTTAGGCTTTCTCCTATGAAGCGCTTTCCCCTAGCAGCCCTCCTGTTGGCCCTTGGCGCCCTCCTCACCCCCATGCTGGCCCAGAACCGGAACGTGGCCACCCGGGTGGGCTTTGTGGACGCTGATGCCCTGGTGCAGGCCCACCCCGACTACAAGAAGGTGCAGGACCTCCAGGCCCAGGCCCGCAAGGAGTTGGCTCCCCTGGAGGAGAAACTCAAGCCCCTGGACCAAAAGATCCGTTCGGGCCAGGCCACGGCCAAGGAGCGCCAGGACTACGAGGCCCTCCTCAAGACCTACCAGGACACCGTGAAGAAATGGCAGGACCGGCAGAATCCGGTGCTTAAGCCCATCCTGGAGGAGGTGGACCAGGCCATCGCCAAGGTGGCCAAGGCCCAGGGCTTCGCCGTGGTCATGAGCCGCCAGGTGGCGGCCCAGTCGGGGCTGGTGGTCTACGCCGACGAGGACACCGACCTCACCCAGGCGGTGATTAAGGAGCTGAAGAAGTAGCCCCCTAACCTCAGGCCCGGGGGAAGCATGCCCCGGGCTTCCCTTTTCCCTTCCATGCCGCCAGGTTATAATCCTTCCGATGGCGAAGCGGAAACCGGCTAGCCCCAGCCGAAACCGCGACCTCGAGGCCCTGGGTACCGTGGCCTTGGGGGCGGGGGTCTTCTTCGCCGCTCCCCTTCTACCCTTGCCCACAGGGGCCTTCGGGTCTTTTCTCCGGGAAACCCTCTACCAGGCGCTGGGCCTACCCGCCTACCTCCTTTCGCCAAGCCTTTTCCTCCTAGGGGCCTTCCTCTTCCGCAACAAACCCCTAAAGCCTCTTCTTCGCCACCTTCTTTTCCTTTACCTCCTGGCCTTCGTCCTCCTTCCCCTCCTGGGACCCCTTTCGGGCCGGATGGGCGAGGAAGTGCGCTCCTTCCTGGAAGCCAAGGCAGGGGCCTTGGGCTTCCTCCTTCCCCCCATCCTGGCCTCCTCGGTCCTGGACCTCTGGCGGCGGAAACCCCCTTTTCACCTCCTTCTCACCGGCCTGCACCTGGGAGTGGAGGGCGTGCGCCGGATCCGCCACCGCCTGAAAGCCCTTCTCCTCAGGCAAAGGATCGGCTTCCTCGCCCGCCTTTACCCTGAACACACCGCCCTAAAGGCCCTGGCGCAGAACCTCTCCCCTGCGGAACTCCCGGGGGTGGAAAAGGCTTTAAGGGAGTTCCTGAAGGAACGGGCCGCCGAGCTGAAGCGGCAGATGGAAGAGGACCAAAGGCCTCTGGAACCCCGGCTCCAAGCCCTTCTCCAAGGCTTGAAAACCCCTGTGCCGGGGGAAGGTCCCTTGCGGGATGCCCTGGAGGAACGGCGGGCAGCCCTTCACCTCGAGGCCCAGGCCCTTTTATCCCGCTTGAAAGCCCTTCTCACCTTTCCCGCACCCAAGCCCAGCGTGGGAGGCCTGATCCAGGGCCTAAGGCTTCGGGAAGAGCGCAGGGCCCGTTGGGAGGAGCTTTCCGGTCTGGTCCAGGACCTCGAGGGGCGCTACGAGGAGCTTTCCTCTTGGCTATCCTTCCTCTCCCGGCATCCCGAGGCCCAGGCCGAGGGGCTTAGGGCCCTGCTCACGGGGAACCCCCCGCCCGCTGTTTCTCCCCCACCCCCTGCCCCTGAACCGGAACCCTTTGACCTGGACCTGGTCTTCCCCGAACCTTCCCCAGCCCAGGTCCAGCCGGACCCCCCTCCACCGCCCCGCTCCCGTCCCCGGAGCACGGCCCTGGCCCTCCCCACCCCGGACCTCCTGGACCCCCCGGAGCCCAAGGGAACCGCCCGGGGCCTGGAGGAGGAGGTGGAAAGGCTGAAGCGCACCATCGCCGACACCCTCAAGCACTTCGGGGTGCAGGCGGAGGTGGTGGGCCATGCCCGCGGCCCCTCCGTGATCCGGTACGAGCTTCTGCCTGCCCCCGGGGAGAAGATCAGCCGCATCCAGAGCCTGCAAAACGACCTGGCCCGGGCCCTGGCGGTGGGGGCGGTGCGCATCGAGGCCCCCATTCCCGGGAAAAACACCGTGGGCCTCGAGGTGCCAAACCCCAAAAGGGAGCTGGTGCGCTTTTCCGAGGCGGTCCTCTCCCCTGCCTTCCAAAACGCCAAGGCCCTTCTCCCCCTGGTCCTGGGCAAGAGCATCGAGGGTGAGATCTGGGTGAGGGATCTCGCCAAAATGCCCCACCTCCTCATCGCCGGCTCCACGGGAAGCGGCAAGAGCGTGGCCATCAACGTCCTTATCGCCAGCCTCCTCTATAAGCACCTCCCCACCTCCTTGCGCCTCCTCCTCATCGACCCCAAGATGGTGGAACTCACCCCCTACGAGGGCATCCCCCATCTGGTGCGCCCCGTGGTCACCAGCCCCGAGGAAGCCGCCGGGGTCCTGCAAGGAGCGGTGGCCCACATGGAACGACGCTACCGCCTGATGAGCCAGGTGGGGGCCAGGAACCTGGAACAGTACAACGCCAAGATGGAAAAGGAGGGCGGGGAAACCCTTCCTTACCTGATCATCGTGGTGGACGAGCTGGCCGACCTGATGATGACCGCCCCCAAGGAGGTGGAATCCGCCATTTTGCGCCTGGCCCAGATGGCCCGGGCCACCGGCATGCACCTCATCCTGGCCACCCAGCGGCCCAGCGTGGACATCCTCACCTCCCTCATCAAGGTGAACATCCCCGCCCGCCTGGCCTTTGCCGTGTCCAGCGGCTTCGACTCCCGCACCATCCTGGATACCCAGGGAGCGGAAAAGCTCATCGGCCAGGGGGATGCCCTCTTCTACCAGCCCGGGCTCACCAAGCCCGTGCGCCTGCAGGTACCCTACCTCTCCGAGGAGGAAGTAGGGCGCCTGGCCAGCTTCCTCAGGGGCCAGAGTTACGAGGACCGCTTCGCCGAGGCCTACGGCCAGGACTTTGAGCCCCCCAAGGGTCCGGAGGGCGCGGGCCCCGGCGAGGTGGACTTCTCGGATCCCCTTCTCAAGAAGGCGGCGGAGATCGTGGTGGAGGAGGGCTACGGCTCCGTAAGCCGCCTGCAACGCCGCCTTTCCATCGGCCACGCCCGGGCCGGGAAGCTGATGGATGCCCTCGAGGCCATGGGCATCGTGGGCCCCTCCAAGGGTTCCAAGCCCCGGGAAGTCCTCATCAGCAAAGAGCAGCTCAAGGACTTCTTCGGGTAAAGGTATGCTATCATGGCCCTTTGTGGAAACGGTGCCGGGCGGGCGCTGGGTGGCGGAAATCTACGGCTGCGACCTGGATGTCTTGGAAAACCCCAAGATGGTGGAGGCAGCCCTCCTGGATGCGGTGATGCGCCTGGGGGCACCCAGGGGCTCGGCCCAGTCGGTGGTGTACAAGTTTCACCCCCAGGGGCTCTCGGCGGCGGTGGTGAGCCCGGTGGCGGCGGTGATGATCCACACCTGGCCCGAGGACAACGCCTCCGCCACCCTGGACCTCTACTTCTACCGGGATGGAGTGGACCCCGAGGAGGTCCTGAAGGGGCTCTCCCGGGCCTTCGGGGCCAAGGAGGAATCGGCCTTCCGCTACTGGCGGGGAACGGAACACGCCATCAAGCGCCGGGCCTTTGGCGGCCAGCAAGGAGGTTGAAGCTATGGACTACGGCATGTACTTTTTTGAGCACATCACCCCTTACGAAACCATGGTGCGGCGCATGGAAAGGGTGATCGCCTCCGGCCGCACCAAGTACCAGGACTACTTTCTCTTTGAAACCAAGGGCTTTGGCAAGGTGCTGGTCCTGGACAAGGACGTGCAGAGCACGGAAAGGGACGAGTACGTCTACCACGAAACCCTGGTCCACCCGGCCATGCTCTCCCACCCTGAGCCCAGGACCGTACTCATCGTGGGAGGCGGGGAAGGGGCCACCCTGAGGGAGGTGCTAAAGCACCCCACCGTGGAACGGGCGGTGATGGTGGACATCGACGGGGAGCTGGTGGAGGTGGCCAAGCACCACATGCCCGAATGGCACCAGGGAGCCTTCGAGGATCCCCGAACGGTCCTGATCATCGACGACGCCCGGGCTTACCTGGAGCGCACCCAGGACACGTACGACGTCATCATCATCGACCTCACGGACCCCGTGGGGGAGGACAACCCCGCCAGGCTTCTCTACACGGTGGAGTTTTACCGCCTGGTGAAGGCCCACCTGAACCCGGGCGGGATCATGGGCATGCAGGCGGGGATGATCATGCTCACCCACCACCGCGTGCATCCCGTGGTGCACCGCACGGTGCGGGAGGCCTTCCGCTACGTGCGGAGCTACAAGAACCACATCCCCGGCTTCTTCCTGAACTTCGGCTTCCTCCTGGCCTCGGATGCCTTTGACCCCGCGGCCTTCTCCGAAGGGGTCATCGAGGCCCGCATCCGGGGGCGGCAGCTGGCTTTAAGGCACCTCTCCGCCCCCTACCTCGAGGCCATGTTCGTCCTGCCTAAGGACATCCAGGAGGCGGTGGAAACGGAAACCCTGGTATCCACCGATGCGAACCCCTTCTACCTCACCCCGGAGGGCGAGGCCCGCCAGTCCCCCTACCGGGGCTAAGGGGGCCTCTCTCAAGGTTTCTCACCGGGAGCGTGGTAGAGTAAACCCATGCAGCGCGCTATAGTTCTCGTAGTGGTGGCCCTGGCCCTTCTCGGCTTGGGCTGGATCCTTTGGGGTCCCAAGGGGAAAGCCGGGCTGGACCCCGCCCAAGGTGCCCGCTTTGCCCTGGGCGACCCCAACGCCCCCGTGGTGGTGGTGGACTTTTCCAACTACCTCTGCCCCCACTGCCAGAACCACGCTTTAAACGTCCTCCCCCGACTCAAAGCCGAGTACATCGACACCGGTAAGGTGCGCTACCTCTTCCGCGACTTCCCCTTCCCCGGCCAAGCCAACGTGATCCGGGCCAGCGAGGCCGCCGCCTGCGCCGCCGACCAGGGGCGTTACTACGAGTACCACGAGGTCCTCTTCCGGGCCGCCTCCAGCTGGGCAAACCTGCAGGGGAGCGTGCTGGACCGCTACTTGGTGGATCTGGCGGGGCAGATGGGGCTGGACGAGAACACCTTCAGCCAGTGCCTCTCCTCCAATAAGCACCGCGAGGGGGTCCTGGCCGACCAAAAGCTGGCCTCGGACCTGGGCCTCACCGGTACCCCCACCTTCTTCATCGCAGGGGAAAAGCGCACGGGCTTCTTGCCCTACGAGGAGTGGAAGACCCTCTTGGACAAGGCCCTGGCAGAAAAGAAGTAATACCCTTTTGTTTCGTTCTCTAAGTCCCAACGAGATGACGCCCGCCGGAGGTCCTTTCCGGGGGCGTAAGCCAGGGTGGGGTGGTATAAGCCTTTCGGTGTAGGGACAAGGGGGAGTACATCCCCCTTGTCCCATGCGGGTCTGCTACCCTGGAAGCCATGGAAGCCCTCTGGGTGGCCGCTGCCTTTACCCTGGGCCTCTTGGCCAGCCGCCTGGGGCTTCCTCCCCTGGTGGGCTACCTAGGGGCGGGGTTTGCCCTTCGCGGGATAGGTCTCAGGGAAACCGAGTTTCTGCACCATGCGGCAGAGATCGGTGTGCTCCTTCTCCTTTTCACCGTGGGGTTAAAGCTCCGCTTTCAAGACCTTCTCGAGCCCCGCATCCTGGGCACAGGGGGTCTACACCTCGTGCTTTTCGCCTTCCTTGCCTTTGTCCTCCTCGGCAACCTGCCCCTGGCCCTAGCCCTGGCCTTTTCCAGCACCGTGCTGGTGGCGAAGGTCCTCGAGGACAAGAAGGAACTCACCACCTACCATGGCCGCCTCAGCGTGGGCATCCTGGTCCTGCAGGACCTGGTGGCGGTGGGCCTTATCACCCTTTATGGCGAGAACCAAATAAGCCCCTGGGTAGGGCTGGTTCTCCTCCTGCCCCTTCTGCGGTTTGCCGTGGCCTGGCTCCTGGAAAAAAGCGGCCACGACGAGCTACTCGTGCTCTTCGGCCTAGGCCTTGCCCTACTGGGAGGCGAGGGCTTCCGCCAGATGGGGTTATCCCCGGAACTGGGAGCCTTAATCATGGGAATCTTCCTCTCGGGCCACGAAAAGGGAGGGGAGATGGCCAAGGGGCTTTGGAGCCTCAAGGAAGCCTTTCTGGTGGCCTTTTTCCTGGATATCGGCCTCAGGGAAGGCCTACAGGGCGTGGAGCCCGGGATGGTCCTGTCCTTTCTCCTCCTGGCCTTGGTCAAAGCCCCTCTCTTCTTCACCCTGTTTCTCCTCTTCGGGCTTCGGGCCCGCACCGCCTTCGTGAGTGGCATGTACCTGGGCAACTACTCGGAATTTGCCCTCATCGTGGGGGTTGTGCTGGAACGGGCGGGACTCCTCTCCCACAGCCTTTCCACCCTAGCCCTTCTGGTGGCCCTTTCCATGGCGATTTCCGCACCCCTAGCTCGGTATAGCCATAGCCTCTACAAACGCCTCGAGGCCCGCCTCCTTCCCCTGGAGCGCAAGGGGCGCCACCCCGACCAGGAACCCGAACGCCTGGAAGGGGCCACGGTGCTCATCGTGGGCATGGGCCGCACCGGGGGAGCCGTCTACCGCATCCTGGAGGCCAAGGGGGAGCGCCCGGTGGGCCTGGACGCCGACCCCGAAAAGGTGGCCCGCCACCAGGCCAAGGGGCGGAAGGTCCTCTATGGGGATGCGGAGGACCCCGAGCTCTGGGAACGCCTGGACCTTACGGGACTTAAGGCGGTGGTCCTGGCCCTGCCGGACCTCGAGGCCAAGGTCCTCGCCGCCCGCTGGCTGAAGGAGCGGGACTTTAAGGGCGTACTGGCCGCCACCAGCTTCCACCTGGAGGAAGACCCCATCCTGGAAGCCGCCGGGGTGAGCCTCCTCTTCCACCCCTTCCGGGAGGCCGGGGAACGCCTGGCGGAGAAGGTGCTGGAAAGACTGGCTATAATGGGTGAGGTGAGCCATGGCCGGTCATAGCAAGTGGGCACAGATCAAGCGCAAGAAAGCCGCCAACGACCTCAAACGCGGCAAGATCATCTCCAAGCACCTACGGGCCATCCAGGCGGCTGCCCGGGCGGGGGGAAGCGCCCTTCCCGAGGCCAACGTCCAGCTTCGCAACGCCATCGAAGCCGCCCGCGCCGACGATGTCCCCATGGAAAACATCGAGCGCCTCCTGCAGAAGCTGCAAGGGGGAGGGGAAGGAGCCGAGCAGTACGAGGAGATCATCTACGAGGGCTATGCCCCGGGCGGGGTGGCCCTTCTGGTCTACGCCCTCACGGAAAACCGCAACCGCACCGCCGGAGAGGTGCGCCACGTCTTCAACAAGTACGGCGGCTCCCTGGGGGCCACGGGCAGCGTGGCCTGGCAGTTTGAGCGAAAAGGCGTGATCGTCTGCCAGAACTCCGAGGCCGCCCAGGAGGCAGCCATAGAGCTCGGAGCCCTGGACCTCGAGGAGGAAGGGGAAAACCTCACCATCTACACCGACCCCGCCGAGGCCTACCGCATGGCCGAGGAGCTTAAAAGGCGGGGCATCCCCGTGGAGGCGGTGGAGGTGGTGCAGCATCCCCAGAACACCGTGGCCCTGCCCCCGGAGGAGGCCGCCAAGGTAATGCGTCTGGTGGAGGCCCTGGAGGACCTGGACGACGTGCAGCACGTCTACACCAACCTGGACCCCGCTAGCCTGCAGGTGGAGGCCTAACCGAACTAAGAGGCTGTCGTAAAAGTCTTGTATCCTTGAAGGGTGCAGAGGACACGCACATCTTACCCCA
>NZ_KZ672968.1 GCF_002964845.1 Thermus tenuipuniceus
GTAGGTACCCGGCGAGGAGGTCTGTCCGGAGCCATCCGGGTAGAGGCGGCTATCCCGCACCACCCCGAAGTTCCGGGTGTGGGTCTGGCCCGCCAGGGCGGAGGCGGCCCCGAGGCTCACCACGGCCCCAGGGGATGTGGGGCTTGTGGCCAAAGCCCAGCTCCCCACCGGGCTTGCCACGGTCCCGTCGTTCCAGCCCGTGGCCGGGCGCAGGGGGTGGGAGAGGGTGAGGTTGCCCCAGGCATAGGGAATGTAGAGGCGGTAAAGGCCCGCACCATCGGTAAGAGCAAAGCGGGTGTTGCTGCCATCGGTAACGGTTACCACCACCCCGCCTACTCCCAGCTCTCCTCCGTCCCGAAGGGCATTGTTAGGATTTCCACCAACCAGTCCGTCATCCAAGAACACCTGTCCCTGGATCACGCCCCCGTGGAAGAGGCCAAAGTCAAGGCCCTGGAGAGAGCCATCCACAAGAACTTCCCGTTTGCCATCTCCAGGGTTGATGAAGAGCCAACCCACAGGGGCTTGGGGGGTAGTGGAAGGCGAGGTGGCCACCACCAAGGTGTAGGAACCCGGAGGCACACCCGTGAAGGAGAAAGCCCCGGTACCCGGGTTTACAACCACGGACTGGACCACGGTGCCCCCTTGAACCAGACTGACATGGACGGTGGTTCCACTCGTCCAATCCTCGCTGGGATCCCTAAGGCCGTTGGGTTGGATGTCGTGGTAAATGGTCCCGGAAAGGTTAAAACCCGTCACCGCTAGGGTAGCGGTGGCGTCTTCCTGGTTGGCCCCAGCATCGGTTTGCAGGGCACCTGCGGACAGGGTGTTGGTATAGGACCCGGGCGCGTTGGCAGTAACGTTTACGGTTACGGTGCAACTCCCATGGGCAGGGATCTGAGCGCCTTGGGAGAGGATGATCGTACCTGACCCTGGGTTTGCCGTGAGGGTGCCTCCCAAACAGGTGGTGCTAGCCCCTGAAGGGTTAGCCACCACAAGACCGCTAGGCAAGGCGTCCACCAGGTGGGCGGTTAGGGTGGCGGAGGTAGGGTTGGGGTTGGAAAGGGTAAGGGTGAGCGTGCTGGTACCGCCTGGTGGCATGGAGGCTGGAGTAAAGGCCTTGCTAAGGGTAGGAGGGTAGAGGACGCTCACGCCAACGCTGACGCCAGCCGTTTTGCTATAACCGGTGCCCAGGGTTAGGGAGTTATAGGAGACCCTTGCGGTATTGGTCACGGTCTGGCCTGCGGCCTGCGGCAATATCCGGACACGGAAGCGCACGCTAGCCCCTTGCGCAGGGAGAATCAAGCCACCTTGGGCGGCGTTGGCTCCTTGGCCTAGACGGAAGCGCACGCAAGGGACTCCTCCGTGCTCTGGACAGGAGGGATCATACTCGGCAATATCGTCGCCAGCCTGGTCGGTAAAGGTTCCCGTGGGCGCTCCGGAAGCATTTTGCACCACGCGGAGACTACCCGGCACGTACTGGGTACCCAGGGGGATGGGGTCGGTGAGCACTACGTTGGTAGCCCCGTCGGTACCCGTGTTTTGAAAGCTCATCTGGAACTCCAGCTCATCCCCCACCACCACCTGGCCCCCATTCGGGTCGTTGTAGCCTTTTTGAAAGGTGGTGACCAAGTCGGGGAGGTACAGGTTGATGGCAAAGGTAAGGACCTGCGGGAAATAAACGTCCTGAGAGGAGGTGAAACGCAGATCCACCGAGGTGGTCCCGTTGGGTAAGCCGTTGTACTGAACCACATCGGCATCAAGGGCAAAGGTGTTGCGGTAGGCAGGGGTGCGGTTGGTGTAATGTTGGCCTAGACGGCTGATGGTGGAGTTAAAGAAGTTGTCGGATGGATTAACTGCGTCAGAGAGGGTAGCCCAGGCGAGGCTAGGGGTGGGCTTGATTTGTAAAGAGTCGCCAGTAATGCCTCCGTCTCCTTCCCAGGCTACCGCACCCACCCGGGCCTCCACGGAGCCTACCAATGGCGTGAGCAAACCGGAAACCGTGAGGGTTACGTTGTTAGCGCTATTGATGGCAGCTAGACCATGGAAAACTTGCAGACGGCGGAAGGGTTCAGCAGGGTGCCGGTAAACCACCACCAAGCTCCAGCCAGCGTAGAAGCCTAAGTCGTCATTGCCGGTGAGGCCAGTGATGTTGGCCACCCAGTACTCCCCAGATCCGGCGCTTTGCACCAGGGAGGTGACATCCTTAAAGGCCGCATAGGGGCGACTGGTTGGGGCGCCCTGGTTGGTTATGGTCACAACATCCCCCGTCACGGTTTGGTAGGTTGGAGAACCAGGGGGCCTAATCCGGATTTGGGCGCGGTTAGCGTTGTTAGGGTCCGCCCGTGCGCCCCAGTAGAGCCCCGCCCATAGGACCGTAGCTCCCGAAGGAAGGCTTAGGAGGCTGCTAGAGGAGTTTGTGGTGGAAGGGGCGGTATCAAAATCCACAAACGCCATCTGCTGAGCGTTGTTTAATCCCTGGTTATTTGCATCACAGGAGGGCGGACGGGAGGGGGTAACGGTCTGGCCATCACTCCTACAGGTCATCAAGGTGTTGCCCACGACGAGGATATCCCCGGTGGTCTCCACCCGGAAAGCTTCCTGGAAGGAGCGTACCACTTGGGCCTGGGCTAGCCCTAAAAAGGGGAGAACAACCAGAGCAAAGCCAAGATACACGTGCCTCATCGGCTACCTCCGAAGAAGTCCAGGCGCAGGTAGAATCCCTCGGGCTGGAGGAGGGTCTCGCCGAAGCCGTAGCCCAGGTTGAGCCAGAAGTCCACGGGGCCCCTGAGGAGGCGGAGGCTTCCCTCCACGCTGTAGGCCAGGCGGCTTGCCCCCGTGCCGGGTTGGAAGAGGTAGTAAAGGGCCCCGCCCACCCCAAAGCGGTCCGTTAGGTAGAGGTTGCCCCCCAGGCCCAGCTGGTAGGTGTTCCCTAAGGGGTCTTGGGGCTTCACCCGGTAGGCCAGGCCGGGGCGGAGCTGGAAGCCCGGTTGGTGGTAGGCGAGGAGGGCCTCCCCTTCCAGGAGGGGTTCGGCTTCCCAGAGGAGGCGGTGGTAGGTAAGGAGGTTCCACTGCCGGGCGAAGAGGGCGTAGGCCAAGCTGAAACGGCCCTGGAACTGGGGAAGAACCTGGAAGGCGAAGTCGGCGGAGAGGGTGTTTTCCTCGTCCAGGCTCCCCGCGGCCCCACCCTTCAGAACCACCTTGGTCTGGCCACCGAAAGAGGCCTCGGCCCCCAGGGCAGCGCTAAAGGCCTCCTCCTTATAACGGGCGGCGAGGCCGAAGGAAGTGAGGCCTTCCCCGGTGGCGAAGCTCCGCTCCGCCCCAGCCGTCAGGTCCAGACTCCAGCGGTCCGTGAGGGGGAAAGGAGCCTGCACGCCAAAGCGGGCGCGGTTGCCCTGGCCGCTGGCGGTGGGGAGCTCGTAGGCAAGGGTCAGGTTAGCCGCGGAAAGCTTCTGCTTCAGCCCCAGGGCGCCGGAGAAGCCCTCGCCCCAGGCGTAGGCCAGGCCCGCCTCGAGGGCCAGATTGGGGTCCAGGGGCAAGGCGGCGTCCAGGCGGCTGATGGCCTTGCTCAGCCCAAAGGCCTGGGTGTGGGTGAGGAGGACCTTCGCCCCCTGCTCCTCGTACCCAGCCCGGCCCAGAAGGGCCCAGGCGCCCTCGTTCCACAGGTACCCCACCCCCGCCCCTAAGGTGAAGGGCTGGGGCCGGTACTCCAGGAGGAGGGCGGTCTGGGCGGGAGTGGAGTGCTCTAAGGCCACCCCCAAGGAGCCCTCCTCGTAAGCCAGGCGGGCCTGGCCCTGGACGCCCTTCACACCTTGGGCCAAGTCGTCCGAGCGGAGATCGCCCCGCAGGCGGAAGGCCCCAAGCTTCGCTTCGGCCCCGAAGGCGAGGCCGAACCGCCCCCCGGCGTAAGTGCCCGTAAAGGCCAACCGGTCCCCCGCCTGCTGGAAGCTCACCTCGGCCCCATAGCGCCACTGGTCCAGGTAGGCGGCGGAGAGGCCGAAGCGCCAGCCCTCTTTCTCATACACCGCCCCCGCCCCATAGGCCAGGAGGTCGCGCGGCGCCGCGAGGGGAGCGTACTCCGCCACCAGGTAGACGGGGGCCAGGTCGGGGGTGGTGGGGAAGAGGGGACGGGCAAGCTGGATGTTCCCCAGGTCGTCCACCACGTAGTCCTTGCCCTCCTGCAAGCGGGTTTCCCTGGCTCCCTCCACCAGGGTGAGGGTAAGCAAGCCTGGCTTGGCGGGTTGGGAGAGGCGGTAGAAGGAGGTGCCGTCGGGCCTAAGAACCTCCCGCACCGTTCCCCGGGGCAGGAGGCCCAGGAAGGCCTCGAGGCGGACCTCCCCCCGGGTGGAAAGCCGAAGGGCAGTGGCCTCGGGCAGGCCGGCCCCCAGGGGGGCCCGTTCGTAGGCGATGGAGAACTCCTGCTGATCGTATCGGAAAGCGATGGGGTCGTCGGAGGTGAGGGGGCGCTTGGCCTCCGTGGCGGCCCCGGTGATGGGGAAGCGCTCCTGGGTGAGCTTGGCGGAAAGCCCCCCGGCGGTGTCCAGGGCCAGCTGGCCCCGGCCGTTCAGGAGGGGACCCTCGGCGTAGGCTCGGGCTAGGCCAAAAAGGCGCAGGGTTTCCAAGCTGAGGCCAGCGCCCAGGTCCTGGAGGGCCACGCCCACACTCCCCTGGGCAAGCCATAGCCCTTCCTTCCCCTCCCCGGCGAAGAAGCGCCCCTGGGCCTCGAGGCGGTTGAAGGCCGCCCGCACTTGGAACTCCCGCGGGGCCACCAGGGGCCGAAGCAGAAGCTCCGCTCGCCCGTCCTTCATCAGGATCTGGTAGCCCGACATCTCCAAGAAGGCGTCAGGGGTGAGGGGCTCCAGGTCGGTTTCCAAGGTGACAGGCCCGAACCCGGCGGCAAGCCCGTTCTCGTCTAGGGCTTCCACCAGCACCCTGATGGGGGTGCGCCCGTCCGCCTTGGCCTCCAAGAGGCTGACGCGCAGGTGGGTGGGGCTCCCCGTGCGGAAGACCTCGAGGCGGTCCTGGGCCACCCCTTCCACCTCCAAAACGTTCCGCCCCACCCGCAGGGGCACGCCGTAGAACTCCAGGCGCTGCCAGCCCCGTCCCTGGTCCAGCTCCGCCTTGCCCAGGCGATCCTGCCCCACCGCCTCCCCGTTCACCTTCAGGGTGAGCGGGCCCAGGGGGGCCTCCAGCACCACCCGGATGGCCTCCCGGTCCCGGAACACCTCGCCATCCTTGGGCTCGCGGATTACCCCCTTGCGCTCCCCCGGGAAGGGCTTAGCCTGCCGGTACTCCGAGAGTTTGGCCACACCCTGCAAGGGCACTTCCCTTCCGCCCGCAAGGAGGGTTAGGCCGGGCTCCGCAAGGGGAGGCAGGGCCTGCTGGTGGCGCAGGGTAAAGCGCACCTCACCCGCGGCATAGAAGGGAAGGCGCCAGTAAAGCCGTCCCTCGTAAACGAGCGGGTCCTCCAGGGGTAGCCCGTTCCCTTGCAGGACCAAGCGGGCACTCCCTGGCACGTACTCCCCTCCCTGCGGGAGGGTGAAGGCCAAGAGAAGCCCCTCCCCGCTTCCCTCCACGCCGAAGGGCAGGCGCACCTCGGAAAGCCGTTCGGGCACCAAAAGGGGCAAAGCCACCAGCACCGCCTCGGCGGGGAAGGCGGCAGGCGTCTCCCCCACGAAGGCACTGGCCCGGTTGCGGTGGGCCCCCACGGGCACACCCTTGGCCTTCAGGGGAAAGGTACGGGCCTCCCCTGGCCCCAGCTCCCCTGCCCAGTCCAAGGCCTCCTGTTCCAAGCCCTGGGGAGGGGTGTCCAGGAGGCGCACCCGCACCGGATGGTCGGCGGGGTTTTTCACCGTGAGGAGGAAGGTGGCCTCGCTGCCCTCCAGGATCCTCGAGGGAAGGGCCTCCTTGGCCAGGCCGAGGAGCACCCGGGCCAAGGGGGCTTCTGCCTGCAGGCTCCCTTCGGCATAACGCAAGGTGGCCTGGCAGCTCCCTTCTGTTTCGGGGCCAAAGCGCACCCGGGCCTGGTAGGTGTGGACCCGCTCCTCCCCCGGGGCCAGGGTGCCCTCAAAGCGGGCCGCTTGGGGTTCCAGGAAGTCGGGGCATGCGTCCTCCAGGGTGTAGCGCAAGGGGGCCTCCCCTTGGTTGCGCACCACCAGGCGGTGCTCCACCGCCTCGCCCGGCAGGTAGCGGCGGAAGGGCAGCTCTCGTGCGAGGAAGGGCTTGGGAAGGAGCACCTCCACCGCCGCTTCCGACCGAGCCAGGACCCCTGCAGGCCCAAGGAGCTCCGCCCGGTTCACCAAAACCCCCTTCCCCACCACCCGGAAGACCACCTCGTAGCTCCTGCCCTGGTGGGCCTCCAGGTAGACCTCCTGGTCCAGGCCGGGGCCCTCGAGGCCCGCCCCGCCGGGGTCCCTCAAGCGCACCCTCCCCGCCTCGTCCCCCTCGTTGACCACCGTGAGGCGGAAGCGGGCCTCTCCGCCCCGTTCCACCCTGGGCGTGAGGGCCTCCTTTTTCAGGGTAAAGGCAGCCTTGCGGTAGAAGACCACCCCTGCCACGCGGCTTTGGCCGTAAGGGGCCAGGGAACCCCTCACCTGGTAGCTGCCCGCGGGGCCTCGCACCTCGAGGGGAAGTTCCAAGGGGCGGTCCTTGGAAAGGACCCCCGTCAACCGGGTGGGGCCCAGGGGCTCAAGCTCCGGGGGGAGTTCCAGGGAAAGCTCGGCGGGAAGAAGCCCGGGGTAGGCGGTGGTGGCCCGGAGCACGAGCCGGGCTGCCTCCCCCTCAGGGTGGCGCTGGGTTTCGGGGCTCAGGGTCAGGGCCACCTGGGGGCGCAGGCGGTAGACCACCTCCCGCTCCTCCCCAGGGGCCAGGCGCACCTCGCTAGGACCCTGGACCTCCGCTCCCTCGGCCTCCAGGCGCAGGGGATAGACCCCGGGCTTTAGGCGGAGCCGCTCCTCCCCCACCACCCGCCGGGCCTCGGAGCCATAGCGGAAAAACCCCTCCCCAGGCCGATCCCCCGAAGGCAGGTCCAAAAGCACCCGCACCCGTAAGATCGCCTCGGGAACCGCCACCACATAGGTGGCCTCACCTCCTGGACAACCGAAGTAAACCGTTTCCCCCTGCACCACCACCGCCCCTTGGGTGCGCACCTCCAGGACCCGGTAGCCCTGGGGGAGGTCCAGGCGGGCCAGGCCCTCGGGGGTGATCGTGGCCCGTAGGTCCAGGGGCCTCCCCTCAGGGTCCACGGCCCGCACCGCTTTGGGGCCAGGGGGCACCGCCTTGAGTACCTTACCCTCCACCGCCAAGCATCCCTGGGCCTGGAAGGCGATGGTGTTGGAGTACTGGGTGGCCGTGGGCGGCTGGGCGAAGAGGAAGCGGGTCACCCCGGGGAGGAGGATGCGGTACTCGGCCCAGGCCCTGTCCCCAGACACCTCCCTCGCCTCCACGCGGCCATCCGGGAGCCCCACCCGGGAGGCTAACTCGGCGGGCCCGTCCTCGTCGTAGAAGCGCACAACGAAGGGCACCAAGGAGGGGGGCACTTCGAGGGCCAACGCCTCCTCGTACCGCCCCCTCTCCCCGGGAAGCTGCCGAAGGTTGAGGCCCGCACCCCCTGGGCGCAGGTCCAGAACATAGGCCTTGGGGTCCAGCTGCGCGGCGAACCCTTCTGCCCGGAGCAAAAAGGTGTTCTTGCCAAGCCCCTCAAAGCGGGCCACCAGCCGGTACACCGATCCTGCCTCCACCGGACCCCGGAAAAACTCCACTTCCCGGTGGGGCTCCACCCCTACCTCCAGGCGCCGGAGGAGGGTAGCCCCTTGGTAGAGCTCGTACACGGCCCGCAGCTTTCCCTCGCCGCGGTCGTAGCGCTCGTCCCCTAGCTCCTCCCCTCCCAGGAGAGTCCGGCGGTAATCGTTGGGGTCAAAGCCGGGGGAGTACAGGGCGATCCTTCCCACGGGAGCCTGGGGCAGGAGCCAGACCTCGAGGCGGTCCACCTCCCACTCCAGGCCCGTTCCCACCACGGTGGCCTTGAACTCCACCTGGGCAAAGGCCAAGGAGAAGAGCACCGACAACCAAGCAAACCACCACCTCATGGATACCTCCAACGCACCTGGGGGTCGGTCAGGGTGGGGAGGGGGACCGCATACACCAGGGTTTCCTCCCCCGAAAAGGCCTCGTACTGGAACACCTTCTCCCCACCCTCGGGCAGGGGATCGGTGAGGGTGAGTTCAGGAAGGACTTCGGCGCTCCGTAGGCGCAGTTCCACCATGAACTTACCCTCCACCTCCAATAGCCGCTTCTCCACTGCGAAGGGCCCCATGCGCAGGGTGGTGCTCCTCAGGAACCTCACGAAGCCCTTGGGCGGCCTCAAGGGGAAGTCCACCACCGTGGCCCCCTGGACCAGTACCCGCTTCCGGTACCCCTCCCCCAGGTCCTCGGGCAAGGCCAGGGGCGGGAAGGGGGCCGAGGCGGGATCCAGCATCACCTGGTGGAGCCCCACAAGGCCCCGGAAGGCGTAGCGCCCGGAAGCGTCCGTGAGGGCCTGGACCCCGTTGGCGAGGAGCACCCGGGCCCCTGGCAAGGGCACGTCGCCCCGCCCGAAAACCCCATTCCCGTCCAGGTCCAGGAAGACCCTCCCCAGGAGGACCCCACCTAGGGTAAAGGGGGTGGGGTCCAGCCGCGCGAGAGCCTGGGCTTTTCCGCTGGCCACCGCAGCGCCGTTCGAGCTGTTTCCCAGGGCCTCCGCCGCGTTAACCAGGTTCTCCGGGGCCCCGGGGAGGATGCGGAGCCTATACTCCAAGCAAAGCTCGCCCTTTCCGGGAAGCGCCAAACCTTCCCAGATGAGCCGCCCCTCTTCCACCCGGGGCTCGGCTACCCTCCTGGGCTCGGAGCACCCCAGGTACGCCGTCCCCGCTTCGTACCGGGTGCCGGAGGGCGGGGTATCGGTGAGCCGCACGGTAAGGGGCACGGAAGAGGGGTTCTTCAGGATGAGGCGGTAGGTGAGCAGATCCCCCACCCGGGCCGTTTGCGGCCGCACCTCCTTCTTGAGGAGGAGGCTCGCCCCGAACACGGGGTGGCGCACGGGGTTAGAGCGGATGGGGTTTGGGGTTTCTGCGGAGCGCAAGAGGAAGGCGTTCTCCACCAAGGCATCGTCCGGGGCATCCCCGCGGACCCGAACCCGCAGGGTAAGCAGGGTCTCCCCCACGGGCAAGGGGTCCAGGGTCCAAACCACCCGGTGCCCCGCAGGATCGTACGCCCCCCCGTGGGAGGCCGCCACGAACTCCACATAGGGGGAGAGGGGGTCCTCCACCACCGCCCGGCTGAGGGGGGCGAAGGCGTTTTGGAGCCGCAGGGTGTAGGCGATCTCATCCCCGGGTCGCAGGGTGGTGCCTGAGGGCGGATCCGCCTCCTTCACCAGGGTAAGCGCTCCGGGGGCCACCACGGCAAGGGCGTCCCAGGTGGCGTTCTCCCTCCCCGTGGCGGCGGACACCGCCACCACCTTGGCGGTGAACGAGAGGGCATCCGGCACCAGGTAGCACACCTGGAAGTCCCGCCGCTCCCCTGGGGCCAGGACCAGGGGCAGGGCCAAGGGAGCGCCCCCCAGGTCCAGGAGGTTGTACCCTACCCCGCTCGGCAGGCCCTCTAACCGCAAGGTATAGGCATCCTGCCCCGTACCGGCGTTCTCTAGGGTGTGGGCAAAGCAGAAGGGCTGGCCCGCAAGGGCCCTCCCTCCCTGCCGGTCGTCCGCGGAGCCCTCCCCGCCCGGCAGAGCCCGCGGGTTCCCCTTGGGGCCCAGGTGGTGCTCCCATAGCGGAAGCACCCGCACCACCGCCCGGCCCTCGGCGGGGCTCCCCGGCCCCTTGGCCCGGGCCACGTTGACCACCTCCTGGGGCGGTGTTCCGGGGGGGATTCGCATGCGGAAGGAGAGGAAGGCCTCCTCCCCCACCCGGAGGCGGTCCAACACCAGGCGCACCCCCCTGACCGCCGGGGGCTCAGCGAGCTGCCAGGCGGTGCCGTCAAAATACTCCACCCGCCCCTTAGGGGCCGCCGCCGAACCCGGCAGGAAGGGCAGGGGCAGGGGTTCGTCCTGCACCACTACTCTCAAAGCCTCCTGGTCTCCCAGGTTGCGCACCCGCAGGACCACGAGGATCTCTTGGCCGGGGAGGCCCTCGAGGGGCATCTGCTTCTCCAGGCTCAGGATAGGCCCCCGTGCAGCCACCAGGCGGGCCCAGTTCTCCCGGTCCTCCCGCCCGTCTGGGCAGGCCGCCACAGGGGTGAGGAGGAGGCTTCCCGTAGCCCCCAAAGGCGCCTTCACCCGTAGGACCAGCCTCAGGCTCTCCCCCATGGCCAAGGTGGCTTGGGCGATGGGCGTGGCCCCATCAGGGAGGCCGTCAGCGTTCTGGTCGGGAAAGAAGGCTACTTCCTCGGGAGTGAAGTCCCGGGGGCCCAGGAGGTGGGAGAGGCGGAAGGTGAAGGGGCTGTTGCCCCCGTTGGTGAGGACGTAAGGCAGGTGGGCGTACCCCCCAGGGCTCACTCGGGCCTCCTGCCCCGGGGAGGTGGGGGTGCCGTCCGGGGAGAGGAGGGGGACGCAGAGGGAGGCCACCACGGTTTCCACAGGATTGGAAAGGTAGCGCTCCTGCCCCACCAGGGCCACCGCCTGGTTGCGGATCACCGTCCCTGCGGGGGTCATGGCCCAGGCCAGAGCCAGGGAAAAGGCGAGGAAAGGCCAGAGGAGCCTCCTCCCCAGGCTGGTCCCAATGTTACCCCTCGTCCGCATCCCCTTCATCCTCTTTTTTCATCCTCCTTTTCCCCTGTGAAAACCCCGCCAAAAAACGCTTCTGAAAGATTTTTCTCGCTTTGTGTTTCCCCCCTTGGGGGGCCCCCCCCCCCCCGCGNAGGGGGCATAACGTCAGCGTTGGTGATGGTGGTATCCCCGTCGGTGTCCACGGCCACATAGACCGTGCCGCCTGTGGGCACCGAGGAAGGCGGCGTGGTGCTCCAGGTGGTGCCGTCCGTGGAGTAGAGCACCGTGGCGCCGGTGGGGAAGCCGGAGATGCTAGCGGAAACGCTCACGAAGGTGGTGTAGGCAGGGATGGGATCGGAAACGATCACCTTGGTGAGGTTCCCGGTGCCGATGTTCTCGGCGGTGATGGTGTAGGTGAGCTGCTCGCCCGGGTAGGCGAAGTCCTTGTTCACGGACTTCTGCAGCCGGAGCTCGCCGCCCACGATGGTGGTGGTCTCCGTGGCGGTGTCGGTGGCCGAGTTGCCGTTCACCGTGCAGTTGGCGGTTACCGTGTTGACGTCTACCCGGCCCACCGGCTCCCCAGCAGGCACGATGACCCGGACGTAAATGGTCTGGGTGCCGCCGTTGGCGCTTACGCTCACCCCGCTCAGGCTGGGTTGCCAGGTGGTGCCGTCCAAGGAGTACTGATAAGTCCAGCCGTAGGCCCCGCCGGAGCCAGAGATGCTGCAGGTGGCACCGGCGTTGGAGTTGTTGGTGAGGGTGTGGGTGTAGGTGAGGGTACCCGGGCTCGTCACCGTGCCGGAGCGGTCGGGGTCCAAGAGCACCTGGGCCACGGTGTTCACGTTCACCGTGGTGCTCACGGTGTCGCTCACCCCGCTCAGGGTGGTGCTGGTGGCGGTGAAGCTCACAGGGTTAGCCCCAGGAGCCGCATTGGCAGGCACGCTCACCGCGGCCACCACGCACTGCTTCTGGCCGGGGTTGAGGAGGCTGGTGTTGGTGATGGGGGCACCGTCCGCCGTGCCGTCGCAGTTGTTGTCGGGGTAGAAGGTGACGCTCCAGCCGCTGGGCAGGTTGGCGGTCAGGTTGTAGACATCCGCATTTTTCCCGGCGTTGTATACCTCCAGGGGGAAGTAGACGGTCTGGCCGGGGTTGGCAGTCTGGTTAGCAGGATTGTCGTTCCCGGCGTTGTTATCACCGGAGTACCCCAGGGCCGCCAGGTCCACCGCGTAACCCAACAGGATGTCCGTCACCTGGTCCGTGGTGAGGTCGGACTTGCTGGGGTCGTTCACGCTGGTGGCCTTGAGTTCCACCTTGTACACGGTGGTGGGACCATCCGCGGGGTTTTCGTAGTAGCCGGCGGGAAGCTGGCACTTCACCACCACGTTCTGCGTGGCCCCACTGGCAAGGGGCCCGATGGGACCAGAGATGGGCGTCACCCCGTCCGCAGCGTAGATGGCGCAGACGGTGCCGGTGGGGAAGGTGGAGTTCTGCAGGGTGAGGTTGAAGCTATCAGGAGCGTTGCCGTCGTTGCGCACCGCGTTGGTGAAGCTCACCGTCTGGCCCGCGTAGGCGGTGGCGACGACCTGGGTCTCGTTGCCCAGGGTCACGTTGCCCGGGTAGCCCACCACCGGCTGGTACATGGCGGCCACGGTGTGGGTGGTGGTGTTGGTGGTCACCGTTTCCCCAGGGTCATTGGCGTCGCCATTTCCGTTGGCGTCAAACTTCACCGTGGCGGTGTTGGCGTAGGAAGTTCCGGCAGGAGCGTTGCTGGGCACGTTGGCGGTGAAGGAGAAGGTGTACTGGGCTCCTTGCGGGAAGAAGGCACCCGTCCCCTCAATCAGCATGCCGATCTTCTTGGTGCCGTTGCCGGTGATGGGAAGCATGCTGGAGTTGAGGGTCACCCAGCTGGTGCCGTTGTAGTAAACGTAGCGGATGCTTCCGGCCCCTGCGGAGCCCGTGGGCATGGCGTTCACCACCAGGCTGCTTGGGATGGTGTCCTCAATGAGGATGCCCGTCCTGGAGGTGCCGTCCACAGTGACCGGGACCCCGTACGCAGGGCTCCCGCCCGTGTTGGCGCCGCTGATGGTGTAGGTGATGGTGCCACCAGGCTGAACGTTGCCCGAAGGCGAAGCGGACTTGAAGGCGGTGAGGGCAGCACCGGTGGTGGCCACCGCGCGGGCCCAGTTGTCGTTGTCGGTGACGGTGGAGTTGCCGGCGGAGGTACCCGCCAGGTTCAGGTTGCCGTACTGGCCGTTCGTGGCCGTGGTGGGGATCTGGGCCACCACCACCACGCAGGCGGACTGGTCGGCAGCCAGGGTGACGCTGGTCACCTGCGCCTCGCCCGCGTCCAGGTTGCCGTTGCAGTTGGCGTCCAGGTAGATTATGGGGTTCTGTAGGTCAAAGTTATCGCTCGAGTCCTGGGCCGTGCTGAGGTTGATGGTGTCCGTGCCGTTTCCGGTGTTGGTCACCACGTAGTTGAAGAGCACCTGGCCCCCGGGAAGGGCGTTGCGGATCTGGCCCGGGTTGGCCTTTATGCCGTTCGGGGTGATGGTGAAGCTGTAGACCTGCTGTACAAGGGTGGTGACCAGGTTGGACGTGGTGGTCCTGGGCTGGCCTGCCGAGTCAATGTAGCTGGCGGAGGCCACGTTCTGGATAGCCGTCCCGGCCGGGGTACCCGCCGCCAGGCCCACCCCCAGCACCAGCGCCAGGATTAGGAAAAGCGCTTTGTGAACAATCTTCATTCCTTCTACCTCCTTACCTCACAACCGTACGCAGGGAAACCTGTACCCTAGCTCCCTTTGCCATCTCGGGGATGACCCACCTCGCGTGCGTGTACTCCTCGGGTTTAACCTCTACCTCCTTTTCCACCTCCTTTCCGTTTTCCACCACCTGGACCCGCTTCTTCAAGGGCGGGAAGCCGAAGGTCTTCCCCCCGTCAAAGCTGAACTCCGGGCGGATGGTGGACCCGTTCAGGGCGAGGGGCTTGGCGCTCCCCTCCTGGTAAAAGGTTTCCTTGGGTATGGGGATGACCAAGGCCACCTGCCGGAGGTAGCCCTGGGAGCGGTTCTCCGCCACCAGGCGCCACTCCAAAACGTCCCCCGGCTTTACGCTTAAGGGGTTTTCCTCGTAGACCTCCTTGCCCTCTACCACCTTGACCAGGTAAGGCTTGAGCTCAAGGCCCAGGCCTTGGGCCAGGGCTAGGGCCAAAACCAGCAGCAGGCCAATGCCTAAGGGAGCCCGTCGCATACCCACCTCCGTGAGAGACCTTAAGAAAGGGCTGTGAAAAACCTGTGAAAAAGCAAAGCGCTCCCTGGGAGGCGCTGCCTGAACATCCCCATGGGAGCTCCAAAGGGGCCCACCCCACCTCCTCGCCCTCGAGGGCAGCCATCTTGACAAGACCCTTGCCAGGCCCCTAAATAGGGGGCGATGCCGACCAAGGGGAGCGCCAAAGCAGCGTCTCGGAAATCCCCCGGGGCCAGCCCTCAGGCGGGAAACCCAACCACCCTGGTGGTGGTGGAATCCCCCGCCAAGGCTAGGAGCATTCAGAAAATGCTGGGTCCCGGCTACGAGGTTAGGGCCAGCCTGGGGCACGTGGCCGACCTGCCGGAACGGGAGCTCGGGGTGGATGTGGAGCGGGACTTCGCCCCCACCTACGAGGTAAAAAAGGACAAGAAGCCGGTGGTGGAGGACCTCAAGCGGGCGGCAAGGGGAAAGCGCCTCCTCCTCGCCACCGACCCTGACCGGGAAGGAGAGGCCATCGGCTGGCACGTGGCGAGGCTTCTGGGCCGGGATCCAAAGGAGCCCCTAAGGGTGGAGTTTCACGAAATCACCCCCAAGGTGGTGCGGCAGGCGGTGGAAAACCCTAGGCCCATAGACCAGAACCTGGTGGATGCCCAGCAAGCCCGGAGGGTCCTGGATCGCCTGGTGGGCTATAACCTTTCTCCTCTTCTTTCCCTGGAGTTCCGCAAGCGGGCCCTCTCCGCAGGTAGGGTCCAGAGCGTGGCCCTGAGGCTTCTGGTGGAGCGGGAGGAGGAGATCGACGCCTTTCGCCCGGAGGAGTACTGGACCCTGGAGGGGGTTTTCGCCCTGGGCCCGGACATAACCCTTTCCGCAAGCCTCTATGAGGTGGATGCTTTGCCCGAAGGGCAAACAGATTTGCGTAAGCAAGGGGGCAAGCGGCTTTGGGCCGGCCAAGGGGAGAAGGAGGGGAAGCTTCACCTGGCCAACGAGGCCCAGGCCCTGGCTTTGGCTGGGCAGGCCAAGGAGTGGTCCTACCGGGTGGCTCAGGTGGAGACCAAGGAACGCCGCAAATCCCCCCCGCCTCCTTTCACCACCTCTACCTTGCAACAGGCGGCCAGCACCCGCCTGGGCTACACCGCAAGCCGCACCATGCGCATCGCTCAGCGCCTCTACGAGGGCGTAGACCTTCCCGAGGGGACGGTGGGCCTCATCACCTACATGCGCACCGACTCGGTGCGGGTTTCCCCGGAGGCCCTCCAGGTAGCCCGGGAAGTGGTCCAGAAGCTCTTTGGATCCGAGTACCTGCCGGAAGCCCCTAGGGTTTACCGGAACCGCAAGGAGGGAGTGCAGGACGCCCACGAGGCCATCCGGCCCACCGATGCGCGGCGCACTCCCGATAGCGTGAGGAAGTACCTTTCCGACGAGGAGTATCGCCTTTATGACCTCATCTGGCGGCGCTTCATCGCCAGCCAGATGCGGGATGCCCTTTATGAGCAGACGGTGGTGTTCCTCAAGGTAGCCCCTTCGGGGCTGACCAAGGTAGCCCCTTCGGGGCTGAGCAAGGATGAGGGGGAGAAGCCCCGCTTCACCTTCCGCGCCTCGGGCTCGGTCCTTAAGTTTGAGGGGTACCTGAAGGCCTGGGGGCGGGGGGATGAAGGGGGGATGGCGCAGGCGGTAAATGAGGGCCAAGAGGCGGAGGTGGAACCTCCCTTGCCCCCGGTGGCGGAGGGTACAGGGGCCGAACTTTTGGAGGTCAAGGCCCAGCAGCACTTTACCGAGCCCCCGCCCCGGTACACGGACGCCACCCTGGTGAAGACCCTGGAGGAGCTGGGCATCGGCCGCCCTTCCACTTATGCCCCTACCCTGGAAACCCTCGAGAAGCGGGGGTACATGGTGCGCAAGGGGCGTACCCTTTTGCCCACTCCCTTGGGCCGCCAGGTGACCCACTACCTTAAGGAGCGGTTTCCCCAAGTGGTGGCCTACGAGTTCACCGCCCGCATGGAGGACCGCCTGGACCAGGTGGAAGAGGGCAAGGTTCCTTGGCCCAAGGTGGTGTGGGAGTTCTACGAACCCTTCCTGGGAGAGCTGGCCCGGGTGCCCAAGAAGACCTGCCCCCGGTGCGGGAGGCCTTTGGAGCTCAAGGTAAGCCGCTACGGGCAGTTTCTGGGATGCACCGGCTACCCGGAGTGCACCTACACCGAGCCTTTGGAGAAGAAGGAGGCCGAGCCCATCGGGGAGGCCTGCCCCAAGTGCGGAAGGCCCCTTGTGCGCAAGGAGGGCCGGTATGGAAGCTTCATCGCCTGCTCCGGCTACCCCGAGTGCGACTACACGCGGGACGACGGCGAGCCCACGGGGCATACCTGCCCCAAGTGCGGAAGCCAGGTCCTAAAGAAGCAGAGCCGCCGGGGAAAACCCTACTACAAGTGCGAGAACAACGCCTGCGATTTCCTTTCCTTCTACCCCCTTCTGGACCAAACCTGCCCCTCCTGTGGCTGGCCCTTGGTGAAGAAGGGGGAAGGCGCCTGCATGAACCCCGCCTGCCCGGTCCACGACCCCAAGCTGGTTCCTCCCCCTAAAGCTTCCAGCCGGGTTGCTTCCCCGTCAGGGGATTCAGCTTCCAAGGGCAGGAGGTCCGCGTTAACTTCCCGCCGCAAGGCCGCTACGGCAGGAGGAAGCCGCACTGGGGCAAACGCCAAGGCGAGGGTTCAGGAAGCTTCCCCGCCCAAACCGCCCAAGGACTGGGAGGAGCTGAGGCCCTTCCTGGGTGAACTCACCCCGGAAGAGCGCCAGGCAGCGGAGGCCTTGGTCCTTGGGGAGCCCCTTTCCCCGGAGGCGGCCAAGCTGGCCCAGCGGGCCATCTTCAAGCTACGCATGAAGAAGGGCCGCGCCAGGAAGGAGGCGGTTACCTGATGGAAAGCTTCAAGCTCCACCTCCTGCGCCTGGCCCGGGAGGGGAAGGTGGAGGTGCCCGGCGTGCCGGTGCGGGGTTATACCCTGGTGGGGGAAGAAGAACGCCAGGATATGGCCTTTTACCTGGTTCTGGAGGGGGAGTTGGTCATTGACCTGCCCCAAGGCCAGTACCTGCACCTAAAAAAGGGAGAGGCTGCCCGGGTTACGGAGCCCCACCGCCTTGTGCCGGTGGAGCGGGTGGTGCTTGTGGAGGTGGGGTAGGCCCTACCAGGTAGACGGCCCCCCAAGGCCGGTAGACGCTCACCACCTGGTCTTCCCGCACCCGGCCATCCCGGTAACGCACGGTGCGCCGCACCCCCACCCTGGCCCCTTCGGCGGCGAAGTCCACCTGTTTGCGCACGCCAGGGGGCAAGGAGGGGTCCGGGATCTCCCGGGGGGGTAAGGGAGGCTTCCTATCGGAGATGAAGGGGCCTTCCCAGCGCACCTCCCGGTCCTTGGTGCCGAAGAGGTGGAAGCGGAGCCGGGTGCCCACCACGGAGCGCTGCACCAGGATGTGTCCCGGGGTGTCGTTTACCGCCTTGAGGTCCTTGTAGGGCTGGATCACCGCGGCGTCTAGGCCCGTGGGCTTGTAGTAGGCCACCTGGTAACTGTGGGCGTGGCGTTCCTTTATGGGTAGCCCGGCGAGGAAGAAAGCCCGGAACAAGGTGGTGGAAACCTGGCAGACCCCACCCCCCACCCCCTGCTCCGTGCGGTCCCCCACGATGACGAAGGCTTCCTTGTATCCTTCTTCCTCGGTGATGGGCCCCAGGGCCTGGTTGAAGGAGAAGGTGCCTGGGGGAATCAGAAGGCCATCCAGCTTGCTGGAGGCAAGGAGCAGGTTGTGGGTACGCTCCCGGCTGGAACCCCGGAAGTCCGTTTCCCCGGTGGCCAGATGCTCCCGGATTCCCAGGGCGTAGAGGTCCTTCAGGCTCGGGGTGGGTGGAAGGTAGCGCGCGGGTAGGCGGAAGCTTTTGCGCCCGCTTGCCAGGGCCTCACGGTAAGCGGCCAAGACCTCGGCCTCCTCAAAGGCAAGGCCTTTTTTCTCCACCCCCCGCCAGCGCCCATCCTGCTGGATGAAGCGGGGTTTTCTGGGCTCGCGGGTGAGCTTCCTGATTAGGCTTCTCAGTTCCTTCTCCGTGGCCACGGGGTAGGATTGGCTGCCCACATAGCTCAAAAGCCGACCGTCTTCAATGGCGTCTTCCTCCAGGACCAGGATGGCGGTGAGGGAGGGGGAATCCACGTTGGCGTTACCCTGGGCTAGGGCGAGGCCAAGGGTTAGCGTCCAGGCGAATCGCCCAAGCATGGGGGCAATCTATCACTTACCCCGTAAAAGGTCTGTGAAAAGCCTCACCGCCCGATACAGGGCTTCCTCCTCCTCTGAACGGAGGTAGCGGGCCCGGCCCTTGGGCAAATCACCCAGGGTGAGGGGGCCCAAGGAGAGCCGCTTCAAATAGAGCACCCGGTTGCCCCGGGCCTGGAACATGCGTTTCACCTGATGGAAGCGCCCTTCCCTTAGGACCAGCTCCACCCGGGTGGGGTCTTGGTCCCAGGAGAGCTCTGCGGGAAGAAGCCTCTTCCCCTCTAGAACCAGGCCTTCTCTAAAGGCCTCCCGGTCCTCCCTTGTGGCGGGGCGCTCCAGGTGGACCAGGTAGCGCTTTTCCACCTTGTGCCGGGGGTGGGTGAGGCGGTGGAGGAGTTCGCCGTCGGTGGTAAAGAGAAGAAGCCCCTCCGTGTCCTTGTCCAGACGGCCCACAGGGGCAAGGTCCCGGGTGGGAAAGCCCTCGAGGAGAGCGTACACGCTCGGCCCCTCGGTGCGGCTTGTCACATACCCTGCCGGCTTGTGCAGGAGAACGTGGTGGTGGCGGCGCACCGCAAGGGGTTTCCCATCCAGCTCCAAGGAAACCCCTTCCGGGACGTGGAAGCCCGGGTCCCGAACCGCCTCCCCTGCCACCCGCACCCGCCCGGCCCGCACCAGGCGAGCCACCTCCTTGCGGCTACCCAAGCCCAGGCGGGCCAGGAGCCTATCCAGCCTTTCTCCCTTCATAGCTCCAAGGCCCCCTCCAGCCACCACAGGGCCCCCTTGGCCTGCAGCCTGGCCAACTCCTCTGGGGTAAGGCCCTTGGCCTCCACCCGCCCCGGGTTCAGGCTCTGGAGGAGGAGGAAGCGCTCCAAGGGGTCTTTGGGCAGGTGGGGGGAGACCACCAGGAGGTCTATATCGCTTTCCAGGTTGAAGCTACCCCGGGCCACGGAGCCATAGAGGTAAACCTGGGCCTCTCCCAGGGTTTCCCGAGCCCTTTTGGCGTAGGCCCGGGCCTCCTCCAAAAGGGCCTCCCAGGCCGTCATTCGCAGTCTAAGAGCTTTTGAGCCCATTCCAAGTCTCCTCTGTCCATTTCAGGACCCTCTCGGCTGCCCTTAGGGCCTCCTCGGCCCGGGCCCATGTGTAGTACTCGTAGGGGCTTCCCTCAGGATAGGCATCGGGGTAGCGGGCGGGAATGTAATGGGCGTCTAGGGTGCGCCCAGCTTCTTCCAAGGCTTCGGGAACCTCATGCCCTGCTTCCTTCAGCGCTTGGATGAGGCGGATCAGAGCGTGTCCAAAGGCGGGCCGCCCTAGCCCCCGCAAGAGGCCTTTAAGGGCGTATTCCCCTGCCTGATGGGCCTTGAAACTGGCCCAGTCGTAATCCCCCTCCTCCAGGTCCTTTCTTGAAGAGGCCAGGGTGTGCTGGGCCTGGGCCCGCCATCTTGCCCATTCCTCCCAGTCCAGGGGTGCCATCCTCCTTATCCTAAGGGACATGAGGCTTTACCAGGAGGACAGCTACGCCACCCGCTTCCGGGCCCGGGTGGTGCGGGCTTGGAGCGATGGGAAGGGCCACCATGTGGTGCTTTCTCAAACCCTCTTTTACCCGGAGTCCGGGGGGCAACCTGCGGATACAGGGGTGCTGAAAGGAGAGTTTGGCCAGGTGCGGGTGCTCCACGTCTTTGAGGAGGCCAAGGCCTTCGGGGATGTGGTGCACCGCGTGGACGCCCCCATCCCCGAGGGGGCGGAGGTGGAGGGGGAGATCGACTGGAACCGGCGCTTTCGCCACATGCAGCGCCACACCGCCCAGCACATCCTTTCCCAGGCCCTCCTCAGGGCTGGGGGGTACCGCACCATCGCCGTGAGCCTGGATAGCCCGGTTTCCACCGTGGACCTCGAGGGGGAGGTGGAGGAGGCCAAGCTCCAGGAAGCGGAGGCCTTGGCCAACTTCGCCGTGTACGCGGACTATCCCATAGAGGCCTTTTGGGTTTCTGAGGAGGAGCTTGCTCACTACCCTTTAAGGCGGCCTCCCAAGGTTCAGGGCCAGGTGCGCCTGGTGCGGATCGGGGAGTTTGACCTGGCGGCCTGCGGGGGCACCCACCTTAAGACCAGCGCCCAGGCCGGCCCCATCAAGGTCCTGAAGTGGGAGCGGTATAAGGGGGGAAGCCGGGTGTACTTCATGGCGGGGTGGGAGGCCTTGGAGGATTACCATGCCAAGCACGCCCTGCTCTCCCGCCTGGCCCTTTCCTTCTCCACCAGCCCCCTGGAGGTGGAGAAGCCCGTGCGTAAGCTACAGGAGGAACTCTACGCCCTGAAGGGGGAGAACTTGGAACTTAAAGAGGCCTTGGTGGAGGCCCTGTTGCCAAGGGCGTTGGCGGAGGGGGTGCTTTTGGTGCCCGCTCCCCTTTTGGGGGACCTGGCCAAAAGGCTTCTTTCCTGGAGCGAGAAGACCTTTTTGCTGCTTTCCCCCGAGGGTCGCTTTGCCACCCTGGGCCCCGGCCGGCAGGCGGTTTTGGAAAGGCTTAAGGCCCTTGGGGCCAAGGGCGGGGGGAAAGAGGTGGTCCAGGGAAGCCTGCCCAAGGAAAAGGTGGCCGCGGCCTTGGATCCGGGCCTCGTAAGCTAAGGCTATGGGGCTTTTTGAGGGAAAGGGAGTCTTGGTGACGGGGGCGGCCCGGGGTCTCGGCCGGGCCATCGCCCGAGCCTTTGCCCGGGAAGGGGCCCTGGTGGCCCTTTGCGATCGGCATCCCGAGGGGCGGGGGGTGGCGGAGGAGATCGGAGGCTTCTTCGTGCAGGCGGACCTGGCCGAGGAGAGGGACCGGGTGCGTTTCGTGGAGGAAGCGGCCCATGCCCTGGGGCGGGTGGACGTGCTGGTCAATAACGCGGCCATCAGCGCCCCAGGGTCGGCCCTGACCGTGAAGCTCCCCGAGTGGCGAAGGGTTTTGGAGGTGAACCTCACCGCTCCCATGCACCTCTCCGCCCTGGTGGCCAGGGAGATGGCCAAGGTGGGCAGGGGGGCCATCGTGAACGTGGCCAGCGTCCAGGGGCTTTTCGCCGAGCAGGAAAACGCCGCCTACAACGCCTCCAAGGGAGGGCTGGTCAACCTCACCCGTTCCCTGGCCCTGGACCTGGCTCCCTTGGGCATCCGGGTGAATGCCGTGGCCCCGGGGGCCATCGCCACGGAGGCGGTGCTGGAGGCCATCGCTCTTTCCGAGGACCCGGAGAGGACGAGGCGGGACTGGGAGGACCTTCACGCCCTGAGGAGGCTGGGCCAGCCCGAGGAGGTGGCGGAGGCGGTGCTTTTCCTGGCCTCGGAGAAGGCCAGCTTCATCACCGGGACCATCCTGGTGGTGGATGGGGGCATGACGGCCAGCTTCATGATGGCGGGAAGGCCGGTGTGATGCTACCCCACCCCGGCGCAAGCCAGGATGGGGACCCTAGAAGGGCCTTTCGGTAGGGCTCGTCTGGGAAGGGGGGGTCGGTTTTACGTGGCGTGGTCCTTGTAGGGTTCCCCCCGCAGGTCAGAGATGAGGTGCACCGCCACGTAAGCCCCGTCTCCCGCGCTCACGATGGCATGCCCTGGCACCTTGCCCCGGGCCACCCCGGCGGCGTAGACCCGGGGGTAGTTGGTCCGCCCCCCCTCGTCGGTGTCGATGTAGACACCCTTTCGGGTCAGGCCCAGAAGGGAGGGCAGGGTGGGGTCCTTGTGGGTGCAGAGGAGAAGCCTTTCCGCTTCCACCACGCCCTCCTCGGTTTCCACCTCAAAGACCCCTCCCAGGTCCCGCACCCCCTTGACCACGCTCCTTCGGATCTCTACCCCGTAACGGCGGGCGTGCTCTTTCAGCCTCTCTAGAAGCTTCTCGCCCGAGGGTTCGTCCAGAAGGCCAGGGTAGTTGGGAACCCGGCTCACCTGGGCGATCTTGGAATGACCTCCGTCCAGCACCAGGACCTTAAGCCCGGCCCTGGTGAGGAAAAGGGCCGCGGAAAGACCCGAGGGGCCGCCGCCTACCACGAGAACGTCCCACATACCTTTTAGAGTATAGGGGTCGGGAACGGAGGAGAGAAGGCAAGGTATAATCGGCGGCGCATGATCTTGGACGACCGCTACCCGGTGCTGGAAACCCTCGAGGAGCGGGAGGGGATCACCCTTTATCGGGTGGAGGGCGGGGTGGTTTTCTTTTTTCCAGTGCGCACCCCCGAGGACAAGGAGCGCTTTTACCGGTACCGGGCGGCCATCAAACGCCTAGAGGAGCTTGGGCTTGTGGAGGCGGTGGTTTCCGCCAAGCCTGGGCGTTACTACGCCTTTTTCCCCGAGCGTCCCCTGGCCCGGAAAGGGCCGCCCCGGGCTGCCCTCGAGGCCCTGGCCCCCTTGGGTTTTGGCCCAGAGCACCTGGCCATGGCCGAGGAAGGGGTAGCCTACCTGTCCCCCTGGCCCTTGGGGTCTGCCCGGCGGGTCTTGGCCCGGGGTCCTTCGCGCCTCTGGCCGGGCTTTCTTAAGGCTGTTCCCTTCGGGAAGCAACTGGGGGTGGTCCCGGGCCTCCTCCTCTTCCTCCTAGGGCTATGGCTTTTTTCCCAAGGGGTTTACCGCTACTTCAATCCCCCAGAGTACGCTGTGCCGAACCTGGTGGGCAAAACCGCCCGGGAGGCCTTTCTCCTTTTGAAGGATACGGGGCTCAGGCTGGAGGTGGTGGAGGGGAACGACCCTGCCAAGCCCAAGGAGGTGGTGCTGGCCCAGGAGCCCCCACCGGGAACCCGCCTTAGGGCCGGGCGCACCGTGCGCCTCACCCTTAACCAGGCCCGGCTGAATCCCTTGCCCGATCTGAAGGGGCTTCGCCAGGAGGAAGCCGAGGCCCGGCTCTCCGAGCTGGGGTACCGCCTGGCCAGGGTGGCCCAGGTGGAAAGCCCAGAGCCCCTGGGCACGGTCCTGGCCAGCGATCCACCTCCTGGCACTCCCTTGCCCCCTGGGGCCCCGGTGGGGCTTCTGGTTTCCCAGGGTGCTTCCCTGGGTCCCACGGTGCCCCTTCCCCAGCTCACGGGTTTAAGCCAAAAGGAGGCGCTTTTCCTCCTGAACGCCATGGGCCTGCAGGTCCAGACGGAGGAGGTGCCCTCCGGAGCTCCGCCCGGCACGGTGCTGGCCCAGGAGCCCGCGCCCGGAACCCCCATGCCGCCAGGAAGCGGGGTGCGCCTGAGGGTGGCGGCAAGGGGAGAGGTGCGGGTGGGGGCTTTAAGCCCTTTGCCTGCCCCTAAGCCCGAGGCCCGTACCGTGACCCTGGCCCTGAACCTTCCCCCGGAGGCGGAAGGACGCCAGGTGCGCCTGGTGCTCTTGGACGACCGGGGGGAGCACCTGGTCTACGAGGGGGAAGGCCGTGGGGGCCTAAGGGTTTCGGGTACCTATGAGGTGGTGGGGGAGGGCCGCTTCCGGCTTTACCTGGATGGGGAGCTCTTCCAGGAGTGGGCCCCCTGAGGTTTTCCTGGCTTGGGGAGGGGAGGATGAAAGGAGGCTGGGCTGAGGACCTGGCGCTCGCCTACCTCCTTGAGCGGGGCTACCGGCTTCTGGGCCGCAACCGCCGCACCCCCTTCGGCGAGGTGGACCTCTTCATGGAGAAGGACGGGGTGTACGTGGTGGTGGAGGTGAAGCAACGAAGCTCGGGGGCGTTTGGAGCCCCTTTGGAGGCCATTACCCCTGGGAAGGTGGAACGCCTTCTAAAGAGCGCCTGCCATCTTCTGGGGCGGGATGATGTACCGATGAGGCTCGAGGCCGTCTTGGTTCACGGCACCCCCAAAGCGCACCGCCTGGAGCACCTGGTCCTGGAAGTGTAGCCTGTCCCGAGCCTCTTCCCCGGGCATCCGGTAAGCTTGGGGGTGTTTAAGAACCTTCGGGCGTACCTGGAGGCCCTGGAACGGCGGGGCGAGCTCAAGCGGGTAAAGGTGCCCGTAAGCAGCGAACTGGAGATCGCCGAGATCGCCGACCGCATGGTGAAGGCGGGAGGGCCTGCCCTCCTTTTTGAAGGGGTGGTGGGTAAGGATTTTCCGGTGGCCATTGGCCTCTTCGGCACCCGGGAGCGCACCGCCTTTGCCTTGGGGGTTCGGGACCTGGACGAGCTTTCGGCTAAGGTGGAAGCCCTGCTGACCCTTAAGCCCGGCAAAGGGGGGCTTTCCGCCCTCCTGGCCTTGCTTCCCAAACTTCCCCTCCTCAGGGGGTTCTTCCCCAAGTGGGTGGGGAGGGCTCCGGTCCAGGAGGTGGTCCTGAAGGAGGAGGCGGTGGATCTCTCCCGCCTTCCCGTCTTGAAGTGCTGGCCCTTGGACGGGGGACCTTTCTTCACCCTGCCCCTGGTGATCACCAAGGACCCGGAGACCGGGGAGCTCAACGTGGGCATGTACCGGATGCAGGTGCTGGACAAGAGGAGCACGGCCATGCACTGGCAGCTCCACAAGGTGGGCCGCCAGCACATGGAAAAGGCCAGCAAGCTGAAAAAGAGGCTGGAGGTGGCCGTGGCCTTGGGGGGGGATCCCATCCTCACCTACGCCGCCACCGCTCCCTTACCTCCCTTGCCCGGGGTGAGCGAGTTCCACCTGGCGGGGTTCCTGCGGGGAGCCCCTGTGGAGCTGGCCCGGGGCGTCACCGTGGACCTCCCCGTGCCCGCCGAGGCCGAGTTCGTGTTGGAGGGCTACATTGACCCCGAGGAACCCCTGGTGGAGGAGGGCCCCTTTGGGGACCATACGGGCTTCTACACCCCCGTGGACCTCTACCCCCGCTTCCACGTGACCGCCCTCACCCACCGCAAGGGGGCCATCTACCCCGCCACCATCGTGGGGGTGCCTCCTATGGAGGATGCCTATCTGATAGAAGCCTCGGAGCGCCTTTTCCTACCCCCCTTGCGCCTCATCCTCCCCGAGGTGGTGGACTACCACATGCCCCCTGAGGGGGTGGCCCACAACTGGGTGAACGTGGCCCTTCGTAAGGAGTACCCGGGCCAGGCCTACAAGGTGGCCTACGGGATGCTGGGTCTGGGACAGATGATGTTCGCCAAGGTGATCGTGGCCGTGGATGGGGATGTCCCAGTGAGGCCGGGGTTCCAAACCCTTTTAGAAGCCCTTAAGCACCTCCTTCCCGGGCGGGATACCCTCCTCCTTCGGGGGCCTATGGATGTGCTGGACCATAGTTCCCGGGGCTTTGCCTTCGGGGGAAAACTCATCTTAGATGGCACCCGAAAGCTCCCTGAGGAGGGGGGAGAGGTGCCTTTTATCCCCCGGGTGCACCCGGCGCTTCCCCAGGATCCTGAGGTTCACGCCCAAAGGCAGTGGCCGGGCATCTGGGGGGTGACCTTGGGCAAGGAGAGGCCAGGCCAGGCCCTGGCCCTGGCGGAAAGGCTCCTCAAGACGCCGCAAAGCGCTGGCATACGCTTGATGCTCCTGGCAGACCACGACATCCTCCTCACCCCCGAGGAACTCCTTTGGGCGGTGCTCAACAACATAGATCCGGAGCGGGATGCCCGGGTATTGGAGGGAGTGGAGGGCCCCGTCTTGGTGCTGGACGGCACCCGCAAGCTCCCGGAAGAAGGCTTCCACCGGGTCTGGCCCGAGCGCATCCGCATGGACGGGCGCATCAAGGCCCTGGTGGAAAGCCGCTGGGAGGAGTACGGCCTCTAGGCGGTGCGCAGGGCGCGATTGCGCAGGAGGCCGCTCCGGAAGGCCTGTACCACTTCCCGGTGAAGCCGCCCTTTGCGGGCCTCCTCCTCCAGTACTTTAAGGGCCTCCTCGGGTTTTAGGGGAGCGCGGTAGGTGCGCACGCTGGTGAGGGCATCGTAGATGTCGGCGGCGGTCACCGCCTGCACCAAGAGGGGTATCTGGGTAAGGCCATCGGGGTAGCCGGAGCCATCTAGCTTCTCGTGGTGCCAGCGCACGTAGGGTTTTAAGCGGGTGTAGGCCCGAAGGGGCCGGATGATCTCGTCCCCCTTCACCGGGTGCTCCCGGATAAGGCGCCACTCGTGCTCCGTAAGGGTATAGTCTCCCCGGAGGATGTGGTCGGGGATGCCGATCTTGCCCACGTCGTGCAGGAGCGCTCCCATGTGGAGGTCCTCGAGCTCCTCGGGCTTTGCCCCGAGCTCCTCCGCGGTCCAAAGGGCGTACTGGGCCACCCTTTCCCCGTGGCCGGCGGTGTAGGCGTCCTTGGCCTCCACCGCCCGCACCAGGGCGAGAAGGGCCCTTTCCAGGGCCTCTAGCTTCTCTTGCAGTTTCCGGCGCTCCAAATGGCCCTTCACCCGCAGCCTGAGCTCCACCAAGTCCACGGGCCGGTTCAGGAAGTCGTCGGCCCCGGCCTCAATCCCCTTCAGGCGCACCTCCCGGTCCCCATCGGCGGTGAGGAGGATGACGGGAAGGAGGGGGTCTAAGGCCTTGATCCGCCGGGTGAGTTCCAGCCCGTCCACCAGGGGCATGTGCAGGTCCGTGAGGACCGCGTAGGGTAGGCCGTCCCGGAGGAGATCCATCGCCTCCTGTCCATTTCTGGCTTCCTGGACCTCCACCTCCAAGGGGGCCAGGGCCCGCATGAGGAGGAGGCGCTGGGCCGGATCGTCATCCACCACGAGCACGCGCATACGTCCTCCTAGAGGAGTTCCCGCAAGCGCCTGGCGGCTTCCCGGGCCTCGAAGTGCACCAGCCCCAGGTTGGCCCCCCCGGGCAGGGCCACGGCCAGCACCCCCTTCTCCCCGGCCTCGTAGACCACGAAGTACCCGCTCTGCCCCCGGATCACCGTTTCCTGAAGCTCCCCTAGGCGCAGAGTGGTGGCGATCCGCTTCCCCAGCCCTAAAGACGTGGCCGCCATAGCCGCGATCCGGGGCGCTTCCGCCTCGGGGAAGTCGTGCACGATGGGAAGCCCATCCGCCGAGGCCACCATCACCCCGGAAACCTCGGGCACCGCAGTGCGCAGGTTCCTAATCAGCGCCAAAAGCTCCTCTTGCCTGGTCATAACCCCTCCTCGTCCAACCGCAACAGCAGGTGTTCAATCCGTCCAAAAAGCCGGTACACCTCGTTCATCCTCTCCCTGGCCTCCGCCTCCTTTCCCTCCCCCTTCAAGGCCACCGCCTCGGCGGTGAGGGCGTGGAGAAGCGCTCGTGGAGGGCGACCACCTCTTGAAAGGCAGGCAGGTGTCCGTAAGCCCCCTGGCCTTCCCCAGCAAGCCACCGCCCCAACGAACACTGCGTGGGCGGGGTCAGGATGGGTTCCGGGCCGCCTTCCAGAAACCGCTCTGCGTTTTCCAGATAGCGCAGGTGGGCCAGCACCATCGCTTCAAGCATCGTGGACCTCCACCGCCATCTCCACCAATTGGGTGAGCACTCGAAAGGCTTCCTCCCGGCGCCTGGCGTCCAACCCCACCACCCGCTCGCGGGGCAGGCGCAGGTAAAGGGCTACCTCCTCCGGCTCCCAAGCCCGGCCCAGGTCCAGCCGGGTCACCCCCACCAGGTGAGGGATGGGGTGGCGGGAGAGGAGGTAGTCCAGGAGGTGGCGCGCCTCGGGCAGATGCTCGGGCTTGTCCCCCGCCAGGAGGAGCAAAAGGCCCAAAGCCCCTTCCGCCAGCACGTCCCACATGAAGTCGAAGCGGGCCTGGCCTGGGGCCCCGAAGAGGTGCACCCGGTAGGGCCCCACGGGAAGTACTCCAAAGTCCATGGCCACGGTGGTAGTTTCCTTGCCCAGGGCCTCGCTGACCTTGGCCTCCGTGGTGAGGGCCTCCTCCCCCAAGAGGCTTCGGGCGAAGGCCGTCTTCCCCGCCCCCACGGGCCCGGCCACCAGGATTTTCAGCGGCTCCATAGGGCCTTCAAGTGGGCGAGGAGCTTCCCCGCTAGGGGATGGGCCTTCGGCCGAGGAGCCACCCGCTTCACCGCTCCCAGAAGCTGGAGGCGATAAAGGTAAAAGCGCACCTGGTCCAGGGGAAGCCGCAGGACCTGGGCCAGCTCCTGAGCGGAAACGCCCCGCTTGAGATGGGGCAGGGCCAGGCGGAAGAAGTCCTTGAAGCGGGGGTCCTCGGGATAGCTCCCCGCCAGCTCAAAACGGGCCTCGGGATGGGGCAGGTAGGCCCGGTAGCGCTCTAGCTCGTCCTGGAGGGTGATGGTGCTCAGGAGGACCTTCTCCACCGGCCAGCCCAGCCGCTCCTTGTGCCTGGGCTTCACCCCGGGAAGGAACTCAAAGCTTCCCTCCCGGGCCTGGAGGAGGGCCTGAAGCACCGCTTTGGCCGCCATGGGGTCCAGGGGCTTGCCGTGTTGGTCCAGGGAGCGGATATGTCCCGGCTTCAGGTAGATGGTGGTGGGGGGAATACCCTTTAGGTTCCAAATCTCCAGCGCCCCTTCCTTGTGGCTGAGAAGCTGGAGGAGCTCCTCGAGGGGCAGGGAATTGAGGCTTCCAAACAGGGCCATAAACCAACCTCCTGTCCTCACCCTAGAACTCCCCTGTGAAAACGATTTAAAAAGGCCGTATAATCCCCCCTTGTGCTGGTGCGGCCTGCTCTTCTTCCCCTTTGGCCTCCTCGGGTGATAGACCTCTTTGGCCGGGAGGGGCCCCTGGTCCTCGAGGTGGGCTTTGGCGATGGGCGCTTCACCGTGGACCTGGCCAAGGCCCATCCGGAATGGCTCATCCTGGGGGCCGAGGTTTCGGCGGCCAGCGTCCAGAGGGCCTACCGGCGCCTGCGCCGGGAAGGGATAGGGAACGTGCGCCTTTACCACGGGCAAGGCCTCTTTGCCCTGAGGAACCTGGTGCCCCCGGGGAGCCTAAAGCGGGTCATCGTCAACTTCCCCGATCCCTGGCCCAAGAAGCGGCACCAGCGGAAGCGGCTTTTGCAGGAGGGATTTTTCCGCAGGCTTTCCACTAGGCTCGTGGAGGGCGGGGACCTCCTCCTCACCACCGACCACGAAGAGTACTTCCGCTTGGCCCTGGAGGAGGCAGAACGGAGCGGGCTTTACCGGGTGGAAGTTAAGGAGCCACCGGAGACCCACTTGCGCACCAAGTATGCCCTCAAGTGGAAGGAGGCGGGCCGGATCTTCTTCCATGCGGTGTTCACCAAGATGGCCGAGGATCCCACGCCTTGGCCGCCCATAAGGAGGTACGAGGTGGCCCATGCGCTGTTAAGGGGAGAACTGCCCAAGGAGCTTACCCTTGCCAAGGCTTCCGTGGCCATCCCGGGCGGGATGGCGGTCTTTCTGGAGGTGGCCCGGGGGGAGGAAGGGTTTTACGTGCTCACCCACGTGGAGGAGGAAGACCTCACCCAGGATTTGCTTCTAGAGGTGAGGAGGAGTGCCCGCGGGCTCTATGCGGGGGTTAGCCGCTTCGGTAGCCCCCTCATCACCGAGGGGGTGAAGGAGGCGGTGCGGGCTCTGGTGCGGGAGCTCGGGAGGGTGGGCCTCGAGGTGGTCCAGGACCACACCTAGCCCCCTAAAATAGCCCTATGCACGCCCATGTGATCCTGGCCGCCGGGCAGGGGACCCGCATGAAATCCCGCCTGCCCAAGGTGCTTCATCCCCTTTTGGGCAAGCCCATGCTGGCCTATGCGGTGGAAACGGCCCTGGCCCTGGAACCCCAGAGGTTGGTGGTGGTGGTGGGGCATGGAGCCGAGCAGGTGATGGAGGTCCTAAAGGCCTATCCGGTGGAGGTGGCGGTGCAGGAAGAGCAGCTCGGCACCGCCCACGCCCTTTTGCAGGCGGAGCCCTTGTTAAAGGACTTTCCTGGCCCCACCCTGGTCACTCAGGGGGATACGCCCCTTCTTCGCCCGGAAACCCTAAGGGGCCTTCTGGAAAGGGTGGAGGAGGGGGCGGGAATGGCCCTCCTCACCGTGGAGCTTTCTGACCCCACCGGCTACGGCCGCATCCTGCGCCAGGGGGAGGAGGTCTTGGGCAGCGTGGAGGAGAAGGATGCCTCCCCTGAGGTCAAGGCCATCCGGGAGGTGAACGCTGGGGCCTATGCCTTTGACGGACTCCTCTTCCAGGCCCTCAAGGAGGTGCGAAACGAAAACGCCGCCCGGGAGTACTACCTCCCCGACCTCATCGCCATCTACCGGGCCAAGGGGCGGAGGGTGGTGGCGGTGAAGGGGGTGGTGGAGGAAGCCTTGGGGGTGAACACCCGGGAGGAGCTTTCCCGGGTGGAGGGAGTGCTCTTGGCGGCCTTGCGCCGGGAGTGGATGCGAAGGGGGGTGCGGATGATCCTGCCGGAGAGCATCTACCTGGAGGCCAGCGTGGAGCTGGCCCCGGACGTGACCCTCTGGCCGGGGGTGGTGCTTAAGGGCAAGACCCGCATCGGGGAGGGGGCGGAGGTGGGGCCCTACACCATCCTGGAGGACGCCCTCTTGGAACCCGGGGCCAGGGTTCTGGCCCACACCGTGGCTCAGGGGGCGGTGATCGGTAGGGGAGCCGACGCCGGGCCCTTCGCCCGGCTACGCCCCGGGGCCGTTCTCAGGGAGGGGGCCCATGTGGGCAACTTTGTGGAGGTGAAGAATAGCCTCCTCCACCCCGGGGTCAAGGCGGGGCACCTGGCCTATTTGGGGGATGCCGAGGTGGGGGAGGGCACCAACATCGGGGCCGGGGTCATCACCGCCAACTACGATGGCAAGCGCAAGCACAGAACCTTCATCGGCAAGGGAGCCTTCATCGGTTCCAACAGCGTGCTGGTGGCCCCGGTGCGGGTGGGGGATGGGGCCATGGTGGGGGCGGGGAGCGTGATCACCCATGATGTGCCCGAGGATGCCCTGGCCATAGCGCGGGAGAGGCAGCGGAACCTCGAGGGCTACGCCCGGCGCAAGCGGGAGGGGGACTAGGGTTTCACCTTCCTTTCAGCCCGGGTGGTAAACTGGGGGGTATGAACCTGGGCATGCCGGAAATCCTGGTGATCCTGGTGGTGGCCCTCCTCATCTTCGGGCCCAAGAAACTCCCCGAGCTCGGCCGTTCCCTGGGCCAGAGCATTCGCGAGTTCAAGCGGGGGGCCCAGGAGATCCGGGAGGAGCTGGAGAAGAGCGTGGACGTGCGGGAGGAAAAGGGCCCCGAAGGGGCTAGGTTGGCTAGGGAGGAAAAGGGCCCCGAAGGGGCTAGGGAGAAGCCGGTTTCCGAGACTTCCTCCCCCAAGGCCCATGAGGTTTCCGAACCCCAAGAGGAGCGCAAGGCTTGAAGGAAGCCCCACTGGTTGAACACCTGGAGGAGCTCAGGGCCCGTATCCTCTGGTCCCTGGTGGCCTGGGTGGTGGGTACGGGGGTGGCCTGGAGTTTTAGGGTCCAGCTTCTGGAGTGGCTGAAGCGGCCCTTGGACCTGGCGGCCAAGCAGAACCACATCCAGGTGAACCTCATCGTTCTGGACATCACCGAGCCCTTCTTGGTTTCCTTGAAGGTGGCGGCCTTTGGGGGGCTGGTGTTGGCCTTGCCCTTCATCGTCTACCAGGTCTGGGCCTTCATCGCCCCGGGGCTTTACGAACACGAGAAGCGGCTGGCGGTGCCCTTCTTGCTGGGGGCTGGGTTTAGCTTCGCCTTGGGGGCCCTTTTCGCCTACTATGGCTTTTTGCCCTTCGCCATACCCTTCCTCCTGGGCTTTTTGGGTGAGGTCATCACCCCGCAGATCTCCATCGGTCGCTACATGGGCCAGGTCCTCATGATGATGGGCGTCATGGGCCTGGTCTTTGAGATGCCGGTGGTGAGTTATCTTCTGGCCCGCCTGGGGATCCTTTCCTCCGCCTTCCTGGCCCGCAACTGGCGGATCGCCGTGGTCCTCCTCCTCACCCTGGCGGCGGTCATCACCCCCACGGTGGACGTGGTGTCCTTGGCCATCGTCACCGGTCCCCTGTTGGTCCTTTACTGGATCTCCGTGCTGGTGGCTAGGGTGGCGGAGCGGGCCAGGCCCAAGGAAGAGGCCGCTTGACACCCCAAGGGGCTTTGCCCCATAGAATAGCCCATGGACGAGCGCATCCTCGCCCTGCGTAAGGAAGTGGACCGGGTTAACCGGGAAATCCTGCGCCTCCTCTCCGAACGGGGAAGGCTGGTGCAGGAGATCGGCCGCATCCAGACCGAGCTGGGCCTTCCCCACTACGACCCCAAGCGGGAGGAGGAGATGCTGGCCTACCTCACCGCCGAAAACCCCGGTCCCTTTCCTCCGGAAACCATCCGAAAGCTTTTCAAGGAAATCTTCAAGGCCAGCCTGGACCTCGAGGAGCGGGAGGACCAGAAGAAGTTCCTCTATTCCCGCAGGCACAAGCCCGAGCCCACCCGGGTGCGGGTGGGGCCTGTGGCCTTTGGGGAAAAGCCCCTCCTCATCGCTGGCCCCTGCTCCATCGAGTCCGAGGAGCAGATGATGGAAACCGCCCGCTTCCTTTCCGCCAAGGGAGTCAAGGTCCTAAGGGGCGGGGCCTTCAAGCCCAGGACCAGTCCCTATGGCTTCCAGGGCTTGGGGGTGGAGGGGCTAAGGATCGGTCGCAAGGCGGCGGAAGCTTTTGGCATGGTTTTCGTCACCGAGGTCATGGATACCCGGGACGTGGAGGTGGTGGCGGAATACGCGGATATCCTCCAAATCGGCGCCCGGAACATGCAGAACTTCGCCCTCCTCAAGGAGGTGGGGAAGGCGGGCAAGCCCGTCCTTCTGAAGCGGGGCCTTTCCGCCACCGTGGAGGAGTGGTTCTACGCCGCCGAGTATATCCTGAGCCAGGGCAACGAGCAGGTGATCCTGGCGGAAAGGGGGATTCGCACTTTTGAGCGCTGGACGCGAAACACCCTGGACCTCTCCGCCGTGGCCTTGGCCAAGCAGGAAACCCACCTGCCCGTGGTGGTGGACGTGACCCACGCCGCCGGGCGCACGGATCTTCTTGCCCCCCTGGCCCGGGCGGCCTTGGCGGTGGGGGCGGATGGGGTGCACGTGGAGGTCCACCCCAACCCCAAGGTGGCCCTTTCCGACAACCAACAGCAGATGGACTTCCGGCAGTTTGAGGCCTTCCTTAAGGCCATAGAGGACCTTCTAGGGGCGTGAATGGGCTTCTTGGATAACCTTCTGAACGCCTTCCTCAGGGCCACGGACCCCAGGCCCCGCTACACGGAGGCCCGTTGCCTCCTCTACAAGAACAGCGTGGGGGGGTGCGACCGTTGCTACCAGGCCTGCCCCAAGGGGGCGGTGCGCCTGGAAAGCTTCCGGGTGGAGCTGGACGAGGTGCTCTGCACCGGGTGCGGTCTCTGCACGGGGGTCTGCCCTGGGGTGGCCCTGGAGTATCCCTTGGGGGGCATCCAGGAGGCCTTGATCCGGGGCAAGGGGCAGATCCGCTGCTCCAAGGCGGAGGGCAAGGGGGAGGAGGTCTTGTGCCTGGGCCGCCTGACCCCGGGCCTTCTGGCGGAGGCGGGAAGCCGTTTCGGGAAGGTGGTCTTGGCCCGGGGGGATTGCGCCTCCTGTAGGATCGGGGGGCCTGCGGTGCCCGAGCACCTGGAAAGGATGGTGGAGGAGGCCCAGCGTTACCACCCCGTGGAGGTGCAGGTCCTGCAAGGGGAGCTTCCCGGGGAGAAAGTGGGGCGCAGGGAACTTTTCCAGGCCCTTATGGGAAGCGCCAAGCGCACCGCCGCTGACCTGGTGCCCGAGCTTCCCCTTCCTGCTCCGGAGGAGGAAAAGGGCATGCCGGCGGAGCTTCGCCTGCGCCTTTTGGCGGCCAGGCGGGCTTCCGAGGTGCGCTGGCCCAGGATCCGGGTGGAGGAGGGGTGCACCCTTTGCCCAGTGTGCACCAACGTCTGCCCCACGGAGGCGGTCTATAGGGTGCGGGAGGGGGAGGAGTACGTGCTCAGGCTCAAGGTGGAGGCCTGCACAGGATGCGGGGCCTGTGTGGAAAGCTGCCCGCCTCAGGTGATCCGCCTCGAGGAGACGGGTAAGGAGGAGATACTCCAGGAACTTGAGCTTTACCGGGGAAGGCCTCCTTGGTACGATCTCTGAGCCTCGGGCGGGATCCGGCTGGCTAGAGGGTTTGCCCCGGGTGAACTGGCCTTTTGGGAGCTTCCCCGGGCTTTTCCCCTGGGGGGAGGGCAGGATTTCTGGGAAAAGGGCATGGCCCTCTACTTGTTGGGTATAAAGTAAAGGGAGTCGAACCATGGAAGCCGACGCCATCGTGGTAGGGGGTGGACTGGCCGGACTGGTGGCAGCCACGAAGATCGCAGGGACCGGTAGGCGGGTTTTTCTCCTGGAGCAGGAGCCTTACCTGGGAGGTCAAGCCTATTGGTCCTTCGGGGGGCTTTTCCTGGTGGACTCCCCGGAGCAACGGCGCCTGGGTATCCGGGACTCCCTGGAGCTCGCTCGGGAGGACTGGTTCGGGGCGGCGGGGTTTGACAGGGAGACGGACTCATGGGGCAGGCGTTTCGCCGAGGCCTATTTAGAGTTCGCCGCCGGCGAGAAGCGAGCCTGGCTTACCTCCTTGGGAGTCCGTTTCTTCCCCGTGGTGGGCTGGGCGGAGCGCGGAGGGGGCCTTGCCCTTGGCCATGGCAATTCCGTTCCCCGCTTCCACATCGTATGGGGGACGGGGCCGGGGCTCCTGGAGCCCTTCCTGAGGCGGGTTCAGGAGTTGCAGGACAGGGGTTTGCTTAAGGTTTTTCTCCGCCATCGTGTGGAGGAGATCCTGCTGGAGAAGGGCCGGGTGGTGGGGGTCATGGGGACCGTCCTGGAGCCGGACACCGTTCCCCGGGGGGCGCCCTCGAGCCGCAAGCCCAAGGGGGAGTTTCGCCTCCTGGCCCAGGCGGTGGTTTTGACCACGGGGGGTATGGGGGCCAACCTGAACTTGGTGCGCCGCTTCTGGCCCAGGCGCATGGGGGAACCCCCAAGGAGGATGCTTTCCGGGGTCCCGGATCACGTGGATGGATCGGGTCTTTTCCTGGCGGAGCGGGCTGGGGCTGCCCTTGTCAACCTGGACCGCATGTGGCACTATCCCGAGGGAGTGGAGAACTACGCCCCCATTTGGAGCCACCACGGGATCCGCATCCTTCCGGGTCCCTCGGCTCTTTGGGTGGATGCCACGGGAAGGCGCCTTCCCCCGCCTTGCTTTCCCGGCTTTGATGCACTGGAAACCTTGCGCCATCTGCGGAGCACGGGATTGGATTGGAGCTGGTTCATTTTGGATCTCAGGACCCTGGCCAAGGAGTTTGCCCTGTCCGGTTCGGAGCAGAATCCGGACCTTACCGGGAGGAGCTGGCTGGGCGTGGTGCGAAACCGGATTTTCGGCCCCCCCGGTCCGGTTAGGGCCTTTTTGCAGCGGGGTAAGGACTTCCTGGTGGATGAAACCCTTTCCGAGCTGATGCGCAAGATGGAGGCCTTGGCCCCCGGGGTCCTGGATCCCGTGCGGTTGGAAAGGGAGGTGAAGGCCAGGGACCGGGAGCTTTCCAACCCCTTCTGTAAGGACGCGCAGCTTTTGGCCGTCCAGGGATTCCGGCGCTATCTAGGGGATCGGCTTTTCCGCGTGGCTAAACCCCACCCCTTCTTAGGCGGCAGGGGCGGTCCCTTGGTGGCGGTACGCCTTTGGACCTTGACCCGCAAGACCCTAGGGGGTATTCAAACCGACCTCAAGGGGCGGGCCCTTACCCTCCAAGGGGAGCCTGTGCCGGGCCTTTTTGCCGCAGGGGAGGTGGCGGGATTTGGCGGTGGAGGGATGCACGGGTATAAGGCTCTGGAGGGAACCTTTTTGGGGGGATGCCTTTTCTCTGGGCTTTTGGCCGTCAAGGGGGTGGCGGAGGAGCTAGGATAGTTCCCATGCGTTTACACCACGTGGGCATTGCGGTGGAGGACCTAGAGGCGGCCAAGGCCCGCTACTGGCTTCTGGGCTTCGTTCCCGTGGCCGAGGGGGAGGTGGTGGCCCAAGGGGTGCGGGTGGCCCTGCTCCGGGGGGAAGGGGAGACCCTTTTGGAGCTCCTCGCCCCTTTGGGGCCGGATACCCCGGTGGGGCGCTTTCTGGCCAGGCGGGGTCCTGGGCTTCATCACCTGGCCTTTGCCACCTCCCGGATTGAGGAGGAGCTTGCCCGGCTGAAGGCGGCAGGGGCCAGGCTCATTGACGAGGTGCCTAGGCCCGGCTTCGGTGGCCACCAGGTGGCCTTCGTTCACCCCACCTTCGGGCTTGGGGTGCTTTGGGAGCTGGTGGAGGTGTAGCCCAAGGTGCGCCCCCTTCCCCTCCTCCTGGCCCTGGGGCACATGGGCCTGCTCTTTTGGCTTTCCCACCAGCCCGCCACCGGGGTGGGCTTGCCCCACCCCTGGGATAAGGCCGCCCACTTCCTGGCCTACGCCCTCCTGGGCCTGCTCCTGCGCCTGGGCCTTGGGGCCTTCCGCCCCGCCTTTCTCCTCGCCGCCCTCTACGGGGTCCTGGATGAGTGGCACCAAAGCTTCCTTCCCGGAAGGGAGGCCTTCGGCTGGGACCTTGTGGCGGACTTCCTGGGGGCCTGGGTGGGGGCTAGGTGGGGGGGTAGATGGGGAGCTCCAGAAGCCTTCCGCCCTTGGCGGAGGCGGCCAGGAGGATGGCTTCGGCGATGAGTTCCGGGGCGATCCAGCGGTTGGGGTCGGCCTCCGGCATGGCCTTCCGGTTGGCCTCGGTATCCAGGGTACCCATGGGGTAGACGAGGAGGAAGCGCACCCCCTGCACCTCCCCCTGGAGGGAGCGGATGAGGCTGGCCAGGGCGGTCTTGGCCATGGTGTATAGGGCCCTTCCTGGGCCGGCCCCCGTCCAGGCGGGACCGGCGGCGATGGCGGCGAAAAACCCTTCGCCTCGAGCCTCCAGATAGGGCAGGACCGCCTTGAGGAGGTTGAAGGTGGTGCGCAGGTTCAGGTCCAGAAGCCAGTCGTAAAGCCCGGGGTCCGAGTCCAAAAAGCGCCCGGCGGCGAACCCGCCCACGGTGTGCACCACCCCGAAAAGGGGTGCCTCCCGCTCCACGAAGCGGGCCAAGGCCTCCGCCTCCTCCAGCCGGGTGAGGTCGGCCACGAAGGTTCTGGCCCCCACCGCCTTGGCCCGTTCCGCCATGCGCTCCTCCCGAGGGTCGGAGAGGAAAAGGCGGGCACCCGCCCGGTGGAGGGCGGGGATTACCGCCCGGGCCAAGGCCCCTCCGGCTCCTGTGACCAAAAAGGCTTTACCCTGGAGCATGCCTTATTCTACCGGGATGAAGGCCAGGGAAGTGGGGCTGAACCCCAAGAATGGGGAGCGCAGGAGGAGGGGTGGGGAGGGCGCCAGGTCGTAGACTTCAAGGGTTTGCCCCTGGACTAGGTAAAGGTAGCCATCCGGTCCCAGAAGCCCGGCGGTATAGGTGCGGAACCCCTGCTGCACGGGGGATTCCTTGGGCAGGAGCACCTGGAACCCCCGGCCGTAGACCGCCATGCCCCCCACGGGGTCCAGGGCCAGGCGGCTGGCTTGGGGGAAGTCCCCCAAGACCTTTCGGCTGGTGAGGGAGTCCCCTTCCAGGGTGTAGAGCCTCACTTCGATGGCGGTGGCGGCAAGCCCGAGAAGCCGCCCGCGAAGGCGGTCCAGCTGGAGGTCGTAGGGTCCTTGGCTCGCCTGGGGGTCCAAGAGCTTTTCCAGGCTGGGGACGCCTGAAGGGTTTTGGGCCGGGCGGTAGCCCAAGGCCTGCTGGCTTAGGTAGGCCAGGAGGTCCAGGCTTCCTTGGGGGAAGAGGGCTAGGCGCACCCCGGGGGGGAGGCCCGTGAGGTCGGCTTCCTCCAGGTTCCCTGAGGCATCCAGGTTCCAGAGGAAGGCTCTTCCTGCCCCCGGGCAGTGGGCGAGGAGCTGGTTTTGCCCAAGCCGCAAATAGCCTCCGGTGCAGTCCACCCCGTTCGGGAAGGCCGCCTGCGTGGGGGAAGGCTGCGGGATGGCGTCTTCCGTGAAGCCTTGGGTGGAGTAGGCCTCGAGGCGGTCGGGGAAGAGAAGGTAAAGCCCCCCAAAAGCGTTGGAGTAAGCCAGGTCCTGAAGTCCTGGGGTGCTCCAGGTGCCCATGGGGCTTGCCGTTCCCCCCTGCAGGTCCTGCGCCCGGTAGAAGCGCACCTCCCCCCCTCCCCCCATGGCCACCAGGGCGGGCAAGGGGGGCTCCTGGCTTCCCGTGCAGGCACCCAGGAAAAACGCCAGCACCCCTATGGCCGGGTAAAAGGGCCAAAACCGCTTCATGGTCCACCTCCCAGCTTCACACCCTCCTCGGAGAGGAGAAGCCCCGCTGCCTGCCCCCCATAGAGGAAGGCCAGGCCCACGCTCCCCTTTTGGGCGTCCAGGGTGAAGCGCAAGGCCCAACAGCAGCGGTCCAAGACTAGGAGGAAGCGGGGCCTTAGGGGGGTTCCGGGCAGGTCCTGGGTAAGGAGGGCCGAAAGGTGAAGCTTGGTGTTCTCCCGGCCCAGGAAGGTGAGGGTGGGCCCGAAGTTCCGCAGGGAGAGGCTGTACCCCTCGGGCCGGTCGGGGCGACGGGCGTAGGAGAAGCTTCCCGATAGGGAAAGCCCGGGGATGGCTCCTTCTCCTGCCCCCTCGGCGGGTACCGGTTTCCAGAGCTCCACCCCCCCGCTGAAGGTGGCGTCCTTGAGGTAGATGCCCCCGTCTGCCTCCTCCGGCAAGTGAAGGTTGGCGTTTAGGCGGAAGCCCACCTCGGGGAGGGCCTGGGTGAGGCCTAGGCGGAGGTTCGTGTCCCGGAAGCCCTCCTGGTAGCGCCCGGAGAGTTGCAGGTCCCAAAGGGGTCCTGGGGCTACCCCTGCGCGGTAGCCCAGGGCGTAGGCCAGGGCCCTGGGGTCCAGGGTGGTTTGTAGGGATAAGCTCTGCGGGCCCAGGATGGCCTGCCCTTGGAGGGCGAGGGTGTTCTGTTGCCAGTCCCGCCTCCCCTGGAGGGTGTAGGCGTTCGTGCCCTCCCTCAGGGCGTAAGTAAGGTCGGTGGTGAGGGCGCCCTGGCCGTTTAGGTCGTGGCGGTGGGCCAGGTTGAGGCTCCCCCCCGGCAGGGCGTAGCCCGCTTGGAAAAGAAGAGGGTCGAAAAGGCCCTTGGCGTGGTCGTAGCGCAGGCTTACCTTGAGGGAGAAGGGGTAGGGGGTGAGGCTTCCTTCTAGACGGCTCTCCAAGGGGCCTTCCCCCTCGAGGCCCCGCTTGTGGGAGAGGGTGAGGGCGTAGCCGGGGTCTTGGAGGGCGGCCTGGGCCTCGAGGGGGAGGTACTTGCCCGCCTCCAGGTCCCTCCCCGTCTTCAGGCCGAGGAGGAGGGGCCTTTCCTGGAAGCCTAGGCTCAGGGTGGCCTGGTGGCTTCGCCGCTGGGGCAAGGCGTCGAAGTGGAAGGGGGTTTCCCCCTCCTGGACGCTTCGGGCATAGCCCACCTCCACGCTGAACCCGCCCAGGTTTTGCCGGAGGATGGCTGAGGTGGTCCAGTCCACCTGGCGCTCGCGCTCCCCATCGGGGTTTTGCGTGGTGTAGTAAAAGCCCCGGAAGCGGTTTTCTGCCCGGAAGGTGGCCCCAGGCCAGGGGGTGAGGGCGAGACTTTCGCTGTGGGCAAGGAGGGCCCTTCCTGCCTCCGCGTAGGGCCCGAGGGCCCGGGCGGAGCGGTTTAGGGGGTTGGTCTCCGCCAAGTAGCGGCCCACGGCCAGGCTCCCCTGGACGCTGAAAGGCCCCTCCCGCAGGACGGGGCTTTGCGCCTCCAACTCGGGCAGGCGCTGCAGGGTGCGGGGGGGTGGGGTGGCGGGGTCGTGGTCTAAAAAGCCCTCCAACCTTAAGGCGTAGCGCCAATCCTGGGGCGTGGGGGTGCCGGGAGCGAGGGCCTCGAGGCGGAAGCGGGTCAGTTTTTCCCGGGTATCGTCCCGTTCTACCAGGGCGCTGAGGGAAAAGGCCTGCCGCTTTAGGACGTACTCCCCCCGGTACTGGAAGGTGTCCGGGGGGGTGTGGAGGAAAAAGTAGCGCTCCTTGGCCTCCCCGGTGCCGTAGTGGTCAAAGCCGAAGCCGTAGCCCCGGCCCTCGTAGTAGGAAAGGAGGGTGAAGCCCAGGCCGAAGTCGGCCACGTAGGGCAAAGCGGTCTTCAGGTAAAAGCCCCCTTCATCCTGGCCCACCTCGAACCGGGGCCGGCGCTCGGAGAGGAAGAGAAGGAGGACGGGAAGCTCCAGAACCGGTTTCTCCTGCACCAGAACCACCACCCCCCGGGCCACTACCCGGTCCCCGGGGTAGAGGACGATCTCCCGGGCGCGAAAGGCGTAGTCGGGTACCTCCTGGCCGCAGGAGGCGCAAGGGGTGGCGTAGCCCCGCTCCAGAAGGATGGCCCCCGCCACCCGCTGGCAAAGGGGGCCGGTGAGCAGGAGGTCCTCGGCCTCGAGGCGCACCTCGAGGGCGTCAAAGCTTTCGTCGGAGAGGTCTATCTGAAGTTCCTCCGCCTCCACCCGCCTTCCCTCCCGGTCCCGGTAGCGCACCCCTTCCGAGAGGAAAAGGAGTTTACGGGTGCGAAAGTAGGTGGCCCTTCCCGCCTCGATGGCCTCCCCATCCCACTCCAGGCGCACGGGGTTCCCCGTGAGCACGTAGACCTCCTCCCCTCCTTCCTGCCTTAGCTCCAGCTTTTCTGCCTCCAGCACCTTCAGGACCTTCTCCTGGGCGAAGGCGGGGAGGAAGAGGAAGAGGAGGGCCAAAAGCCACCTCACCTTCGCCCTCCCAGGAAGAGGAGAAGCCCGAGGGCCCCGTAGACCAGGTTGGGTCCCCAGGCGGCCAGAACGGGGTCTAGGGCGTTTTGCTCCCCCATGATCCGCCCCACGCTCCAGGTGGCGTAGTAGAAGAAGGTGAGGACCGCCACCCCCACAAGCCCCAGGCTCCGGGACCCTCCCAGGAGGTAGAAGGCCAGTCCCGTGGCGAAGAGGGCGAAGACCAGGCTGGCCGCTGGCTCGGCGTAGCGGCGGTAATAGGTGGTGGCCTCGAGGCCCGCCTTCACCCCGCTTTGCCTAAGCCTTTCCACCTCCGCTTTAAGCTCCTTCAGGGTCATGCGGTTGGCCGGGTTCTGCCAGGGCTCAAAGGTGAGGTCCCTGAGGACCAGATCCCCCTCCTGAAAGCGGGTCAGGGTCCTGGGCCTATCCCCCTCGTAGGTGACCCTCAAGCCCTTTTCCACCTGCAAGACCCCTCCTTGGAACCTCCCCTCCTCCGCCAGGACCACTTCCTCCTGCGAAAGGATTCTAAGCTTTCCGATCCTGTCCCGGGCCACCTCCCCCACGTAGACCACCCTGCCTCTGGCGTCCTGGAAGGCGGTGCCCGGGGTGAGAAGGGCCCTGGGCCGTTCCAGCACCTGCTTGCGAAGGAGGTCCTGCCCCTGGGCTAAGGCTTTGGGCACCAGGCTTTCCCCCAAAAGGAAGCCCAAAAGGGCCAGGAGAGCCCCGAGGCCCAAAAGGGGTAAAAGCACGCGTTCCCGCCTTATCCCCAGGGCCAGGAGGGCCTTGAGCTCCGAGTCCTCACCCAGGCGGGAGAGGAGGAAGAGTAGAGCGAAGAGGTAGGCCACGGGAGCCCCCCGCACCAGGGCCTCGGGGGTGCGGTAGAAGAGGTAAAGGAGAAGGGTGTAGGGATCCGCGCCCTTGGCCACCAAAGGGGCCAGGACCTCGTAGACCGCCCCGGCCAGGAAGAGGAGGACGATGACCGCAAGCCCCAGGCTAAAGTGGGCCAGGACCTCGCGCAGGAGGTAGCGGTCTAGGGTCTTCATCTAAGCCTCCAGGTGAGGTAGAGGGCCAAGGCGGCGAAGAAGGCGTTGGGGAGGAAGGCCAGGAGAGGGTTCACGTCGTAGCGGGCCAGCTGGGCGCTCAGGGTCCAGAGCACGTAGTAGCCGAAGATGAGGAGGACGATGCTGAGGAAGGCCCAGGCAGCCTCCCGGAAGGAAAGCCCTAAGGTGGCCGCCACCAGGCCCAGGAAGAAGCCCCCGAGGGCATCCGCGAGCCGGCGGTACAGGGCGAAGCGGGCACTGGGCTCCACCTGGCTCCTTTCCCAAAGCTCCCGCAGGGTGGTGGAGTCGTAGGGATCGCGGGAGCCCAAGCTTTCCTTGGGGCGGAACTGGGTGGGGAAGGGAAGGGTGCCAGCAAAGGGCTTGGGTTTTCCCCCCTCCAGGACGTACCCCCGGAAGTGCCACCCTTCCTTGTCCCAGACTCCTTCCTGACCGCTGTAGATCCGGCCCCTTTCGTCCACCACCCGGATGCCGTAGAGGCGGTTTTGCCCCACCTCGGGCCGTACCTCCTCCGCGTAGTAGACCCCGAGGCCCTCCGCGGCATAAAGCTGCTTGCGCATCACCCCGCTCAAGGCCCCTTCCCCGTAGAGGAGCCGGGCCAGGTGCTGGTCGTAGGCCTCGAGGGCCCGGGGGCGAAGCTCCGCCAGGTTAAGGAGGTTGAAGAAGCTCACCAGAAGGGCCAAAAGCGCCAGGGGTTTCAAAAGGGCCCAGGGGGGTACGCCCGCGGCGTAGGCGGCCTTCAGCTCCGATTGGCGGATGAGGCGGGCAAGGCCCACCAAGATGGCGAAGACCAGGCCCAAGGGAAGGGCCAGGCTCAGGGTCCAGGGCAGGCGGTAGAGGATGAGCTTGGCGATGGCCTCCACGCTGGCCCCCCGGCTTAGGAGCACCCCCGAGAGGCTGGAGAGGAGGTCAAAGGTGAGGAGGGCCACGAAAAGCAGGACCCCCACCAGGTAGGGGACCAGGATCTCCTTGAGGACGTACCGGCCCAGCACCAGGCCGAGTATACGGGGCCAGGATGAGAAACAAGCGCAGGAGGCAGGAGCTCAGTGGGCGATCACGTGGATCACGGGCAGGCCGAAGCGCTCTGCCTGGCTGTGCACGTCCAGGCGGAGCCAGCGGGAAAGCCCCGGGGGCAGGGTGGCCAGGACGATGGCCTGGTACTCCCCGGGATGGGCCATGAGCTCCTCCTCCAGGGCCAGGATGGGGGAGACATCCCCGGGCTTGGCCTCCTCTATGGCGATTCCTTGGGCCTCGAGGGCCGCCTTGGCGGCCTCCGCCTCCTCCTTGGCCCGCCTTTGGATGTCGCCCTCCTCATAGACCCAGCCCGCCGGGGGGACGGCGGGTACCAGAAGGACAAAGCGGGCCTCGGGGTCTTGGCTCCGAAGCTCGGCCAGCTTTCTGGCCAGCTCGGGGCTTTTGGCCGTACGATGAGCCACCACCAGATACCGGGCCAAGGCCTTTACCTCCTTTGCCTTGCCTCGAGGCTAGCCCAAGTCCTCTGGGAGGGCCGGGAGCGAGGTTACATTGTCCTGGCCTGTGCCCTAATACGGATTCTTTTTAGGTAAACTCCAAAGGCTTCCTAGACTCCCTGGCCTTGGGATCTTGAGGAAGGGTGACTGGGGGTCTTTTGCCCTGTTGGGGACGGGTTTTCCTGCATACCCCTTTACATAACGGCAAACCGTGGTATAATGAAGAAGTCAGAGGAAAAAACCGCCTGCGGGCGGCGGTTTTGTTTTAGGGCACCAAGGCCACCTTGGTGGCCTGCCGCTCGTGGAAGAGGCGGTAGCCCTCAGGGGCTTCCTCGAGGGGCAGGCGGTGGCTGAACACCCAGCTACCCTTAAGCCTTCCTGCCCGTTGCAGGGCTAGAACCTCCTCGATCCAGCGGGGGATGTTGGCCAAGGCGCTTTTCAAGGTGATGCCCCGGCTGAAAGCGGAGAGCCAAGGGTAATCCAGCTTCTCGGCGGTGGGCACCCCGAGGCTGGACACGATGCCCCCGGGTCCCGCCAGGCGGAGGGCCAGCTTCAACGCCTCCCCATCCCCGCCCACCGCCTCCACCACCAGATCCGCCCCCAGGCCCTGGGTTTTCTTGCGCACCCGGGCCACGGGGTCTTCCGCCTTGGGGTTGACGGGCAGGCTTCCCAGGGCCGCCGCCTTTTCCAAGCGGGTTTCCTCCGGGTCTATGGCGTAGACCTGTCCAGCGCCCAGAGCATGGGCCACCATTTGGGCCATGAGGCCCACGGGCCCCGAGCCCACCACCGCCACGCTCATCCCAGGGGAGAGGAAGGGCCTTACGCCCCCGTAGGCGGTGGTGAGGATATCCCCTGCCAGGATGGCTTCCTCCGCGGGCAGGTCCCCGATGGCAAAAAGGCTTTGCCGAGCGAAGGGAATCCGCACCCTTTCCGCCTGGGCTCCCTGGAGGTTGCCCAGGGCTAGGCCGAAGCCAAAGACACCTCCTTTCAGGCAGGCGAAGTACTGCTCCTTGCGGCAGGCTGGGCAGTCTCCGCAGGCCACCTGGAAGCTCCCTACCACCCTTTCCCCCAGGGGGAAGGGCACCAGGGGGCCCTTTTCCACAATCCGCCCCACGAACTCGTGGCCCAAGACGGTACCCGGCAGCACCCCGGCGATCTTGCCGTGGTAGATGTGCAGGTCCGAGCCGCAGATGGCGGCCAGCTCCACCTCCACGATGGCGTCGGTTTCCGCCTCCAGCTTGGGCTCCGGCGCCTGCTCTACCGCCACCTGGAAGGGCCCGTGGTAGACCAGGGCTTTCATGCCACCTCCCGGGCCACCTTGACCAGCTCCTGGGCCGCCTGGGTGTAAGGGGCCAAGGCGGCGATGCTTCCCTTTTTCAGTTCCAAAAGGCCCCGCATCAAGGCGGTGAGGGGCTCGAGGCGGCCCTCCAGCACCTCCTGCCAGGTGGCCAAGTCGGCCTCTACGACGAAGTCGGCCTCCGCCTCCCCCTCCACCACCTGCGCGCCCCGGCACGCCCCGTGCCACAGGTCCAGGACCACGGCCACCCCCTTGGGGAACCCCAGGGCGGGGTCAGGGCGCACCGCCAGGGCCAGGCTTCCTTCCCAGGTGGCGGCGGCCTTCCTATAGGCCTCGCTCTCGTTTAACTTCCGGCAGTAGGCCTCAGCCCAGGCTGGGGAGAAGAGTTCCATAGGCTCCTCCTTTGCACCGAGTATAAGCCTTGCGCGGTAGCCTGAAGAGGTGGTCTACCTCCTGGACCTCTCCGGAGTCTTTTGCGAGCCGGTGGAACCCTTCCTCCTCCGCTCCTGGCCGAGGCGAGCGGCGAACCCCTCTTCTACCTCAAAACTTGCACCTCCCGAATACCCTGCATAAAC
>NZ_PRDA01000042.1 GCF_002964845.1 Thermus tenuipuniceus
TTTCTGGCTAGGATGCAGGAGGGGTCGGTTCCCCAAGGTGTCTCAAATGTGGTGGCCAATTACACCTTCTTGACGCTTCCCAGGGCCTCCTGCTATAGTGCCTAGTGCGGTCGGTCCGCGGTAGCTCAGCAGGTAGAGCGGCCGGCTGTTAACCGGTTGGTCGCAGGTTCGAGTCCTGCCCGCGGAGCCATATGGGGGCCTTAGGGCCCCCTGGGTCTTTTTTTAGGGGAGGCGAAAGGGTATAATCTTAACTCGTGCGGCCTGCCCGGCCCGGAAAGGAGGTGTGGATGCGCAAGTACGAGGTGAACATCATCCTGAGCCCCAACCTGGACCAGACCCAGCTTGCCCTGGAGAAGGAGATCATCGGGAAGGCCCTCGAGGCCCATGGGGCCCGGGTGGAAAAGGTGGAGGAATGGGGCCTTCGCCGCCTGGCCTACCCCATCGCCAAGGACACCCAGGGCTACTTCCTCTTGTACCAGGTGGAGATGCCCGAAGACCGGGTGAACAACCTGGCCCGGGAGCTTCGCCTGCGCGATAACGTGCGCCGGGTCATGGTGGTGAAAACCCAGGAGCCCCTCCTCACCAAGGCGTAGACTGTTCCCATGGCAAGAGGCCTGAACCGCGTTTTCCTTATCGGTACCCTTACCGCCCGTCCGGACATGCGCTACACCCCGGGGGGTATGGCCATTCTGGACCTGAACCTGGCGGGCCAGGATGCCCTCCTGGATGCCTCCGGCCAGGAACGGGAGGTGCCCTGGTACCACCGGGTGCGCCTTTTGGGCCGGCAGGCGGAGATGTGGGGAGACATCCTGGAAAGGGGGCAGCTGGTCTTTGTGGAGGGCCGGCTAGAGTACCGGCAGTGGGAGCGGGAAGGGGAGAAGCGGAGCGAGGTCCAGATCCGGGCGGACTTCATTGACCCCCTGGAGGGGAGGGGCCGCGAGACCCTCGAGGACGCCCGGGGCCAGCCCAGGCTCCGCCACGCCCTAAACCAGGTGATCCTCATGGGCAACCTCACCCGCGATCCCGATCTGCGTTACACCCCCCAGGGGACGGCGGTGGCCAGGCTGGGCTTGGCGGTGAACGAGCGCCGCCCGGGCCAGGGGCCGGACGGGGAGAGGACCCACTTCATAGAGGTTCAGGCCTGGCGCGACCTGGCCGAGTGGGCCTCCGAGCTCAAGCGGGGCGAGGGGCTTTTGGTGATCGGCCGTTTGGTGAACGACTCCTGGACGAGCTCTACCGGGGAGAGGCGCTTCCAGACCCGTGTGGAAGCCCTCAGGTTGGAGCGACCCACCCGTGGGCCTGAAAGGACCGGCGGAAGCAGGCCCCAAGAGCCAGGGCGCTCTGTCCAGACGGGTGGGGTGGACATCGACGAAGGACTGGAAGACTTCCCGCCGGAGGAGGATTTGCCGTTTTGAGCACGAAGAACGCTAAACCCAAGAAGGCGGTAAAAGAGGCGCAGAAGCGCCCTTCCAGGAAGGCCAAGGTCAAGGCCAGCCTGGGGGAGTTTGACCTTAAGGATTACCGCAACGTGGAGGTGCTGAAGCGGTTCCTGTCGGAGACGGGGAAGATCCTTCCCCGCCGCCGCACGGGGCTTTCCGCCAAGGAGCAGCGCATTCTGGCCCGCACCATCAAGCGGGCGAGGATTCTTGGGCTTCTTCCCTTCACGGAGAAGCTGGTGCGCAAATAGGGGGTGGACATGAAGGTCATCCTGCTGGAACCCCTGGAGAACCTGGGCGATGTGGGCCAGGTGGTGAACGTGAAGCCCGGCTACGCCAGGAACTACCTCCTGCCCCGGGGCCTGGCGGTCTTGGCCACGGAGAGCAACCTGAAGGCCCTCGAGGCCAGGATCCGTGCCCAGGCCAAGCGCCTGGCGGAGAGGAAGGCGGAGGCGGAGAGGCTTAAGGAGATTCTGGAGAACCTCACCCTTACCATTCCGGTGCGGGCGGGGGAGACCAAGATCTACGGCTCCGTGACCGCCAAGGACGTCGCTGAGGCCCTTTCGCGTCAGCACGGCATCACCATCGATCCCAAGCGCCTGGTGCTGGAAAAGCCCATCAAGGAGCTGGGGGAGTACGTCCTCACCTACAAGCCCCACCCCGAGGTGCCCATCGCCTTGAAGGTGAGCGTGGTGGCCCAGTAGGGGCCATGGGCCCGGCAGGCTGCGGGGACCCCTGGCATCCCAGGGGTCCTTAAGCTTTACCTATGGGGGCTGTGCTGATCACGGGAGCGGGTAGCGGCATCGGCCTGGCCACGGCCCGGCTCTTGGCGGAAAGGGGTTTTCGGGTCTATGGCGGGGTGCGCAAATCTGAGGATGCGGAGGCCCTTCGCGCCCTGGGGGCGGTGCCCCTTTTCCTGGATATAACCCAGGAGGAAAGCCTTGTGCAGGCCAGGAGGCTTCTGGAAGGGGAAGGGTTGGGGGGATTGGTGGCCAATGCGGGGGTGGCGGTGGCGGGGCCCTTGGAGCTTATTCCCCCTTCCGCTTTCCGCCAGGTGCTGGAGGTGAACGTCCTCGGGGCCTTCGCCACGGTGAGGGCCTTTTTGCCCCTTCTCCGAAAGAGCCGGGGGCGGGTGGTGCTCATGGGCTCGGTTTCCGGCCTGGTGGCCCTGCCCCTCATGGGGCCCTACGCCGCCAGCAAGTTCGCCCTCGAGGCCCTGGCGGATGCCCTGAGGGTGGAGCTCCTTCCCTTTGGGGTGAGGGTGGTCTTGGTGGAACCAGGACCCGTAGCCACCCCCATCTGGGAACGTTCGGAACGCTGGGCGGAAACCTATTTGGAACCGCCTCCCCCCGGTACGGAAAGGGTGTACGGCCGCTACCTGGAGGTGGTCCGCAGGGCGGCCCGGGCCAGCGCCAAAAGGGGCCTGCCCCCCGAGAGGGTGGCGGAGGTGGTGCTTAAGGCCCTCCAAGACCCAAGGCCCAGGGCCCGCTACCTGGTGGCCCCTAGGGGGTGGCAGACCCTTCTTCTCCGCCGCCTCCCTGAGGCCTTACGGGACCGGCTCCTGGCCCGCTTTCTGGCCTAGGCCAGCTCCAGGCTCACCAGAAGGATCAGGTGGCCCTCCTGCCGCTTCAGGATGCCCTCGAGGCTCCGTACGGGAAGGTGCTTGCGGAAGACCGCCAGCACCTCATCCATGAGCCCCTCCGCCAGCCCAGGGTCCAAGGCCTCGGGGTCAAGCTCCAAGAGCATCTCCAGCTGGGTTTCCGGGTTCATGGCCCTAGCCTAGGTCCCTCGGGTCAGAAGGCGGTCATGGCGGCTTTGCCCCATGGGCAAACAGGTTGGCGGCGCTGTGAGACCCCATACTTTAAGGGGGCTTTTCCCTGGCGTATGCTTAGGGACGTGGAGTTTCTGGTGGAGGACCTGGGCCTTTTGCCCTACTCCCAAGCCTGGGAGTACCAGAAAAGGGTGCACAAGGAGGTGGTGCGGGGCGAGCGCCCTCCCACCCTGCTGCTTTTGGAGCATCCCCGGGTGATCACCCTGGGCCGGAAGGCCACGGGGGAGAACCTCCTTTTCCCCGAAAACTGGTACCGGGAAAACGGCTTTGAGGTCTACTGGGTGGAGCGGGGTGGGGACGTCACCTACCATGGGCCCGGGCAGCTGGTGGGCTACCCCATCTTTCCCGTGGGCCGGGAGGTGCGCCGCTTCCTTCGGCAGATAGAGGAGGCCATCGTCAAGGTGGCGGCCTCCTATGGCCTAAAGGCCTACCCTACCCCGGGGTACGCGGGGGTCTGGGTGGGGGAGGACAAGCTTTGCGCCATCGGGGTGGCGGTGAAGGAGGAGGTGAGCTTCCACGGCTTTGCCCTCAACGTGAACACCGACTTAAACGACTTCTCCGTCATCATCCCCTGCGGGCTAAAGGGGAAGGGGGTCACCTCCCTGGAGCGGCTTTTGGGCCGCAAGGTCCCTATGCCGGAGGTGAAGGGCAGGGTGGTGCGGGCCTTCGCCGGGGTTTTCGGAATGGAGCCCCGTGTAAAGGAGGACCATCGTGAAGCCCAAGTTTGAAACCGTGGAGCTCCTTGCCCCCACCGGGGAGGTGGTGGAGCTCAAGGTGGTGAAGCACGGCCTAGCCCAGGCCCGGCCCGAGCCCGTGGACCGGAATAAGCCCGCATGGCTTAGGGCCACCCTGCCCACGGGGGCCAAGTACCAGGCCCTGAAGGCCACGGTGAACGAGCTCAAGCTCCACACCGTCTGCCAGGAGGCCCTTTGCCCCAACGTGGGGGAGTGCTGGAGCCACGGCACCCTTACGGTGATGATCCTGGGGAGCATCTGCACCCGGGCCTGCAAGTTTTGCGCCGTGGATACGGGAAACCCCAGGGGCATTGTGGATCCGGAGGAGCCCAGGAGGGTGGCCGAGGCCATTGCCCGGCTCCATATCCGCTACGTGGTCCTCACCAGCGTGGACCGGGACGACCTTCCCGATGGCGGGGCGGCCCACTTCGCCGCCACCATTCGGGCCATCAAGGAGAAGGCCCCTGGGGTCTTGGTAGAGGCCCTCACCCCCGACTTCCAGGGGGACCTTAAGGCAGTGGAAACGGTTTTGGATGCCGGTCCGGAGGTCTATGCCCAGAACCTGGAGACCGTGCGCCGCCTCACCCCCAGGGTGCGGGACCCCCGGGCGGGGTACGACCAGACCCTTGGGGTCCTGGCCCACGCCAAGCGCTACCGGCCTGACGTTCTTACCAAGAGTAGCCTCATGCTGGGCCTGGGGGAAACGGAGGAGGAGATCCTCGAGGCCATGCGGGACCTGAGGGCGGCCGGGGTGGATATCCTCACCCTGGGCCAGTACCTGCGCCCCACCCCCGCCCACCTGCCCGTGGAGCGCTACGTGCCCCCGGAGGACTTCAAGCGCTACGAGGCCTGGGGGTACGGGCTGGGCTTTAAGGAGGTCTTCGCCGGGCCCCTGGTGCGGAGCTCCTACCGGGCGGATAAGGTCTTCCTGGAGGCTTCAAAGAAGTAGAGGGCCTTTCCACCTGGTAGGCTAGAGCCATGACCGGAGGCCGCACCGCTGGCATGCCGCTTTTTCTTCTAGACCTCTTGGCTCTTCTCCTCTTTGCCGGAACCGGGCTTCTTTCCCATGGGCTTCCCATCACCCTGGGGGGCCTGGCCCGGAACGTGCTCCCCGTGCTTTTCGTCTGGCTCCTCCTTGCCCCCTTCCTCGGCACCTACCGCAGGCCCACCTGGGCTAACCTCCTCCTCACCTGGGCCATTGCCTTCCCCGCGGGGCTTTGGCTTAGGCAGATGGTCCTGGGCGGGGGCTTTGGGGTGGGGTTTTTCGTCTTCCTGGGCGTGGCCATGGCCTTTGGCCTTCTCTTCCTCCTCCTTTTCCGGGGCCTCGCCAAGCTTGTAAAGGTCTGGTAAAAAGGGGGCATGGAGAAGCTGGCCTTCCTCGGTCTTGGGGCCGTGGGCTACCCCATGGCCGGCCATCTGGCCAAGAGGTTTCCCACCCTGGTCTGGAACCGCACCTTCGCCAAGGCCTTAAAGCACCAGGAGGAGTTCGGCTCCCAAGCGGTCCCCCTGGAAGGGGTGGCGGAGGCCCAGGTGATCTTCACCTGCCTGCCCACCACCAAGGAGGTAAGCCAGGTGGCGGAGGCCCTCCTGCCCCACCTCCGGCCCGGCACCTACTGGGTGGACGCCACCAGCGGGGAACCCGAGGGAAGCCGCAAACTGGCGGAACGCCTTTTGGAAAAGGGCGTGGTTTACCTGGACGCCCCGGTATCCGGTGGGACCATGGGGGCGGAAAGGGGCACCCTCACGGTGATGATGGGGGGGCCCGAGGAGGCAGTGGAGAGGGTGAAGCCCTACCTGGCCTACGCCAAGAAGGTGGTCCACGTGGGGCCCGTGGGGGCGGGGCATGCGGTGAAGGCCATCAACAACGCCCTTTTGGCGGTGAACCTCTGGGCGGCGGGGGAAGGACTCCTCGCCTTGGTGCGGCAGGGGGTTTCCGCGGAGAAGGCCCTCGAGGTCATCAACGCCTCCAGCGGCCGCTCCAACGCCACGGAGAACCTGATTCCCCAAAGGGTTGTCACCCGGGCCTTCCCCAAGACCTTCGCCCTGGGCCTGTTGGTGAAGGACCTGGGGATCGCCATGGGGGTTTTGGATGGGGAAAAGGCCCCAAGCCCCCTACTTCGCCTCACCCGGGAGGTGTACGAGATGGCGGGGAGGGAGCTGGGCCCGGAGGCCGACCACGTGGAGGCCTTGAAGCTTTTGGAGCGCTGGGGCGGGGCGGAGATCCGCTAAGAATGAGGGAAGGCCTGCGGGCTGCCTGGCCTATTCCACGGCCCGGCCCTGAGGCCCTACCTGAAAGGAGGCCCTCCGGAAGCCTTTTTCCTCACCGACGAGCTCTTCGCCCTGGCCTTAAGGACGCTTCCTGGCCTTTCCCCGGAAAAGAGGCGGGGCTACTTCCTGGGCTTGGGTTTGGGAGCGTGCCTTTCCTGGAACCTGGGCACCGCCTTGGGGGCTAAGGGGCTTCTGGCCTGGCCCCGCCTGGGGGAGGCCCTTGCCTTTGCCCTTCCCGCCCTTTTTCTCCTCCTGGCCCTGCCCCATCTGCGGAACCCGGTGGCCCTTTTGGCGGGCGGAGTGGCCCTGGGGTTTCACCTCCTGGGCCAGACGGCCTGAGGTCTATTCCTGGCAGGGGTGGTGGGGCTTCTTTGGAAGGAACCCTGGAAAGGGCGAAAGGCATGACCCTGGTCCTTCTCCTTCTGGATTTGGGCACCCTTCTCCTCCGCTTCCTGCCCTGGCGGAGGGCAAAAAGCCTGAAGGCGGGCCAGGCAGGGCCCGCCTTGGTGGTGGCCCTTTTCCTGGTCTCCGCCTTTAGCCCGCCTCCTTCTTCCGAGTGGGTCCGGGCGGCCTTGGCCCTTCTTTGCACCTATCTGGGGCTTAGGCTCACCGGGAACCTAGGTGTGGCCGTCTTCCTGGGGGCAGGGCTTTACGGGCTCCTCGGGGCCCTGGGCTTTTAAGGGCCCGGTGGGGCAGAAGCCCCACCGGGGACTCCCAAAGAACCTGGTTGGGTCAACGGTTCAGGATGTGGATAGCCTGCTTGTGGAGGGCTTCTGCCGCCTCCATGAGGCCCTCGGAGAGGGTGGGATGGGGGTGGATGGTGAGGCCCAGGTCGGAGACCGTGGCCCCCATCTCCAGGGCCAAGGTGGCCTCGGCGATGAGCTCCCCCGCCTGAGGACCCACCACGAAGACCCCGAGAAGGAGGTCGGTTTCCGCATCCCCCACCACCTTCACCAGGCCCTCCGCCCCACCCAGGGTAAGGGCCCGGCCGCTGGCGGAAAAGGGAAACTTCCCCACCTTGACCTTATACCCCGCCTTCTCCGCCTCCTCCTCCGTGAGCCCCACCCCGGCCCATTCGGGGCCGGTGTAGACCACGCTGGGCACCTGGAAGTCGAAGAGGGCGTTTTTGCCGGCGGCGTTCTCGGCGGCCACCAGGCCCTCCTTCATGGCCTTGTGGGCGAGAAGGGGCGGTCTGGCCACGTCCCCGATGGCGTAGACCCCGGGGGCCGAGGTTTCCATGCGGGCATTCACCTGGATGAAGCCCCGTTCGTCCACCTTCACCCCGGCCTTCTCCAGGCCGAGCCCTTCCGTGCGGGGCCTGCGGCCCACGGCCACCAGGACCTTGTCCACTACGATCTCCTCTTGGTTTCCTCCCTGGGCGGCCTCGAGGAGCACGTGGAGGCCATCCTTTTTCTTCTCGTAACCCACCGCCTTGGTGCCCGTGCGTACCTTAAGGCCTTCCTTCTCCAGAGCCCTGCGCAGGAGGGCAGCGGTTTCCCTATCCCCTGCGGGGAGGATCTCCGGCATGTATTCGATCAGGGTCACTTCCGAGCCCAGGCGGTGGTAGATCTGGCCAAGTTCCAACCCCACCGCCCCGCCCCCGATCACCAAAAGGCGCTTGGGGATGCCCTCTTCCACCCTTAGGGCCCGGGTGGAGTCCCAGACATCCTCCCCAAAGGGAAAGCCCTTTAGGGGTTGAGGCTCGCTTCCCGTGGCGAGGATGAGAGCTTTGGCCCCATAGGTTTCCCCGTTTACCTCGATCTCCTTGGGCCCCTTGAAGCGGGCGAAGCCCCGCAAAAGCTCCACCTTATTGCCCTTGAGAAGCCCGGCTACCCCCCCGGTGAGCTTTTTCACCACGCCATCCCGCCAGGAGCCAAGCTGATTGAGGTCCAGCTCGGGCTTGGCCTTAAGGCCAAAGCCCTCGGCCTCCTTGAGGTGGCGTACGGTTTCCGCGGCGTGCAAAAGCGCCTTGGTGGGAATGCAGCCCACGTTCAGGCACACGCCCCCCACCTCGGCGGCCTCCACCGCCAGAACCTTAAGCCCGAGCTGCGCTCCCCGGATGGCGGCGTGGTAGCCGCCGGGTCCGGTGCCGATCACGATGAGGTCGTAGGTCTTCATGGGGTCTATCCTACATTTCCAGAAGGAGCAGGTCGGGGTTTTCCAGGAGCCGGATCACCTCCCGGGTGAAGGAGGCGGCCTCCGCCCCGTCCACCAGGCGGTGGTCAAAGGAAAGGGAAAGGTACATGATGTCCCGCGCCTGGATGGAGCCATCCGGCATCACCCAGGGCCGCTTCCGGATGGAGTGCACCCCCAGGACGGCGGCCTCGGGAACGTTGATGATGGGAAAGCTCATCAAAGCCCCCACGGAGCCGATGTTGGTGACGGTGAAGGTAGACCCCGTGACCTCCTCGGGAGAGAGCTTTCCTTCCCGGGCCTTGGTGGAGAGCTCGGCGATCTCCTGGGCTAGCTCCAGGATGTTTTTGCGGTCCACGTCCCGCACCACGGGCACGATGAGCCCCCTTTCCGTGGCCACCGCCAGGCCCAGGTGGTAGTAGCGTTTGTAGACGATCTCCTGCCTTTCCTCGTCCAGGCTGGTGTTCAGCATGGGGAACTTCTTCAAAGCCCGCACCACCGCCTTGAAGATGAAGGGGAGGTAGGTGAGCTTCACCCCCTGGCGTTCGGCCTCGGGCTTCAGGCGCTCCCTCAGGGCCACCAGCTCCGTGAGGTCGGCCTCGTCCACGTTTAGGGTGCGCACGGTGAAGAGGTGGCTCTGCCAAAGCCCCTGGGCGATGGTGCGGCGGATGCCCCTTAGGGGGATGCGCTCCTCCAGGTGCTCGTAGCCCTTGGGGGGGGTGTAGCGGGGTGGGGGCGGGAAGCCCGCGGGCAGGGGTGCTGGGGCCTCCTTGGGGCTTGGGGGTGGGGGTGCGGCCTGGGCCTTAAGCTGTTCGGCATAGGCCCGCACGTCCTCCACCCGGATGCGGCCCATGGGGCCGGAGCCGGGGATGGCCTCGAGGGGAATCCCCAGTTCCCGGGCCAGCTTCCGGGCGGCGGGGACCGCCAGCACCCGGCCTTGGGGCCTGGCCTCCTCTTTGACCTGGCTTTCCTGGAGGAAAGGGTTTTTCACGGCCACCTGGGTGGTGTCCGGTTTGAAGAGGGAGAGATCCTCCTTTTCCTCTTTTGGGGGAAGGCCGGGCTCCACGATGGAGCGCTCCTCCACCGCTTGCACGGGCGGAGCCTCCTCCTTTACCTCCTTTACCCCAGCCACGGCCTCCCCGGGCTCCGCCAGAAGGGCGATGGGGGCGTGGACCTTGACCACCTCCCCTTCCTTGGCCAGTTTTTTCAAAAGCACCCCCTCGTAGGGGGAGGGTAGCTCCACCGTGACCTTGTCGGTCATCACCTCCACGAAGGGCTGGTCCTTCTTGAGGTAGTCCCCTTCCTCCACCAGCCACTTGAGGATCTCGCCTTCCACCACGCTTTCCGCCAGTTCGGGCATGAGGATTTCCTTGGGCATAGGCCTCCTTACAGGTCTAAAAGCTTAAGAAGCTCTTCCCGCGTTAGGTTTCGCGCCTCCGCAATCTCCCATGGGATCCCCGCCAGGGTGGCCAGCTTAAGGGGATGGTGGCGGGGGATGGTGAGGTGGTGCTCCTGGCCTCCTTCGTTCCAGGTGGGGCGAATGTGGCTTCCCGTCTGCCACACCGCCTGGTAGTCCAGGCGGGACAAGCGCTTTGCCGGCTCCCCCCCATGGAGATCCCGGAGAAGCTTCACGGGGCCAGAACCTCCTCCCGGACGAAGAGCAAGCGGATGACCCTGGGGGCTTCCCCTTCGGGGAAGGGGCAACGCACGGCATCCTGCACCATCTCCTTAAGCTCCTCCCAGGTTTTCCCCTGGGTCAAGATGGGTTCCTCGAGGGCCCGGGCCACGTAGCCTCCCTCCTCCGCTTCCTCCACCATAAGCTCCTTGGGCATATCAGTAGTCTAACGCCCGCTTGGCGGCGTTGAGGATGCGGGTGACGGTGGGCAGGTACAGCTTGTCCTGGGCGTAGGGGTACGGGGTGTCAAACCCCGTCACCCGGATGGGAGGGGCGAGAAGCATGTCCAGGATGTCCTCGGCGAGGGTGGCCGCCACCTCGCTGACGAAGCTGGCGTGCCGGGGGGCGTCGGATACCAGCACGGCCCTTCCCGTTTTGGCCACGGAGTTCATCACCGCCTCGTAATCCCAGGGCATGAGGGTGCGGAGGTCCAGAACCTCGGCGGAAACCCCCGCCTTCTCCAGCTCCTCCGCCGCCTGGAGCACCTCGGGCATGACCGTGCCGTAGCCGATGAGGGTGAGGTCCTTCCCCTCCCGCCTGATGGCGGCCTTGCCCAGGGGCAGGACGTAGTCCTTCTCCGGCACCTCCTCCTTCACCGAGCGGTAAAGCCTTTTGGGCTCCAGGAAGACCACGGGGTCCTCGTCGCGGATGGCTGCCTTTAAAAGGCCCTTGGCGTCATAGGGGGTGGAAACCGCCACCACCTTGAGCCCGGCGGTGTGGACGAAAAGGGCCTCCGGGCTTTGGGAATGGTGGTGCCCTCCCTTGACCCCGCCCCCGGAGGGCATCCGCACCACCAGAGGGGCGGTGAACTGCCCTCCCGAGCGGTAGCGGAGCTTGGCCACCTGGCTCACCAGCTGGTCGAAGCCGGGGAAGATGTAGTCCGCAAACTGGATCTCGGCCACGGGCCTTAAGCCGTGGGCGGCCATACCCAGGGCGGCCCCCACGATGGCCGCCTCGGAAAGGGGGGCGTCCATAACCCGGTCGGGGCCGTACTTCTGCAAAAGGCCTTCCGTCACCAGGAAGACCCCGCCCCTCTTGCCCACATCCTCTCCCAGGACCACCACCCGGGGGTCCAGGGCCATCTCCTCGTCCAGGGCCCGGTTCAGGGCTTGCACCATGGTCATGAGGGCCATGGGGACCTCCTTAAAGCTCTTCCTTGAGAAGGGCCTCCTGGCGCTTTAGGTGCCAGGGCTTTTCCGCAAGGACGTCGTCGAACATCCACTCGGGGGGTACGGCGCCGGCCTCCTCGGCTTCCTTCAGGCCCCGCTCCAACTCGGCGCGGATCTCCGCCCTCAGGTCCTCCTCCCATTCCAGGTTCCAGAGGCCCCTTTCCTCCAGGAAGCGCTGGAAGCGGAGGATGGGGTCCCGTTTCCGCCAGGCCTCCACCTCCTCCTTGGGGCGGTAGCGGCTGTCGTCGTCCGCGGAGGAGTGGGGGCCATAGCGGTAGACCCTGAGCTCCACCAGGCTCGGGCCCTCTCCCATGCGGGCCCGCTCCACCGCCTCCTTCACCACGTAGTAGGAGGCCAGGACGTCCATGCCATCCACCAGATAGCCGGGGATGCCGAAGGCATGGGCCTTGTCGGCGAGGGTGGGGCTATGGGTCTGGCGGCTATAGTCCACGCTGATGGCGTAGAAGTTGTTCTCGGCGATGAAGACGGCAGGGGCGCCCTGCACGGCGGCGAAGTTGATCCCCGCATACCAGTCCCCCTCGCTGGTGGCCCCGTCCCCGAAGGTGCAGACCACCACCTGGCCCGTGCGCAAGAGCTTCATGCTGATGGCCGCCCCGGCGGCGGGGGGTACGTGGGAGGCGATGGGGCTGGCCACGGTGAAGTAGTTGAGGGCCTTGGACCCCGGGTGCTCGGGCATCTGCCGGCCCTTGTTGGGGTCGGCCTGGGTGGCCAGCATCTGGCCGAAAAGCTCCTTGGGCGGCAGGCCCAGGGCCAGGGCCAGGCCGTGGTCGCGGTAGTAGGGGAAGACCCAGTCAAAGCCCCTTCGAATGGCGTGGGCGATGCCCACCTGGGCGGCCTCGTGCCCGGCCGAAGGGGCGATGAAGCTGGTCTTGCCGGTGCGGATGAGGATGGTGTAGCGCTCATCCAGCATCCGGGCCGCCAGCATGTCCCGGTACAGGCGGCGTAGCTTATCCTCGTCCAGATCCAAGGGGAAGTCCCCCAGCCACTCCCCCTTCTCCCCGAGGAGCCTTATGGGCTCGGGGGTGAAGGGCTGAAGCCGGTGGGTGTCCTTTACCATAAAACCCTCCTTTTTCGGCGCTTTTGGCGCCCTTAGAGCCTGCCCTGGGTAAGGGCCTGAGGCTCCTTTATCGGGGTGGGCGAGGTCCCACTTTCCCTTCGCCTTGAGTATACCGGTCCTAAAATGGGGAGGTGCGCCTTAGGGTGGTGGCGGTGGGCAAACCCAGGTTGGATTACGCCCGGATGGGGGTGGAAGAGTATGCCATGCGCATCCGGAAATATGCTCCCCTCGAGGTCCACTTCGTCAAGGAGGCCCAGGACCTCCTGCCCAAGGCGGAAGGCCACCGCAAGGTGGTCCTGGACGAAAGGGGAAGGCTCTTCACCACGGAGAGGCTTCTGGAAGAGTTGAGGCGCTGGGAGGGGGAACGGTTGGCCTTTTTGGTGGGGGGCGCCGAAGGGTACCCTGAGGGGGTACGTGAGGGAGCCGACCTCCTCCTTTCCCTTTCCCCCCTTACCCTGCAGCACGAGCTGGCCCTTCTGGTCCTCATGGAGCAGCTTTACCGGATCCTCACCTTAAGGGCCGGGCATCCCTACCATCGGCCATGACCTACGAGGCCTTTGTGGCGTTGGTGGAAAGGCTTTGGGCGGAGATCCCCGAGGCCTTCAAGCGGGAGCTTCAGGGGGTGCACGTGTTTCCCCAAGCCAAACCGGAGCCTGGGCTAAGAGGGGTGTGGCGGCTTGGGGAGTACCTGGACCCCGGCCCCCCTTCCACCTTCCGGGGATTTGAGGGGCTCGGGCGGCACATCGCCCTCTACTATGGCTCCTTCCGAAGGGTGGCGGGCCCGGGGTTTGACTGGGAAGGGGAGGTCTGGGAAACCCTCCTCCACGAGTTAAGGCACCACCTGGAGTCCTTGGCGGGCCAGGACGACCTGGTGCGGGAGGACCTTATGCGCCTGGCCGAGTTTCGCCGGGGCGGGAGGCCTGGGGGAGAAGGCCGTTAGTTTCTCCCTTTAAGGGGCGCCGCTCGGCAAACCCCCCCGCCAGGGGATGGTAGTGGGCCACCTCAGGCTCGCCCTCCTGCCAGCAAAGGAAGACCACCTCGCCTCCAACCCGGGCGGGGAAGTCCACCAGGCCCCGGTCCAGGTCCTTGAGAAAGACCCCTAAGGAGGCCAGGTAGCGGGCGTCCGCCTCCAAGGAGCCCAGGAGAAAGCGCGCTTCCTCCTCGAGGTTCCTGCGCTCCAGCCCCCGGGCCTCGGGAAGCCGGGCCTGCACCTCGGAAAGCTCCTTCCGAGCCTGCCGCATCTGGGAGAGGACCCGCTGGATCTCGGGCAAGAGGGCGTCGGCCTCTTCCTTGGTGAAGATGCGGGCAAACATACCTGGCCTTATCCTAGCACAACCATTTTGAAAAATCTAAGCCTGGGATACTCAAGCATCGGGGGCCTGGGGTAGGAGGTCCACCTCCCCCGCCCCCACCCGTACCCCTTCCACCTGGAGGCTTCCATCGGGGAGTACGTCTTCCGCCACGCCCTCCACGAGGCCCCTTGCGGTGTGGACCCGCACCCTTTGGCCTAGGGTGTAGGAGGCCTTCCGGTAGAGGGGGAGGAGGGTTTCCGGGCTTTCCAGAAGGGGGAGGAGGCTTTCCAACTGGAGCAGGAAGCCCAAAAGCACCTCCCGCCGGGAAAGGGGAGCGAACTCCCTCAAGGCGGCGGCACCCTCGGGGGCCCAGTCCACGTTCACCCCTACCCCCAGGAGGACGTAGGCCACCTCCTCCCCCTCGGTCTTGGCCTCGAGGAGCACCCCGGCCAGCTTCCTGCGGTCGGGGGAGAGGAGGTCGTTGGGCCACTTGAGCCCCCCCACCCCCACCGCCCGCCAAAGGGCCAGGCCGGCAAGAAGGGGAAGGAGGCCCACGGAGGAGAGGGGAAGGGTGGGGCGGAGGAGGAGGGAGAAGGTGAGGCTTTCCCCCGGGCTGCTTTCCCAGCGCCTTCCCCGCCTTCCCCGGCCCCTTTCCTGCACCTCGGCCAGGACCAGGGCTCCCTCCTCGACTCCTGCCTCCGCCCAGGCCCTTAGGACATCCTGGGTGCTCCCCACCCGCCCCAGGTAGCGGTAGGGCCGGCCCAATCGCCCCAGGGGATGGAAGAGGTGGGGCAGGGGGGTACCGGGCCGGATGCGGTAGCCCTTCCGGCCCATCTCCACGGGGAAGCCCTCGGCGAGAAGCCTTTTCGCCTCCTTGGAAACCGCCTGGCGACTTACCCCAAGCCTTTGGGCTAGGGCCTCGCCGCTTTGGTATGCCTCGGTGAGAAGGTCCAGAAGGCCCGGCATCAGGCCAGTTCCACCTGGGAGAGATCCCCCAGGATCAGGCGGTGGGCCCGGGGGAGGCCATCGCGGTTTTTCACCTGGGCCCCTACCCCCAGGATGCTCTCCTGCAGGCGTAAGGCCACGTCTTCCAGGATGGCGTGGTCCTCGAGGATGGAGTACTCCACCTCCGAGCGCACCACCTTGGCGCCTGGCCCCAAGGAGGTGAAGGGCCCGATGTAGGCTCCTTCCACCACCGCGCCCTCCCCGATGAAGGCGGGGCCGATCACGGTGCTTTTCCGTATCCTAGCCCCTCTCTCCACCACCACCCGCCCGGTGAGCTGGCTTTCCACCACCTCCCCCTCCACCCAGGGTTCCAGTTCTTCCAGGATGAGGCGGTTGGCCTCCAGGAGGTCTTGGGGGCGGCCGGTGTCCTTCCACCACCCCTCCACCTCCACCCCCACCACCCTCTTCCCCCGGTCGATGAGGCCCTGGATGGCGTCGGTGATCTCGTACTCTCCCCGGGCGGAGGGCTTGAGCCCCTCGATGACCTCCAGCACCTCCGGGGTGAAGACATAAACCCCGGCCACCGCCAGGTTTGAGGGGGGCTCCTGGGGTTTTTCCAGAAGGCGCACGATCCTTTCCCCTTCCAGCACCGCCACCCCGAACTGGCTGGGGTTTTCCACCCGCACCAGGGCGATCACCGCGCTCACCCCCGGGGTAAAGGCCTGGAGAAAGCGGGCGATTCCCTTCTGGAAGAGGTTATCCCCCAGGTAGAGGACGAAGGGGCTTGGGCCCAGGAAGTCCCTGGCCACGGCCACCGCATGGGCCAGGCCCTGGGGCTCCTCTTGCAGGATGTAGCGCACGTGGTAACCCGAAAGGGCTTCCTGGATGTCCTTTTCCGTTTCCGGGGAAACCACCACCCCGATCTCCTCTATCCCCGCTTGCAGGAGGTTTTCCAGGCCGTAGTGGAGGATGGGCCTCCCCGCCACCCGGATCACCGGCTTGGGCCTTGTGTGGGTGAGGGGACGGAGCCTTGTGCCCCGTCCGGCAGCCAGAATGAGTCCTTTCACGCTAGGGAGTATACCCGTAAAATAAGGAGAAGGATGCCCAAGGCTTCCGTACGCATGGCTTACGCCTACGACCGCCTCCGGGCCTACCCCCCGGAGGTGGCGGGCCGCATCGCCACCGCCATAGGGAATGCCCTGGGGGTGCGGGGGGAGGAGGCGGTGCTCCTGGAGCTTGGGGTGGGTACCGGGCGCATCGCCCTGCCCCTCATCGCCCGGGGATACCGCTACCTGGCCCTGGACAAGGATCCCGGCATGCTGGAGGTCTTCCGCCAGAAGGCGGCGGGGGTTATGCGCAAGGTGCGCCTTATAGAGGCCGATGCCCGGGCCATTCCCCTGCCCGATGAGAGCGTGCACGGGGTCATCGTGGTCCACCTCTGGCACCTCCTCCCCGACTGGCCCAAGGCCCTGGCGGAGGCCTTGAGGGTGCTGAAGCCGGGAGGGGTGCTCCTGGAGGGCTGGGACGAGATGGAGGCGGAGGAGGAGCGCCTGATCCAGGAAAGGTGGCGCTCCCTGGTGGAGGCGGAGGGCGTGGGGGTGGTGCGGGGCTTGCACAGAAAGCGCCTCGAGGAGGTGGAGGAAGCCCTAAAGCGGCTTGGCCTCAGGCCCAAGGCGAAGCCGGTGGTCCAGTGGCGGGAGGAGCGCACCCTGCGCCAGGCCCTCGAGGCCCTGGAGGAAAGGCTTTACTCCTTCACCCAGCTGGTCCCCGAGGAGGTGCACGAGCGCATCATGCCCGGGCTCTGGGCCTGGGCCCAGGGGGAGTTTGGCGATTTGGACCGCTCCTTCACCCTGGAAAGGAGCTTTACCTTGCGGGCCACCCGCATGGCCTGATACCACCCCATGGCAGGGCCACGCTTAAGCTCTTGCTTAAGAGATTTACCTTCTTGGCCCGATAGGCTTAAAGGATGAAGGCCATTCGCATTTCCACCCCCAAGGAAGGTTTGGTGAACATCACCCGCCAGGTGGAGGAGGTCTTGGCCGGGCACACCGGCTTGGTTTACCTCTTCGTTCCCCACACCACCTGTGGCCTTACCGTGCAGGAGGGGGCGGATCCCGATGTGGCCCACGACCTTCTCGCCCGCTTGGAGGAGCTCGCTCCCAGGGTGCATCCCAAGGACCGGCATGCGGAGGGGAACTCCCACGCCCACCTGAAAAGCCTCCTCACCGGGGTGCACCTCCTCCTTCCCGCCGAGGGGGGGAGGCTTAGGCTTGGCCGCTGGCAACAGGTGTTCCTGGCGGAGTTCGACGGACCGAGGCTGCGGGAGGTGTGGGTCAAGCTCCTCTAGCTGGGCCCGCTTAGACCCAGCGCACTTCCTGCACGCTTTTCACTCCCCTTAGGGCCTGGACGAGGAATTCCCGCTCCCCGTCCTGCACGGTGAGGCGGAGGCGGATGCGGGCCAGGGGCCCGAGGATCCGGGTCTCCGAGCCCAGGGCGCTCTTGCCCGCCTCGGCCACCACCTGCATCACGTCCCTCAGGAGGCCCGCACGGTCTTGGGCCAGGACCTCGAGGGTGACCACCTTGCCCCCCACCCCCTCCCAGTAGGCCCCAATGACCCGGTCGGCCTCCGGCCCCTGGAGGATGCGGCGCAGGTTGGGGCAGTCCGCCCGGTGGATGGTGACCCCCCGGCCCCGGGTGACGAAGCCCAGGATGGCGTCCCCCTTCATGGGCTCGCAGCAGGAGGCCAGGCGGATGGGCGCCTGGAGGTCCTGCTCCAGGCGGATCCCCCATTCGTTCTTGGGGATGGCCTTGGGTTTTTCCGGCTTGAGGAGGGCCTTGGGGTAAAGCTTCTCCGCCACCTGCTTGGGGGTGATGCGGTTCAGGGCCAAGGCCAGGTAGAGCTCCTCGGGAGAAGGGGCGATGCCCAGCTTTTTGGCGGCCTCCTCCAGCTGGCTGTCGCTGGGCTTGGGGAGGCTGCGGCGCTTCAGGTAACGCTCCAGGAGGTTCTGTCCCCTCTCCAAGGTTTCCTGGCGCTCCTGGGTGCGGAAGTACTGGCGGATCTTGCTCTTGGCGCTCCGGGTTTTGGCGAACTCCAGCCAGTCCTTGGAGGGATGGGCGCTTTTGCTGGTGAGGATCTCCACGATCTCCCCGTTTTGTAGCTCGTAGGAGAGGGGAACGATCCGCCCGTTCACCTTGGCCCCCACCATGTGGTGCCCCACCTCGGTGTGGATGTGGTAGGCGAAGTCCACGGGGGTAGCCCCCTTGGGCAGATTGATGATCCGCCCCTTGGGGGTGAAGACGAAGACCCTGCCCCCGAGGAGGTCCCGGGTCACCGCCTCCACGAACTCCCGGGAGCTGCTAAACTCCTGCTGCCATTCCTGGATGCTTTTAAGCCAGGAAACCCGCCTTTTTAGCTCCTCGGGGTCGGTGAGGCCCTCCTTGTAAAGCCAGTGGGCGGCGATCCCGTACTCGGCCACGCGGTGCATCTTTTGGGTGCGGATCTGCACCTCCAGGGGAAGCCCCTCCAGGGCGATGACCGTGGTGTGGAGGGACTGGTAGCCGTTGGGCTTGGGCACGGCGATGTAGTCCTTGACCCTTCCGGGGATGGGTTGCCAAAGGGCGTGGACCAGGCCCAGGACGTGGTAGCAAACCTGCTTTTCCCTTAAGGCCCTGCCCTCCTCCGTGGGGGCGGGCCTGGGGTCCAGGATGACCCGGACCGCAAGAAGGTCGTAGATCTGCTCCAGGGCCTTTCCCTCCCGCTCCATCTTCTTCCAGATGGAGTAGAGGTGCTTGGGGCGGCCCGTCACCTCCAGGCCTTGTAGCTGGGCCTGGAGGAGCTCGTCCTTCCTTAGGGCTTCCTCCAGGGTCGCTATGGCCTTTCGGATGATCTGCTCCCGAGCCTCCTGGGTTTCCTGGATGCGGGAGAGGAGGGCGTGGTAGGCCTCGGGGTGGAGGTAGCGGAAGGAGAGGTCCTCCAGCTCCCACTTGAGCTGCCCCATCCCCAGGCGGTGGGCCAGGGGGGCGTAGATCTCCAGGGTTTCCTGGGCGATGCGTCTTTGCTTCTCGGGGGGCATGTGCTCCAGGGTACGGAGGTTGTGAAGGCGGTCCGCCAGCTTCACGATGATGATGCGCACGTCCTCCGCCATGGCGATGAACATCTGGCGGAGGTCCTCGGCCCGTTTCTCCTCCCCCTCGAGGTTGGCCAGCTTGTAGAGCTTGCTGACCTTGGTCTCCCCCTCCACCAGCCTGCGCACCCCTGGCCCAAAGCGCCTTTCCAGCTCCTCGGGGGCCACCCCGCAGTCCTCCAGGGTGTCGTGGAGGAGGCCCGCCATCACGGTATCCGCATCCATGCGCAAGGAGGCCAGGATCTCCGCCACCGCCACCGGGTGGGTGATGTAGGGCTCCCCGCTTCTCCTGAGCTGGCCCCGGTGGGCCTCCTCGGCGAAGAGGTAGGCCTCCCGCACCTTCTCCCGTTCCCCCGCTGGGAGGTAGTCTAGAAGGGGTGCAAGTTTGTCCCAAAGAGCCGAAACGGATACCACCATTCTTTAGTGTAGCACGCTTAGGAGGTGAGTTCCAGGAGGAAGGCGGATAGGCTGGTTTTTCCCAGCACGGCTACCAGGGTGCGGCCTTTGTGCGGGGCCAGGACCAGGGCCTGTTCCCCCAGGAGGATGGCCGCAGGCCCCCGGGTCTGGCCCAGGCTTTTATCCAGCTGGTCCAGGGCCTGGACCAGGGCCTCCAGGGGTTCCCTGGGCAGGGGCAAGGCCTCCCCCAAATAGCCCAGCACCTCCACCCCGGGAAGGCGCAAGGGGGCGAGGTCCGCCTCCAGGTCCATGGGAGAGGGGGCCTCCGGTGCCTTTGCCTGGGCTTGGGCCCTTCCCTGGTCGAAGACCCCCAGGAGAGCCTCGAGGTCCTCGCCCTTGATCTCCTGGAGCACAGCCTTGGCCGCCTCTTGCTCCTTTTCCAGCTCCCGGAGAAGGGCCTCCGCCTGGCCCAGGGTCTTCTCCACCTGGAGGAGGCCTTGGGGTCCCAGGCGGGGAAGCTTTTCCTGGGCGCTTTTCAGCACCGGCAGAAGGGGCCTCAGACGGCGGTTCGTTTCGCTTTGGAACCCCTCGAGGCGGGGGTAAGCCTGGAAGAAGGCGGTGAGGCGGGTGGTGAGCTCCTCCCGCTTCGCCTCCATCCGCCGCTTTAAGGCTTCCAGGGCCCGGGCGATGGGGGTGGGGTCGGGGAGGGGCTTGCCCTTTTCCTCGGCGATGGCCCGCAAGACCCCCTCCCCCCCGAAGCCGCGGAAGCGCTCCGCCAGGGCCTGGAGGCGGGAAAGCTCCAGAAGGGCTTCCTGCCGGGCCTGGGCCTTGGCCTCCTCCAGGCTCTTCCGTAAGGACCCCAGATCGGGAAGGCCTCCCTGGGCCAGGAGGGCCTCCGCCTCCGCCACCTTTTCCTTTAGGCCCAGGGCCAGGGCCTCGGGCTTTAGGGCCTCCAGGGCCTGGGCTGCCTCGGTTAGCTTGGCCCTTAGGGCGTCCTCCTCCCCTTGGGCCTTGAGGAGCTCGGCATATCGGGCCCGCACCTCGGGAAGCCTTTGGGGAAGGGCCTCCAGGGGGAGCGCCCTCAGTTCCTCCATGAGGGGGCGGAAGGCCTCGCCCTTTTCCCTTAGCTCCGCCATTAGGGCTTCCTTTTCCTGGAGGAGGCGCTTTTCCTCCTCCGCCCTGCGCTGGGCCTCCGCCTCGAGGCGCCTCAGCTCCTCCTCCAGGGGAAGGAGGTCGGGGTAGCCCCCCTCCTCCAGGGTTTCCTCGGCCAGCTTTAAGGCCTGCCTCAGGGGGTGCTTGGCTTCCTCGGGCAGGGAGAGGAGGCGCAGGGCCTCCTGAAGCTGGATCAGGCGGGCCCGCTTCTCGGCCCTGAGGTTTCTCTCGGCCTCCTGGAAGGCTTCCTCCAGGGCCTTTAGCTTCTCCCCCACAGGGGTGCCCGCCTCCAGGAGGGCCTGGACCTCGGCGAGCAGGGGGCTTACCGTGGCCCTTTCCACCAGGGGCGCATAGCGGCTTAAGAGCTCCTCCAGCCGGCGCTTCTCCTCCTCCACCTCTAGGGCCAGGATCCGCTGGCTGGCCTCCTGGGATAGGGCCTCGAGGTCCACCAAAAGCTCCCCTTCCAGCTCGGAGGCCTCCTCCACGGTGAGGAAGACGTCCGTGGGGTGGGAGGAAGGGGTTTCCGGGGGTGTTTCCTGGGTTTCAAAGACGATCTCCGGCAAGGTGGGGGCCCTGACGGCGCTGGACTCCAGGAACTTCCTTAGCTCCAGGGCCAGGCTCCGGGCCCGCTCCGCCTCCGCCTGGGCCAGGATGCCCTCCTTCTGAGCCTGGCGGATGGTTTCCACCAGGCTCTCCAGCCGCCGCACCTTGGGCCCTCCCAGGTGGCGCACCCTTTCCAGGGCCTCCTCCAGGTGGGCCAGGTCCTGGGCCTGGCGCAGGAGGGCCTCCTCTAGTTTCTCCTCCAGGGTCTCCAAAAGCTCCTCCCCCTCCGCCAAAAGCCCGGGGTCCGGGGCCTGGCGCAGACGATTGACCAGGGCTCGGAGGCGGGCCACCTCCGGCCAGTCCACGTAGAGCCCGAAGCGCTTCAAGCCCTGTTCCAGCTTGGCCAGCCTAGCCCCTTGGCCCTCTATCTGGGCCAGCACCCCCTCCACCAACCGCCTGGCCTCCTCCGGGCGCATGCGGACCTGGAGTTCGCGGTACACCAAGCCCTTCAAGAGGTGGGCCCCATCCGCCGGGGTGAGCTCGGAAGGCCGTCTGCCCAGGCGCTTTAGCCCCTCCTCCAACACCGCCTCGGCCCGGGCGCCCAGGTGGGGGCGGATGGCCTCCAGGATGGTTTTGTAAACGTCTGGCATCCTTACGCTCCCTTTTCCAGCTTAAGGGGTTCGCCAAAGTAGAGCTTCTGGTGGGGGTAGGGGATCTCGATCCCCTCCCGGTCCAGGCGGTTTTTGATGCGGCGGCGGAACTCCCGGGCCACCGCCCACTGCTGGGCGGGCTTGGTGCTGAAGAGGACCCGGATCACCACGGCGCTTTGCCCCAGGTCCTGCACCCCCAGGACCTCCGGGGCTCCGGTGAACCGGTCCTGCCATTCCGGGTCCTGGTGGAAGCGGGCCACCTCGTCTTGGAACACCGCCAAAACCCGGTCCAGGTCCTCCTTGTAGGCCACGCCCACGTCCACCACCGCCCGGCTCCACTCCTGGGTGAGGACCGTCACCTGGCGGACCTCGGAGTTGGGGAGGAAGTGGACTCGGCCCTCCAGGTCCCGGAGGACGGTGAGGCGCAGGTTGAAGCGCTCCACCTGTCCTCCCACCCCGTTGATGAGCACGATATCCCCCACCCCGTACTGGTCCTCTAGGAGGATGAAGAACCCGTTGATGAAGTCGCGGATCAGGTTCTGGGCAGCGAAGCTGATGGCCAGGCCCACCACCCCGGCCCCGGCCAGCAGGGCGGTCACGTTAAAGCCTAGGTTGGAAAGGAGAAAGAGGCCGCCGATCACCAGGATGCCTACCCGCAGCACCGACTCCACCACTGCTCTCAGGGTTTTCCGCCGCACCGCCTCCCGGGTCAGCTCCCCTTCCGGCTCGGGCAGCCGGGCAAGGAGGAGGGGGATGAGGCGGTAGCCCACAAAAGTGAGGCCCAAGATTACCAGGACGGCCAGGCCCCGGCTTCCCAACCACTGGGTGAGGGCCTTCCCCCAGGTGGCCAGAGGCTCCAGGGGCCAGGCGAGGGCGTGGGCCAAGTAGCTTAGGGCCAGCAGGGCCACCACCCCCCACCAGAGGAAGCCCAGGGCCCGGAAGAAGCGGTCATCCCGCTCCGTGGGGGTGAGGCGCCCCAGGGCGTTCAGGGCCTTGGCCCCATAGCGGCCTAAAAGCCAAGCCAGGAAGAGGGCTAGGGTTACGTGTAGGGCCACCATGGTGGGAGTATATCCCCGAGTATATTGGGGGCATGGAAAGCCATGTTCCGGAGCCGACCTTTACCCTCGAGGGCTGGCACATCCTTCACGACTTCCGCCGCTTGGACCATGCCGCCTGGTTCTCTGCCCCCCAGGAGGAACGGCGGGCGGCCTGGGAGGAGCTTAGGGAGATCCTGAAGGAGTGGGAGAAGGCGGAGGCGGAGGGCAAGGGGTCCTTCGGCGTGTACCAGGTGATCACCCAGAAGGCCGACCTCCTCTTCCTGAATCTGAGGGAGAACCTGGATGCCCTCCTGGAGGTGGAGGCCAGGCTCAACAAGAGCCGTTTCGCCCGCTACCTGAGCCCCGCCTACGGGTTTTACTCGGTGGTGGAGCTGGGGAGCCAGACCGGGCCCTTGGATCCCGAGGCCCCCTACATCAAGCCCCGCCTGACCCCTAAGGTGCCCAAGACGGGCTACGTATGCTTCTACCCCATGAACAAGCGGCGCATGGGCCAGGACAACTGGTACATGCTCCCTGCCAAGGAGCGGGCCGAGCTCATGAAGGCCCATGGGGAGACGGGGAGGAGGTACCAAGGGAAGGTGTTGCAGGTGATCAGCGGGGCCCAGGGCCTGGACGACTGGGAGTGGGGGGTGGACCTCTTCAGCGAGGACCCCATCCAGTTCAAGAAGATCGTGTACGAGATGCGCTTTGACGAGGTATCCGCCCGCTTTGGCGAGTTCGGGCCCTTCTACGTGGGCAAGTACCTTACCGAGGAGGCCCTGGGCCGCTTCCTGGGGGGGCTATGAGGCTTTGGTCCTTCAGCCTGTTCCGGGTGGTGCCGGAGTTTCGGCGCCTCGAGGCCGAGCACCAGGAGCACCTTAAGGAGGAGTTCGCCCAGTTTCTGGCCCGCTGGCAGGAAAAGGAGGGCTTCCTCCGGGTTTACAGCCAGGTGGGGCTTTCCGCGGAGGCCGACTTCCTCCTCTGGCAGGGGGCCTTGCACCCCAGGGCCCTTCAGGCCCTTAGGCGGGAGATGCACCGCACCCGCCTCATGGGGTTTCTGGAGCCCGTGGCCCTTTACCTGGACCGGGGGGAGGGGGAGCCAGGGGAGGAGTTTTTGGCCCTTTTCCCCTTCGGCCTGGAGGGAGGCCCCCCCGAGGGGGCGAGGGTCTTCCAGGGGGAGGGGCTTTTGGTCCTCGAGGGGCCTTGGGAGGTGCTCTTCCCCCTGGCCCTGCGGGAAGGGGGGTACCTCGCCGCCCGGCGCACCCCCAGGGAGCTTCTGGACGAGCTTTAAAGGGAGGCCCAGAGGGCTAGGCCCCCGAAGAGGAGGAGGCCTAGGGCCAGGGTGAGGAGGGCCGCCCGCCTCGTCTTCCGCAGCAAAAGGCCAAGGAGGAGGCCGGTGAGGCTCACCAGGGCCAGGAAGAGGGCGGAGGCGTCCAGGGCCCACCGCCAGGCCCCGGGGGTGTCCCGGCCCTTGTGCAGGTCGTTGAGGGCCGCCACCAGGCCGGCCTCCGTGAGGCTTAGGGTGTACGCCCCCGTCTTCAGGTCCACCTGGGCATCGGCTCCGTAGCCGGGGGCCCGGAAGGAAAGCCAGGCCTGGGCCCCGCTTTGGCCGTACTCGGAGACCCGCCCCCTGAGCCCGAGGGCCCGGAGGTCCTCGGAAAGCCTCAGCCAGTCCACGGCCTCCCCCTGCAGGTAAGGAGCACCGGGCAGGGTTCCGGTGAGCTTCCTCACCCGCCCCTCCCCGAACCACTCCGGGTGGTTCAGGGTGAGACCGGTGAGGGCGAAGAAGAGGAGGGCGAGGAAGGCCAACATGGAGAGGTAAAGGTGGAGGGTCCGGGCCCAGGCGTAAAGCCGGGCCCGCAAGGGGCCCACCCTACCCCTAGCCCTTCCTACCGTAATCAAGGACCACCTCCTTGAGCTCCCCCTGAAGGGGATAGGCCCTCTGGAAGGGCTTGTCCCCCATCTCCACCTTTTCGCGGAAGAGCTCGTAGGGGCCGTGTTCCCGGGCGTACTCCACGCACACGTAATAGGCGCCCTGGGCCACCGTCCTTCCCCGGTCGTCCTTGCCATCCCAGGCCAAGGTGTAGCGGCCCGGGGGGCGGGTGGGGCCGGAGAGGGTGCGCATCCTCTCCGGGTCGGAAAGGCCAAAGTAGCGCCTTAGCTCGTTCCACCAGCGCTCCCCCTTCCCCGGCATGAGGAAGAGGGCCAGGGTCCGGACCAGGTTCCCCCGCTCGTCCTCCACGTAGACCGCCACATAAGGGGCCCGGTAGCGGAACCCTCCGCCCTCGTAGGTAAAGCTCACCCGGAGCTCCATCCCCTGGGGCCAGGGTCGTCCCTGGGCTCGGGCCAGGCCCAGGGCCAGGGCCCCGCCCAGCACCCGCCTAAAGAAGCTTCGCCGGCTGTAGTAGCGTTTGAGCATCGCTCCCTCCTTCTGGGCCGGGCACGGGGCCTTCCGGGGCGAAGAGGACCCCTTTGGCCCCGAAAGCCGCAAGCAGGGGAAAACCCTTCCTCCCCAGGACGAAAAGCGCCTTGGCCAGGCCATCCGCTAAGGCGGCGGAGGGGCCCAGGACTGTGGCCTGGAGGCCAGGGGCGGGCCTGCCGGTGCGGGGGTCCAGGAGGTGGGGGCCCTTGTGCCGCAGGCCGCTGGTGGCCACCCCGCCCTCCTCCAGGGGGAGGACCAGGGCAGGGGGGGCGTTGTCGGGGCCCAGGGGGTCTTCTACCGCTACCTCTGCCCGCCCTGGCCCCTTGCGGGCCAGGTCGCCGCCCAGGTTCACCAGGACGGCCCTTGCCCCCGCCCTCAGGGCAGCTTCCGCCGCCCGGTCGGCGATGTAGCCCTTGGCCAGCCCGTCCAGGTCCAGGGGGGCCAGGATCTCCACCTCTTTCCCCTGGAGGCGCAGGGCCTCCCCTCCGTGGCGGGGGGCGGGGTGGAAGGCCCCGCCCGTGGCCTCCTGGAGCCTCAGGGCCAGGGCCAGCACCTCCCGCATCTCGGGGCTTGGCCGGCCGCCGCCCCGGCGTACCAGGCGGGTGAGTTCGCTCTCCCGGTGGCGGCTGAAGACCGCTTCCAAGCGTTCCACCTCCGCCAAGACCGCCCGGAGGGCCCCTGCCCCCCGCCAGGGCGGGGCGAGGACCTGGACCTCGAGGAAGCTTCCCAAGACCCCTTCCCACCTGGCCCCGTACCGGCCCATGCCCTAGAGGGTAGGGGAGGGCGGTTAGGTGAGGGTTAGCCCGGCCCATAACCCCCGCCTAACCGCAGGGGGGCATACTGGAGGCGTGCAGGTGCTCCTTCTGGAGGACGAGCCCCGCCTGGGCCGGGCGGTGGAGGGGGCGCTTTTGGCCCAGGGGTACGGGGTGCGCTGGGCCAAGGGTTTAGAGGAGGCCCGGGAGGCCTTCTTGGAGCTGGAGCCCGACCTCATGGTGCTGGACGTGCGCCTGCCCGAGGACCCGAACGGGGGCTTCCGCTTTGCGGAGGAGGTGCGGGAGGCGGGCTACCGGGGGCCTATCCTCTTCCTCACCGCCCGGGATACCCTCGAGGACCGGGTCTTCGGCCTGGACCTGGGCGGGGATGACTACCTGGTGAAGCCCTTCCACCTGGAGGAGCTTCTCGCCCGGGTGCGGGCGCTCTTGCGCCGGGCGGCGGAGCCTAAGGCGAGCCGGGTGCGCCTGGGGCCTTTGGAGGTGGACCTGGCGGGGCGGAGGGTTTTGTACGGGGGGCGGCGGGTGGACCTTTCCTTAAAGGAGTTCGCTCTCCTAGAGGTCCTTCTCCTCCACCCAGGCCGGGTCTTCTCCCCGGAGGAGCTGGCGGAAAAGGTCTTCGGCGACGGGGAAAAGGTGGGGGCGGTGAAGGTCTACGTGCACTACCTGCGGCAGAAGCTCCACCCTGGGGTGGTGCGCACCGTCCCCGGGGGGTACCGGCTTGGCCATGAGCCTTAGGGCCCGTTTGGCCCTCTTCCTGGCCCTTTCCGTGGGGCTTGCCCTCCTCTTCCAGGGGGGCTTGAGCTACCTGGCCTTCCGGCGCCTCCTCGAAGCCGACCTGGACCGCTCCCTGCTCTTCTACGTGGACGCCCTCTCGGAGGGCAGGAGGCCTCCCAGAGGGGAGTTTGCCTTCCGCCTGGTGCAGGGGGAGGAGGCACACCAAAGTCCCAACTTTCCAGACTGGCCGCGGTTTACCCCGGGGGCCTATTGGCGGGAGGGGTGGCGGGTCTTGGTGTTGGAGGTGCCGGGGGGTACCCTCACCGTGGCCCGGTACGACCCGGGGGCGGCGGGGGCCTTGGCCCGCTTCCGCCTAGCCCTTCTGGGAAGTGGCGCCTTGCTTACCCTGTTGGCGGTGCTTCTGGCCTCGAGGGTGGCCGGGGCTGCCCTAAGCCCCCTCTCCCGCCTTACAGAGGTGGCCCGGCGGGTGGCGGACTCCGGGGACCTCTCCCACCGGGTGGCCCCGGGAGGGGGCGGGGAGCTTAAGGCCCTGGCCGAGGCCTTCAACCACATGCTGGAGCGGCTTCAGGCGTTTTTGGAAAGGGAACGCCGCTTCACTCGGGATGCCGCCCACGAGCTCCGCACCCCGGTGGCGGCGGCCCTGGCCCAGCTGGAGGCGGCGGAGGCTGGGTATCTGCCCCGGGAGGAGGCCCAGGAGGCGGTCAAGGAGGAGCTTCTCCGCATGAAGCGCCTGGTGGAGGCCCTTTTGGTCCTGGCCCGGGAGGGTCGGGTGGAGCGGGCGGAGCTGGACCTGGCGGCCCTGGCCCGCCAGGAGGCGGAGGCCTTCGGGGTGCCTTACCGGGGGCCCGAGGCCCTGCCCTTCCACGGGGATCCCCTCCTCCTTGCCCAGGCCCTGCGGAACCTATTGCGAAATGCCTTTTTGCACGGGGAGGGGAGGGGGGTGGAGGTGGTGCTGAGGCTGGAAGGGGAGGGAGTGGTCTTGGAGGTGCAGGACCAGGGGCCAGGGATGCCCGAGGAGGCCTTAAAGGAGGCGGGTAGGCCCTTCTTCCGGGCCTCGAGGAAGCCCGGGGAGGGGCTTGGCCTCTCCGTAGCCCAGAAGGTGGCCGAGGCCCATGGGGGACGCCTAGAACTTTTGCCCCATCGCCCCGCGGGGCTTAGGGCGGGGCTCCGCCTTCCTTTTAACTCCGGGCTAACCCCGTAGCCGTAGGCTGCCTTTGGGATGATGAAACAGGTGTGGTGGCTTTTCCTCTTTCTGCCCGCCTTGGCCGGAGGGGTGGACCTTCTGGCCCTGGTGCGCCAAAGCCCGGCCTTCCGGGACCTGGAGGCGGAGAGGGTGCAAGCAAGGCTTTCCTTGGAGGCAGCCTGGGCGGGGCTTGCCCCCACCTTGACCCCCCAGGGTAGCTATGCCCGGACCCCATTGGGCCAGGAAACCCTTTCCCTGGGGGTGGGGGGAAGCCTGCCTCTTTTGCCCTGGGGGCCAGCCCAGGATAACCTGGAGGCAGCCAAACGGGCCTACCGCCAAACCCTTCTGGACATCAAGGCCCAGGAGAACGCCCTCTTCCAGAAGGTCCTGTCCCAGTACTTGGAGGCCTACCTGGCGGAGTTGGACCTTGGGGTGGCCAGGAAGGCTCTGGAGCTTGGGGAGGCCCAGTTCAAGGCGGTGGAGGCCCAGCAAGCCAGGGGCCAGGCCACTTTCCAGGCATTTCTAGAGGCCCAGGCCAGCCTGGCTCAAGCCCAGGCAGAGACCTTGCAGGCAGAGCTTTCCTGGAACTTGGCCAAAGCCCGCCTCGAGGCCAGCTTGGGCACCCAAGTGGAACCTGTTCCCCTTTCCCTTCCCCAGACCCTGCCCACCCTGGACGAGGCTTTGGCCGCCAGGGAACGGAGGCCCGATGTGCAAAAGGCTAGGCTGGCCCTGGAAGATGCGGAGGCCCTTCTGGCCCAGGCCCGGCGGGACCGGTTTTTCCCCTCCGTGAGCCTGGGTGTAAGTGTGGCGGAAGGGCCAGGGAGTCTGGGGGTCAGCCTGGACCTGAAGACCGGGCAGCTGGGATACAGTCTCCAGTACAGTTCGGGAAAGTCGCAAAGCCAGACCAGCCTCCAACTCCAGGCCAGCCTTCCCCTACTGCAACCATCCCAAGATGCAGCCCTTGCCCTTAGGGAGGGGGCCGTGGTGCAGGCCCGGCGGAACCTGGCCAACGCCTTGGTCACGGCGGAGCTGGACCTTAGGTCCAAGCACCAGGCCCTGCAGCAGGCCCAGGGACAGCTGGAGGTGGTGGCAAAGAGCCTACAGGCGGCGGAAAACTCCTTGGATAATGCCAGGAGGCGCCTGGCGGCAGGTACGGGAACCGCCTTAGAGGTGAAGCAGGCGGAGCTTGGCCTTTTACAGGCCCAGCGGGCATGGGAGGGAGCCAGGGCTGGGCTTTTGCAGGCCTACTACGCCCTTTTGGATGCTATGGGGGAATCCCTTTTAGGAGGTGAGGAATGAGGTGGGCACTGGCGGTTTTGTTCTTGGGTGCCATGGCCCTAGCCCAGTCGGTGTTGGACTGGGGGGGCGCATGGGAAACGGCCTTACAGCATAACCCTGGGTACCAAAATGCCCTCCTTTCCCGGGAAACGGCGAGGATGGAACTTAGGGCCCTAGAGGCCGATCCCAGCACCTTGATCCAGTCCCTCACACAGGCGCGGCAGGCCTTGGCCTTGGCGGAGCTCCAGGTACAGGCGGGCCGCCTTAGCCTTTTGCAGAGCCTCCTTGCCGCCTACACCAACCTCCACGAGGCCCAGGAGAATGAGAAGGTGTTGGAGGCCAACCGGGCGCTGGCGGCAAGAAACCTGGCGGTGGTCCGCGCCCAGCGCCAAGCGGGCAACGCCACCGATTTGGATGTGGCCAAGGCCGAGGCCGCCTTGCGCTCGGCGGAACTGGCCTGGAAAAACGCCCAAGGCCAACGTCCAGCCCTGGTCAAGGCCTTGGAGGCTGTCTTGGGAGTTGTCCTTTCCCAAGAACCTAAGCTTTTCCCCTTGCCTGAGCCCAAGCTCTCGGACCTTAGCCTGGATTCCCTGAAGGAGGGGTTGCAAAACCGCCTTCCCAGCCTTTTACAGGCCAAGCAGGCGGTGGAGCTGGCGGAACTCCAGGTGAGCCTAGCCGATAACGATTACACCCCCCGCCTGACCCTGGAAAAGGCCCGCTCCAGCTTGGAAACCGCCCGCAGAAACCAGGGGAACACCCTGGCTCAGGCCCTCTCCGCTTTGGAGAGCGCATATGCTCAGGTGCAAGCGGCCTGGGGCCAGGTGCTCACCGCCCAGGAAGCCTTGGCTAACCAGGAGAAGACCCTGGGGGTGGCCCGGCGTTCCTTTCAGGCAGGGACCATCAGTCTCCTGCAGCTAGAACAGGAGGAGGCGGGCCGCTTTCAGGCCCAGTACTCCCTCTTGCAAGCGCAAAACGCATACTGGCGGGCTCTGGCAGCTTTGAGCGTGGCGGCGGGGCAGGACCTCACGGGCTTGGGGGTGGAGCCATGAGGCGTTGGCTCCTTTTGGCCTTGGGGTTGCTTCTTGGGATAGGGGGTTACCTTCTTCTCCGTCCCAAGGGCATATCCCAGATCCAGGAGGTTCCCGAGGTCTACACCGTAACCCGGGGAGACGTGCGGGTAGTGGTGGCGGGCTCGGGGAGCCTGGCTCCCTGGCAGACCCTCGAGGTGCGCCCCGAGGTCCAGGGGACCCTCATTTCCGTGGCGGATGAGGGAAAAGAGGTGAAGGAGGGTGAGGTGTTGGCAGAGCTGGACCTGGCCCCTTTCCGCCGAGCCCTGGAGAAAGCCCAAGCCGATTTGCAAAGGGCTCAAGCCGACCTGGCCAACACCCGCACCCAAGGGGAAAGTAGCCTGGCTTCCTTGCGGGCCGGCGTGAAAAGTGCCGAGGTGGCCCACGCCAATGCCCAGGCTTCCTTAGAGACCGCCCGGCGCAACCTAGAGGCTACCCAGTTGCTCTACCAGGCGGGAGGAGCCAGCCGCCAGGCACTTTTGGAGGCGGAAGCCGCCTACACCAACGCCCAGCGCACTTTGGAAAACACCCGGGCTGGCCTCGAGGCTCAACGGGAAAGCCTGCGCCTGCGCCAAGCCCAGTTGCAAGAGGACCTCAAAGCCCAGGAAGCTGCTTTGGCCCAAGCCCGTCTAGCGCTGGAGGAAGCCCGGTCCAACCTGGAGAGGACCCGGATCCGTGCCCCCTTCGCTGGGGTGGTGCTTTCGGTTTCCGCAAACCCTGGGGCGCAGGTGGGTCCGGACAGGTCCCTTCTCACCTTGGGTGACCTTTCCGCCTACACCTTAGTCCTGGAGGTGGATGAGACCGAGATTGCCAAGGTCCAGGTGGGGCAACGGGTGAACGTAACCTTGGAAGGCCTTCCAGGAGAGACCTTTCAGGGTCAGGTAGAGACCATCAGTCCCCAGGGGCAGGTGGTAAATAATATTCCCGTCTTCAAGGTGACGGCGCGCCTTCCTTATGATGCGCGCCTGCGCCCAGGTATGAGCGCCGACGGGGAGATCGTGGTGGAGGAGGCCCGGGGGGTTTTGGTGGTCCCCAAGCGGGCGGTGGAGCGGGTTCGAGGCCGGGCCTACGTGAACGTTCTCCGTCCAGATGGTTCCACGGACACCGTGCGGGTGGTCCTGGGGACGGAGGATGCCCGTATGGTGGCGGTGCTGGAGGGGTTGAAGGAGGGGGACCAGGTGGTTCTGCCCAGGGCTGGGGGGGCATCCCAGACCCCCCGTACCCCTTCATCCCCCTCCCCGGTTCCTCTCCCGGGCTTTGGGAGGTAAAGGTGCTCCTGGAGCTTAAGGGCGTAAAAAAGGTGTACCAAAGCGGAGGGGTTTCGTTTCCAGCCCTGAGGGGCGTGGATCTCAGGGTGGAGGAAGGGGAGATGCTTTCCATCATGGGGCCTTCGGGAAGCGGCAAGAGCACCCTGCTTCACCTCCTTGGTCTTTTGGACCGCCCCACGGAGGGGGAGTACCTCCTTTTGGGTAAACCCACTTCCGCCCTTTCCGAGGAGGAGCGGGCCTATTTGCGAAACCGGTTTGTGGGCTTCGTCTTCCAGGCTTTCTTCCTCCTGCCCCGGCTTTCGGCGGTGGAGAACGTGGAAGTACCCATGGCCTATGCGGGCATTCCCCGGCAGGAGCGGCACCGACGGGCCCTGGCCCTTTTGGAACGGGTGGGTCTATTGGACAAGGCGAAGAGCCTCCCCAACCAGCTTTCTGGTGGTCAGCGCCAGCGGGTGGCCATCGCTAGGGCCCTGGCTTTGAACCCACCCCTTCTTCTGGCTGACGAGCCCACCGGCGCCTTGGACAGCAAAGCCGGAGAAGAGATCATGGCCCTTTTTCAAGCGCTTAACCGCGATGGGACCACGGTTATTATCGTTACCCACGAGCCCTTGGTGGCGGAGAAGACCCGGCGCATCGTGCGGGTGAGGGATGGGGAGATCGTGGCCGATGAAAGGAGGGGACAGGGTGGTGGCCGCTGAGCCTGGGAAAGGAGTCGGTTTGCGGGGAAAGGTAGGGCTCTCCTTGGAAGAGGTGGTGCACATCGCCTTGAGGGCTATTGCCACCAACCCCTTGCGCTCTGCCCTTACCGCTTTGGGGGTAGTGATCGGGGTGGCGGCGGTGGTGGCCCTCACCATGGTGGGGCAGGGAACTACCCAAAGGATCACCTCCCTTTTGGAGGGATTGGGCACCAACCTCCTCACCGTGGGTCCCGCCCAGGGGGGAAGGGGCCCGGGGGGTGGGCTGGTGCGCTTTGGTGGGCCGGCTACTCTTCCCCTTTCCGACGCCCATGCCATCCGGGAGACCTTTCCCCAGGAGGTGGTGGGGGTGGCCCCCGTGGCCCAGGGAAACTTCCAGCTTAAGTATGGAGTGAACAACCTCAGGGCCACCGTGGTGGGTACCTGGCCCGATTTTGCTCAGGTACGCAATGCCGATCCGGAAAGGGGAAGCTTTTTTACCCAAGAGGATGTGGACCTAAGGCGGCGGGTAGCGGTGATCGGTTACGGCGTCGCTCAGGATCTCTTCGTGGGGGAGGATCCCCTGGGACAGCGCCTGCGCATCGGGGGCATGCCCTTTACCGTGGTGGGGGTCTTACCCGACAAGGGGGACCAGGGCTTTGCCAGCGTTAACTACCAGGTTTTTGTTCCCCTTTCCACTTACCTGCAACGCCTGGCCCGCCTCGAGGCGGGAGAGCCCAAGGTAAACGCCATTTATGTGCAAGGAGCAGACCGAAATCACCTGAAGGAACTCCAGGAGCGCCTAACCCAGTTTCTGGCAGAGCGGCGGGGCTTGGTGGACCCTAGCACCTACGACTTCTCCATTACCAACCAGCAGGACGCCCTGCAAAGCGTGAACCAGACCACCTTGGTCATGACCCTTTTCCTTGGGGGAGTGGCGGCTATCAGCCTACTGGTGGGAGGAATCGGCATCATGAACATCATGCTGGTTTCCGTTACTGAGCGCACCCGGGAGATCGGGGTGCGCAAGGCCCTGGGGGCCCGGCCTAAGGACATCCTGGCCCAGTTCTTAGCGGAGTCCGTGGTCCTCTCCGTGGGGGGAGGGGTTCTGGGGGTGGGGCTTGGCCTCCTTATGGCCCGGCTCGTGGGCCAGGCCATCGGGGTAAGCCCGGTGTTCTCCCCCTTGAGCGCAGGGGTGGCCTTTCTGTTTGCCATCTTCGTGGGGGGGTTTTTTGGCCTCTACCCCGCCTGGCGGGCGGCCCGCCTGGATCCGGTGGAGGCCTTGCGGTACGAGTAGGAGGTAAGGGATGGGGAAGAGGGTGGCGACGATTACGGGCTCTTTGTTACTCCTTGGCTTGGCCTTGGCCCAGGGCCAGGCCCCGGGCAGTCTGGACCCAGCGATGCGGGAACGGCTCCAGGCGTACCAGCCGGTTTTTGAACTTTCCAGCACGGTGCGCTTCCTCCTAGAGATGGATGGGCAGAAGGGACTTTCCATCACCAAGGCGCAGGCCCAGAGGCTCTTGCCCCTTCTTAACCGGCTCCAAACCCTTCCCGATTTCAAGCCCAAGGAAGCGGAAAAAATCCTGGTGGAGATTGAGGATAAGATCCTCACCCCCGTCCAGTTGAAATGGCTGGATACCCGCAGGCTGGAACTGAGACGAGAGCGCCAAAAGCGCCAGGGTTCACTCCCTGGCCAGGGGGGGGCAGGGGCTGCGGTCCCCAGGGCAAGGTGGGCAGAGTCCAGGGGGTGGGGGGAGTTCCAGGCCCTCTTGCGGGGGGAGCCCTTCAACCCCTTCCGCCAAGGCAGGGGGGCAGAGGACCTCAAGGCCCTCATCGCCCGCTTGGAGAGGCGCTAGCGCAACCGCTTAAGGGCCTCCTTGATGAGCTCCTGGGCCTTGGCCTGGGGCTTTTGCGCCAGGAGGTCCAGGACCACGCTTCGGGCCTGCCCCTCCTTGAAGCCCAGGGCGGCCAGGGCCAAAATGGCCTCCTCCGCCGCCTGGCTTGCCACCTTCTCCCCGGTGAGGAGCCCCGCAGGCACCTTCCCCTTGAGCTCCAAGGCGATGCGCTCGGCAAGCTTCTTCCCCACGCCGCTGGCCGAGGTGAGGAGCCTCAGATCCCCCTCCGCCAGGGCCTGGGCCAGGAGCTTGGGCCCGAGGGCGGAGAGGAGGGCCAAGGCGGCCTTGGGCCCCACCCCGCTTACGGAGAGGAGGAGCTCAAAGAGGGCGAGGCTCGCCTCGTCGGGGAAGCCATAGAGGAAGAGCCCGTTCTCCCGGAGCTGGAGGTGGGTGTGGACCGTCACCTCCTGGCCCTCTTTGAGGCTTTGCAGAACGGTCTGGGGGGCCTGCACCAGGAAGCCCACCCCATTCACCAGAAGGAGAAACCCCCCTTCCTCCCTCTTCAGGACCGTGCCCTTCAGGTAGCGGATCATCGGCCCTGGAAGCGGGGCGGGCGTTTTTCCCTAAAGGCTCTTACCCCCTCCTCGTGGTCCTGGGTGCGGCCCGCTTCCCCTTGCAGGATGGCCTCGAGGGCCAGGGCCTCCGTGAGGGAAAGCCGGTAGGTTTCCAAAAGGAGCTTCCGCGTGAGGGCGTAGGCCCGGGTGGGTCCTTGGGCGAGCTCTTTGGCCAGCGCCAGGGCCTCCTCCAAAAGCCTTTCCCCCGGCACCACCCGGTGCACCAGCCCCAAGGCCAAGGCCTCCTCCGCGGAGAGCCTAGGGGAGAGGAGGAGGAGCTCCTGGGCCTTGGCCAGGCCCACCAGGCGGGGCAGGAGGAAGCTCATCCCCGAGTCCGGCACCAGGCCGATGCGGGTGAAGGCGGTGGCGAAGGTGGCCTCCTTGGCGGCCAGGCGCAGGTCGCCCCAGAGGGCCAGGCTCATCCCTGCCCCCGCCGCCACCCCGTTCACTGCCGCCACCAGTGGCTTCTCCAGCCCCGCCAGGGCCTCCACCACCCGGTTGTAGCGGCGGAGGTGGGCCTCGTAGTCGGGCTTGGCCTCCCCGAACTCCCCAAGGTCCTGCCCCGCACTAAAGGCCCGCCCGGCCCCCGTGAGGAGGAGGGCTCGGACTTCGGGGTCCTCCTGGGCTTCCTTTAGGGCCTGGTAAAGCTCGTCCAAGAGGGCACCGGTTAGGGCGTTCAGCTTCTCCGGCCGGTTTAGGGTGAGGATAAGGACGCCTTCCCGTCTCTCCTTCAGGACCATGGCCCTATTGTAAAGGTCCTAAAGCACCTACACCGCTTTTTGGTGTAGCCTAGATGAAGGGGGTATGCGCCCCCTTCTTGGGAGGTAGGATGGAGCTCACGTTGGAAAACCAAGGCTACTTGGAGGCCCTCTACCGGGCCTATCTGGAGGATCCCTTCTCCTTGCCGGAGGAGTGGCGCCGCTACTTCTCCGCCCTGGCGCTTGGGGGGGAGGAGGACCGGCGACGAGAACCCGTGCCCGCGGCCCCAGCGGAGGCTTTGGACCTGGCCTTCCTCCTCAAGGTGGAGCGCCTGGTCCAGGCCTACAGGGAGCTTGGGCACCTGGCCGCCCGCATCGATCCCTTGGGGCGGGAGCGGCCGAGGCCCAAGGAGCTTTCCCTGGAGGCCCACGGCCTTTCCCGGGAGGATCTCTTTAGGTCCCTTCCCCCTCTCTTCGGCGCCCCCACCCTGGGGGACCTCCTGGGCCGCCTGGAGGCGGTTTACCTGGGCCCGGTGGGGTTTGAGGTGGTCCATACCGAGCCCGAGGAGCGGGCCTGGCTTCTTTCCCGCATCGAGGCCCCCTGGCCCAAGCCTCCCCGCGAGGTGCGCCGCCGCATGCTGGAGCACCTCATGCAGGCGAGCCTCTTTGAGGCCTTCCTGCAGCGGAAGTACCTGGGGGCCAAGACCTTTAGCCTCGAGGGCCTGGAAGGCCTGGTTCCCCTTCTCTTGGAGGCGGTGGAGGAAGCCGCCCGCCAAGGGGTTAAGGAGGTGGTCCTGGGCATGGCCCACCGGGGGCGGCTCAACGTCCTGGCCCACGTGGTGGGCAAGCCCTTTGAGCGCATCTTCCGCGAGTTCGAGGAGATCTTCCCCGAGGGCTACTCAGGGGATGTGAAGTACCACCTGGGCTTCTCCAACGACCTCCCCACCCCTTACGGGCCGGTGCACGTTTCCCTCAACTTCAACCCCAGCCACCTGGAGTTCGTGAACCCCGTGACCCTGGGGAGGCTTCGGGCCAAGCAGGACCGCTTCGGGGACCGGGAGCGGAAAGGGGGCCTGGCCATCCTGGTCCACGGGGACTCGGCCTTCATCGGGGAGGGCATCGTCCAGGAAACCCTTAACCTCTCCCGGCTTCCCGGCTACCGGGTGGGGGGGACCCTCCACGTGGTGGCCAACAACCAGCTGGGCTTCACCACCCTGCCCGAGGAGTACACCTCCTGCCGTTACCCCACGGACATCGCCAAGATGGTGGGGGCTCCCGTCTTCCACGTGAACGCCGAGGCCCTGGACGAACTCTGGTTTGTGCTGGGCCTGGCCCTGGAGTACTGCCAGCGCTTCGGGAAGGACGTGGTGATTGACCTGGTGGGCTACCGCCGCCGGGGCCACAACGAGACGGACGAGCCCACCTTCACCCAGCCCCCCATGTACGCCCTCATCTCCAAAAAGCCCGAGCCCTGGAAGGTCTATGGGGATAGGCTCCTTGCCGAGGGGGTGGTGGCGGAGGGGGAGCTTAAAGCCAAGGAGGAAACCTACCTGGCGAACCTGGAGGGCGAGTTCGCCCGGGTCAAGGCGGAGCCGGGCCCCGTAGTGCCCCACGGGCTTTCCGGCATCTGGCAGGGGTACGTGGGCGGGCCCGACCACCTGGTGCCCGAGGTGGACACCGGGGTGCCAAGGGAGGCGCTAAAGGAGCTCCTCCTTCGCTTGAGCGCCGTGCCCGAGGGCTTCCAGGTGCATCCCAAGCTGAAGCGCTTCCTGGAGGCTAGGAGGGAAATGGCCGAGGAGAAACGCCCCCTGGACTGGGCGGCGGCCGAGGCCTTGGCCTTCGCCTCCTTGGCCGCCGAGGGGCACCGGGTGCGCCTCACGGGGCAGGATGCCCTAAGGGGCACCTTTACCCAGCGCCACGCCGCCCTTTACGACTACCAGACGGGCAGGCCCTACATTCCCCTGCAGCACCTGGCCGAGGGCCAGGCGGAGGTGGAGATCTATAACTCCCCCCTCTCCGAGGCCGGGGTGCTGGGCTTTGAGTACGGGTACAGCCTGGACTACCCCGAGGCTTTGGTCCTCTGGGAGGCCCAGTTTGGGGACTTCGTCAACGTGGCCCAGGTCTACATCGACCAGTTCCTGGCCAGCGCCGAGGTCAAGTGGAACCGGCTTTCCGGCCTGGTCCTCCTCCTGCCCCATGGCCTCGAGGGCCAGGGCCCCGAGCACTCCTCCGCCCGGCTGGAGCGCTTCTTGCAGCTTGGGGCCAAGGACAACCTCCAGGTGGCCTACCCCACCACCCCTGCCCAGTTCTTCCACCTCCTCCGCCGCCAGGTGAAGCGCAAAATCCGCAAGCCCCTCGTGGTCCTCACCCCCAAAAGCCTCCTCCGCCACCCCGAGGTGGTTTCCAGCCTGGAGGAGCTTGCTCAGGGGCGCTTCCAGAAGGTCATCCCCGAGAGGGTCAAGGGAGCCAGGAAGGTCCTTCTCACCTCGGGGAAGGTCTACTACGACCTCTTGCAGAAGCGGAGGGAGATGGGGGCGGAGGACGTGGCCCTGGTGCGGCTTGAGCTCCTCTACCCCTTCCCCGAGGCCGAGCTTAAGGAGGCCCTGGGCTTCTACCCCAGGAAGACCCCGGTGGTTTACGTCCAGGAGGAGCCGGTGAACCAAGGGGCCTGGTGGTACCTCTCCGCCCGTTTCTGCGGGGAGATCTACGGCCACCCCTTCAGCGTGGTGGCCCGGCCGGAGTCCCCGAGCCCCGCTGTGGGCTCCTCCAAGGTGCACAAGCAGGAGCAGGAAAGGCTTTTGGAAGAGGCCTTCAAGTGAGGAGGTAAACGGTGCAAGAGCTGAAGGTGCCCTCCGTGGGCGAGTCCATCGTGGAAGTGGAGATCGGCGCCTGGCTGAAGAAGGAAGGGGAAGGTTTTGCCCAGGATGAGCCTCTAGTGGAGCTCATCACCGACAAGGCCACCCTGGAGCTCCCCGCCCCCTTTGCGGGAACCCTGGAGCGGATCCTGAAGCGCACCGGGGAAACCGCCAAGGTGGGGGAGGCCATCGCCCTTCTTAAGGCCTCGGGGGAGGCGCTTCCCCGGCCTGAGCCCGAGGCCACAGTACCCCAGGCACCCGAGCCCCAGGAGCCCCTGGCCATGCCCGCCGCGGAGCGGGTTTTGCGGGAGGCAGGGGTATCCCCAGGGGAGGTGGTGGGCACGGGCCTGGGTGGGCGGATCCTCAAGGAGGACGTGGAGCGCCACCTGGAGGAGAAGGCCAAGCAGGCTCCGCCCCAGGCGGTGCCTCCCCGGATGCCGGAGCCCGCACCGCTTCCTGTCCAACCCCCGGCTGACCGCCCCTGGCGGGTGAGCGAGGCGGTGCCCATGAGCCCCTTGCGCCGCCGCATCGCGGAGAGGCTTCTCATGGTGCGGCAGACCACCGCCATGCTCACCACCTTCAACGAGGCGGACATGTCCGCCATCATCGCCTTGAGGAAGGAGCTCGGGGAGGCTTTCCAGAAGAAGCACGGGGTGAAGCTGGGTTTCATGAGCTTCTTCGTGAAGGCGGTGGTCCAGGTGCTCAAGGAGATCCCTGAGCTCAACGCCGAGATCCGGGACAACACCATCCTCTACCACCGCTACTACGACATCGGGGTGGCCGTGGGCGGGGGAGAGGGGCTGGTGGTGCCGGTCATCCGGGACGCCGACCGGCTTTCCTTCGCCGAGATCGAGCGCCAGATCGCCGACTTCGCCGAAAGGGCCCGCGGCAAAAAGCTGAAGCCCGAGGAGCTCATGGGGGGCACCTTCACCATCACCAACGGGGGGGTGTACGGCTCCCTCAACTCCACGCCCCTTCTCAACCCGCCCCAGGTGGGCATCCTGGGCATGCACGCCATCCAGGAGCGTCCTGTGGCCCGGGACGGCCAGGTGGTGATCCGGCCCATGATGTACCTGGCCCTTTCCTATGACCACCGCATCGTGGACGGCCGGGAGGCGGTGACCTTCCTAAAGCGGGTCAAGGAGCTGGTGGAAAACCCCGTGCGCCTGATGCTGGAGGTCTAGCGTGGAGGCCTACGACCTGTTGGTGATCGGGGCGGGGCCCGGGGGGTACGTGGCCGCCATCCGGGCCGCCCAGCTAGGGATGAAGGTGGGGGTGGTGGAAAAGGAGAGGGCCCTGGGGGGCACCTGCTTGCGGGTGGGGTGCATTCCCTCCAAGGCCCTTTTGGAAACCACCGAGCGCATCCATGAGGTGAAAAGGGGTTTGATAGGGGCCAGGGTGCAGGGCCTCGAGGTGGACCTCCCCGCCCTCATGGCCCACAAGGACAAGGTGGTCCAGGCCAACACCCAGGGGATCGAGTTCCTCTTCAAGAAGAACGGCATCGCCCGCCACCTGGGAAGGGCCCGCTTCCTCTCGGACCGGAAGGTTTTGGTGGAGGAAACCGGGGAGGAGCTTTCCGCCCGCTACTTCCTCATCGCCACGGGAAGCGCCCCCCTCCTCCCCCCCTGGGCGGAGGTGGACTTTGAGCGGGTGGTGACCTCCACCGAAGCTCTAAGCTTTCCCGAGGTGCCAAAGAGGCTCATCGTGGTGGGGGGCGGGGTGATCGGCTTGGAGCTCGGGGTGGTCTGGCACCGCCTGGGGGCGGAGGTGGCCCTCCTGGAGTACCTGGACCGCATCCTCCCCACCATGGACGCCGAGGTTTCCCGGGCGGCGGAGCGGGTCTTTCGAAAGGAGGGGCTTAACATCCGTACGGGGGTGAAGGTGCAGGCGGTGCGCCCCGAGGGCAGAGGGGCCCGGGTGGAGCTGGAAGGGGGAGAGGTCCTCGAGGCGGACCGAGTCCTTGTGGCGGTGGGCCGCAGGCCCTACACGGAAGGCTTGGGTCTGGAAAACGCCGGGCTTGCTCCCGACGAACGGGGCCGCATTCCCGTGGACGAGCACCTCAGGACCCGCGTCCCTCACACCTACGCCATCGGGGACGTGGTGCGGGGGCCCATGCTGGCCCACAAGGCCAGCGAGGAGGGCATCGCCGCAGTGGAGCACATGGTGAGGGGCTTCGGCCACGTGGACTACCTGGCCGTTCCCAGCGTGGTCTACACCCACCCCGAGGTGGCGGGGGTGGGGTACACGGAGGAGGAGCTGAAGGAGAAGGGCATCCCCTACAAGGTGGGGAAGTTCCCCTACTCGGCGTCGGGCCGCGCCCGGGCCATGGGGGAGACGGAGGGCTTCGTCAAGGTCCTGGCCCACGCCAAGACCGACCGCATCCTGGGGGTTCACGGGATCGGGGCCCGGGTGGGGGATGTACTGGCTGAGGCCGCCTTGGCCCTCTTCTTCAAGGCCAGCGCCGAGGACCTAGGCCGGGCCCCCCACGCCCATCCTTCCCTTTCCGAAATTCTCAAGGAAGCCGCTCTAGGGGCTTGGGAGAAGCCCATCCACCTCTAAGGGAGTGCTACTCTGACCTCAAGCCGGTAGGGCCCTAAGGTCCAAGACCCCAGGATCTGGTCCAGCGGAATCTGTAAACGAAAGTTCTCTGGTTGATCCAGAAGGACAAGAAGTAGGCCCCGCAAGGGTTTGACAAGGGGTATGGACGTTTCCCCCTTCTCGTCGGTCCTACGGGCCGTACCCTTGGCGTTAGGCAAGCCGTTAGGGGCTACCGGTTGTAGGGTCACCCAGATTCCCGGCTGGGGGTTCCCTCCCTTGAGAACCTGTACGTACATTACCCCATAAGGTGTTGGTTCCCCTGGAGGCATGGGCTTAGGTATGGGCGCCACTCCCTGGCTCCAGGCCACGGTCTGGAAGCCCAAAAGAAAGGCGAGCAATGCTTGGCGGGTCGTGGTCATCTAGCCTCCTGCAAGCTAGCCCGGGCCCCGCGGGACCCGGGCCGAAAGGTTGTGCTTCACTTGCCCAAAAGGGCATTCAAGCTAGCTACTGCATCCACCAATCCGTAGCCGTACTGACCACCGGCTGCGTAATCGGGCTTGGCCGCTTGTCCGGTCAGGGTGGCGTTGGCCCCGCGCTCCAAGGCCAGACGGACCTCCTCGGGTCTAGCTCCCGGCTTAGCCGAGAGCAGGAGGGCTACTACCCCGGTTACATGGGGTGCGGCCATAGAGGTCCCTTGGAGGAAGGCGTAGGGGTCGCTGGGGTTTTGTGCCACAGGTACCGTGGAGAGGATAGCGGCTCCGGGAGCGGCCACGGTCACGTAAGGGCCTGTGTCCGAGAACCCAGCCCGCCGGTTGTCGTTGCTGGTAGCCCCCACGCCGATCACCCCGGGGAGGAGGGTGCTGTAAGAGACCGGGTACGAGGGCCGGTTGCCAGACCGGTAGGAGTTACCCGCCGAGAACACGTAGACCACACCTTTCTGGGTACCGTATGCCAGGACGTCTAGGAAGGCCTTGCTCTTGGCTCCAGAGCCCCAGGAGTTGTTCACCACCTTAGCCCCGCAGTCGGCAGCGTACTTGAGGGCCCGCACCAGCATGTAGTTGGTCCCGCCGAAGTACCCTAGGGCCCGAAGGGCCATGAGCTTGGCTTCGGGGGCTACGCCCACCACCCCTATGCCGTTGACGGCGGCGGCGATGGTGCCTGCTACGTGGGTGCCGTGCCCTCCGGAGTCCGAGGGGTCGGTATCGTCGTCAACGAAATCGTAGCCGTTGTTCCCTGGACAGGAAGGGTTGTTAGGGTTGGGGTTTTGCCAGAGGTTGGCGGCCAGGTCGGGATGGGTGAGGTCGATGCCCTCGTCCACTACGGCCACCACCACCCCCTGACCGCGGTACCCTTGGTTCCACACCTGTGGGGCTTTTACCCGGTATACGCCCCAAAGGTAGGGCACATTCTGGTAAAGGGTACCGTCTGCGCCCGTGGCCTTGAGGGGGTCACCGGGCGGTACCTGCACGAAGTAGGGGTCGGTAATGCTGCCGGTGTAGTCCAAGGGGCGGAGACCCTGCGGGCCAGGGATCTCCAAGGTTCGGACCATTTCCCGGCCAGGATTTTCCACCCAGTAGTTAGGCTCGGCATAAGCCACCCCCTCGAGGGCCCCATAGGCGGAAACGTAGCGGACCTCCTGGCCCTCGGGGACCTTTAGGCGAACCAGGCTGCCCCAGCCCGGCTCCGAGATTTGCTCCAAGACCCGGCTTTCCCCCAGGGTCTGGAGACCCTGGGCCTGAAGGCCTCCGGGGCGGTACTTTACCAGGATCTCCCCGGCTACGGCGGCCTGACCCTGGATCTGGGTGAGGGTGGGTTCCGGGGCAGGGCGTTGACCAGTGGGACTGTTCTGGCCACAAGCGGCCAGGAGAAGGGCAAACAAGGTTAGTTTCCAGATGCGCATGGTTCCTCCTGCATCACTGGACCAGGAAGGTGCGGGTTTCGCTCACGGATTGGCGGTAGCCCCGCTGGAGTAGGTTCTGGTAGGCCCCCTGGGGCACGTACCCTAGCCTTTCCAGGAAGGCTTGGGCCATCCGACCTCGGGCTTGGTTGACGGTGCTCCCCTTGTAACCTTTCAGCCTAGGATAGTGGGCTGGGTCCAAGTAAAGCCGAGCCTGCAGGGCGCTAGGGTCCATCCCGATGTACTCCAGCATCCCCGTTTGGTCGTCGGTGCTCACGTCCCAGGAGTAGGTTGTCCCGCTGGACAGGGGTATGGGCAAGGCGATCTCGGTCTTAGGGGTATAGCCTACCCAGACCAAGTTGCCCGTTTGGTCGTATACTGAGACCACATACACCTGTCCACCAGAGACCTGGGTCCAGGAGAGGGTAGGGTTCGGTCCCAGGGTAGCTCCGTCGTTGACGGTGAGCTTGGGGGTGTCCAGGAAGGAGACGGTGAGGGCCTGGCTCAGGTTGCTCCCGTCCCGCCACTGCTGGACCGAGGAGTAGTCCAGGATACTCTCTGCGGCCGAAAGCCGGACGGCGTGGCTTTGTACCGTGATCTGCTGGGAAACGTCGGTGGGGGGCAGGGCCAGGACCCGGAGGTTTTTGGTGGTTTGCCCCCGGAAGTAGTACTGGCCTAGCTCGATGTCCCCCGAGTGGATGGCGTGGGCGAAGGAGGCCGTGCTGAGGGAGAAGGCGTTCCAGCTGGGGCTCGTGGGGTTAAAGTTGAACCCGGTCAGGGCCCCATAGTCGTGGCTCACGGCGAGGGTAGTGACCCTGGGGTTGCTCTGAGGGTCGAAGGCCTCGAGGGCTACGTTTTGGCTAGTGCTGGTCCCGTTCAAGTAAACCCGCACCTCGGGGATGAGCTGGAACTGGGCCCAGTAGTACTCTGTGGCCGTTTGGCAGTTCCCGGTATCCGTGCCCGTGTAGTTTCCAGCCCAAAGGCTTCCCGAGGCGGCGTACAGGTTGTTGGTGGAGCTTATGGGGATTTGATAACTCCCCGAGGGGCTGGTGGTCACCGTGCGCCCGCCGCCGTAGACCACCAGGCCGTTTTCGCAGGGCTGGGGAGGGTTGAAGAGCTGGGTCAGGTTCCTAGGGGTGGTGCTCGCCACGGGTTGGTTGTTGAAGGTGACGTTGCCTGTAATGGTGCCCGTGCGGGCAGGGTAGCCTGGAAGAATTTTAGAGGCCGGGGCGGGTAGGTAGATGTTCATCTCCGAGGCCGTCCCGTACGGGGAGCGGTAAGCGCTGAGGGGTACCTCAGCAAAGGTCTGGGCAGCTATCCCTTGGCCTGCCGGTGGGATGACGGTAAGGGTAAAAGTGGAGACTCCTCCGGGAAGCGTAAGGGAGAAGCTCCCGTCCAGACCGGTGGTGGTCTTTAGAGTGCTATTGCCCACCTGGACCTGCACTTGGGCCCCATGGATGGGCTGGCCCCCTGCGCTAGGGCTCGTGAACACGTTGCCCTGGAGTTGGCTCTGGGGTGGCGGGGTGCACGCCCAGAGGCCTAGCAAGGAAACTGCCATTGCCGCAATGCCTAGTTTTTTCATGCCTGCCTCCTTAGGAGCTTACGGCCTTTTCATATCAGGCGGATCTGCCCCTTGTCAAGCTTGTGTAGTTGGCCACCACATTTGAGACACCTTGGGGAACCGACCCCTCCTGCATCCTAGCCAGAAA
>NZ_PRDA01000043.1 GCF_002964845.1 Thermus tenuipuniceus
TGCTGGTGAAGCGGCTGGCGAGGGCCGCGTAAGGTGAGGTGGGAGACTTTTACGACAGCCTCTTACATGGCTTGACATGAGAGGGAGTTGTGCGTAAGATTAGCACCGGATGCTAGGCGATGGGACTTCCCACAAAAACGGGGTATCCTTGCCTGGCGTCGGGCCCAAGGGGGCAACGGAGGAAACCCTTTGGGAGCAGATAAAGCTAGGAGGTGCAAGGATATGAAGGGAAACGGGCTTAAGACTTTTGGCTTCTCCCTCTTGGGGGCGCTGGCGCTTTTCCTCGCCAGCTGCGGGCAGCAGCCGCCGCCCGCTCCGCAGACGGGTAACCTAAGCGTTACCGTCTTGGACGCCTCCAACAACAACCCAATACCTGGGGCGCTGGTAGGCGTGGCTGGACCCCAGAGCACCACCGGTGTAACGGACGCCCAGGGTAGGGCGACCTTCTCAGGCCTGCCCGCGGGGAGCTACACTGTAAATGCCAGCGCTAGCGGCTACCAGGCGGCCTCCTCCTCCGCCAACGTTCAGGCGGGCCAGACTGCCCAGGTAACCCTGCGGCTTAACCCGTCCGGCGGAACGGGTGGCGGCAATCAGGACGCCACCTCTAGGGTGAGGAGGTTGGAGATCGTTTCTGTTACCGATGCCTCTGGGCCGCTACCGGTCCAACGCGAGCGGAACACCAACAAGGTGGTCAACCTGTACGCCGCCCAGACGGAGGAGGCCATCCGGGTGACCGTCCGCGCCCTGGATGCCCAGGGTAACCCCGTTCCTGGAGCTCAGGTGGAGGCGGGTCTGGACACAGGGGCTCTGAATGGGGTGAACATCTTCACCGGCTGCGGGCTTAGCCCCCAGAGCTCCCGTCCTGTGGGGGTTACCGGGGCCAATGGGGAGGTCTGCTTTACGATCTTCGCCACCTCGGTCTTCAGCGGGCTTATTCAGAACATTCTCTACAACGTAGAAAACCCCGTGAAGTTGGTGGTTTCCTCCAACGGCCAGCTGAGCGAGGCCAAGTTCTTCTTCTACAACGTCAGCCACCTCATCTACGACGACGGTAGCCCTCGGCGCGCCGGTATGCGGGCGGGCTCCAACTTGGGCCAGATTGTCAACAACTACAGCTTTGACCGGCCGCGGTTGAACGACCACACCTTCAACAGCTTCTTGCGCCGCAAGCAGCCAGATGCTGGGCCGTTTACCCCCTTTTCTCAGGGCATAGGCTACATGGTCTATACCATCAACGACACCTCTAAGGTGAGCTGGGTGCGCACTGACCTCAGCCTGGGGGTGAATAGCTGCGAGCAGATCGCGGATAACGGTAGAACTTGCGTGGACGCGGACGGCTCTGGCGTCACCCTGCGGCCCAAGTCTCCGCAGGAGGGCATCCAACCCGGTGACCTGCCCTTCAGCGTGGACGTCATCGCCACGTGGGTGGCTGTCGCCATGTATGGCGGCCTAACGTACGAGTTCCCCCTGAAGTCCTACGCTTTCACCAAGACCTGGGGTGGCACGGGCGTCCAGATCGCCAAGTCGGGCCCCCGGGTGATCGGCTGGTCGGGGACTGGCTACAGCCCTACCGACGTCACCTTGCCTAAGTCGGGGGCCTCGGTTCCCGCAGGAGCGGTGTACGAGTACACCATCATCGTCACAAACACCGGTAACGTTCCCGCACGGAACGCCGTCATCACGGACATGCTCCCCGCGGAGCTCGGCTTTGCCGGGGCGTCCGATGGGGGTACCTACGATCCCAGCCTGCACCAGGTGACCTGGAGTTGGACCACCACCCCTGCTTTGCAAAGCATCCCGGTGGGTGGCAGCGTTACGGTCAAGGTCCGCCTCTACGCCCGTCACAAGCCCGGGTACGCTTGGAACGACAACAGCGGGGGCAATCAACGTCCAAACGGCAACCCTGACGGGCAATCCGACGGTCTTAGCAACGGCCAGTACGACCCCAATAACCCGACGGGCGGCTTCGGCAACCGGCCTCCCATCAATCCTCCCAACACGCTCTATGCGGATCCTTACCGGATCACCAACATCGTGGAGGTGGTGAGCGAGGCGCCCCAGGGGCCGGGCAACTTTGCGCGTCAGAGCGCCAGCCTGGACATCTGGGTGGTCCGTCCCTTCCTGAGCCTCGTAAAGCGGGCGGTGAGCCCGGTGTATGCTGTGGGCGATACTGCGCGCTTTACGGTCACCGCCCGCAATGTGGACCGGGCTGCCTCTGATCCAGAATACGCGGCCTTGAAGGCCAGCTTCCCTGCGGACTACCAGAACGCCCTCACCGCTTACAACGTCAGGGTGCGGGACCTCTTCGGCCGCTTCCTGGACTTCGTCAACTCCTCCTCCAACACCGGGCCCGGAACCCCTGACGCCAACTTCAAGACCGTCACCTTTGATGTGGGCAACCTGGCCCTTGGCGCCACCTGGCAGGCCATTCTGGACTTCAGGGTGTCCGGTGGGCTCAACCAGGGGCAGGGTGATCCCAACTGGCTCACTAACTGCGCCCGCCTCTACGCCTGGAACCTGAACCAGTACCGGTACATCTGGGGTCCTGAGAAGAACGACCAGCTTGAGCCCGTGGAGGGACGGGACCCGCGGCCTGTGCCCCCCTACACGGCGGAACTGGGCAACCCCGACACCGTGGGCAACTACCTCCAGGCTTGCGCTGCGGTGCGGGATGCGGACCTAGCCATCACCAACCTGGGCGAGTTCGCCCTGAGTGGGTCTTTGCCGCCTTCCGTCATTGTTGACGGCAATGGCGGGGTTGGTCCGTTTGGCCAGGTGGATACCATCCAGCAGCCGGTGCGGGTGGGCGATACCTTCTACTACATCTACCTGCTGACCAACCAGGGTAGCGTCCCCTTGAACGACATCGACTTCCGGGTGTACCGCACCAGCGGTGCCAGTGTGGAGCTGAACGCCCAGGGTGGGTTCGCCGTGTACCGCGGTCAGGGAACGGGCACCTACTCCCAGGAGCTCAACTTCATCCTTACGGCAACCACTCCCACGCAGGCTCGGATCCAGAGCACAACGGGCTTCCCTGCGCTGCAGCCTGGCGAGAGCCTGGTGATCGTGGTGCGGGCCAAGGCCATCGCCCAGGGTCGGAGCACCTTTGAGGCCTACGCCGAGACCACGAATCCCCTCAACCTGGTAACCCTCTTTGTGCAGGACACCACCAACGTGCAGAACCCGCAGTAGGGCGTAGGGCTCAGAGCGGCCACCCCGACCGGGGTGGCCGCTTTCGTGTGGCGGGTCCCTATCCCTATAATGGGGCCATGGACTGGGGCGAGGTCTTGGCGGTGGCCGGACCCTTATTTTGGGTTCTAGCCGCTCTTTCGGTCTACGTGGGGTACCTTATCCTCTACGCCTCGTTTCTCCTGAAGCGGGAGGGGCGGGTGGAGGCGGGGGTTTTGGACCGCCTGGAGGGCCTGGCCCAGCTGGCCCCCTTGGTGGGGCTTCTGGGCACCACCTGGGGCATGATCCAGGCTTTCCTGGCCCTCGGGGGGGAAGGGAGTCCCGAGGGCCTGGCCAAGGGCATCGCCGAGGCCTTGGTGAACACCGGGATGGGCCTCCTGGTGGCGGTGGTGGCCTACGGGGGGCGGGTTTTCCTTGGGGGTAGGCGGTGAGGCCTTTGAACCTCGTTCCCCTCATCGACCTCTTCCTCCTCCTGGCCCTTTTCGGCCTCATGCTGGCCCGCTTCCCCGAGGCCCTCTCCGGGGGGGTGGCCCAGGAGCGGGCCCTGCGGGTAGAGCTCCCCCGAGGGGAGGGGTTTCCCGGTGGCGGGGCGGTGCGGGTGGAGCTGGACCGGGAGGGGCGGTTGGCCCTGAACGGCAAGCCGGTGAGGGACCTCCCCGCCCTGGAGGCGGCCCTGAAGGCCCTGGGTCTGGCGGGGCAACCCGTGCGCCTGGAGGCGGACGCACAGGTGGCCCACGGGCGGGTGGTGGCGGTGATGGAGGCGGTGCGCCGTGCAGGGGCTGAGCGGATCCAGGTGGCGGTCCGGCGCTAGGCGGAGGGCCTTCCTCCTTTCCCTCCTCCTACACCTCTCGGGCTTCCTGGCCCTCCTCCTGCTCCCCCCCATCCCCCAGGTCCCGCCTGTCCTCTACACGGTGGACCTTATCCCCCCCACGCGGGCGGCGGAGGGCCTTACGCCCGTGCCCAAACCCTCTGTGCCCCCGTCCAATTCCCCGGCCCGTTCTCCTCCACGGGAGGTGGCCCGGCCCGTACCCTCCGCCCGTGGAGCCTCTCCCGTGTCCGTAGCCCAAGGCCCAGGGGAAAGCCCCGGGGTTCGAGGGGCGGCCCCCGGAGCAAGGCCCATCCCCCGTAGGGGAACGCCTACCCCCTCTTTCCAGAGGGAGGCTTTGGGCGGGGGTTCCTCTTCCGGGCCCCCCTTGGGGGCCCCTCGAGAGGGGCTTGCCCCTCCTTCGTCAGGGGAAGGAGCGGGGGGAGGGGGGGAGAACCTATCCCGCTCCGCCCCCCAGGGGGTGGGGGAGGAGGGGGTTTCCCAGGAAGCCCTTCTACCCCCTCCCCTCGGGGAAAGGGCGCAAGGGGTATTGGAGGAGGTCCCTCCTCCCACCGGGGCTCCTTTGGGGAAGGAAGGGCTGGCCCCGGCGGGGCAGGGGGCCCCCTCCCAACCGGGCGGGTCCACTTTGGCCTCGGCGGGGAGCGGGGGTTCCCCCCAGGGAGGGGAGGCCCCAAAGGGACGGGCGGGGGGTGAGGCCCTGGCCCCGGTCCCAGGGGGGCGCGCCGGGGAAGGGGCCCGGGAGGGGGTGGGGCTCGAGGGGCTGGCCCCGGGCCGGGGCGGGGGCACCGGGGGCGAGGGGGGCAGGTGCGCGGTGGTGGTGGAGCTTAGGGGGCTCCCCTACGCCCAGGGGCCCTCCCCGGCTATCCTAGACCCTGGGGGACGGCAGGTTTGGCCCGACCCAGGGCGGGTGCGGGGGGTGCCCTCGGAGGTGGTGGACCGGAGCGGCATCGCCCTCTTCTTCCGCCCTGGGGAGTTCCGGGAGGAGGGGTACGCCCGGGTCTACCGGGCGCAGGCCCTTCAGACCCGCTCCCGGGGGGAGGGGAACCCCTTCCGGGAGCTGGTGGTGGTGGGGGAGGAGGATGCCCGGAGGCTTAGGGAGGCGCCCCCCACCTGTCAGCTGGTCTTCATCCGTTAGGAGGTACGCGTGGTAAGGAAAGGTTTTCTGGCGCTCGGCGCCCTGGTCCTTGCGGCCTTGGCCCTTGCCTGGTCCCCGGCTCCCACCCTGCAGGAGGCGGAGGCGGTGGTGGAGGGGGTGTACAGCCGCCTGCCCCGGGTGGCGGTGGCCTGGGAGGGGGAGCCCGCCCTCAGGGTTTTCCGGGGGGAGGGGTGCCCCTTGCCCCCCAAGGGGAGCCGCCCGGTGGCGGTGCGGGTGGGGGGGCAGCTGGAGGTGGTGGAGATCCTGGCCGAGAGGGCCAGGAACGAGTTCCGGCGGGTGCGGGCTGCGGAGGTCCTCCTCGAGGCCAAGCGCTTCCTACCGGATGGGCACCTCAGGGTGTACCTGAGGGTGGAGGGCCTGCCCCGCTTGGAGCTACGGGAGGCCTACACCCTGGGGGCCCTGGTGGGGAACGTTCCCCGGCGGGCTTATCGGCTCACCTACCTGGACGACTGGGAACGGAGGGAAGGGGGCTACGCGGGCACCCTGGTTTTTTACCTAGACCTGCGGGGGGTGGAGCCCAGGGGGGAGCTCACCCTGGTTTTCATGAACGAAAGTGAGGCGGACTGCGTCTATGCCTTTGGGGTTCCTCTGGAGGGTTTTCGCTAGCCTTCTCCTTTGGGGAGGTGCCCTCGCGCAGGAGGTTTTTGCCCCCCTTCACGGGAGCTTTTTCCCGCCCCTAGGCCGCGCCCCCGGGCCCGAGGGGTGCGGGGTGCGCTGGGGGCTGGCCCTGGCCAACCACCTCACCTACGCCTCGGGGCCGTGGGGGGAGGTGGGGTTTGACCTGGAGGAGCTGCGGGCCGAGCTGGGGCTCAGCTACCGCCAGGGGCCTTTGGAGGCCAGCCTGGGCTGGCCCTTTTCCCTCTACTATGGGGGGTTTCTGGATTACCTCCTGGACCCGCTCCACGCGGCCCTGGGGCTTCCCAGAAACAAGGTCCAGGGGCAGGTGCTCCTCTTCGCCCGCAGGGGAGAGGAAGAACACCGCTGGGAGGGGGCCACCTGGGGCCCTCGGGACCCTTACTTGCGCCTGGACCTCTACCTGGGGGAGGGGCGGCTCTTTGGGGGGCTGGCTCTGCCTCTGGGTTCCCCCCAGCGCTTCCTGGGCTCTGGGGGTTTCCGTGTCCAGTTGGGGGCGGGTTGGCGCTGGGAGGGAGGGGAGGTGCTGGGGGGTGTGGTCTGGCCCCTGGGGGACCAGCCCGGCCTGGCGCCCTTCCCCTACGGCCCGGCGGCTTCGGCCCTCTTGCGGCTGGAGGGGGTTGGGGTGCCGGGGTTGGGCCTCGAGGTGCAGGGGTTTTGGGGTCCCTTGCGGGACGCGGGGCCCTTCACCCAAGGTTTTGCCCTTCGTTTCCGGTACGGGGGTTGGGCCTTTGCCGAGGACCTGAGCCAGGGACTGCCGGATGTGGTTTTTTCCTGGGGGAGGGTCACCTCCTGTGAGCCCTAAACCCGAGGAGGCCCTGGGGGCCTCCTCGGGTTTAGTTCCCTATATCTTCGATCAGAAACGGGCGGCCAGGCCGAAGGCCAGGGTGGAGCGCTGGCCCATCTGGCCGTCAAAGAGGTAACGCTGGTGCCCTTCCAGGAAGAGGCTCAAGTTGGGCACCACCCGCGCCCCAGCCCCGATGAGGAGCTGGCCAAAGGGGGTTCCCTCCAAGTAGAGGCCGCCCCCCACCCCGAAGTAGCCGTCCAGGTCCCCAAAGGAGGTTCGGAAGGTGAGGTCCAGGCTGGCCAGACCTTGGCTGGGCTGGGCGAAGGGGGCCTCGTAGGCCAGGCGCAGGCCCAGGGGGCCCAGGAGGGCGTCGTGGCCCAGGAGGAGCCGGCCGAACCATTCCCCGGTGACGTCCCCCCGGTAGATGGCCAGGCCCACGTACAGGGGTTGGCGGGAGGGAGTCAGGGTGCGCTTTAAGGAGGCCACCTCCTCCTCCAGGGCCTTCAGGCGGGCCTCGTCTTGGGTTTGGCGGGCCTCTAAAGCCCTTAGACGCTCCTCTAGGGATTGGAGGCGGCCCTTCTGCCCCTCGAGGCCCTCCTCCAGGGCCTTTACCCTGGGCTCCAGGGTCTGGAGACGGGCCTGGGCTTCCTCCGCCAGCTTTCGGGCCTCGGGAAGCCCCTTTAGGCTCTCTTCCAGCCTCTTCAAGGCTTCCTCTTGGGCGGCGCGGGCTTGTTCCAGGGCGGCCATGCGGTCTTCCAGGGCCTTTTGGGTTGTTTTGAGGGCTTCCTGCTCCCCCTTTAGGGCCTCGAGGTCCCTGGGCGTGGTTTGTGACCGTCCCTCCAGGGCCCTAAACTTGTCCTCTAAGTCCTTGATGCGCTCCTGGACTTTTTTGAGTTCCTCCTCCAGGGCCCGGGCTTCCAAAGCCCCCCGGGCGGCCTCGAGGCCCTTCTGGGCCTCCTCCAAGGCCTTAAGGCGTTCCTCCACCCGCCTCAAGGCCTCTTCCAGGGGGCGGGTATCTGCCTGGGGTTGCCCCTCCAGGCTCTTCAGGCGCTCCGCCAACGCTTTGGCCTCTTCCTCAAGACCGGCCATTTGCTGGCCTTGGTCAGCAAGTTCTTCCTGGAGGCGCTTTACCGCGGAGAGGAGCTTATCCACCTCCTCTGGGGAAAGCCGGTCCAGGCCGTAGGCAGCCAGGAGGCGGTAGAGGGCCAAGGCGGCTTCCTGCCGGGTCAAGGGTTCCCGCCAGCGGAAGGTGCCGTCGGGGTAGCCGATAAAGACGCCCTTAGCCACCAAAAGTTCCACCGCCTCCTGGGCCCAAGGGGATGCGGGGGGGTCCAGAGGTTCCTGGCCGAGGGCCAATCCCGCGAAGATCAATAGGCCAAGCAGAGGTTTACGCATCACACCAAGAGTATAACCTGGGTTGGGCTTCAACCTATTCCAGCTCCATCCCCATGATGTGGTACCCGGCGTCCACGTAGATCACCTCGCCGGTGATGCCGCTGGCCAGGGGCGAAAGGAGGTATAGCCCCAGGTTTCCCACCTCCTCCTGGGTGATGTTGCGCTTTAGGGGGGCTACCTGGGCTACCCGGTCGTACATCTTCATAAAGCCCGGGATGCTCCTGGCGGCCACGGTGCGCACGGGCCCTGCGGAGATGGCGTTCACCCTAATCCCCTTGGGGCCAAGCTCATAGGCCAGATAGCGGACGCTGGCCTCGAGGGCCGCCTTGGCGATGGCCATCACGTTGTACTTGGGCACCACCTTCTCGCTGGCGTAGTAGGTGAGGGTGACGAGGCTTCCACCTTCCCTTAGGAGGGGTTCTGCCCGCTGGGCCACGGCCACCAGGGAGTAGGCGGAGACCTCGAGGGCCAGAAGCCAGTCCCCCCGCCTCGTGTCCAGGTAGCGCCCCTCCATGGCCTCCCTTGGGGCGAAGGCGATGGCGTGGACCAGGTAGTCCAGCTCCCCCCAGGCTTCCTTCACCCCAACGAAGAGGGCGTCCAGCTCCTCGTCCCGGGTCACGTCCGCCTGGAAGGTGAGGGCCTTAAGGGGAGCGGCCAGTTTTTCCACCTCGTCCTTAAGCCTTTCCCCTTGGTAGCTGAAGGCCAGCTCCGCCCCCGCCTGGTGGAGCTTCTCGGCGATGGCGTAGCCCAGGCTCCGCTGGTTGGTGACGCCTATGATGAGGGCTTTTTTGCCGGAAAGGTCCAGGGTGAGCATGGGGGGATTATACCCTGAGGCTGGAGGCCCCGGGATGGAGGGGCTGTCCGGAAAAGGGCCTTGGGGGAGCGGGTACCAGCCCCTTTCCTCTCCCCGGGCCAGGGTGGCTTACCCCACCCTCTCGGGGGAGGCCTCCTGGTACCGGGCGAGCCAGGCGTTGAGGGTGGCCGGGGATACCCCGCGGATGGCCTCTACCCTGCCGTTCCACTCCAGGACCACCCCGGCGGTGGGGCTTCCCACCAGCTCGCTGATCTTCCTGGCTGCTTCCGGGTCCTGCCGGGCGTTGACGAACTCAAAGGGCACTGCCTTTTGCGCCAGGAACATCTTCACGATCTCGCAAGGACCGCAGCCGGGGATGCCGTAAAGCCGCACCATACCCCTCCATGGTACCATGTGCTCTTGGGTGGCACCATAGGGATATGGTGGGAGCAAAGAAAAAGGCCCACTATGTGGTGCAAGTGGGCTCTAAAGGCCGAGTGGTACTCCCGGCGGAGGTTCGCGAGGCCTTGGGGCTGAGGGAGGGAGAGCGCCTTCTTTCCACCGTGGAGCCTGAAGGCACGGTGCGCGTGGAGCCCCTGAGGAAGGCGGTAGAGGAGGTGTATGGCCTTTTTCGGAATGTGGCCCCGGGGGTGAGCTTGGTGGAGGAACTGATTCGGGAGCGCCGCGAGGAGGCTAGACGGGAGGAGCTGGCATGAGGGCGGTGCTGGATGCCTCGGCTCTTTTGGCCTACCTGAAGGGAGAGCCGGGAGGGGAGGAGGTCAAGGAAGCCCTTTTGCAAGGCGCCGCCATCAGCGCGGTAAACCTGGCTGAGGTGGGCTCTGAGCTGGCGGACTGGGGGCAGGATCCCGCCCAGCTTTTGGGCTTTCTTCAGGGTAGGGGTATCTTGGGCCAGGTCCTTCGCGTCTTCCCCTTCACCGAGGAGGACGCCCTGGAAGCCGCCCGCCTCCGCCCCCTCACCCGCTCCTTGGGGCTTTCCCTGGGGGACAGGGCCTGCTTGGCCTTGGCCCAGCACCTGAACCTGCCGGCCCTTACCGCCGACGCCACCTGGGAGGGGCTTGCCGTGGGGGTTAGGGTGGAGGTGGTGCGCTAGCCCCTCTACAATGGGCTCCATGCGCCTGGTGGACCGCCACCCCGAGGTGGATTTGGAAAGGCTTCTGCAAGGCTTTGTGCCCCCACCCCGCTTCCAATCCGCCACCTTCGCCACCTATCGGCCCGATCCCCGCTATCCTTCTCAGACCCTGGCCAAGGAGCGCCTCCGACGATGGATCAAGGACCGCCCCCGGGGCTTTCTCCGGCCCCGGCTTCCTGGCCCCCAAGGGATCTACCTGGACGGGGGCTTTGGTGTGGGGAAAACCCACCTCCTGGTGGCCGCCTACTTTGAGGCCCCGGGTCCTAAGGCCTTCCTCACCTTTGAGGAGCTCACCTACACCCTGGGCCTCATGGGGCTAAGGGAAGGGGCCAGGCGCTTCGCCGCCTTGCGCTACCTTTTCCTGGACGAGTTTGAGCTGGACGACCCCGGCAACGCCCAGATGATCGCCCACTTCCTGGCCCTCACCATGGACCGGGGCCTCAGGGTGGCCACCACCTCCAACACCCCGCCCGGGGCCTTGGGGGAAGGGCGGTTTAACGCCGAGCAATTCAAGCACCAGATCCAAAGCCTCGCCCGGCGCTTCGCCGTGGAGCGCCTCGAGGGGGAGGACTTTCGCCACCGCGACCCCGGGCGCTACCCCGAGCCCCTCTCCGAGGAGGCCCTCCTGGCCCTCTACCGGGAAGATCCCAGGCCCAAAACCCTGGACGCCTTTCCCGAGCTTTTGGCCCACCTGCGCGCCCTGCACCCCATCCGCTACCGCTACCTGTTGGAGGGGGTGCGGGCGGTCTACCTCTTGGGCCTCGAGGCCATCCCCGACCAGAACGACGCCCTCCGCTTCGTGCACTTCGTGGACCAGGTGTACAACCTGGGTCTGGACCTCCGGGCCTCCGGGGTACCCCTCAAGGAGGTGTTTCCCGAGACCTACCGCCACGGGGCCTTCGCCAAGAAGTACGGCCGGGCCCTTTCCCGGCTTGCGGAGCTTTTGGGGTAGCATGGGGGCATGGAGCTGGCAGAGAGGCTTTCGGAGCTGGCCCAGGCCCTTTCCCAGGCCAGCGCGGCGGTGGGGATCCTCGAGGCCATAGAGGAGGTCTTGGACGAGTACCAAGACGGGGAGCTCTCCCTGGAGGAGGCCATGGAGGAGATCCAGGGCCTGGTGGAGGAGTTCCAGGCGGTCCGGGCCCTTTCCGAGATGACCCCGGAGGAGCTCATGGCCCTAGCCGAGGAAGAGGAGGAAGAAGAAGGGGGCTTGCGGTCTTAATGAAGGTGACAGCCATCGTCCTGGACTCGGTGGGCCTAGGGTATCTGCCGGATGCCCCCCTCTTTGGCGACGAGGGGGCGGACACCTTGGACCACACGGTGCTGAAGACCGGGGTGGAGCTTCCCCACCTGGCCGCCTTGGGCCTGGGATGGGTTCCCGGGGTCCACACCCTTCCCCGGCTTGAGCCCCGAGGGGCCTTTGGCCGCATGCGGGAGGTGAACCCCGGCAAGGACACCACCACCGGGCACTGGGAGTTCGTGGGGGTGTACCTGGAAAAGCCCTTCCGCACCTACCCCGAGGGCTTTCCCGAGGAGCTTTTAAGGGCCTGGGCCGAGGCCATCGGGGTGGGGGGATGGCTTTTGAACCGGCCCTACTCCGGCACCGAGGCCATACGGGACTACGGCGAAGCCCATCTGAAAACGGGTTTCCCCATCGTCTATACCTCCGCGGACAGCGTCTTCCAGGTGGCGGCCCACCTGGAGGTGGTGCCTTTAGAGGAACTTTACCGGTGGTGCCAGGTGGCCCGGGGGATGCTTAAGGGGGAGCACCAGGTGGCCCGGGTCATCGCCCGGCCCTTCGCCGGGGAACCCGGGAACTTCTACCGGCGGGAGGATTTGCGGAAGGACTTCGCCTTAGAGCCTCCCAGGAACGTTCTGGACCTCCTGAAGGAAGGGGGCCTCGAGGTGGTGGGGGTGGGGAAGATCCCCGACATCTACGCAGGGCGGGGCTTCACCCGGGAGGTGAAGACCAAGGACAACCGCGACGGTCTGGAAAAGACCCTGGCCCTCATGCAGGAGCCTTTTTCTGGCCTCCTCTTCGCCAACCTGGTGGACTTTGACGCCAGGTACGGGCACCGGAGGAACCCGGAGGGGTACGCCCGGGCCCTTAAGGAGGTGGACGATTTCCTTCCCAGGCTTATGGAGGCCCTGGGCCCGGAGGATCACCTTTTTCTGGTCTCCGACCACGGCAACGACCCCACCTTCTTCGGCACCGACCACACCCGGGAGTACGGGATGCTCCTCTGGGTGGGCCCGGGGGTGAGGGGGGACCTGGGTACTCGGGAGAGCTTCGCGGATCTGGGGGCCACCTGGGCTACGCTTTTTGGCCTTACCTGGGAGGGCCCTGGAAAGAGTTTGGTATAGGCCATGCCCCTCACCTGGCGCGACCTCCTGGATATCCTTCTCGTCGGCGTCCTCTTTTATTACCTCTGGCGCCTCATGGCGGGAACCCGGGCCCTGAACCTGGTGCGGGGGGTCTTGGTTTACCTGGCGGTTTGGTTTCTGGCTAGCCTCCTCGGGCTTTCCACCCTATCCTGGCTTTTGGGGAACGCCGCCACCCTGGGGGCCTTTGCCCTGATCGTGGTCTTCCAGCCCGAACTCAGGGGGCTTTTGGAGCGCCTCGGTCGGGCGCAGGGGCCCAGGGCCCCTTCCTTGGCCCTGGAGGAGCTCCTTTTGGGCCTGGCCCGGCTTTCCGAACGGCGCTACGGGGCCATCCTGGCCCTGGAACGGCGCACCCCCCTGGGGGAGTATGCGGCCACGGGGGAGATCCTCGAGGCCCGGCTTTCCGCCCGGCTACTCCAGACGGTGTTCTACCCCGGCACGCCCTTGCACGATGGCGGGGCCATTCTGAGGGGGGACCGGCTTTTCGCCGCGGGGTGCGTCTTTCCCCTTTCCGAGGCCCGCATGGGCCTGGGCACCCGGCACCGGGCGGCCCTGGGGCTTTCCGAGGTTTCCGATGCCCTGGTGATCGTGGTGAGTGAGGAAACGGGGGCCATAAGGCTGGCGGAGGGGGGGAGGCTTTCCCCCCCCATGAGCCTCGAGGCCCTGCGGGAAAAGCTCAAGGAGGTGCTCCGTGCGTGACTGGGGGAGTTTCCTCATCGCCCTTTTGGCGGCCTTTGCCGTCTGGTACTCCTTAAAGGAAAGGGCTCCGGTGGTGGAGCGGGCGGTGAGCGTGCCCCTGCAGGTGGTGGGCCTGGGGGGGGAGCGCACCGCGGAGGGGGTGCCCAAGGAGGTCATGCTGCGCTTAAGGGGGCCGGCTCCTCTGGTGGAGGGGGCCAGGCTTCCCGTGTCCGCCTACCTGGACCTCTCCGGGGCTGAGGGGGCCTTTTCCCGGGAGGTGCGGGTGGCCGTGCCCCAGGGGGTGGAGGTTTTGGAGATCCGCCCCGCCCGGGTGGAGGGCCGGGTGGAGGCCCTCCTCACCCGCACCCTGCCGGTGGAGGTCCTTTCCCAGGGGGCGTGGGTGGAAACCCAGCCCGCCTTTGTGGAGGCCAAGGGGCCGAGAAGCCGGGTAGAGGAGGCGGTGGTGGCCTTGGGCCTGGACCTTGGGGGGGATACGGTGGCCCTCACCGCCTTTGGCCCCCAGGGGCCCCTTCCCGGGGTGGAGCTTCTTCCCGCCCAGGTGCAGGTGGTGTCCCGGGAAGCCCCCCTTTTCCGCAAGCAGGTCCCCCTGATCCTGAAGCCCCCGGCGGGCTTAAGGGTGGTGGACTATGCCCCCAGGGCCGTGGAGGTGGTGGGGCCCAAGGAGGCTTTGGACGGCTTAACCCGGGTGGAGGCGAGGCTGGAAGGAAGCTTCCGCCCGGGAGAGGTTTCGGCCCCTTTGGTCCTTAACCTGCCTCCGGGGGTGAGGGTCCTGGGGGAGGTTTTGGGTAAGGTGCGGCTTGCGCTAGAATAGGTGGGATGATCTACCCCATACGCCTTTACGGGGACCCGGTGCTCCGCAAGCGGGCGCGGCCTGTGCAGGACTTTGGGGGCCTCAGGAAGCTTGCCGAGGACATGCTGGAGACCATGTTTGAGGCCCGGGGAGTGGGCCTGGCCGCACCCCAGATTGGGCTTTCCCAGCGCTTCTTTGTGGCGGTGGAGTACGCCGACGAGCCCGAGGGGGAGGAGAGGCCTCTCCGCGACCTAGCGCGCCGGATTTACGTGGTGGCCAACCCGGTGATCACCCACCGGGAGGGGGAGGTGGAGGGGCTGGAAGGCTGCCTCTCCCTCCCCGGCCTCTACGCCGAGGAGGTACCCCGGGCGGAGCGCATCCGCGTGGAATACCAGGACGAGGAGGGAAGGCCCCGAACCCTGGAGCTGGAGGGGTATATGGCCAGGGTCTTCCAGCACGAGATTGACCACCTAGACGGCATCCTCTTCTTCGAACGCCTGCCCAAGGCCAAGCGAGAAGCCTTCCTGGAGGAAAACCGGGCGGAGCTGGCCCGGATGCAAAAGGAGGCCAGGGCGCTTTTGAAGGAGCTTTCCCAGGGATGAGGGTGGCCTTCTTCGGCACGCCCGCCTGGGCGGTGCCGGTTTTGGATGCCCTAAACCGCCACCACCAGGTGGTCCTGGTGGTTACCCAGCCGGATAAGCCCAAGGGCCGGGGCCTGAAGCCCGCTCCCAGTCCGGTGGCGGAGTACGCCTTGGCCCACGGGCTTCCCCTTTTGAAGCCCGAACGCCTCAAGGGGAATCGGGAGTTTCTGGAAGCCTTTAAGGCCGTGGCCCCGGAGGGGGCGGTCACCGCCGCTTACGGCAAGATCCTTCCCAAGGAGCTTCTCGAGGTGCCCCCTTTTGGCTTCTTGAACCTGCATCCTTCCCTTCTTCCCAAATACCGCGGCCCAGCCCCCGTGCCCTGGGCCCTGATCCGGGGGGAGAAGGAAACCGGGGTAGCCATCATGAAGACGGAGGAAGGGCTGGACACCGGGCCCCTTTATGCCGTCTACCGCACGGCGATCGGCCCCGACGAGGACGCGGTGGCCCTTTCGGAGCGGCTTAGGGACAAGGGCATTGAGCTTCTCCTTTGGGTGCTGGAGAACCTTCCCCACCTCACCCCCACCCCCCAGGAGGGGGAGACCTCCTACGCCCCCCTCCTCACCAAGGAGGAGGGGCGTATCCGCTTCACCGAAAGCGCCCAGGCCATCTACAACCGCCACCGGGGGGTGCAGCCCTGGCCGGGGAGCTACTTCTTCCACGGGGGCAAGCGGGTGAAGGTCCTAAGGATGCGCCCCGAGCCCGGTGTGGGGGAGCCTGGGGTGGTGCAAAGGGTGGAGGGGGAAGGGGTCTTGGTGGGCACCGGGGAGGGGCTCATCCGGCTTGTGGAGGTGCAGCCTGAGGGCAAACGCCCCATGCCCGCCTCCGACTGGGCGCGGGGGTATGGGGTGGGACCAGGTACCCGGTTGGAATGAGGGGCTCTGCCGAGGCCAGTGGGGAAGGGCGCTGCCCACCCTCCGTGGCGGGGTGGCGCCATGTCCCTCATTTCCTCCGTTAGGTACTCCCGCGATAGGGCCTTTCCAGGGCCCCCACCCTGGCGCAAGCCAGGGTGGGGTGGCATTAGAACTCCTCGTCCCACTCCACGATGGTTTCGCTGGTGAGGGTGGTGGCGGGCCGCTCCACCGTGGGGGTTACCTCCGCCCCCCGCTCCTTGAGGAGGCCAAACTGGGCGGCGATGCCCCTAAGCCCAGCCGCGGCGAAGGCCACCACCAGGAAGGCGGAAAGCCCCCAGGCCAGGTAGGGAGCCAGGGCTTGGGCCACAGAGAGGTTGGCCAGAACCCCTAAAGCGGGCAGCCCACCGTATTCAGCCAGGATGGAACCCAGATAGGAAAGCCCCTCGGCTATGATAGGCAGAACCAGGAAAAAGAAGGCTAGTCCCAGGAGGTTCCAGTAGACGTTGCGTCCGCCGAAGGTGAGGCGGATTAAGTACAAGGGGAAGAAGGCCAAAGCTCCCGCCAGAAGGAAGAAGACCGCCCGGGGAATGCCCAAAAGCAGGAGCTGGGTTTGAACCTGGGCGGCGTGCCAGGGGCCGAGGGTCCCCCCCAGCAGCCGCTCTTCTATCTCTTGAATCTCCCCTAGAAGCACGGTGAAGTCCACCGTCCGCAGACCTACAGCGTTTTGCATGGCTAAAAAAAGGCGGTCAGTGCGTTCGGCTAGCTCGGGGGCGTAGGCCCCCACCACGGGGTAGATCTTAAGGCGGAAGCGGCTGTAGGCGTATCCTAGCTGAGCCCGGGCCCGCAGGTACTGGCCCGTCTCCGTGTAGAGCTGGGCCTGGGCCAGGCTGCTGCGCACTTCATCCAGAAGGTCCAGCCAGTTCACCAGGCTAGGGATGGCCAGCCGCTGTAGGGCCTCACCCACCTGCTGGCCCACCTTCGGGTCCAAGCGGAGGAGGCTGACTTCCTCCCGGATCTCCTGGGGCAGGGCGGGTTCCGCCAAGCGTACCTGGGTGGGGGATGGAGCAGGGGGTGGGGCCGAGGAGGCTTGGGTGGGGCTGGGTGTGGGTGCGGAAACGGTGGGGGCTGGGGGCTGAGGGGAGGCAGGGGATGGAGAAGGTGGAGGTGAAGGTGCGGAAGCCGCAAGGCTCTTACGCCAGGCGGCCACCTTTCCTTGGAGCGCCTGGACATCTGGCCGGGAGCTTTCCCCGCCCGAAATCTTGGCCAAGACCTGGACGAACTCCTGGGCTTTTAGGGTGCTTTGCAGGCTGTCCTGGATCACCAGGAAGCGGGCGTAGGCCCGGGCCAGGGCCAGGTAGGCCTGGGGGCGGGAGGTGGCGGCGAGGGCCCGGTTTAAGTCCTCAGCCATAAGCTGGAGGTAGGACGACTCCAAGCGGCGACGGGCCTCTTCTGGGGGGAGGTCCTGTACCCCTTGGACCCCTGTGGGGGACAGGTCCGTGGCCCGGGATAGGCGGGCCAGGTAGGCAGCCTTGTCCCCGCTTGGGGCCTGGAAGAAGCCGTCGTAAAGGGCCTTGCCCAGGAGGTGGCGCACCAGGAAGAGGCGGGCCTCGAGGTCCACCCGGCTTTGCCTAAGCACCGCCTGCCGGGCATCCTGGAGGTGCAGAAGGGTGGCGTCGCGCAACACGGGAGGAAGCCCGTCGCTTTCCTGGCGCAGAAGGCTTTGCACCCGGTCCAGGGCGGCAAGGGCCTGGGTGGGGTCTTCCAGGCGCACCTGCCTTAAGGCTTCCTCCACACGGTCGTAAACCTGGGGCAGGGGGGCGGCCAAAGCCAAAAGGCCGAGGAACAAGGCTAGGGCAGACCATCTTTTCATCCGCTGACCTCCGCTAGGGATATGAGCCGCCTCAGGGCGTGGAGTAGGCGGCCGATGTTGGCTTCCTTTCTGGCGAGAAGGCCGATGTATCCCTGGGCCAGGGGCCTTAAGGCCACGATTTCCCCCTCCAAAAGGGCATAGAAAACCCCGTAACCCTGACGCCTCAGGAGGGGGTAGGCCAGATCCAAGGGCACGGGGTCCCCGGAAAAAAGCTCCTCCTTACCGCTTTTTCCGGCCACCACCACCCCTGTTACCCCCTCCAGGCGGGCGAGCCTTCTGGCCAGTTGCTGGCGGGCTGAGGGATCCTCGAGGTCCACCGCCTCCAGGGGCAGCTCTTCTTCCTCGGCTTCGGAGGCCTCGGCTTCCGCCACCGGGAAAGGGGCTTGTTCCCTCCATTCCCGCACCAAGGCCTTGAGCTCCGGGGGCATCTCCTGGAAGGGAAGAAGGCGGCTCAGCTCGGGCCAGAGGGTTTCCTCTAGAAGGCGCGCCCACTCCGCTGGGGAGGTGGGCATCCTCTGAGCCAGGGTCCGCCTCACCAGGTTTCCCGCAGCCCGGGGGGAAATGTACTGGCTTAGAACTTGCAAAAGGCTTTCCTCGTGTGACGCCATAGGAGGACACCCTGGGGCTTGCCAATCTGCCCTTCAGAGTGTACCATAACCTCTGCCCGAGGGATCGGGCAAGTGCCGCTGGGGTGTCGTCTAACGGCAGGACAGCGGACTCTGGATCCGCCGGTCGTGGTTCGAGTCCACGCACCCCAGCCAAAACCTGGCCCCATCGACTAGTGGTTAGGTCACCGCCCTTTCAAGGCGGCGGCGGGGGTTCGAGTCCCCCTGGGGTCACCAGAAGCAGTCCGAGCCGCGCACGGCCCCATCGTCTAGAGGCCTAGGACACGGCCCTCTCAAGGCCGAGACGGGGGTTCGAATCCCCCTGGGGTCACCAGATGCGGCTCGGATTGCCTTTATACCGGGGCCGGATTTCCCTTGACGGGCGCCCCGGGCTTGGGGGAAACTGGATGGGCTATACCCCCACTGGGTATGTGGGGGTGTAACCTGGACGGAGGAGGAGGGATCCATGGAGTTCACCCTCACTGGGCTTGCGGGAAGCGGGGAAAAGGAGGAGCGGTACGACGTGGTCATCATCGGCGGGGGGCCTGCGGGCCTCACCGCGGGGATTTACGCCGGACGGGCCCAGCTCAAGACCGTCATCCTGGAAAAAGGCCTTCCCGGGGGGCAGATCGCCCAGACCGACGAGGTGGAAAACTACCCGGGCTTCCCCGAGGGCATCTCCGGGCCGGAGTTGGCCGGCCGCATGGTCCAGCAGGCGGAGAAGTTCGGCGCCAGGATCATCATGGACGAGGTCCTGGGCCTCGAGGCCCAGGACGGGGGCTTTCTGGTGCGGGGGTTTGAGCGCTCCTACTTTGGGCGCGCGGTCATCATCGCCACCGGGGCCAATCCCAGGAAGCTGGGGGTGCCTGGGGAGGAGAAGTTCTACGGCCGGGGGGTTTCCACCTGCGCCACCTGCGACGGTTTCTTCTACCGGGACAAGGAGGTAGTGGTGGTGGGCGGCGGGGATGCGGCCGTGGAGGAGGGGCTTTTCCTCACCAAGTTCGCCCGCAAAGTAACCCTCATCCATCGCCGGGACGAGCTAAGGGCCAACAAGGTGGCCCAGGCCCGGGCCTTCCAGAACCCCAAGATGCACTTCCTCTTTTCCCATATCGTCACCGAGGTCCTTGGGGAGGACCAGGTTACGGGGGTCAGGCTCAAAAACCTGAAGACGGGGGAGGAGTACGTCTACCCTACGGATGGGGTCTTTGTCTTCATCGGCCATGAGCCCAACACCTCCTTCCTCAAGGGGGTGGTGGAGCTCAGGCCTGACGGCTACGTGGCCGTGCGGGACGAGGTCTTCACCTCCGTTCCAGGCATCTTCGCCGCCGGGGATGTGGCCGACCCCATCTACCGCCAGCTCACCACCAGCGTGGGGGCGGGCACCCGGGCGGCCATGATGGCCGAGCGCTACCTGGCGGAGGCCCACGAGAAGGTGAGTTAGGGCTTAGGGTGCGGGGCCTGGGGCTTTTGGGGCTTTTTCTTTGGGGTTTGGGCCTGGCCCAAGCTTCCATCCTTTACCTTCCCCTGGACGACCGCCCTCCCAACTGGGCCCCTTGCACCTGGGGCTTGGTGGTTTGCCCGCCCAAGGAAGTCTACCGCGCCTTCTTGGGGGCGGATCTCTTTGCGCTTCGGGCTTGGCTCCTTTCCACTCCGGGAAAGGCGTTGGTGGCCAGCCTGGACGCCCTGGCCTATGGGGGTCTCCTGCAAAGCCGGCACCTGCCCCTTGCCCCAGAGGATGCCCTGGCCCGGCTTGGGCCCCTGCTCTCCTGGAGGGTGCGCCATGGGGGAGAGCTTCTCCTTTTCGGGGTGGTGCCCCGGTGGGATGCTACCTGGAGGCAAAGGAACTTGGCTGTGTTGCAGGCCTTGACCCCCTGGGCGAGACTCCCTCGAGTCTACCTAGAAGCGGTTTGGGACGACGCTTTAAGGAACTCCCCTGCCCCCAAAGAGGCCAAGACCCTTTCCTATCCCAGCCGCCCCGGAGCAGACGAGGCGGGACAGGTCCTTCTTCTAAGGGCCTCGAGGCCCGGCCTTAAGGTGGCGGTAGTCTACGAGGAGGAGTCCCTGGAGGGGCGTATCACACCCTATGAGGGCCTCCCCTTGCGGGATACGGTGACGGGGCTCCTCCAGAGCGCCTTTGCCCAAAGGGTTTCCCTGGAAGAGGGGCCCGACCTGGTCCTTTACGTGTACGGGGGCCGGAATCCCAGAGAGGCCACCCACGACCTGCTCCGCCTCATGCCTCGTTTTCCCGTGGCCCTGGCGGATCTTTCCCGGGTAAACCGGGGGGATCCCGGCCTCATGGCCTACCTTCAGGCCCTGGGACTTTACGCGCGGCTTGCTGCCTACGCCTCCTGGGGCACCCCGGCCAACAACCTGGGGAGCGCCCTGGCCCAGGGGGGGCTCTTCCTTAAGGACCCGGAGGGCCGCCTTGGGCGGCTCGCTGAGGCCTACTTCGCCTACTGGTGGGGGGAGGTGGGGCGCCCCTGGGTGCGTTCTCGTTTTTCCGATCCCCTGCCGGAGGGGGCTTCGGCGGTGAAGGGGCTCTGGCCCTACTTGGAGCTGGAGGGGCGTCGTGTGGAGCTTCGGCAGGTGGGGTTTCCCTGGGGGCGGTCGTTTGAGGCCTGGGGACTCCTGGAGGCCTCCCCGCTTCCCCGGGTGCCCGGGGTGGTAAAGTGACTCCGCGATGACCTCTGAAGCGTTGGAGCTGCGGCGCCTGGAGGCTTTGGCTCAGGCCTGGCGCCTGCTGGCCCCCTTAGAGCGCCCGGAGGAGGTCTATCAGGCGGTGGTGAAGACGGCCAAGGGGGCCACCCGGGCGGTTTCCGTCCTCTTCTTCCTCTACCGCAGGGAAGAGGGCGTCTTGGAGTTGGTGGCCGCCGAGGGGCCCTCCCGGCGACAGGTGGGGGTACGGCTTCCCCAGGGGCAAGGGGTTTCCTGGAAGGTGCTGGTGCAGGCCGAGCCCCTCTACATCCCCGACGTGAGCCAGGAGCCCCAGGCGGTCTTCCTTTCCGGCCTTCCCCAGCCAGGAGCCTACCTGGGGGTGGCCGTCCGGGACTCGGGCGGGACGCCCATAGGGGTGCTCTCCATGGACACCGTGGGGGGTGCAGGGGAGATCCTTCCCGAGGAACGCTTTTGGATCCAGGCCCTGGCGGAGGCGGCAGGGGTGGTCCTCTCCCGCATAGAGGCCTTAGAGCGCGCCCGGACGGAAGCGGAGCGGGCCCAGGCCCTTTTGGATCTTTCCCTGGCCCTGGAGAGCGCTCGGGAGCCCTTTTCTATGGCCAAAGACGCTCTGAACACCCTGCTCCGCCTAACCCCCTACCACGGGGGGGCGCTATACCTCTTCCAGGAGGGGACGGTGCGTCCGGTGGTGATCTCCGGACGCTACCCCCCAGGGTTTCCCCGGCTTTACGAGGAACACCCCATCCGCTTCGGGGAGGGGCTTCTGGGCCACCCCCGGCTTTGGGAGGGGCCGGTGTACGTGGAGGACTACGCCCGCTTTCCTGGGGCTCTGAAGCCCTTTGCGGAAAGCGGCCTCCGGTCGGCCCTCTTGGTTCCCTTGAGACCGGAGGGGCGGCGGTACGGGGTTTTAGCCTTGGGTTCGTTTGGGGAGAGGGTGCCTTACCGCCCGGAGGATGAGGGGGTATTGAAGCTGGTGGCTAAGCGGCTGGAGGAGGCCTTGGAGCGCCTTTTCCAGCTGCACGCCCTGCGGGTCACCCGGGAGGCGGCCTTGAAGGCCCTCTCCCGGGTCTTGGAATACCGGGACTTGGAGACCAAAGGGCACACGGAGCGGGTGGCGGAGCTCTCCGTGCGGCTGGGCAAGGCCCTGGGCTTCCCGGACCTCGAGGCCCTCCGCCTGGGCGCCTACTTCCACGACCTGGGCAAGCTGGCCTTGCCCGACGAGATCCTGCGCAAGCCCGCGGCCCTTTCCACCGGGGAGTGGCACCTGGTGAAGACCCATCCGGAGGTGGGTCTGGAGATCCTGAAAAGCCTGCCCTTTCTGCCGCAGGTGACCCTCAACGTGGTCCTTTACCACCACGAGCGTTGGGACGGCTCGGGCTACCCTAGGGGCCTCAAAGGGGAGGCGATCCCTCTGGAGGCCCGCATTTTTGCCGTGGTGGACGTGTACGATGCCCTTCTTTCCGAGCGGCCCTATAAGCGGGCCTGGACCCCAGAGGAGGCCCAAAAGGAACTCCGGGCCCAGGCGGGCAAGAGCCTGGACCCGGAGGTGGTGGAGGCCTTCTTGAGGCTGCTGCGTGACCATGCGTGAAACTTGCCCCATAGGCAAGGGTGGATGGGGCTTGCCCATGGTTTTTTGGGCTTCCCCGTTATGGCGCAAGCCACAACGGGGAAGGGTAGCCTTCTGGAAGGCCCGCCCTCACTCCACGGTGACGCTCTTGGCCAGGTTCCTGGGCTGGTCCACGTCCCGCCCCAGGAGGACGGCAATCTCGTAGGCCAGAAGCTGCAGGGGCACCACGCTCACCATGGGGGCAAGCAGGGGGTGGACCTCGGGGAGGTAAATCACGTCCTGGGCCAGCTTCCGAATCTCTTCGTCTCCTTCGGTGGCGATGGCGATCACCTTGCCGCCCCGGGCCCGCACCTCCTGGATGTTGGAGAGGGTCTTCTCGTAAAGGGGCCCCTGGGTGGCCAGGACCACCACCGGCAGGTGCTCGTCAATGAGGGCGATGGGCCCGTGCTTCATCTCCCCGGCGGGGTAGGCCTCCGCGTGGATGTAGCTGATCTCCTTGAGCTTCAAGGCTCCCTCATAGGCGGTGGGGGCTTGCACGTGCCGGCCCAGGAAGAGGAAGTCCTGGGCTTGGTGGTACTTCTCCGCCAGATGCGCGATGAGGGGACGTTTTTCTAGGACTTCCTCCACCAGCCGGGGGAGCTTGCGCATTTCCTTAAGGAGGCGCTGGGCTTCTTCCTTACCAAGGGTCCCTCTCCTTCGGCCAAAGTGGATGGCCAGCATGGCCATGGCCGCCAGCATGGCCATGTAGGCCTTGGTGGAGGCCACCCCGATTTCGGGGCCCGCATGGATGTAGAGCACGTCCTCCACCTCCCGGGTGATGCTGGAGCCCTTGGCGTTGATGATCCCCAGGGTCCTGGCCCCCTTGGCCTTGGCCTCCCTCAGGCCCTCCAGGGTATCTATGGTTTCCCCCGACTGGCTGATGGCGATGGCCAGGGTCCTTTCGTCCACCACGGGGTCCCGGTAGCGGTACTCGCTGGCCACGTCCCACTCCGTGGGGATGCGGGCCAGGGCTTCCAGGAGGTACTTGCCGTACCAGCCGGCGTAGGCGGCGGTGCCGCAGGCGATCACGTGGATGCGGTCGACGGCCAGGGGGTCCAGGCCAAGGCCGAGCTCCACATCCCCTTCCTCCTCCTTAAGCCGTCCCCCCAGGGTGTTTTCCAGCACCCAGGGTTGCTCGTAGATCTCCTTGAGCATGTAGTGGGGGAAGCCCCCCTTCTCGGCGGCCTCGAGGGTCCAGTCGATCTCCACCGCCTCCCGCTTTAGAGGGTTGCCCTGGAGGTCGGTGACCTCCACCCCCTCCCGGCGGATGCGGGCCAGGTCCCCATCGTGCAGGAAGATGACCCGGCGGGTGTAGGGAAGGAGGGCGGGCACGTCCGAGGCCAAAAAGTTTTCCCCCTCCCCCAGGCCGATCACCAGGGGGCTTACCGTGCGGGCGGCCACAATCTCCTGGTGGTCCTCGTGCGCCACCACCACCGCATAGGCTCCCCGCACCTCCTTCAGGGCTTCCCTCAGGGCCTGGAAAAGGTCCCCCTGGTACTTCTCCTCTATGAGGTGCGCCAGGACCTCGCTGTCGGTTTCCGAGGCGAAGCGGTGCCCCCGCGCCCTTAGGGCCTCCTTAAGCTCCAGGTAGTTCTCGATGATCCCGTTGTGGATGACGGCGATCCTGCCGTCCTCCGTGGTGTGGGGGTGGGCGTTGGGGTCCGTGGGGGCCCCGTGGGTGGCCCAGCGGGTATGGCCGATGCCCAAAGGCCCCTCCAAGTGCTCCTCCTTAAGGGCCTTTTCCAGGGCGGAAAGCTTCCCCGAGCGCTTCACCACCCTAAGCCCTTCCGGCGTCCTCACCGCCACCCCGGCGGAGTCGTATCCCCGGTACTCCAGCCTCCTAAGGCCATCTATGAGCACATCCGTGGTGTTCCGAAAACCGATATAGCCTACGATCCCACACATATACCGTCCTTTGGGGTGGCCAGGCCTTTGGCCACCCAGAACCTCCCATCCTTTCGCCCTGCCCCGTGGTTGTCCCTAAAGAGGGCTTTCCCTTGGGGCTTTTCTCAGGCGGGCGGGGCGGGCACACCCCGGGCGGCATCCGCGGATTCCTCGACCTTTCCCGGCCTTGGCCGGTTATCCCTTTGCAGGGTCCGCCACCTCGTCAGGCCCCTTGGGCCCCCTGCGCTTCCCGCCTTCCTCCTAGCCTTGGCTTGCTGGCTTTCCCCTTCCTCCCACCCCCTTCCTTCGGCGGAGTATAGCAAAACCTTAAGGCCAAAGGCTTGACAAGGCTCGGGTGAGGCTTTTATGATACCAGCGGACGCAAGGCGAAAGCTCTCTGTGAGAGGCCGGATCTTGCGTCCCGGAAGGCGCCCTTTGGGGAGGAAACGCGGCAACTCGCCCAAAGCGGAGCTTCCGAAACCCTAAAGGGGGTGTAAGGAAGTATGAAGAAAAGGCTAGTCATGCTACTGGCGGGGCTTTTGACCGTGCTCTCCATGGGCTTCGGTCTAGCCCAGTTCTCCGACGTGCCCGCTGGGCACTGGGCCAAGGAGGCCGTGGAGGCCCTGGCGGCCAAGGGTATCATTGTGGGCTTCCCCGACGGCACCTACCGGGGGAACGAGACCCTCACCCGCTACCAGGCCGCCCTCATCATCTACCGCCTCCTGCAGCAGATTGAGGAGGAGATGAAGGCCAGGGGTGAGTCCCCCACCATGGAGGCCATGTCCTCCGAGGACCTCGAGGCCCTGAAGAACGCCGTGCAGGAGCTGGCCGCTGAGCTGGCCGCCTTGGGCGTGCGGGTCTCCGCCCTCGAGGACAGCGCCGCCACCAAGGAGGACATCGCCCGCCTCGAGGCCCTGATCGAGGAGCTGAAGGCCCAGCCTATGCCCGAGCCCGGCATGGACCAGGCCGCCCTCCAGGACCTGGCCGACCGGGTGGAGGCCGCCTCCATCGCCGCCGACACCGCCTTGGCCCAGGCCCAGCAGCTGGCCGAGCAGCTGGATGCCCTGGCCCAGGATGTGGAGGGGGTGAAGGGGGACGTGGCGGCCCTGGGCACCCAGGTGGAGGCCAACGCCCAGGCCATCCAGGCCCTTAATGAACTCGCCGTCCTCCTCAACCAGGACGTGCTGGCCCTGCAGGACCGGGTGACCGCCCTGGAGAAGGGCCTGGCTGACCTGCAGAGGATTGATTTTGAGCAGTTCGCCTCCAAGGAGGACGTGGCCGCGGTGCAGGAGTTCGCCGCTGCCCTCCGCTCCGACCTGGTGGGCCTCTCCGAGAAGGTGTCCAAGCTCGAGGGTCAGGTGGCGGAGCTCTCCAAGGTGCGGTACTCCGTCAAGGGCTCCCTCTCGGCCACTTACGGCACGGTGGTGACCAACACCGGGAACAACTTTGACATCGACCGCCTCTTCCCCAACGCTTTCTCTACCGGTGTATTTGGTTCTGCCACTTCTAACGTGCAGAGGGGGGACAGCAACCAGGGCAACATCTCCTACGGTGGAGCCAGCCTCTCCTTTGGCATCAAGAACACCGCTCCCAGTGCCCAGGGCGTGGCGGTTTCCGAGGCCAGCGCCAACTTGTTGGTTGACGCCTTTACCTCTTCCTTCTCAGGTACGCCCACCATTTACTTCAACGGAGCTAGTGTTAAGGGCACCGTGGATGGGCAACCTTTCAGCGTGGCCTATAGCCGCAAGAACAGCGCCTTCAAGTTCAACTATTATCTCTTTGCCAACGACAACGACACCGAGACCGTCAACCCTCGCCAGGGTATGGTGGCGAATTTCAGCGCCAGCAAGTTCCCCTTGGCGCCGGAGTTCACCATCGTAGCTGGGGTTGCGGGCACCACGGTTAGCGATAGTAACCCCGCCTTGAATGGCAACTACTTCGGTGTGCGCACGGCCTTGAAGCCCTTCTCCGGGCTTAACCTGGCCCTGAACTACGCCACCAACCTGGGCAATAAGTCCGCTATCGGTGTGGATGGAGGGCTTGAGCTGGGTCCGGTGAACCTTTCTGCCCTCTGGGTTTCCTCCCAGGCCCCTGGCGCTCCGGTGGCCAACTTCTTTGATAACACCCTTTCCAATTGGGCTTACTACGTCCAGGGGGAGGGCAAGCTCGGGCCGGTGAGCCTTTCCGCCAATTACCATGCGGTGGATCCCCTGTACAGCGATGGTAAGGCGGGGATGTCGGAGAACGAGGACACCGACTACTACGCCGGGGTCAAGGCCGGCGCGCCCTATGGGGCAAATACCCGGGGCTTCGGTATCGGGGCTTCTGCCAGCCTAGGACCTGTGGCCATCAAGGGGTACCTCGAGTCCGAGGGGAACTACAACTTGGCTCCCGGGAGTGTTTATGATGCCTGGGGTCTGGCTGCTACCCTGGGTAGCTTCCGCGGCTTCAGCTTGACGGGCTTCTACAACGCTGCATACACAGGAGGCACGGGCTACCTGAGCTTTACCACCGCAAGCGATGCCATCAACCCTGGTGTCAATTACTACTACACCATCGAGAACAACAAGTACTCCTCCAGCTGGGGTGTGCGGGTAAGCCACGATGGTAAGGCTCAGGATGCCCTCATCCCCACCCTGAACTTCACTGCCCAGTACGCCAACTTCTACGTGTCTGGCTTTAGCGACATCCAGGTCTACGCCAACCTGAGCCAGCCCTTCAAGCTGGCCTTCCTCAGCCTGAACCCAGGCTTCCGCTACCATAGCTTTACTGGCGGTGCGGCGGCCAACACGGGTGATTACGCCACCTTGAAGGGCGGCATCCAGGTCAGCACCGATCCCCTACTCTTCGGTCTGGCCCTGGAGGGAGCTGCCTCCTACCGTCAGACCGACTACGTGGGTAACGGGTCTGTGGTGACGAGTGCCACTCAGGCCAAGGAGCTCTACTGGCGGGCTGGGGTAAAGATCAGCGATTTCCTGGCGCCCAAGCTCAACTTCAGCGTGGCCTACGCCCACTACGAGGGGGATCAGCTGGCTGGGGCGGGTCTGCCGGTGGTGGGTAGCGGCAACCAAGCCTTCAACTTCGCTCGGGATCGCATCTACCGTAGCCCGGACCCCATCGCGGCTCCGTGGCTGGCTACGCCGGGCACCCAGGCTGGGCAGCTGGAGGGCTTCTACCTTGAGGCCAAGTACTACAACCTGACCGTGGCCTACGGTGAGTTCGCCCTTGGCCCGCTTGGTTCCTTCACCAACTACGGCCGCGGCTTTAAGATCTCCTACAGCGTGGACTTCTAAGCGGGCTAGTCTTAGTCCTGCTGGGCCCCCGCCCTAAGGGCGGGGGCCTTTGCTATGGTGGAGGTATGCCCTTCCGCTACCAGGGGCCCAACCCCAAAGGGGACCAGCCCAAGGCCATCCGGGAGCTTTTGGAGGCCCTTAGGGATGGGGAGCGCTTCGTCACCCTCCTCGGGGCCACGGGGACGGGGAAGACGGTGACCATGGCCAAGGTAATCGAGGCCCTGGGGAGGCCCGCCTTGGTCCTGGCCCCCAACAAGATATTGGCGGCCCAGCTGGCCGCGGAGTTCCGGGAGCTTTTCCCGGAGAACGCCGTGGAGTACTTCATCAGCTACTACGACTACTACCAGCCCGAGGCCTACGTGCCGGGGAAGGACCTCTACATTGAGAAGGACGCCTCCATTAACCCGGAGATTGAGCGTTTGCGGCACTCCACCACCCGAAGCCTCCTCACCCGGCGGGACGTGATCGTGGTGGCCTCGGTCTCCGCCATCTACGGCCTCGGGGACCCCCGGGAGTACCGGCAAAGGAACCTGGTGGTGGAAAAGGGGGCCTATTACCCCCGGGAGGCCCTTTTGCAGAGGCTTTTGGAGCTGGGGTACACCCGGAACGATATCGATCTCTCCCCGGGCCGGTTCCGGGCCAGGGGGGAGGTGTTGGAGATCTTCCCCGCCTACGAGACCGAGCCCCTGCGGGTGGAGCTATGGGGGGACGAGGTGGAGCGCATCCTACAGGTGCACCCCATTACGGGGGAGAGGCTTAGGGAGCTTCCCGGCTTCGTGCTCTTCCCGGCCACCCACTACCTTTCCCCGGAAGGGCTGGAGGAGATCCTGAAGGAGATTGAGGAAGAGCTATGGGAAAGGGTCCGCTACTTTGAGGAAAGGGGGGAGGTGCTCTATGCAGAGCGCCTTAAGGAGCGCACCCTTTACGACCTGGAGATGCTCCGGGTCATGGGCACCTGCCCGGGGGTGGAGAACTACGCCCGCTACTTCACCGGAAAGGCCCCGGGGGAGCCCCCCTACACCCTTTTGGACTACTTCCCCGAGGACTTCCTGGTCTTCCTGGACGAGTCCCACGTGACCGTGCCCCAGCTTCAGGGGATGTACCGGGGGGACTATGTGCGCAAGAAGACCCTGGTGGACTATGGCTTCCGCCTGCCCAGCGCCCTGGACAACCGCCCCCTTCGCTTTGAGGAGTTTTTGGAGAGGGTGTCCCAGGTGGTCTTCGTCTCCGCCACCCCGGGGCCCTTTGAGCTTCAGCACTCGGGGCTCGTGGTGGAGCAGATCATCCGCCCCACGGGGCTTCTGGATCCCCTGGTGGTGGTGAAGCCCACGGAGAACCAGATTCTGGACCTCATGGAGGGGATCCGGGAGCGGGCGAATAGGGGGGAAAGGACCCTGGTCACCGTCTTAACCGTACGTATGGCGGAGGAGCTCACCGCCTTCTTGCAGGAGCACGGGGTACGGGCCCGCTACCTGCACCACGAGCTGGACGCCTTTGAGCGCCAGGCCCTGATCCGGGACCTGCGCCTGGGGCACTTTGACGCCCTGGTGGGGATCAACCTCCTGAGGGAGGGCCTGGACATCCCCGAGGTTTCCCTGGTGGCCATCCTGGATGCGGACAAGACGGGTTTCCTAAGGAGCGAACGGAGCCTCATCCAGACCATCGGCCGGGCGGCGAGGAACGCTAGGGGGGAGGTCTGGCTTTACGCGGATGGGGTTTCCGAGGCCATGGAGCGGGCCATTCGGGAGACGAACCGCAGGCGGGCCCTCCAGGAGGCCTACAACCGGGAGCACGGCATCGTCCCGGAGACCGTGCGCAAGGAGGTTAGGGCCATCATCCGCCCCGAGGAGTACGGGGATAAGGTTCCTGGGGAAGCCTGGGAGGGGGAGGACCTGAAGGAGCGGATCGCCGAGCTGGAGCTAGCCATGTGGCGGGCGGCGGAGGCTTTGGACTTCGAGCGGGCGGCGAGGCTAAGGGATGAGCTACGAGCCCTCGAGGCCCGCCTGCAGGGGCTGAAGGCCCCTGAGCCTGTGCCGGGGAGCCGCAGGAAGCGGCGGCGCCGCTAGGCCAAAAGGAGCACGGGGTTTTCCAGGTAAAGGGCGACTCTTTCCAGAAGCTTCCGGGCGATGGGGGCCTCGAGGCCCGAGGCGGCAAGCACCCCCTCCTGGGAGAGGAAAAGGCTCGGGCGGCCGGAGTGTACCTCCTCCTCCCCCGCGAAGCAAAGAAGCCCCTCCCCTTCCTCCCCCTCCTGCTGGCGGAAGAGGGCGAGGAAGCCGCCCATGGGCCTTACGCCCCGCACCGCTTCCCCTGCCACCTGGCCCAAGAGGGGCCTTAGGGGAAGCTCCAGCTCCGCCAGGGCCTTCTCCGCCGCCTTCAGCAGGAAGGGAAGGGGGTTATGGGGCACCCCGTAGGCTTGGTGGAAGGCTTCCAAGGCTGCCTCCAGCCTCCCGGGGTCAAACCGTAGCCGCTGCACCCGCAAGAGGAAAGGAGGAGGAACCGGGGCAGCGGTGAGGCCCGGGGCCGGGCTGGGCGGAGGAACGGGGGCAGCTGGGGGCGGAGGTTCTGGGGCAGGGAGCGCTTCCTCCAGGGCCTCTAGGGGTTCCGGGGTAGGGGCTTCCTGGGTTTCGCCAAGGAGGAGGTCTTCCTCCAGCTCCAGCCCCTCCGGTTCAGGGGGAAGCGTTTCCTCCTCGTCGGGAAGAAGGAGCTCCTCAAGTTCCTCCTCTACGGGCTCGGGGAGGAGGGTTTTCCCTTCCTCCGGCCCGGAGAGGGAAGGGGCTTGGTCTTCCCGGGCGGGTTCCTTGGCCAGGAGGAGGTCCTCCTCCAGGTCTAGGTCCAGGTCCTCCAGGAGGGCGGGCTCGAGGTCCAGCTCCTCCTCGGCCACCTCCTCCACCGCCAGGGTGGGGGCCTTGGGCGGGGTGGGGAGGACGTCTTCCAGGTCCACCCCTTCCCGGTCCAGGACTTCCTGGACCCGTTTCAGCTCCTCTTCCGGGGGCAGGGGCGGGGCCTCTTCCGGCGTGGGGGGCAGGTCCACCTCCCCGGCCATCACCTTGGCCAGGAAGGCGAGGATGTCCCGTTCCACGATGGTGCCATCGGGGCCGGTGCCCTGGAGCCTGCGCCAGGCTATGCCGTTTTCCTCGGCAAGACGCCGGGCCAAGGGCGTGATCTTGGGTTCTGCCATCTTGGCCCTATGATAACAAAGTGGAAGCCGCTTTCGCTCAACTCCTGGTGGGGTACTGCCTCGGTCGGCCCGAAGGGCTACCTCGTGGCCCAGGAAGGGGAGACCATTTTGGTGGAGGCGGAGGCCCCGGCCCTTCCCCTCCTGCCCCACTTGAAAAGGGCCTTCCTGAAACGGGGGGTTACCCTGTTTTCCGCATAGGAAGCGCTGGTCCCTCACCCTTTACCCCACGGTGGGTTACGCGGTGGGGGCGGGGATGGGGACGGCGGAGTTCGTGGAGCAAGGGCGCTTCGTGGGCGTTTCTGAACCCCATCCCTTCTAGAGGTCCTTGCGTTCAAAAACCAAGGCCGCCAGGAGGGCAAAGCCCAGGGTGTAGATGAGGAGGAGGGGCAGGCCAAGCCCCGCCGCGTTGGGCCTTAAGTGGAGGTCCAGGTAGGTGGTGAGGAGGAAGGGGGTAAGGGTGGGGAAGGCCACCAGGAGGCGCATGAGAAGCAAGGTGGCCACCGCCGCCAGGGCGCTTGCCGTGGTGGAGAGGAAGACCGTGGCGTAGAGGAGGGCTAAGGCGGCGAGGGGCAGCAGGACGATCCCCGCCAGGAGGTGGGCGGAAAGGAGTTGGCCAAGGGCCTCTTGGGCGCTCAGAAAGCCTACCCCGGCGAACCCTCCTGCCCCAAGCCCCGTGCCCCCGTAGAACCCTCCTAGCCCATGGGGCAGGCCTGCCAGGAGGCTTCCCAGGAAGCTTGCCGAAAGGAGGACGAAGGGATAGAGGAGGGCAGAGAGGAGCTTGGCCAGGATCAGCCGGGTCCGGGGGAGGGGGTGGAGGAGGAGGCTTTTCAAGGTGCCTTGAGCCACCTCGCTTCCCAAGGACTCGCTGGCCGCCATCATCACCAGAAAGGGAAAGAGGAACTCCATCCCCGCCATCAGGCTTAGGGAAACCACCTGCCAGCCCGAGGCCAGGACTAGGCCGTACGCTTCTTTAAGCCCCGGGGCCAGGGCCCACAGGAAGGGAAGAAGGAAGGCGGCCAGAAGCCCAAGCTGCACCGAGCGCAGGCGGAAGAGCTTGTAGAGCTCAAAGACCAGAAGCCTAAGCATGCTTCACCCTCTCCTGGTAGTAGAGCTTTAGGTCAAAGCCTTGGGGATGGAGGGCCTTCACCCGGTAGCCCTCCCTAAGGAGGGCTCCTAAGGCGGCCTCCACCTCGCCCTCAAAGAGGATGGCCTGGCCTTGGATCCTGGCCGAGGCCACCTGGGGCAGGGTCTTCAGGAGGGCCAGGGCGCCTTCCAGGGGCTCGGCCTCGAGGCGGTAGGCTTTCCGCCCCTCCAGGACCACCTCGTCCAAAAGCCTGCCCCCTCCCAGGATGCCCACCTTGTGGGCGTAGCGGCTTACCTCCTCGAGGTGGTGGGTGGAGAGCAGGACTGCCACGCCTTCCCGGGCCATTTCCTGCAAGAGGCCATGGACCAGCTCCACTCCCTCGGGGTCCAGACCGCTGGTGGGCTCATCCAGGACCAAAACCTTGGGCCGGTGCAGGATGGCTGCCGCCAGGCCCAGGCGCTGGCGTTGTCCCAGGGAGTAGCTCCCCACCTTCTGGTCGGCCACGGCGAGGAGCCTTAAGCGAGCCAGCACCTCCGTGATTCGGTCTTCCTCCTTCACCCCAGCCAGGTAGGCCCGCATCCTGAGGTTCTCCCGGCCCGTAAGGTAGGGATAGAAGGCGGCTGGAGCCTCCACCACCGCCCCCAGGTGGCGCCGGGCTTGGGGGTTTTGGTGCACGTCCTCGCCCAGGAGGAGGGCCCTTCCCTCGCTGGGAAAGGCCAGGCCGGTGACCAGGCGGATCAGGGTGGTCTTCCCCGAGCCGTTGGGTCCCGCCAGGGCGTAGACCTCCCCGGGGTGCACGGAGAGGTTTATCTTCTCCAGGATGGGCTTGCGCCCGTAGCGCTTGCCCAGGCCCTCTAGCCTTAGGGCTTCCATGGGTGCTATACTACCCAAGCCCCCGGTCCAGCGCGACGGTCCGGGCGTGAACCGGGTCAGGTCCGGAAGGAAGCAGCCCTAAGCGCCACGGGTCGGGTGCCGCTGGGGCGCCGGGGGCAGTTATCCACAAGGTTATCCACAGGCCAAAAGAACCCGTGAATAGCGGACCCAGGGGCAAAAGGGGCCTTGGGGACGAGGATTTTCCTCACTGCCTTTCCTTGGCCTGGATGCGGACCACACCCTTTTCCACAAGCCGGGCCACCTCCTCCGGCGTATAGCCTGCTTCCCTCAGCACCGCCTGCGCGTGCTCCCCCAACAGGGGCGGGGGCAGGGAGGGGCTTGCCGGGGTGCGGGACAGGAAGCGCAAAGGGTTCGCCAGGGTGGGCAGGGCTTCCAAAAGGGGGTGGGGAAGGGTCCAGATGGCCGCCCGGGCCTGGGCCTGGGGGTCTTGGAAGGCTTCGGCCAGGTCGTTCACCGGAGCGGCGGGGATGCCCTTCTCCCTGAACCTTTCCAGCCAGTGGGCCCGAGGTCGGGTCTTGAGCACCTTGGAAATAGCCTCCATCACTTCCTTTCTTGCCTCCACCCTCTCTGCATTGGTGGGAAACCGCGCCAGGAGGTCCGGCAGGCCCAGGACCTGGCAGAGCCTGGCGAACTGCTCGTCGTTCCCCACTGCCAAAACCAGCCAGCCGTCCGCCGCGGGAAAGGCCCCGTAGGGCACGATCTGGGCGTGGGCGTTGCCCAGGCGCCCCGGGGGTTTGCCCGTGAGGAGGTAGCTTTCCCCCAGGTTGGCCAGGGCGAAGAGGCCCACGTCAAAGAGGGAAAGGTCGATGTGCTGGCCCAGGCCGCTTTTTTCCCGCTCGTAAAGGGCGGAAAGCACCGCCACCGCCCCCATCATGCCCGTCATCACGTCGATCCAGGCCACCCCCACCTTCATGGGGGGGCCTTCTGGCTCCCCGGTCACGGACATGATGCCGGTGTAGCCCTGCAAGGCAGCGTCGTACCCGGGTTCTTGGGCCCTGGGTCCCGTGTGGCCGAAGCCGGTGATGGAGAGGTAGACCAGGCGGGGGTTAAGCTCCTTCAGGCTTTCATAGTCCAGGCCGTAGCGCCTCAGGTCCCCGGTTTTGAAGTTTTCCACCAGGACATCGGCCCTTTGGGCGAGCCTGCGCACCACCTCCTGGCCCTCGAGGGTCTTGAGGTCCAAGGCCAAGCTCTTCTTGCCCCGGTTCACGGAGAGGAAATAGGCGCTCTCCCCCTTCACAAAAGGGGGTCCCCAGCCCCGGGTCTCGTCCCCCCAAGGGGGTTCCACCTTGACCACCTCCGCCCCCAGGTCGGCCAGGATCATGGTGCAAAGGGGCCCTGCTAGGACCCGGGAGAGGTCCAGGACCTTGATGCCGGAGAGAGGTGGCATGGAAGCATCATAAGGCCCAGGCCCCTGTGGGGTATATTGGGCACGTGAGCCGGGCTTTGGGGCATCTTCTGGTCTTTTTGGTCTTGCTTTTCGCTCTCCTTCCCTTTCTATGGATGGCTTACGCCGCTTTCATGCCCAAGGAAGCGGTGTACTCCGGGGAGCTTTTCTCCAAGGTGGGCTTTAGCCTTGAGAACGTGCGGGGCCTGGCGAAAGAAGGGTTTTGGGGCCGGCTTTTCTTCTCCCTGGGGCTTTCCTCGGGGGTGGTCTTCCTTCAGCTCCTCACCGCCCTCTTGGCTGCCTATGCCATAAGGGCGGGGTTTGGGCTTCTGCCCTTTTACCTGGTGCTGATGGCCATACCCGCCGAGCTTCTTCTGGTCCCCCTCTATGGCATCCTCAAAGGGCTTTCCCTCCTGGACACCTTCTGGGCCCTGCTCCTTCCCTTCGCCGCCAGCCCCTTCGTCATCTACCTGGTCTACCAGGCCATGCGGGCGGTGCCCGAGGAGCTTTTGGAGGCAGCCCGGCTGGACGGGGCGGGGCACCGGGTGCTCCTCTTCCGCATCCTCTTTCCCCTGGTGCGGCCTACCTTGGTGGCCGCGGGCGTCCTGGCCTTCGCCGCCCATTGGAACCTGGTGCTCTACCCCAGGGTGATGGTTTCCGACCCCAGGTTTTGGACCCTGCAGACCTGGCTCACCGATCTGCAGCGCAAGTACCCCACGGACTGGGGCCTGCTCTCGGCGGCGGCCCTTTTCTCGGTGCTGCCCATCGCCCTCCTCTACCTGGCCTTTGAACGGCGGGTGGTGGCCACCTTTGAGGAGGGGCTTAAGGGTTAAGGCGCTACAATCAGGCCAAGGGGGTGAAAACGTGAGGGCGTACCTGCTGGCCCTGGCGGTTTTCCTTTCCGGGTGCCTGCCGGTGGCGGTCTTGCGGAGTCCGGAGCCGGTTTCCGGGCGGAGCCTGGCCTTCGGTCTTAGCGCCTTGGGCGGGGAAGGGGGCGCGTTTTTGATCCCCTACGCCGCCTACGCCCAGGGGGATGGTCAGACCGAGTACAACCTTTCCGTGCAGCTGGGGCTACGGGGCGGGGTCAAGCAGGCCCTAGCCCCCGGCCTCTCCTTGGACCTCGGCCTCACCTTGCCTCCGTTCCTGGGCGGGGACGGGGTGCCCCTGGCGGTGGACGCGGGCCTCCTGGTGGGCCTGGGGGGTTTTTACCTCTCCCCTCGGGTACACTGGCTGGGGTTCACCTCCCAGGAGCTGAACGTGTCCGGCTTCCTTTACCAGGGCACCTTGGGCTATGCCGGCGAGGGGTTCTTGGGCGAGGTGGGGGTGCTCTTCAATCCGCGGGCGGGCGGGTCAGGGGCTGCCCTCTTCAGCCTTTCCGCAGCGGTCCGGCTTTAGGGGGGAACCATGAGGTGGGCCTTGCTTGCGGGCTTGGTTTTCTTCTCGGCCTGCGTGCCCACGGCCGTGCTCCAGCCTCCTGAGCCGGTTCGAGGGGAGCGTTTCACCCTGGGGGGTAGTCTTTTCCCCGCCCCTGTAAGTAGCCCCTACCCGGTCTGGGGCTTGCCCTATCTGGGCTACGCCGTGGGGGATGGGCAGAAGGAGTTTAGCCTGAGCTTTCAGCTTCCCCTCCGCCTGGGGGCAAAGGTACGGTTGGCGGAGGGCCTGAGCTTGGATGGGGGTGTATCCCTCTGGGTGGACCTCGGCCAAGGAGGGGTCAGCGGGGCTTCCGCCGATGCAGGCCTCCTCCTGCGGGTGGGGGAGGGTTTTTACCTCTCGCCCCGGTTGCAGGTTACGCCTTGGGCGTCCTTGGCCCCCCAGCTCACCCTGGGCTACTGGGGGGAGGGGGTGGCCGTGGAAGGAGGGTATGGTCCCATGGGACCGTACCTGGCCCTTGGCTTCAGCTTCCAAAACGCTCCCTGAGGGCCCTTAGCCTCTCCCGAACCCGCTCTTCCCACCCCTCCCCCGTGGCCTCAAAGAGGCGGAGCCCCTCGAGGCCCTCGGGCAGGTAGTCCTGGGCGAAGCTCCCTTCCTTGTCCTCGTGGTAGTAGGCGTAGCCCCGGCCGTGGCCCAGGGCCTTGGCCAGGCCGGTGGGGGCGTTCCGCAGGTGGAGGGGCACGGGGGCCTCAGGGTGGGCCTTGGCCGCCGCTTCTGCCTTTTGCCAGGCGACGTATACGCTGTTGGACTTGGGGGCCAAGGCCAGGTAAACCGTGGCCTCCACCAGGGCCAGCTCCCCTTCCGGGCTTCCCAGGGCCTCGTAGGCTTCCTTGGCCGCCACCGCCAGGCGCAGGGCCAGGGGGTCGGCGAGGCCCACATCCTCCACCGCCACCCGGATGAGGCGTCGGGCCAGGTAAAGGGGGTCGGCCCCGGCCTTAAGAAGCCTGGCCAGATAGTAGAGGCTTGCGTCCACGTGGCTTCCCCTGAGGCTTTTGTGCAGGGCGGAGACCAGGTCGTAAAACAGGTCCCCTCCCCGGTCCATGGCAAAACGTTCAGCTCCCAGGGCCTCCCTCACGCTCCCCTTGTCCACCCGGCCCAAGGAGGCAGCCAGTTCCAGGGTGTTGAGGGCAAAGCGGGCGTCGCCTCCGGCAGCCTGGGCCAGGAGGCGGAGGGCCTCCTCCTCAAAAGGGGTTTCCGGGAGGCCCCTGGGGTCCGTGAGGGCCTTCTTGAGGAGGGCGAGGAGGTCCTCCTCGGAAAGGGGCCTTAGGGGAAAGAAGCGGAGGCGGGAGCGGAGGGCAGGGGTGAGCTCAAAGGCTGGGTTTTCCGCGGTGGCGCCCACGAGGGTGAGGAGGCCCGATTCCAGGTGAGGCAGGAGGGCGTCCTGCTGAGCTTTGTTGAAGCGGTGCACCTCGTCCAGGAAGAGGACTAGGCCCCCCTCCTTCCTGGCCCTTTCCACCACCGCCCTTACCTCCTTAACCCCGGCCTCCACCGCGGAAAGCCTTAGGAAGGGCTTGCCCACCCCTTCCGCCAGGATCTGGGCCAAGGTGGTCTTGCCCGTGCCGGGGGGGCCGAAGAGGACCATGGAGGAAAGCCTTTTCGCCTCCAGCATCCGCCTTAAAAGCCCTTTGGGCCCCGTGAGGTGGGGCTGGCCCAGGACCTCGTCCAGGCTTCTGGGACGGAGGCGTTCGGAGAGGGGCTCCATCCCCCTCATGGTAAGCGAGGGGGGACGTGGTAGGCTGGGGGCGAGCATGCGCTGGCTGTTCCTTCTGCCCTGGGCCCTCTTTCTCTTGGGCTTATCGCCCCTGGCCCTTTGGGAGCCCCTGGGCCAGGTGGAGCGGGGCCTGGGGCTTCTCCTCATGGCCTTGGCGCTGGCCGCGGTGGCCAGCCTGTATTCCCGCTTTCCCGTGGCCTATGGGGTGCAGGCGTTTTTGGTGGCGGGTTTGGGGCTCCTGGCCTTTCAGGTGGCTTTGGATAGCGCCCTTCTGATCACCGGGGCGGAGGCTTCGGGGTTTGCGGCCTTGGGCGGTTTCCTAGGGGTTTTGGCCCTAGGGGCAGCCTTTTTCTTGGGCACGGGGAAGGAGGCCCCGCTTTTGCCCGCTTTGGAGGGGGTAGGGGGGCGGGAGGACCTCTTGCGCCTGGCAGGGGCCCTCGAGGGCCTAGCCCTGAGGCGGCCCCTCGTCTTGGTGTACCTCTCCACCTCCGCGCCCCCTGAGCGGCTCCAAGGGGAACTCCGCCGGGGGGACCTGGCCTTCCGGCTGGAGGGGGGGTACCTTCTCGTGCTCCAGGGAAGCCGTCCCGAGGACGCGGCCGGGCTTTTGCGGCGCCTTAGGGAGCGGTTTCCCCTCTCGGCCTATGCGGTGGAGCGCTGGCAAGGGGGGAGCCTAGAAAGCGTGCTGGCCCGCCTCGAGGCGGAGGCCCTCCTCCAGTCCTGAGGCCGGGGTGTGGCTTTTAACAGCTACACCACCTTCGGGGTGTACGGGTTTTCCCTTTACCTTGCTCCTGAGACGCCCGTCCCCCCTTACCCTTAGCCTCAAGGAGGTTCGCCATGGAGCAGGCCAAGGAGATTAGCCAGGCGTGGCAGGAGGCCCTGG